>JBBDYH010000001.1:0-56087 GCA_040901795.1 Pirellulales bacterium
TGCGATATGTTTCATTCGCTACTCCAAACCGGTTTATCCCGGCGCTTTCCTAATTGACGCCCATGGCGAAAAAGCCGCGTTCCAGTGGTGCCAGGGCGTGGTGGCGAATATGGCCCGCAAACCGCAAGGGGGAGACCGGGACCAAATCCGAGCCGTCGCTGCAGGCGTCGGGGATGTCGCCGTAGCGAACCATTATTACTACATGCAGATGCTCAAGTCGGACGAACCGGCTGACCGCGCCGCGGCCGCCAAGGTGGCCGTGCTCTTTCCAAACCAGAACGACCGCGGAACCCACGTCAATATCTGCGGCGCCGGTGTGACCAAATCTTCGCCCAATCGCGAAAACGCCGTCAAGTTCGTGGAGTTCCTGACCACTGACGAAGCCCAAGAGCTGTTCGCGGCGGGCAACTACGAATACCCGGTCGTGGAGAATGTAGAGCTAGTCCCTGCCTTGAAAAGCCTCGGTTCTTTCAAAGAGGACACAGTTTCAGCGCACGTATTTGGTAAGTACAATTCCGATGCCGTGCGCCTGATGGACCGAGCAGGCTGGCGTTAGCAGCCCAGGGAGTGTTTTGACAGGACGTAGCGACGCAAACTCTTTTGAATAGTGAAATATCGCGGACGGTGGGTGCATTCTGGAGTCGCCATGTCGTGCGGCACGGCTGGTCATTGGCGAGCCTGGCCATTGCCGCGCTGATTTCCACGCCGATCGTCGTGGTGATGGCGAGCGTTTTTTTCGACTCGCATGGCGTCTGGGACCACCTGGTCGAGACCGTACTCGGCCGGTACATCCGCAATACGGTCCTCCTGGCGGTCGGCGTTGTCGGCGGTACGTTGCTCTTGGGCACGGGTACCGCCTGGGCGGTGACACTATGCCGGTTTCCGGGCCGGAAGTTTTTCACGTGGGCGCTACTGCTGCCATTAGCGATCCCAACGTATTTGGCGGCGTATTCCTACACAGACCTGCTTCAATTCAGCGGCCCGGTACAAACATGGTTGCGGGCTTCGTTTGAGTTGCAACGCGACGACTACTGGTTCCCCGAGGTGCGTTCTCTACCCGGCGCGATCGTGCTGTTCAGCCTCGTCCTCTATCCGTATGTGTATCTTGCAGCGCGGGCTGCTTTTTTGGAGCAGTCCGTTTGCGTGCTGGAGGTCAGTCGGACGCTGGGGCTGAGCCCGTGGAGAAGCTTTTTTCGTGTGGCGTTGCCGCTGGCCCGGCCTTCGCTTGTGGCCGGCGCGTCACTGGTGCTGATGGAAACCGAGGCGGAATTCGGCGCGGTCGACTATTGCGCGGTCGATACTTTCGCCACGGGGATTTATCGCACGTGGATGAGTCGCGGGTCCATTACTGCTGCAGCGCAGTTGTCGGCCTGCCTGTTGCTGTTCGTCGCCATGGCCATTGTGCTGGAGCAGTTTTCGCGCCGGCGAGCAAAGCATTATCACCCGACGTATCGGTATCGAGAGCTGCCCAGTTGGCCGTTGCGAGGGTGGCGCGCTGCACTCGTCATAGTCGTCTGCGCGACGCCGGTCTTGTTCGGCTTTGTGGTTCCCACGGCTGTCTTTTCGTGGACGGCCTGGCGATTCGGAGATCCCCGAGCCCGCGAGTTGTTTTGGGAACTGGGAAAGAATACGTTTGTGCTGGCGGCTGTTGCGAGCTTGCTCAGCGTCCTGTTGGCGATGGTGGTCGCGTATGGCAGGCGATTATGGCCAGCGCCGTTGATGCGCGCGACCGCTGGCGTCGCGGGACTCGGCTACACGATTCCGGGCGGCGTCATCGCCATCGGAATTCTAATTCCCGCGGTGTGGTTAGACCATCAGCTTGCTGATCTACGCGATCGGCTGTTCGAAACGACCTCGGGTCTCTTGCTCACCGGCACGGTGGTCGCTGTCATCTTGGGCTACCAGGTTCGATTCATGGCCGTATCTTTGAATATCCTAGGCGCCGGGTTAACGCGAATTCGCACGACGCTCGACGACGCGGCGCGCACCCTAGGAGCTACCCACGGCCGGATGCTAGTGCGAATCCACGCTCCGCTGCTGCGGGCATCGCTGTTGGCGGCTGCGCTGCTCGTATTTGTCGACGTGATCAAGGAGCTCCCCGCGACGCTGATCTTGCGGCCTTTCGATTTTGACACCCTGGCAGTACGCGTGTACCAGCTTGCGTCCGACGAACGCCTGTCGGAAGCATCGACCGGCGCGCTGGCCATCATTCTGGTAGGCCTGATTCCCGTCTACCTGCTCTCGCGGGCGATGAGTGGGGCAAGACCCGGAGCCGAACTCACCGAGGAGATCCGGATTTGAGCGCTTGCGATGCAGGGTTGTTGGTCGAGGCAGTGTCGCACAATTTCGGCGCGACTCCAGTGTTGCGGGCGGTCACCTTGGCCGTGTCGCCGGGACAGATCCACAGCCTGCTCGGACCGTCTGGCAGCGGCAAGACGACGCTGCTGCGATTGATTGCTGGCCTGGAAGTATTGGCCGAGGGGCGGATCCTGATTGCGGAACAAGAAGTAGCTACTTGCTCATCGCACGTCCCTCCCGAATCGCGTGCGATTGGTTTTGTCTTCCAGGACTATGCACTGTTTCCGCACTTGGACGTGCGCGACAATGTATTGTTTGGCATGCCGGATAAACCGCGGCGAGAGCGTCTGGCTCGACTCAGGGAATTGCTCGACAAAGTGCGCATGTCGGATTTCGCGCTGGCGATGCCGCACACGCTGAGCGGCGGGGAGCAGCAGCGTGTCGCATTGGCTCGTGCGATGGCGCGCGAGCCAGTCGTGATGCTGCTTGACGAGCCGTTTTCGGGATTGGACGTTCGCCTTCGAGACGAAATCCGCGAGCTGACGGTGAAAGTGCTGCGCGCCGCGGCGGTCGCGACGCTTCTGGTCACTCACGATCCCCAGGAAGCATTGCTAGTCAGCGATCTTGTTAGTGTCATTCGCGATGGCCGTGTTGAACAGACGGGGACGCCGCAAGAAGTTTACTTTCAACCTCGGACGCTCCATGTTGCAGAAACCTTCGGGCGCGCAAACCGGCTTGTGAGAACTGTCCAGCGCGGTGCTGTCAACACTCCATGGGGAGTGATCGCAACGCCTTCCTGTAAAGAGGACGAAAGGGTTTGCATTTTGTTGCGCCCGGAAAGCGTGACGCTGCACGAAAAGCCGATGTCTAACTCCGTGTCTGCCATCATCCGCCGCAGCCGCATGCGCGGTCAGGCGTCGTCGGTGGAGGTCGAGCTACCGGACGGGGAAACGATGATTGCTTTCGTTTCTTCTTATCGCAACTGGGCTTCTGGCGCGGTGGTCCACATCTCGCTGGCTCCAAACTCAGCGATTGTCCTGTCCGATCAACACCACCAATGTGTCACTGAGAATGGCGAGCGGCCAGTATGACTTGTAGTCAACGCAGGCCCAGACGAAAATCGACTGTCGAAACAGCTCGACCGGCGGAATGTGGTGGTGGGCATGTCGCACGTGGTCCGATCCCACAGTTCGCGCAGAATGCAAGGTGGGATTATCCGGCGAACTGCCAGTTGCGAGTCCACCATAGTGCCCGGTAAGTTAGCACTGATCCCGCTTAGCACCGGCTAATCTTGGACAGCATCCGCTCCTCTGGCCAACACGCGTGAACATGACCCTCAATCCGAAGACCCTGACGCAACTTGCACAGTTCGACACCCCCACGATCTGTAACGTGATCGAGCTGTTCGACGTCGTACCGCGGAACCGCGGGTATATGGACGCGAGGATCAAGGCGGCATTTCCGGAATTGCCGCCGATGGTAGGTTTTGCTGCCACCGCCGCGTTTCGCAGCGACTGTCCGCCGTGCGGTGGTGACGCTTATGGCAGCATGGAAAAACAGGTCGAGCGGTTCGCCGAGTTGCCCGGCCCGGCGGTTGTGGTCTTCCAAGACCTCGACGATCCCAGCGTCGCAGCGACTTTTGGGGAAGTCATGTGCAGCACGTACAAGGCGTTTGGTTCGGTAGGGCTTGTCACTTCAGGCACCGGCCGGGATCTCGACCAGGTGCGGGCGATTCGCTACCCGGTGTTCACCAATGGCGCCTGCTGCTCTCACGCCTACTGTCACATCCTGCATATGGGCCTCCCAGTCCATGTCGGCGGGTTGACGGTCAATAATGGCGACCTCCTACACGGCGACGCCAACGGCGTGGCCCGCATCCCGCTGGAAGTCGCCAGCGAAGTCGCCGATATCGCGGCCGAATTCGTCGCCGCCGAGCGGATCATGCTCGACTACGTCCAGCCCGCCGGCCCCAAGGACGTCGCCGAGTTCACGCGCCGCCGCAAGGAATTCGCCGCCGCCGTGGCGAAGCTCACCGAACGCGTCTGTCGGAAGGGATCTCGTGCCTGACAGCGCCGGGGTACGCCATGCGACGCGCGTAGCATGTGCCCCCCTTGCGGATCCGTCCCAGGGCTGGCGGGGTGCCGCGTACCGGCGACTTATAAGCATTTCTGAACCAAAGCGCCTTGGCGGTTCTGACTCAAGACATTGCCGGGAAATGCGTTAAGTCGAACCGATGTGCTCGGGCCCTATTCGTGCTAGCATTGCCGGATTTTCCGGTTTTTCAGTAGCCGAGCCTTGACGAATGACGACATGCTACTTAACCTATGATGCTCGGGCCAAATATTGGCATACGCTTCCATTTGGAAATCTAATAAACGCTCAATCACCGTGGCTGTACATCTCAAGTCGCTGAAGATCTTCTGTGACGTCGTCTACCGCCGCAGCTTTTCCCGCGCGGCCGAGGATAACAGTATTTCGCAATCCGGCGTCAGCCAGGTTATTACCCAGCTCGAACACCGTGTCGGCGTAAAGCTGATCGACCGCTCCAAACGCCCCTTCGCGCTGACCCCGGAAGGGGAGATGTATTACGAGGGTTGCCGCAAGGTTGTCGACCGCTACTTCGCCCTGGAGGAGGAAGTCCGCTCCCTGCACGGCGAGGTCGCCGGCCGCGTGCGGGTTGCCGCAATCTATTCGGTGGGCCTGCACCACATGAGCGGGTACGTGCAGGAGTATATGACGCAGTACCCCAAGGCCAATGTGCGGCTGGAATACTTGCACCCACACCGAGTTTACGATGCCGTCGAGAACGACCAGGCGGACTTGGGACTGGTGAGTTATGCCAAGTCCTCGCGGACCGTCAAGGCGATCCACTGGCGTGACGAGCCGATGAGACTGGTCTGTGCTCCGACGCACCGGTTCGCCGGTCGGCCGCGTGTGGCCTTAGAGGAGCTCAGCGGCGAGGCGCTTGTGAGCTTTGACGCCGATTTGACCATCCGCCGCGAGATCGACCGCGCATTGGCAGCCCATAACGTGGAGGCCCGCGTGACGATGGAGTTTGACAATATCGAGACGATTAAACGCGCAGTCGAGATCGGAGCGGGCGTGGCGTTTCTGCCCGAGCCGACGATTGTGCGCGAGGTCGCCGCCGGTACGCTGGTCGCGGTGCCGCTGACTACCGAAGAACTGGTTCGGCCGCTGGGCATCCTGCACCGCCGCGGCAAAGAGCTGGGCGTAACGGTGCGGCGTTTCATCGAACTCTTGCGCGCGGATGGGAAACTGGCCAAGCAAGAAATGGACGATCGGAAAGAGAAGCAAGAGGCCGTGGCAGCCTCCAACGGGCACGAGCGCCGCGAGGTGTTGGTAACGAGCTGAGAGTGAAGTTGGAGTTGGAGTTCAAGCTTTAGCTTGTCCGCTCTTGTTCCCAGGCTCTGCCTGGGAACACTGTGCCTGCAAGGCTCTGCCTTGCGACATGCAGCAAGCGGCTGAGCGTGTACGGCAGGCAGAGCCTGCTGTGCAGTGCGTTTCCAGGCAGAGCCTGGGAACGAGGTGTCGAAAAGAGCGTATTAAGGTGTTGCCATGCGTCCACTCATGCAAAACAAAGGCTTGCCCGCCGCCCAGGGTCTGTACCACCCGGCAAACGAACACGACGCCTGCGGTGTCGGATTCGTGGTCAATATGCATGGGAAGAAGAGCCACAAAATCGTCCGGCAGGGCCTGGAAATCCTGGTCAATCTCACGCACCGCGGCGCTTGCGGGTGCGACCCATTGACCGGCGACGGGGCCGGCATGCTGCTGCAAATGCCCGATGCGTTTTTCCGAGCGCAGCTTGCGGACGAGGGGATCCAGCTTCCGCCGGCGGGCGATTATGGAATCGGCAACATCTTCTTTCCACCCCAGGACAATGAGCGTCTGGGTTGCGAGGCAATGATTGAGCGCATCTGCGCCGAAGAGGGACAGAAGTTCCTTGGCTGGCGCGACGTACCGACCGACAATCGCGACATCGGTCGCTCCGCTCGCGACGTGGAGCCGCGGATTCGCCAGGCGGTGATCGGCCGCGGCGACCCGACGCCGCGCGAGATGTTCGAATGGAAACTGTACGTCATCCGCAAGCGCGTCGGCGTGAATGTCGCCGCAGCGGAACTTTCGCAAAAGAACTATTTTTATATCAACACGCTCTCCTCGCGCGTGATTGTCTACAAGGGTCTGCTGCTGGCCGATCAGGTCGAGCGCTATTACAAGGACCTGGCCGACGAGCGGATGGAGTCGGCGCTGGCGCTGGTTCATCAGCGCTATAGCACCAATACGTTCCCCACCTGGGACCTCGCTCACCCGTTCCGCTTCATCGCGCACAACGGCGAGATCAACACGCTGCGCGGCAACGTCAACTGGATGCGCGCCCGTGAGAGCATGCTGGCCAGCGAGAAATACGGCGAGGATTTGCAGAAGATCGTTCCCATCTGTACGCCCGGCGGCAGCGATTCGAAGATCTTCGATAATGCCTTGGAGCTTTTGCTGATGGGCGGCCGCTCGTTGGCGCAGGCCATGTCCATGCTCATTCCCGAGCCGTGGGCGGGGCACGAAAGCATGTCGGACGAGCTGAAGGCGTATTACGAATATCAGGCGTGCCTGATGGAGCCGTGGGACGGACCGGCGTCGATTGCCTTTACCGATGGCACATCGATTGGCGCTTGTCTCGATCGCAACGGATTGCGGCCCAGCCGCTATTGGGTGATGAAAGACGGCCTGGTGATCATGGCCAGCGAAGCCGGTGTGCTCGACGTGCCGCAATCGGAAGTGAAGTCCAAGGGGCGGTTGCGACCGGGCCGGATGTTCCTGGTCGACACGTCGCAGGGGCGGATCATCGGCGACGACGAGATCAAGCGCGGTCTGGCATCGCGGAATCCGTATCGCAAGTGGCTCAACGAAAATCAGGTCAAGCTGCACGAGTTGCCCGCCGTGGCCGAAGGCAACGGCTATCAGACGAACGGACATCCTGCAGAGCCGCTCATGAAATTGCAGCGGACGTTTGGCTACACGCTCGAGGACCTGCGGATCTTGATGGCGCCGATGGCCTACGACGGCCAGGAGCCGGTGGGTTCGATGGGCAACGACACGCCGTTGGCCGTGCTCAGCGACCGCCCGCAGTTGCTGTACGCCTACTTCAAGCAGTTGTTCGCGCAGGTTACCAACCCGCCGCTCGACGCGATCCGCGAAGAGATCATCACCTCGATGATCACCACGATCGGCTCGGAAGGAAACCTGATGACGGAGACGCCGGAGCAGTGCCGACTGCTGCGGCTGGACTATCCGGTGATCGACAATGATGAGCTGGCGAAGATCAAGGCGCTGAATGACGATCGGCTGGTCAGCCGCACGCTCTCGACGCTCTTTCCGCGCAGCGAAGGCGCCGCTGGACTGCGTCGCCGCTTGCACGAGCTCCGCGACGAAGCCACGCGTGCAGTCCATGAAGGTGTGACGATCTTGATCCTTTCCGATCGCGGCGTGAACCACGACATGGCGCCGATCCCGGCGCTATTGGCCACGGCGAACGTCCACAACCATCTCGTCCGCGAAGGCACGCGCACGCGGTGCGGCCTCGTCGTCGAGACCGGCGAAGCTCGCGAGGTGCAGCACTTCGCGCTTCTGACCGGCTACGGCGCTGGCGCGGTGAATCCCTATCTGGCATTCACTACGCTGGATCAGATGTATGCGCAAAACTACTTTCCCGGCGATGTCGACAAGAAAAAGCTTCACAAGAACTACGTCAAGGCCGCCTGCAAGGGCTTGCTCAAGGTGATGAGCAAGATGGGCATTAGCACCCAGCAGAGCTATCGCGGCGCGCAGATTTTCGAGGCCGTTGGTCTCAATCAGGCGTTCGTGGACGAATATTTCACGTACACGGCCAGCCGCATCTCGGGGATCGGCTTGGAAGAGATCGCCGAAGAGTCGATTCGCCGCCACGAGCATGCCTACCCGCGCGTCGAGCTGCCGCAGGTGCTCGATCTCGACGTGGGGGGTCATTACCAATGGCGTCGCAAGGGGGAAGCGCACATGCTGAGCCCTGACGTGGTCGCCCGACTCCAGCACGCCACGCGAATCAACAGCCGCGAGGAATTCCAAAAGTTTTGCGAGTTGATCGACCGCCAGCAGACACAGTTGCTCACGCTCCGCGGCCTGCTGGAATTCAAAAAGAGCAAGTCGATCCCCCTGGACGAAGTCGAGCCGGCCAAGGACATCGTCCGGCGCTTCGCGACAGGCGCCATGTCGTACGGCTCGATCAGCAAGGAGGCGCACGAGACGTTGGCCATCGCCATGAACCGCATCGGCGGCAAGAGCAACACCGGGGAAGGGGGCGAGGACCCGGCCCGCTACGTGCTCGATGAGAACGGCGACAATCGCGCAAGCGCGATCAAGCAAGTCGCCAGCGGCCGCTTCGGCGTGACGAGCGAGTACCTGAACAGCGCCCGAGAGCTGCAAATCAAGATGGCCCAAGGCGCCAAGCCGGGCGAAGGGGGTCAGCTTCCCGGACACAAGGTCGATCGCGAGATCGCCCGCATCCGGCACAGCACGCCCGGCGTGGGGCTGATCTCTCCGCCGCCGCATCACGACATCTATTCAATCGAAGATCTTGCCCAGCTAATTCACGACTTGAAGAACTCCAACCGCGAAGCCCGAATTAGCGTCAAGCTCGTCGCCGAAGTCGGCGTGGGCACGGTCGCGGCCGGGGTGTCGAAAGGTAAAAGCGACGTCGTGCTCATCAGCGGTCACGACGGCGGCACGGGGGCGAGTCCGCAGACGTCGATCAAACACGCCGGTTTGCCTTGGGAGCTCGGACTGGCCGAGACGCATCAGGTATTGGTGATGAACGACCTGCGGAGTCGGATCGTTGTGCAGACCGACGGCATGATCCGCACGCCGAAGGATGTGATCATCGCCACGCTGTTGGGCGCCGAGGAGTGGGGGGTGGCCACCGGCGCGCTCGTGACCATTGGCTGCATCATGATGCGCAAGTGTCACCTCAACACGTGTCCGGTCGGCATTGCCACGCAAGATCCCGAGCTGCGCAAGAAGTTCGCCGGCAAGCCGGAGTTCGTGGTCAATTACTTCTTCATGCTGGCCGAAGGGGTCCGCGAGATCATGGCCCAACTCGGCTTCCGCACGATCAACGAGATGGTTGGCCGCGTCGATTTGCTCGACACGCGAAAGGCGATCAATCATTGGAAGGCGAAGGGTCTGGATTTCTCGGCGATCCTGCACAAGCCGCAAGTGCCGGATTTCGTAAAGACCTACTGCTGCGAGCCGCAGGATCACGGCATTCAGAACTCGTTGGACGTGACGACGCTCTTGGATCTTTGCCGGCCGGCGCTCGAAAACCAATCGCCCGTCATCGTCAACTTGCCGATTGTCAACCGCAATCGCACGGTCGGCACGATCCTCTCCAGCGAAGTGACAAAGCGCTACGGCGGCCAGGGTTTCGAGCGAGATAACACGATCGAGCTGAACTTCAAAGGCTCGGCGGGGCAGAGCTTATTCGCGTTTGGAGTGCATGGCATCACAGTCCGCGTCGAAGGCGATGCCAACGACTACTGCGGCAAGGGCTTGTCGGGCGGGCGCATCATTCTGTATCCGCCCCAGGAAGCCACGTTTGTGCCCGAAGAGAACATCCTCGTCGGCAACGTGGCTCTGTATGGCGCCACGAGCGGCGAGTTCTTCGCGCGCGGGATCGCCGGCGAGCGGTTCTGCGTTCGCAACAGCGGGGCGCATGCGGTGGTCGAAGGCGTCGGCGACCATGGCTGCGAATACATGACCGGCGGCCGTGCGATCATCCTCGGCGCGACGGGGCGGAACTTTGCCGCAGGCATGAGCGGCGGGATCGCTTATGTGCTTGACGAGAAGGGCACGTTCCCGCGGCTCATTAACATGGAAATGGTCGAGATCGATCCGTTGACGGACGAGGACCTCGAATACATTCAGATGATGGTCGCCAAGCACACACACTTCACCGGCAGCATGGTCGGCCAGCGCGTACTCGAACGCTGGGACGAGCTTTCGCAGAAATTCGTCAAGATCATGCCGACCGACTACAAACGAGCCCTCGCCGACCTGCAGCGCATCGCTGAAGAAGAGCAGGCTCGGCAGGACGAGCTGGCGGCGTCGCCAGGTTGAAAGCAAGACTAGGAGACGAGGAGACTGGGAGACTGGGAGACGACTGAGACAACGTTCACTCCCGGTCTCCTCGTCTCCCAGTCTCCTAGTCTTTCCACCATGTCGCTTGACCAAAACAACCAAAACACGATCCAGATCGAGTACGCGTTAGGGAAAAAAGATGGGCGAAGTCCGCGGGTTCATGAAGTACGAGCGCAAGACGAGCGGCAAAGAGCCAGTGCCGCAGCGTCTCAAGCATTTTCGTGAGTTCCTCACGATCTTGCCGAATGAAGAGCTGCGCACTCAAGGCGCGCGGTGCATGGACTGCGGGGTCCCGTTCTGCCATACGGGCTGTCCGTTGGGCAACATCATTCCCGACTGGAACGACCTGGTGTACCGTGACCAATGGCAAGAGGCGCTGGAGCGATTGCACGCCACGAACAACTTCCCGGAGTTCACCGGTCGCGTCTGCCCCGCCCCGTGCGAAGCGGCCTGCGTGCTGGGAATCAACGAAGATCCGGTGGCCATCAAGCAGATCGAGATGTCGATCGCCGACCGCGGCTTCAACGAAGGTTGGATCCAGCCTGCGCCGCCGCTGACGCGCACCGGCAAGCGTGTGGCCGTCATCGGCAGCGGGCCGGCTGGGTTGGCGGCCGCGCAGCAACTCAACCGTGCAGGGCACCAGGTCGTCGTCTACGAGCGCTCCGACCGGCCGGGCGGATTATTGATGTACGGCATCCCCGACTTCAAGCTGGAGAAGTCGCGCGTCTGGCGGCGAATCCAGCAGATGGAAGAAGAAGGCGTCGAGTTCCGCTGCGACTCGAATGTTGGCGTCAACGTGCCGACGCACGAGCTGCGCGAGAACTTCAATGCGATCCTGCTCTGCGGCGGCGCGACGCAAGGCCGCGATCTGCCGATCCCCGGACGCGAGCTGGCGGGCGTCCATTTTGCCATGGAGTTTCTCACGCAGCAGAACAAGGCAAATCAGGGTGACGCGATCCTCAACCAAATCACCGCCACAGGCAAGGACGTGATCGTCATCGGCGGCGGCGACACCGGCAGCGACTGCGATGGCACGAGCAACCGGCAAGGCTGCAACAGCCTCACGCAGTTCGAGCTGCTCCCCAAGCCGCCCGACGTGGGCAATTACCCGCGCGCCGACCAGCGTCCGGCGGGCACGCCGTGGCCGCATTGGCCGGTAATCTTGCGGACCAGCACGTCGCACGAGGAAGGCTGTCACCGCGAGTGGAGCATTCTCACCAAGGAGTTCCGCGGCGACGCGAACAACCACGTTGAGAGCCTGCTCACCGTCAACATCGAATGGACCAAGGACGCGCAAGGCCGTCACGTCATGCAAGAGATCCCCGGCACGGAGAAGAACTGGCCCTGTCAGCTTGTGCTCCTGGCGATGGGTTTTGTCGGACCCGAGCGGCAAGGCCCGATTGGCGATCTGGGGCTGGAGCTCGACCCGCGCGGCAACGTCAAAACCGACGGGCACTACAAGACCAGTCTCGACGGCGTCTTTGCAGCGGGCGATCTGCGTCGCGGGCAGTCGCTGGTCGTCTGGGCCATCCACGAAGGCCGCGAAGCCGCCCGCGCCGTGGACAAGCACCTGATGGGCGTGACGCATCTGCCCAGCGTCAACGCCGGCGATTTTGCCTGGAAATAGCCCGGACTAATCGTCAACGACGATACGCCCTGGCGCGGCGGCCTTGCCGTCGACGCCATCTTTAGCGACTAGGCGAAGCCGGCAGGCGGCATTGATCGCGGCGGTGACGTTGTGACGATTTCCTCTATTAGGGAATCTAACCGGTTATCGGAGACGTCTCTTTATGCACATCCGCCTGGACCCTAGCTCAAAAGTCGAGAACTCAGATACTCCGAAGGCCGTGATTCTGGCGATCGACGACGACCCGGCGACCGTCGCCGACATCGTGCGGATTCTGGGCGCCGGAGGTTACACCTGTCATTGCTGCCGCGACCTGGACGGTGCAGCCGAACAATTTGGCGTCGTCTCGCCCGACCTGGTGATCGCCGACCTTTCGATCGCCGGACCGAACGGCTGTCAGTTGAAGGAAGCGATTCGGCGCGAGGCGGGCTATTTGGACGTGCCGCTGATGTATCTTTCCAACGCGCAAGGGCCAGACATCATCCATCGCCACGGTGAATGCGGCGGAGTGTACTACGTCCGCAAGCCGCTCAACGTGCTGGTGCTCTTGGAACTGGTCGATAAGGCGCTGTGGAAGCCGCAACTCTCTGCAGTGCTGTGACTCGTCACTGTGGAGTGCTGTGACTTGTCACAGCTTTGGATTTCGAATCGTTCTCAACCGCGCGGCAAGTTTCGGTCCAATGCCGGGTTTGAAAAAGAAAGCGACGACGAGTCGTCGCACGCCAAAGACGCTCAACGCGAAGTCAACTGATACGCGCCGCCGGTCGTGCCGGGTACGATCTCCTGCCCCAGAGTCGTCTCGGTGTTGAAGCGGGCCGGGATCTTGGCACTGGGGTGTGTAATGCGGACTTTATAGAGGCCCGGCTGAACGCCGCGGATCATCCGTTGATCCTCGGGTAGCAGCTTAGGATCGATCTTTAAGATGGCGCCGTCGCTTCGCATGACTCCACTGGCCGGCATCACGGCATCGCCCAAGAACGGTTCTGGGTCCAGCGTCACCTCCGCCCCCCCCAGCGTCCGACCGTCGAGCGTTACGTTACAGTAGAACGTCATGAGGCCCGTTTCCCCCTCGCTCCAGAGGCGAATTCGCGATGCGATTTCATCGGCCGATACCTCGCCGTCGCTATCTTTGTCGGCAGTTTGCATCGTGAGCGCCGGCAGATCCTTGAGCTCCGCTTCCGACAACACGCCGTCTCCGTCATCATCGTAGGCCTCGATCGCCCCGGCCGCCGCTTCGTCGGCGTTCACCTCCGGCGGCGCCACCGCGGAGAGCCCGCCGCAGCCGCAGAGGAACAACACGACGACCGCGATGTTCGCTTTGCAATCTCTGATCATGCGGATACCACGAATAACGCTGACCATAAACCGCACCAATCCAGTGCGAGGCCGTTTTGAAATCCAAAGCGACGACGAGTCATCGCACTCCAAAGATGAGTCACTGCACTCCAAATCAATTCCAATCCGGCGTGGGAAGTTTATCCCGGCGATTGGAGAGTCGGCGGTGCGTCTCGCCGTCGATATCATAGCGAATGAACTGCACCGAGCCGTCGCAAAACGCGAAGAAGCAGCCCTCCGGGTGGGCGCTGCCGAAGACGCGAATTCCGTCAAACCCGCGGCGGTCGGGCGTTGGCGCCAGGTCGGGGTGTCCCCAGCGTAAGACGTCCCAATCGTGCCCCTGGTACATGCTGCCGTTGTCGGCCGCGCCCCCGCCGGACTCGTAGAACCGCGGTTCGAGATTCTTCTCGCCGGCCCAGTAGGTTTTCGAAGTTCCGTCAGGAACTTGCGTCGGCTTAACGGCGCTCAACGCGAACGTTACGCCGGTGTTATTGGTGACCCAACTGGGTGCGGTGGCGCTCGTGGCGCCGGCGGAGGGGCCGCCCCACGTCTGTACGATCTCGCCGCCATTGCCGGCGTAGTCGGTCTTGGCATGGCCGAAATCATTGGAGGCGTTGCTCGTCTCTTGTGCGGTCACCGGATAGGTTTTCACCGTTCGGCGGCTGGGGCAGATGAACACCGGCACCGCCATTGACTGCATCCGGCCAAGCGCAGTTCGCTTGGCCGCGCCGGAGAGGCCTTTGCCCAGGTCGTGAATGGCCGTTTCCTCCAGGTAAGGCAACGTGTTGTAGATCCAGCCGCCAGGCTGCGCACGGCCGAAGCCGCGATCCGGATCGCCGGCCCAGGTGTAGCCCCAGCCCGAAGACGGATAATGCTTCTGCGCATCCGCATGGTTGTGAGCAGCGAGGCCAATTTGCCTGAGGTTGTTCTGGCACTGCGTACGGCGACTGGCCTCGCGCGCGGCCTGAATTGCCGGCAAGATCAATGCGACCAGCACTCCGATAATGGCAATCACGACCAACAGCTCGACGAGTGTAAACGCTGCGCGAGTGGAAGCGCCAGGACGGCGCACCGGCGTCCGAGGTGCATTGGGGCGGATGATAGTTTGCATTCTCTATTCTCCGGGTGGGAAGCCGCTCTCTGCGGCCAACACGGCGGTCAGGCATCGCCCCGTATGACTCGGCGCACGGCAAAACTGCATGTTCCCACGATGCGGCGGCCGGGTCAACTGGTTTGTAAGGGTTGTAACGAGTCTGCATGCGTTTCCGGTGAATGCGGACGGAAGCGGTAACACGGGCATTTAAGTCGATTGGAACGGCATCCTAATAAATCAACGATCGATCGTACGTCGATACGGCACTGTGAGTGTCTATCGATAAGGAAATCGACCATGAAACGGCTGTTGCTCGTATGCGGCATCGTGCTCGGCTGGAATGGGCCAGCGCTGGCCGATCATCATCACGGATGCTGTGCCGGTTGCGGCTGTAACCAGGGCTTGCGCAAAGTTTGCCGCTGGGTGTGCGAGGAGGTCGAGGAAAAGGCGCCGGGCTTCGCTTGCGAGTGCGAAGACGTAGTCGTTCCCGGCAAGAGTCCTTTCTGTGTGCAGGAGGTTTGCGTCGATCCATGCCAAGACTCCACGCCTCATCTATTTGGGCGATTGCACCACAAACTAGTTTGGGGACCGCCGTCGGAATGCTGCGTGAAGACGGTCAAGGTGCTGGTCCGCAAGGACAAAACCGTCAAGAAGAAGGTTTGGAAGCCAATTGTCGAGACGGTTTGCGATACGTGCTGCAACAACTGCACGGCGGGCGGATCGCCGCCGGGCGTCAACGGCGGCGATATGCCGCCAGCGATCGACAAGAGATTGCCCGATGATAACCCGATTGCTCCGCATGGTGAATCAGGGGCCCTGATGCCGCCAATGCCGCCAGGTCCAGCCGGCCGGGAAACTTCCTTCCGTCGCGGAATCAATTCACTGATGTCGACGTTTGCTCCTGTCAACGGACAACGTTGATCACGACATACTCGCCGGCACGGAATGCCGGTCGAGCAGATCCCTCGCATAGCCGACAAGAGTTAACGGATTAACGAGAATCTTGACATGGACGTACTCACCAAGCGCTACGGCGCTTGGCTTGCGCTAGCGATCTTATTGTGGGCGAATGCGACGCAGAGCGCGCTTGCTCAGCTTTCCAACCACAATCTCGATGATCAGGGCGCGCGCTGGCCCGCCACACCGCAAGCTGTGCCTTTGCCTGATCTGCCGGCGGAACAGCCGCCAACAATACCGCCGCCGGCTTTCATTCCGCAGCCGATCGAATACCGGCCGTTCGCTCCTGCAGTGCAGGCTTCTTTCCAGCCAGACAGCGAGCCGTCCGCGAGCTCACTGAAAGAGTTGGAGGAGCGGCTGGCAAAGCTGGAAGGGGCCTGGAAAGACCAGGAGGAGGCCGAGGCGGAGTCGAAAGCGGATGCGGCAAAGAAGCCCAGCATGAGCATTACCGGGCGGATTCACCTGGATTCCTGGACGTTTACTGAAGACGACGCGGGGATCGGATTCTTCGAGAACCCCGATTCCGGCGCAGATCCAGAAAACCGGCTGTTTTTCCGTCGTCTACGGATCGCCTGGCTGGGCGAGGCCTTTGAAACGATGCTCTACAAGATGGAGTTTGACTTCAACGAACCTTCGAACCCGGAGATCAAGGACAACTATATCGGATTCCAGCATCTGCCCATTTTTCAGACAGTGCTTATCGGTGTTCAGAAGCGGCCGATCGGTTTGGATCACCTGAACAGCAGCCGGTACAACATTTTCATCGAGCGACCGCTGGTGGTGGAGGCGTTTAACGAAGACGCGCGGCGACTGGGCATCTGTTCGTACAACGTCTCGGACGACGAAGTTTATAATTGGCAGTATGGCGCCTATCTGTTGGAAAACCCGAACGAGAGCGGATCGGTGATCGGCGACTCCCGGCAGGGCAGCTTCAATGCCCGGTTAGCCAGCAGCCCCTGGTACGACGAGCCCTCGGACGGTCGGTATTACTTTCATTGGGCCGTGTCGGGAATGGTTGCCCAACCGGACGGCGATGCTCATCCGACCGACACCAATCCGAATCTGGGCCGGTTCCGCACGCGGAGCGAAATCCGCTCCAGCACGCGATGGTTGGACACGGGGCCAATCGCGGGCGCCGAGACCTATGAGATCCTGGGGCTCGAATCGATCTACAACTACGGGCCATTACAGATCGTCGCCGAACATCAGACTTCCTGGCTGCAACGGGACGAAACGACGCCGGGCACCGGACCGGACGTGGTACTCCACGGAGGATACATTCAGGCGGCCTATTTTCTGACGGGCGAGTACATGACGTACGAGCGAGACTCCGGAACGATCGGTCGCGTCTCTCCGTTTGAAAACTTCTTTGTCGTTCGCGACGCAGAGGGCAGAATCTGTCACGGCTGTGGCGCCTGGCAGGTGGCGATACGCTATTCGTATCTGGATCTAAGTGACGAGGATATTCTCGGCGGCGTCGGCTCGAACACCACGCTCGCGCTGGTCTGGTACTTCAATCCCTATTCTTCGCTGCAGCTCAATGCCGTCTATGGCGAGATCGAAGAGCACGAGCCGGTAGGCGGGTTCACCGAGGGCGAATTCGTCGCGCTAGGCGCGCGGTTGCGAATCGACTTCTAACGCCTTTTTAGAGTGGCGCCGTCGTCATCCGTCACGTGCGCCGGTTAGTTATTCACCGGCTTGCTAATGCACCGGCATTGCAACCCGGCATAGGACAACTTGGAAGGGCCGTACTGCGCGCGACCTCGATACCTCTCTGGAATTCATCGTAAGATTACTTCGCAGCCGGCTCTCTCACTGCGACCGACTGACCGGGTTTAAATGAGGCCGGCTGCAGCAGCACGACGGTTTCCTCTCCCGATAGCCCTTCGAGCACTTCCACTTCCCCACCGCTGCGGATGCCGAGCGTCAGCAGTCGCCGAACGATCTTGCCGTCGTCGACGCAGTGGCAGAAGGCCTCATTGTCGGCGTAAACAACGGCAGAGCCGGGGAGGACCAGCGCGTCGGGACGCTCGTCGAGCGTGATGCGCACGGTGGCATACATGCCGGGGCGGAGCTCGTGTCTTTCGTTGGAGACGTCGATCTCGGTGCGAAGCGCGCGATTGCTCGAGTTTAAGGTCCACGAGGTACGTGTTACTTTGGCTTTGGTCTGTTTGTTCCGCAGCGCCTGGACTTGCACAATCGCGGAGTCACCTGGGTCAACCCAGGCGGCTTCCAGCTCGGGCACATCGACAAACACCCGCACGGTGTCGCTTTGCGAGACGACGAACAGTGGCCTGGCGTCGGTGCTTCGGGTCGTCTGCGTGAAGTGGCCGGTGTCGACGTGGCGTTGGCTGACGACGCCGCGGAAGGGGGCCTTGATTTCCGTGTAGGCCAGCATGGCTTTGGCCTTGGCCTGCGTCGCCTTGGCCACTTCAACTTCCGCGACGGCGGCCACCTGTTCGGACTTAGCCTTTTCGGTGTCGGCCTGGCTCTGCGCGAAGGCCGCTTTGGCAGAGTCCACGGCGGCTTCGGCTTCGTGCTGCGCAGCCTCGGCGGCTTTCAACTGGTTGAGCGTTTCGTCGACCAGCCTGTTCGTCACCGAGCCTCTTTCGGCCAGCTCGCTGATCCGGCGGTGCTCCGACTTCCAGCGTTCGTGTTGCGCCGCAGTGCGCGCCACCGCGGCCTCGGCCTGCCGGATGTGCGTTTCGGCCGTTTTCGCGGCAGCTTCCATCGCTCGGACGGCGGCTTCAGCTTTCTTGATTCCTGCCTCCGCCTGACTCACCAGCGCCTCGGCGTGGAGCAGATCCGCCTCCAACTCCGGCACGCTGAGCCTGGCCAGAAGCTGGTCTTTTTCGACACGATCGCCGATGTCCACCAGCACCGTGCTCACGTAGCCCGATACCTTCGGGTGGATGGGTGTCTCTTCGAAAGCGTCGATCTGACCCGGTTGCGCCGTTTCGAGCCGCATGGTCTTGCGCTGCGGTTTGCCGGCGGTGACGCGGTCGACCGAGGAAGATGACGTCGTCGAGCGATCTTCGTCCGGCGCACCGACAGAGCGGTTGCAGCCGGCGCTGATCGCACCGAGCGCCAGGTAAAGCGCGAGCCGGAGATAAGCAGCGGAAGTGGATGTCATTCGTATACTCCTGGAGGCGAGGTCAGGCCGTCGCCGCCGGTTGGAAATGTGAGCTCTCTTGGTCGCTGGGATCGAGCGACGGCGAAGCGGAACTGGCGCCCCGCTGGACAAGTGCAAACACCGTCGGCAAGACGAGCAACGTGGCGGCTGTGGCGCCAATGAGGCCGCCAATCACCGCGCGGCCCAAGGGTGCATTCTGCTGGCCAGCCTCGCCCAATGCCAGCGCCATCGGCAGCATGCCGGCGATCATGGCGCAACTGGTCATCAGGATCGCACGCAGTCGGCTGGCTGCGCCCACTACGGCCGCCTCGTCCGCGGACAGCCCTTCCCGGCGGCGCTTTTCGGCGAATGTGACTAACAGGATTGCGTTGGCCATGGCGACGCCGATGGCCATAATCGACCCGATGAACGACTGAATATTGAGCGTCGTGTCGGTGAGCCAGAGCATCACCACGACGCCCGCGATGACGGCCGGCACGGTGGAGACCGTGACCAGCGCCAAGCGCAGCGATTGGAAATTCGCGGTCAGCAACAGAAAGACGGCCACGACGGCCAGGCCGAGGCCGATCGCCAACCCGGCTTGCATCTCGCGCATCGGCGGAATCTGGCCGCGCGTTTCGACTTGCACGCCGGTCGGTGCCGCTCCGGCCCGCTGGATCGCCTTGGCCACCTCGGTGGAGACGCTTCCCAAGTCGGCGTCGGCGACGTTGGCCGTCAGCGTGATCTGCCGCCGCATGTTGTAACGATCGTATTGGCCGGGCATTGTGCTGTTGCGGAGTTCGGCGATGTCGCCGATGTGGATTTGTCCCTGGTTGGTTCGCTTCAATGGGATTTGCGCGATCTGGGCCAGCGACCCGACCGTCGTGACGTTGTCCGGCGTGCGGACGACCGGCCGGGGGATTTCGACCTGGACCTGATAGGCGACGCCGCTCTTCGGGTCGGCCCAGTAGTTGGGGACCACGAAACGGCTGGACGAAGTTGCCGTGACAAGGGCGCGGGAGACGTCGACGGGCATCAAACCCGCCAGTCCGGCCTTTTCGCGATCGACGTTGACTTCGATCGTAGGATAATCGAGCGACTGGCCGATTTGCAGATCCCGCAAGAAGGGAATCTTTTCCAACTCATCCCAGACTTTTGCTGCGTAGGCGCGGTTATCGGCAAAGTCGGGACCGCTGACGGCGACTTCGACCGGCGTAGGCGAGCCGAAGCTCATCACCTCGTTGACGATGTCGGACGGCTCGAATGAGAAGCGGACGTCGGGCATGGCTTCCGTCAGCCGCTTTCGCAGACGCTCCTTCAACTCCTCGTCGCGGAGGCCGAGATCGTCGTTGAGGTCAACGTAGAGGATGGCCTCTTCCGGACCGCGCGACCATTGATAGACCGCGTTGACCGGGAAGTTCGAGTGGATCATGCCGACGTAGCCTAGCGAGAGGTCGACGTTGCCGGGACCGAGCTCGTCTTCGACAAGCTCAAGCGCTTGCTTGGCGAGCTCTTCGGTACGCGCGATGTGCGTGCCGTCGGCGGCGCGCATCCGCAGGCGGAACTGGCCGGCATCGACGACGGGGAAGATACCGCGGCCAAGACCTCCTCCAACCAGGATGATGACGGCGATGGTTGCGAGTTGAAATCCGCCGACTAGTGGCAAGCGCAGGTAAACGGCGCGCGAAACCATTCTTTCGTAACGGTCACGGAAGCGGTCGAACGGTGTGGGGGAAGCGTCGGCGTGGCCGTGTTGGTGTTTCAATAGCCACACGCAGAGCACCGGCACGAACGTGCTGGACAGAACGTACGAGGCCAGCATCGCAAACCCAACCGCCAGTGACAGCGGCACGAACAACCCTTGAGCCGCGCCCTCCATGAAGATTGAGGAAACGAACACCGCCAGTATGCACAGCATCGCCAACAGGCGAGGAACCGAAGTCTCCGCCGATCCGTCGCGAATTGCGACCGCTACCGGTTTGTCGCGCTGCAAATGTGTGTGGATGTTCTCAATGGCCACAACGCCCATGTCTACCAGAATGCCGATCGAAAGCGCCAAACCGCCGAGCGTCATCAAATTGATTGTTTGCCCGGTCAGCCACAGCGCTAGTACGGCCGCCATTAAGGCCAGCGGGATATTGAGCACCACGACCAGCGCGCTCCGCCAGTCGCGGAGAAAGAGCAGAATCATCAAGCCGACCAGCCCCGCGCTCAAGACTCCTTCCACCACCACGCCAGCGACGGCGCGTGTCACATACGGCGACTGGTCAAATTCGAATCGTACGTCGATGCCTTCGCCTTCGGCCCCCATGGCATCGCGCATCTTAGGGAGCGCCTGCTTGATGTTGTTGATGACACTGAGCGTAGAGGCGTCGGCGCGCTTGGTGGCCAGAATGTAGACCGCGCGGCGGCCGTTGGCCAATGCGTAACCGGCCGGCGCGTCGGCCGAGTCCTGCACGTAACCGATATCGCGCAGGAAGACCGGCGACTGGCCGGTGCGGATGGGTATAGTGCTGAGCTGACTCGCGTCGCGGACGACGGAGTTCACCGGAACAATCGGGTATTTGTCCCCAATCGGCACGTTGCCCGACGGGCTAATCGAGTTGCCCTTGACCAGCGCGTTGATCACTTCGTCGGGGGACATGCCGTAAGATTGGAGCCGCTGGGGATCGACCGTGACCACGATCGTGCGCGCGCTGCCCCCGAAAGGCGGCGGCGCGGACACGCCCGGCAGGCTCGAGAACATCGGCCGGATGCGGAACAGCGCCAGGTCCTGGATCTCTGCGATCGAGCGCGTGTCGCTCGACAAAACCAGGTAGCCGACCGGCACGCTCCCGGTGTCGAATCGCATGACGAACGGCGACACGGTCCCCGGCGGCATGAAGGCCCGCGAGCGGTTGACGTAGTTGGTCGTCTCGGCCATCGCCTGGGCCATGTCGGTCCCGGGATGGAAGAACAGCTTCATCAGCGCGGTGCCCTGCACGTTGCGCGATTCGACGTGATGGATGCCGCTGATATAGAGGAAGTGATACTCGTAGTAGTTGGTGAGGAAGCCCTCCATCTGCGCCGGGTCCATGCCGCCGTACGGCTGGCAGACGTAAATCACGGGCAGGTTGAGGGCCGGGAAGATATCGACCTCCATGCCGCGCGGCAGCCCTTCGGGATACCTCCAGCCGAGCTGTTCGAAGACCGAGCGGCCGATCGCCAGGAACGATCCCAAGGCAATGGCCAGGATCAGGACCATGACGGTGAATGGGCGTTTTAAGGCAGTGCTGATGAGATGCATGGCGGTTGGTCAGGGCCTACGGTCAAATCATGAATCGCAGGAACAGGAGGAGGAAATCGCAGGCCACCATTGGCGCATGCAGAAGGGGGGAAATCAAGCCCGCTCTAGAGGTTTGCCAGGTCACCTCGCTGCCCACGGGATGTCAACCAGGCATCGATCGACAATGAGCCGGCGCCGACGATCAATAGAAAGATCGATCCCAGCAGCATCGACCAATCGGTGCGAGCTTCGTGGGCCATCTTCCAGAAGCCCTGTTCCTGGAGAATGGGAATCTTCGTGCTCACAATCGCCACCAACATAATGACAATCAGCGGAACGGCGGCCACTCGCGTCAGCAAACCGAGCAGCACGAAAGAGCCGCAAGCAATCTCAAAACAGGCGACGAACTGGGCGGTGAACTCAGGAGACGAAAACCCGATTTTCTCAAATCGCCCGGCCCCAACCTCGGCCGGGAACAGGAATTTCTGGATGCCCTCCGATAAAAACACCGCTCCGACGATCAGCCGAATCAAAATCGTCGCGGCGGGAGCCTGCGTTGCGAATAGCTTATGGAACATGAGCGCCACCCCGTTTCTTTTGGCGAATCCTCTTCCCCAATGCTCTCGCGTCTCGATCGTCGATGATTTCAGAGGCAAGTTCTCTCAGCTTGGCCCGCGCGTCGGCCAGTATTTTTCTTCCGCTCGCGGTGATTCGGAAGTTCTTCCTCCGCTTGCCTGCGACTACCTCCTCCGAACTCGACAGGTGCCCCGCGGCCCGCAGTTCGTGCAGCATCGGATAGAGCGTTCCAGGGCCGATGCGATAGCCGTGGTGTTTTAGCTCTTCCATGATCTCGACTCCGCAGATTGGTTCTTTGTCGGCGTGATAGAGAATGTGCAGCCTCACGAAGCCGGCAAACAACGAACGCAGAACATCGTTGGCCATTCTATCGAATGTCGATATGATCGACGATAGGACCGTGGTAGAATGCCAGGATAACGGCCACACCATCGTACGCGTCATCAACACGACTTGCAAAGGCACGCCGCATGCCACGCCAAAACGTCACCGCCTGGGGATTGTTGCTTTTCGGCGCGCTCTTGGGTGCTGTGCTGACCATGCTGGCCACCGATTGGCGGATGCCCAAATCCGAAGCGCAGGATGCCCGCAAAGCGCCCGACTTGGCGGCGCTGACCGCGGAGATCGAAACGATCAAAGGCAAGCTGCCTGACCAGGCCCATGCCATGCAGGATGTAGGCTACCACTTCACCAATCTCTGGTTCGCCGGTCAGAAAGAGCATTGGGACCTGGCAAACTTCTACTGGCTCGAAGTCCGCTCGCATTTGCGCTGGGCGGTACGGATCATTCCCAAGCGCAAGGATCTGGCGGGGCGAGAAATCGACTTGCCGGCCATTCTGCAAGCATTCGAGAACACGCCGCTGAAACAACTCGAGGACTCGATCAAAGCGAACGACAAAACGAAGTTCGACGAAGCCTATCGCTTCACTCTGGAGAGCTGCTACGCCTGCCACAAAGCCTCCGACAAGCCGTTCATTCGTCCCCAAATGCCTTCCCAGCCGGAAGCGCACATCATCAACTTCGACCCAAAGGCTGATTGGCCCAAGTAGACGAGGCTAGCGGATGTCGCCAGACTTCCGACTGGCCTGAATTCTGGCGAATTCGGCGGCCCGGCAAATTCAGCAACCCAAAATGATGCCCTTCGATCCATTCCTCCTGCTCGTTCTGGTCGTCGCGTTCCTGGCGGGCGGTGTCGCCTCGATCACCGGCTTCGGCATCGGCAGTTTATTAACGCCTCTCTTGGACGTGCGTCTGCCTTTCAAGCTGGCTGTGGCAGTCGTGTCGATCCCTCACTTCATCGGCACCGCCGTTCGATTCTTCACCTTGCGCCAACACGTCGATCGCCGCGTTCTGATGGGGTTTGGTCTGACAAGCGCCGCTGGCGGTCTCGCAGGGGCGCTGTTGCACACGTTCGCAGAGAGCCCCGCCCTCACGGCGATCTTCGGCGCGCTGCTTGTGTTCGCGGGACTAACCGGCTTGCTGGGCATCGCGGAGCGAATGCGCTTTGGCGGCGTGATGGCCTGGATTGCGGGCGCCGTCTCAGGGCTGCTTGGTGGGTTAGTGGGCAACCAAGGTGGCATCCGATCGGCCGCTTTGCTCGGCTTCGACGTGCCCAAGCGGTCCTTCGTGGCTACGGCGACGGCCATCGGGCTGATCGTGGACGGGGCGCGCTTGCCGGTCTACCTCTTTACGCAAGGCCACGACATACTCAAAGCTTGGCCCTTGATGGTGACGGCAACGAGCGGCGTGATTGCGGGGACGCTCTCCGGGTACTACCTGCTCAGGCAACTGTCGGAAGTGTTGTTCCGGAGAATCGTCTCGGCGATTATCCTGGCTCTTGGTGTCGCCATGTTGATTCGCTTCGCCCAAAGTCTGCGTTAGCCCGAGATAAGATGGAACATGGTCGGCAACTCTCCCGAATCTCGCTTGCCTGCTCGGTATGGTGGTTACTGACACTGTCAGCAGCCGCTCAAGTCAACCCCGGAGCAGACGACGAGCCTCAACTCGTTCCGCTACCGGTCAAGGTGCCTGCCCCCCGCTCCGATCCGACGACGCCAGAGAAGGTAGCCCTCGGCAAGCAGTTGTTCTTCGATCCGCGGCTCTCGGGCGACAATACGAACAGTTGCGCGACGTGCCATGCGCCCGAGAAGGCATTTGGAGACGGGCTGGCAACTGGGAAGGGGCGCAACGGCAAACCCTTGCGACGCAACACGCCTTCGCTGTTGAACGTGGGTTTGTATTCGTCGTTCTTCTGGGATGGACGAGCCGGGAGCCTCGAAGAACAGGCACTCGCGCCGATCGAGTCGCCGCATGAGATGAATCAAAAACTTGACGAGCTTGAGCAAGAGCTCGGCGCCGTACACGGTTACGTCGAACAATTCCAACAGGTCTTTGGAACTAAACCGACGCGGGACGTCATTGTCAAGGCGCTGGCGGCGTTCGAGCGCAGCCTGGTTACCGGACCGTCTCCGTTTGACAAGTATCTGGCTGGCGAAAGGGACGCCTTGTCTAAAGAGGCCAAACGGGGGTTGGAGCTATTTGTCGGTGATGCGGGTTGCGTGCGTTGCCACAGCGGCCCTTTGTTGAGCGACAGCAAGTTCTACCGGCTAGGAATCTCGACGACTGACAGAGGGCGCGAGGAAGTGACCCGGGACGAAAAAGATCGCATGCGATTTCGCACGCCAAGTTTGAGAAACATAGCGGAAACCGCGCCCTATATGCATGACGGATCGCTGGCGACGCTGACGAGTGTTGTCGAATTCTACTATCGCGGCGTTACCCCGGTATCGAGCCCGCTTGCTCCCGAAGTAGAGTCCTTGCAAGGGCGCAGTTATTCCGAGGTGTCGGACCTGGTAGCCTTTCTGGAGTCGTTGTCCGGCGAACCTCCGAAGATCAAACGGCCGACTCTTCCCTAACGCTCTGACTTGCCAATCGGGAAGCGCAGCGCTCGTCGATATCTTCACCGTCGCGTGACGGGCTTAACCCTGTATTGCCGCTGCGCTACCGCCTTGTTCCGTTTACACGGTTCGCATGGGTTTGGATTTTTCTTGGCTCGCGGGCAGTCAAGTTCAGCTAATCGTTAAGGTTTACCGAACCGGCGGCGTCGTTTGGGGAAGAACCGTTAGAGATGTTAAGGACGATAGAACTGCTAAATGCGGAATCTGCGGTAAACCGATGCAACTCACAGGGTATCAGTTTGCCGGTCGAATTGTGTGGGCCAGAGAATCATTCCCGGAGAAGTATGGTGTCTTGTCGATTTGCTGGGCTGTGCATCCTGGCGTGTGTTGGGCTCGGTCCGCTCGGTTGTTCAAGCGGCGCCTCGATGCATGCGCGGCAACCAATTTCCCCTACCAGCGGCGAGGCCCCCGCTGAGGCAGCTAACTCCGGAGGTGCGCTACGCCACAACTCGGTAAGGATGGTCCAGCATATCTCGCCGACGCCGCCCGACGCAAATGTTGCCCAATTGCCCCCCGCGATTCCGGGCGAAGCGGGCATGGAACAGGTGCTGCCGGAAGAACCACCACAGCCGCTGGCCAAACCGATTGACCTGCCGACCGCGTTATCGATGGCCGCCGGGCAGAACCCGCAAGTAGCCTTTGCCAGTGCGCGCGTTCGCGAAGCGTTCGCCCAGCTCGATCGGGCGGACGTGTTATGGCTGCCCTCGATCAACGCCGGAGTGAACTACAACAAGCACGAGGGCCGGATTCAGGATGTGCGCGGCGAGGTGTTCGACACCAGCCGCGGGGCGCTGTATTCGGGGCTGGGAGCGCAGGCGGTCGGCGCCGGATCACCGGCCGTGCCGGGTGTGGTTGCGCGGTTTCATCTGACCGACGCCGTCTTCCAGCCGCGCATCGCCGAAAGCTTTGCCAGTGCTCAAAGGTACGGGAGCTCGGCCACCGTCAATGAAGTCCTGCTGTCAACGTCGTTGGCTTATCTGGAGTTGCTCGTCGCGGCTCAACAACAAGCAATTGTGGCGGAAACGCTGCAAAACGCCGAGCAACTCGCTGACTTGACCGGTTCCTATGCGAGAAGCGGCCAAGGGACGCAGGCCGATGCCGATCGAGCCGGCGCGGAGTTGGCTTTCCGCCGCGTCGAGCTCGGGCGCGCCGAGGAGGCGGTTCAAGTCGCCTCGATACGACTGGCAAGTCAGCTTTCCCAAGACCCGACCGAGCCCTGGGCGCCGTTGGAGCCGGCGGTGGTTCCGATCGAGATGATCAATCTGGACGTCTCCGTGCAGGAGCTGGTGTCGATTGGCCTCTCGACCCGGCCCGAGTTGGCCGAAAGTCGGTGGCTCGTAGAAGAAGCGGTGGCGCGGCTCAACCGAGAACGGCATGCTCCGCTGTTGCCAAGCGTACTTTTGGGAGCGAGCTACGGCGGATTCGGCGGCGGGCTGGGCAGCGATATTGAAAACTTCGGCGACCGTTTTGACTTGGATGCCGCGGCGTACTGGGAGATCAGGAATCTCGGCCATGGCGAAGCGAGCGCGCGGAGTATCGCCCGAGCACGGATCGACCAGGCGCGCTTCCGGCAACTTCAAACGATGGATCAAGTGGCCCGCGAGGTGGCTGAGGCACATACGCAAGCCGTGGCCAGGCGAAGACAGATCGAGATCGCCCAGGAGGGCGTGATTGCGGCCAGGGGTTCTTATGAGAAAAACCTGCAGCGGATTAGGGACGGCCAAGGGCTACCCCTCGAGGTGCTGCAATCGCTGCAGGCCCTCGACCAGGCCCGGCGTCAGTATTTGCGATCGGTAGCCGACTACAATGAGGCGCAATTCCGCTTGCAAGCGGCGTTGGGATGGGCGATCGGCGATTGAGCCGCTGGGCGCTGGCCCACGGTTCTTGCAATGAGAACCGGACGCTAGCGCGTGCCGGCTGATTCTCTGAGCTGGCCGCCGACCGCGGGGTTGTCTCGCCGGAAATGTTTCGCTAGACTACCTACGCGTTGTATCACGAATTCGCCTCTCGGCAGGGCTTTCAAGCAATGAATCGCAGTGGGCGTTCCCGACTCCTGAGATTCCTTGGTTCGCCGCACGCGTGCCCGCTATTCTGCTGTCTTGTTGGCCTGATGTTGTTCGCCGCGCCGGTCGCGCTGGCGGCCCCCGTAAAAGGGGCCGAAAGCAGCAACACGCTTCCGGCGGAGGAGGAGACCAAGTCCACTTCATCCGTTGGCGCAACGCACAACCAGATCCGGCAGCGCTCCCGCCATTCCAGCGCTAGCTTTACGCCGGTTTTGCAAACCATCCGTCTCATCTCGAGCAGCCGCGCCCGGACGCGTGCGCCAAACGGGCTCAGCGAGCATGCTCATCGGGAAGGCCTGGGCACTCCCTTGCGCTGCTAAACAGCGCTCTCCTTGCGCCGCGATTCTGCGCGGTGCAGGCCCGGGTTATTTCCTTCTTCCTTCCCACGACGCATAATCGATGGAGTGCGCCCATGGTCAATAAACATATGCAAAACGGCGACAGTCACACTGATGCGCAGACTCAGACAGGCGGCCTGCACAAGCTGGTGGCCGGCATGCATCAGTTCCAAGCCAACGTTTTTCAACCGCAGCGCGAGTTTTTCCGAACGCTCGCCGATGGCCAGCGGCCCCAGGGGCTGTTCATCACCTGCTCCGATTCGCGGATCAATCCTAACCTGTTCACCCAGACGGATCCGGGTGAGCTGTTTATCCTGCGGAATATCGGCAACATCGTCCCTCCGTTCAGTCCCATTACTTCTGGCGGCGGGGCGGCGGCGGCGATCGAGTTTGCGGTGGCGGCGCTCAACGTGGAGTACATCGTCGTCTGCGGTCACTCGCTTTGCGGGGCGATGAAGGGGCTGCTGCAACCGGAAACCGTGGCTGATCTGCCCAGCGTCCGGGGCTGGCTCGCACATGGAGAGAGCGCGCGGCAGATCGTGCGGCAGAACTACGCCGATTTGGACGCCGATAACCAAATGAACGTGCTCGTGCAGGAAAACGTGCTCGTGCAGTTGGAAAACCTTCGCACCCACCCCTCGGTTGCCGTGCGGCTGTCGCGCGGCGATCTGCGGCTGTTCGCGTGGGTCTACAAACTCGAGACGGGCGAGGTCTTCGCGTACCACGCGGATGAAGGCCAGTTCGTCTCGCTTCTGGAAACGCCGGTAGTTCCGCAGCAGCGACTCGCTCGCATGGCGGCCATCCGGTCAATCTAACCGACGCGGGCGCGATGCTGATTTCGCGCTCACCCACACATTCCCGCGCGCCAGTCGGCGCGCGATTTCAGCACACGGCGACCGTGATGGTCGCAGAGGCCAGCCCAGAGCAATTCATCAAACCATTCATAACGAGCAGAGGATTCGATCATGACTTCACGGACAGAACTTGAACGCCTGGCCCAGCGCGAACGCCACGAGACCGAAACGCTGTGGCAGCGGCTGCGGTTTTACTTCACGCCCATCGACGCCCGGTACGAGGATCTGACCAAGGGAACCTGGTACTTGAACGTGTTCCGCGACTTCACCGCGGGCCTGATCGTGGCCATGGTTGCGATCCCGCTGGCGATGGGCCTCGCCATGGCCTCCGGATTGCCGCCGGCAATGGGCATCGTCGGCGGCGCCGTGGCCGGTCTGATCGGCGCGCTGTTCGGCGGCTCGAAGTACCAGGTGTACGGCCCAACCGCGGCCTTCATTCCGGTGATTATGGGAATCACCTCGAACTACGGGGGAACGCCCGAAAACCCGAATTACGACTTTTTGATCTGGTGTTCGATCATCTCCGGCCTGGTGTTGATGGCGATGGGCCTGGCGCGGCTGGGCCGGCTCGTAGCCCGGGTGCCCGACTCGATCGTCGTCGGCTTTACGATTGGCATCGCGATCGTGATCGCGATGTCGCAGGTCGAACAAGTGTTGGGTTACAAATCCAAGCTCGCCTATGGCTTTGCGAACAAAATTCAAGGCATTGTGGAATACTTCGGCGAGTTTAACATCTATGCCTTTCTCATTGCCGCAATGACGTTCTTCGTCATCAAGTATTTACTCAAGGTTTCCAAGTTCATCCCGGCGCCGCTCATCGCCGTGGGCTTGGCGCTTCTGGTTAGTCAAACGATTTGGAGCGGCATGGGGCTGCCCGTAGTGCAAGATAAGTTCGGGCCGATTCCGGAAAACCTGATCCGCGTAACGTTGCCCGGAGCGCTGGCGCTTACTCCAAGCGTGATCTTCGATATCTTCTACTTCGTGGTGGCGATTGTGTTCGTTTCCGGCGTGGAGAGCCTGCTCTGCTCGCGGATGGCCGATCGATTGGCGGACAACCGAGGCACTCCGTATAAT
The DNA here is from genome assembly GCA_040901795.1 of Pirellulales bacterium. Classification (GTDB taxonomy): domain Bacteria; phylum Planctomycetota; class Planctomycetia; order Pirellulales; family JALHPA01; genus JBBDYH01. Next base: position 29,737 of record JBBDYH010000001.1, read on the forward strand.
CCCAACAAGGAGCTGTGGGGCCAGGGCTGGGTGCAGACGCTGGTGGTGCTGTTCAACGGCTTTCCCCACACGGGCGCGTTGGCCCGCACTGCCACGAACATCAAGGTCGGCGCCGTCTCGCCGTTGGCGGGGATTTTCAAATTCGGCCTGAAGCTGCTCTTGGCGGTGTTCCTGGCCCGCTGGTTGGACATTGTTCCGATGGCCTGCATCGGCGGCATTCTGGTGTTCGTGGCCGTCAATATGGTGAAGCCCGCCGAGGTGCGAGAAGTCTGGCGTCATAATCGCTTTCATGCCAGTCTAATGGTCTACACGGCGGTGATGGTGGCCGTCACCGATTTTTTGATCGGCGTGCTTTCGGCGTTGGCGCTGTATGGCCTGCTGCACCGGTTCCTCGACCGTTCCCCGCCGCGGCCAGATCCAGAGTCGGTTGAGCCGCTCCGGGCGCCCGCTGAGCATGCCGCGCTCGCCGCCTCGGCGCCGCATTCGTGGGCTGAAAGTCAACCGTCATGAGTCCATTCTCCAAACCGCTAATCACCTTGTCGCTGACCCAGCCCGACGAGGGGCTGCTGCATTATGCCGCGCGCCTCGCCGAGTGGTTCCAATGGAGTGACGTCGATTTCGTTCACGTTGTCGCTCCGGACCGTTCCGACGGCTGGGATCCGCGGCCGTGGCAAGCGAAGATGCAAGCGGAAGTCGAGCGTCTGTTCGGCGCCCAGACCACAGATCGTCGCTTTTCGCTCCATGCCGCGCGCGGATCCCGGCTCGACGAGATGCTGCGGTTGTCGGTCGAACACCAGCGCGACTTGATCGTGATGGGGCATCGCCGCATGCGGAGCGGTCGACGTTCGCTGGCCCGCCGCGCGGCGATGGTGGCGCCGTGTTCGGTTTGGCTGGCCCCGGAGGGCAGTCCTCCGCGGATCAGCAACATCCTCGTGCCGACCGATTTCTCCAACCACAGCGCCGACGCATTATCCGTGGCAGCGGCAATAGCGCGGTCGGCCGGCCTGGACAACGTCCAAGCCCTCCATGTGTACTTCGATCAATCGTCGATTCGTTTCGACGAGCACGTCGACGAAGTTCTGGGCCAAGAAGAGGCGGCTTTCCACAGGTGGGTGGCCGGCGTCGATACGCACGGCGTTGCGGTCGAACCAGTGTTTCACGAAAGCGCTCATCCGCCACAGGCCATTTTGCGCGTGGCCGAGCGCTACCAGAGCGATTTGATCGTCATGAACACGCGCGGCCGCAGTCAGGCGGCGAGCGTGCTGCTCGGTAGCACGACGTCGGACACTATGGCTGCGACCACCATACCGCTGCTGGCGGTGAAACACTACGGCAGTCGAATGACGCTGCTGGAAGCGCTCTTGAACCATCGGTTCTGGGAGCAGCCGACGCCCAAAACCAACTAGCGGTTGGTGTGCATCCGCGACGCAGCGATCCAGTGCCAGATCAAGCCAATTAGCAAGAGCCCTAATCCGCTGGCCCAGATCTGCCACTCGACCCAAAAGGCGAGAAAGAGACAAGCTGCTAAGCCAGCCCATGCCAACAACGGCGAATACAGCCGCTCGCTGGCCGGTAGGCGCAGGGCAGCCAGGTTGGTGATGGCGTAGTAGATGAGGATCGAGAACGCGCTAAACGACCAGGTGGTTTTGACACTGCCAATCGCGGCCAGACCGGTGATAATGACACCCGCGGTCACGACAGCGACGTACGGCGTGGTGCGAGCCGCGTCGAGCGTGGCCAAGACCGACGGCATGTCCCCGCGCCGGCCCATCGCCAACAGGACTCGCGAAATACCCAAGAGCAGGTTCAGCAGCACGCCGACCATCGCGGTCAGGGCGCCGACGGCCACGATCCAATGAACGGCCGGGACACGGAACTCGCGTGCGACTGTCACCAAAGGTGCAGCCTGTTGTTGCGTTGCGGCGTGCATGGCCTCGTGTCCCACCGCGGCGATGCTGACCGCGGCGACGGCGATATACAGCGTGGCCGTCAGGATCAGCGTAATAACGATGGCACGTGGAATGGTGCGTCGCGGCTCGTGGACTTCCTCTCCTAGCACGGCAATCCGCGCATAGCCGGCGTATGCCACGAACATCAGCGCCGTGGCGTGAAGTACGGACGCGGCCGAGTCCGCAAAGAAGGGTGAGAGTGATTGCGCGCCGGAGCGAAACGCAGTCGGCAGGCCCGCGGCCACAAACGATAAGAGGGCAATCAGCGTTACGGAGACGACGATGATGTTCGTTCGGCTCGATTGCCGAATCCCACCGAGCACGACCAACGTAAGAACCGCCACGGTTGTTACGGCGACGCCGACCAGCGAACCATCATCGGTCCACCCCCGTGCATTTCGCAGGTAGCCCGAGAAACCGAGCGCCGCGGTGGCCGCCGAAGCGGTCTTTGCGCAAACGAACATCCATCCCGCGAGGAAACCCAAGCTCGGCCGCAAATACCGATAGCCGTATTCGTACGTTCCGCCGCTGACCGGATGTGCGGCTGCCAGTTGCGCGCTGTTGAGCGCGTTGAATGTGGCCAGCACAGCGGCCAGCGCCGTCGCCAAGATTATCGCCGGTCCGGCGATGCCCGCCGCAATCCCGATGCTGACAAACACGCCGGTGCCAATGATGGAACCCAGCCCCATCATCGTGGCCCCGAACAGACCGAGGTCGCGTTTCAAGAATTGTCCAGACCGGCGAGCCTGCAACGTTCGTCCCACAGTTTGAACGGTGTCACATCGCTAGGGCATAATCGGTCGCATAATCTTCGGAGGTTCGCCGGTCAACGACTCAAGAAACGCGACCAGATCGGAAACCTCGGAGTAGCTCCGGCCTTGTAAAACTTCCACATCGGGCGCAAGACCATCGACCGTGCTTGGAACTCCGCGATAGTAGAACTCGACGACGCTCGTCAACGTCGTGAGTGAGCCATCATGCATGTAGGGCGCGGTTTTGACTACGTTTCTCAAGCTCGGCGTGCGGAACCTCGCTCGATCCTTCTCCTCCCCAGTCGCCTCCTCGCGCCCTTTGTCGGCAGAGGCGAGTCCCAGCCGGTAGAATTCGCCGTCGCTCAGCAAGGGACCACTGTGACAGCGAATGCAGCCGGCGTCACCGGTAAATAATTCGAGTCCCCGTTTGGCTTCGTCCGATAAGGCATCTTGCTCGCCCGCCAAGTATCTGTCAAAGGGAGACGACCCAGTGACCAGGCTCCGTTCAAATGCCGCCAGCGCCTTGGCAATGCCGTCCCGAGTCGGTTTCGTTCCAAAGACCTGCTGAAACTGCTTGACGTAGCCGGAGACGTCGTTCAGTTCTTGCTCCAGCTTCTCAAGTTCCTGGTTCATTTCTTTCGGACACTCGATCGGCAGAAGCGCCTGTTCCTCGAGGCTCTTGGCTCGACCGTCCCAGAAAAATGAGGAGAACAGCCCCACGTTCAACAGCGACGGCGTGTTGCGCGCGAGGAGTTTTTCATCATGCCCCTTCGCGCGGGCCAGGCCATCGCCGAACGCCTTGTCCGGTGTGTGGCAAGATGCGCAGCTCATCGTATTGTCGCCCGAGAGCCGCGGATCAAAGAATAACTGTTTGCCAAGCGCCACTTTCTCCGGCGTCGTCGGATTGGCCACCGGAGCCGGGATCTTGACCGGTAGCGGCACGAGTTGCGACGCTTCTTCCGCGTGGCAGCGACTGGTCACAGCGCTGAGCCAAAGTGTCAGCAGGCACGATACCCAGCAGGCGGTTGGCGAGCTAAATGGACGGCTATGGCTCATCGCGGCCAGTCGGCTTTGGGGTCGAAGTTGATGATCGGCGTTTCGGGCTGCGTCGGCATCTGGAGACGAATGAACGGCTTGTCGGAGGCCTTGTGGCAAGCATAGCAGGTCTCCAGCGTGAAGCGGTACGCGTCGTCAAACTTCGTCTTATCCTTGGCCTTGATGGCGTCCTCCAATTGTTTGAGCGGCGTGTTCTCGAAAGCCTGCAGAATGGCCCCTAAGTCGATCTCGCGGCCCGCGTTGTCCTTGCGAATGGGAATGATTCGCACGGCCCATCGCAAGTGCGAGCGGACTTCTAACCAATAGAAGTTCGCCAGCTCCCAGTGCTCTTTCTGGCCTGCGAACCAGAGATTGCTGTAGTGGTAGCCGACGTCTTGCATGGCATGGGCCTGGTCGGGGAGCTTGCCTTTGATCGTTTCGATCTCGGCGGCCAGCGCCGCCAGATCGGGCGTCTTTTTGTCCTGCTGTCCGTAGGCTTGCGGGATGCGAGCGCCGTTCAGCAGTGCGACGAGTGCCGCGCCGAACAGTGCACCGACAAGCAAGAGCGCGCAGGCAGTGGAACGCTGTCGAGTCATGGTTTCTCCCTTGGCAAAGCATCGTCGTGGTAGCGGCGAAACGCTATGCCCGGATTCTAACATAGCATTATCGCCAATCAATATCGCTATCCGATATCATGCGTCGCCATGTGACTGTCGAACGTGAGCTTGGAATGACGATCCCTGCGGTCGATGTAGAACGAGTAGCCCCGATGGCCAGTTCATCGCTGATGCCACGGGCCGGTGACTGCCAGCGTCGCGCCGGGGCTGAACAGGTTGACGAACAGCGTCGTCTCGTCCGGCGAGAAGTTCACCCCGGTCAACTCGGTCGAGTTCTGCGCGTTGCGGGCCAGCGGGTAGATGTCACCCTCGGGAGTGACGCCCACAAGAAACTGCTGTTCGGCGGCCGCCTCGCCCACGCCGTCCTCGGCGAGCACAAGATCGCCCCAGGGGGCGACCGTGAGGTTGTCGGCGTTCTCCACCAGCCGGCCATCGTTGGGCTCGATGAACAGCTCCAACCGGCCGGGCGCCTCGGCGGCGCGCCGCGTTCCCTCGTGGGGCGAAGGGACATACTTCCAGATCTGGCCCTTCTTCGCCACGCCGCCGTTCGTACATGCGAAATAGATGCAGTCGTTGCCGTACCACATCCCCTCGCCCCGGGCAAAGCGGGCCGCACCCGCTGCGAAGCCGCGGTGCCGCAGGTCGTCGAGCGGACTCTCTACCTCGTCCAGATCAATCCAGGTGACCTCCATGGGTTGGCCCGCCTGAACCGTTGGCTTTTCCCAATTCCGCGTGTCCAGCGAGGGCGCGTCAGATACCACCAGCGCCTGCAGGCGTCCCCCCAAACGAAGTTTGCCCGGCGCGTGCGGGATGAACCGGTATATCAACCCGTCGTCGCGGTCTTCGGTCTGGTAAACGATACCGCTGTGGGGATCGACGGCGACGGCCTCGTGGTTGAAGCGGCCCATCGCCACCAAGGGCACGGGGTCGGCCAGACCGATTTCGGCCGAGGCCGGCACTTCGAAGTTGTAGCCGTGGTCGCGCTCGCGCCCCTTTTCGGCGCGCAGTACGGTTTCTTCACAGGTGATCCAACTCCCCCATGGCGTTGGCCCGCCGGCGCAGTTGCGGATCGTGCCGGCCAGGCTGAGAAACTGCCGTTCCAGTTTGCCGGTGCGCGTGTCGTAAACGAGCGTGGTCGTGCCGCCGAGGGCCGGATGCTTGCCGCAGCCGCGGTCGTACAGCATGCATGGCTTGACCAGGTCCAAGAGTTTATTCTCGCGACCGAAAGGGCCGCCCGAGCGATCGTCGGGCAGCAGCTCCTGGTTGCGGATGATGATTGTCTTGCCGTCGGGCCCGGCAAACGACGCCGAGCCGTCGCAGTTGCCAGGCACGCGGAGTCCATCGTCCATCCGCTCGCCCTGCCGGGAGATCACGCGGTAGCTAAAACCCTCGGGCAGGTCGAGGATTTTGTGGGGATCGGGCACAAGCGGCCCATAACCGGCTCCGGGCTTCGTGGGCGCGGGCGCCGACTGGCCGCGAGCCGTTTGAGGAAACGACAAATAGGTGCGAAGTCCCGCGAATCCCAAAGCCGTGGCGCCGGTCATCGCCAGGAAGCTTCGTCGGGAAGTATGGTGTTTCATCGGCATCACGTTCTTTCCAAGGCGACTCGCCAATCGTACCATGAATACCATCCAGCTTCCACACGCTATCGACAATCAATATCGAGTTCCGATAGAATGGCCGGCGACGTGCTGCGTTCGTTATTTACCGGGTTCGTGAGGCTGCACGTGCTATACCATGCAGACAAGGAGCCGATCTGCGGCGTCGAGATCATGGAAGAGCTCAAGCATCACGGCTATCGAATTGGGCCGGGTACGCTTTATCCGATGCTGCACGACATGGAGGAGGCGGGACACCTCTCCAGCGCCGAGGAAGTGGTCGCGGGCAAGCGTCGCAAGAACTTTCGGATCACGGCCAGTGGGAGAAAATTGCTCGGCCAGGCGCGTGTCAAGCTACGAGAGCTTGCCTCGGAGATCATCGACGATCGTGACGCTCGACAAACGAGGAAAAAATGAACTGGCTCATGTCGACCAATGCTCCCGCCGCCGTGGCGCTCATCCGCTTGCTGGTCGGCGGCGTGTTTCTCTCGGAAGGGATTCAGAAATTCCTCTATCCAGATTCCCTGGCTGCGGGCCGGTTCACGAAGATCGGCATTCCGGCCCCGGAGGTCATGGGCCCGTTTGTCGGCGTGGTGGAAATTGTCTGCGGAAGCTTGGTCCTGCTGGGTCTCGGCACTCGTTTAGCCGCGGTTCTCTTGCTCATCAATATCTCCGTGGCAATCATCTCGACCAAGATACCGATCTTGCTGGGCCACGGGTTTTGGGGCTTTAACCTCTCCAAACTCGAACGTTACGGGTTCTGGAGCATGCTCCACGAAGCGCGAACCGACTTTTCGATGTGGTTAGGGTTGGTCTTTCTGCTGATCGTGGGCGCGGGGTCCTTTTCGCTGGATGCCTGGTTCTTCAAGACCGGCAGCCGCGTGTAATGGCTGGCAACGACTATAGCCAATCGACTTCGCGGGCAAAGCGGAACAGCATGACGAGGCCCAAAGCTAGAACGATCGCAGAGACGATCTTGCGGAACAGTGTTTCCGAGAATCGCTTGAAGAGGCGATAGCCGGCGAACGTCCCTGCGACTACACCGACGCTCGCCGCCACGATGGCGGGCCACTCCGCCAGCATGTCTTGACCCTCGGTAAACAGATACACCGGCATGCGCGCGCCGTCCACGATCAACCCGATGGCGGTTGCAGTGGCCAAAAACGAATGCTTCGGCACGTCGAAGCCGAGCAAGGCGGCCGACCGGATGCCACCCTGGTTGCCAACCAAACCGCCAAGCAGCCCCGACACAGCCCCCGCGATCCAACCCATCACGCCACCGAATCGCATTCGCTCCGCAAGACCCAGCAAGCCGGTCACACCGGCGAAGACGAGCAGCAGACCGAAGACGGCCGTCAGGATTGGGCTTTTGACAAATGTGTGCAAGAGTGCACCGGTCAAGCCGCCGGCGGCGCTCGTCAGGCCAAACCCGATCAACAAGCGCCGATCGACATGCTGGCGCAGCGTGAAGAATCGCACCGCGGTGCCGATCAAGTGTGGGATCGAAACGACCGCCACCGCTAACTTGAACCCAATTTGCACACCCAATAACGGCGTGAGCAAACTCCCAATTCCAAAGCCGCTGATCGAGGCAATCCCGCCCGCCACGAACGCGACAACGAACACCACGAGGAGAAACGGATCAAGTGACATCATTTCGGTGTGACCGCGACTACCGCTCGTCGCCCACGCCGGCCTCGGCCAGCTTGAGGAGCTCGGCGGCGTTTTCCGCTTCGGAGAGATCGACGCCACCGGTGCCACCGCGAACCATGTCTAACAGTGCACTGGACTGGTCGAGCAGCTCCTGGTACTCCTCGTCCCATTCTTCGACGCCGGCCAGGCAGGGGGGCGCGATCGGCTCCGCTTTGTGCTCGACGACTCGGTCAATTATATACAGCGGCCGGCCGCGCACCTGGTCATAGATGCGGATCACGTACTCGCCGAGCATGCTGATGCCCAAGGCGTTGAGGGCGCCAAAAAAGCTGGCGCTCAGGATGTACGATGTCCAGCCCGGTATCGCCAGGTCGGTAAACACTCGCACATAAAGGCAGGCAACCGTCAATGCCAGGAACAATCCCAGCGCGGCATAGCCAATCGTGTAGAAGATCGACAGCGGCAGTGTGGAGAAGGAGAAGATCGCCGTCTTCGCCAGCCGCCACAGCCCACGCAACGAGACGCGCGGGCGATCGTCGTACCGCGCGTTGCGCTCGACCTCGACGCCCGTCTGTCGAAATCCGACCCACGAGCGCAGACCGGGGAGATAGCGGTCGCGTTCGGCCAGCTCGACGATCTGCTTGACAACGCGCGCGTCGATCAAGCCGAAGTTGCCGGCGTCGGCGGGGATGCGCGTGGTGGCCACTGAGGCCAGCAGTCGATGGAACGTGGCGAACAGGCACCGCTTGAGCCACTGTTCCTTGCGGTTGACGCGAATGGCGTAAACGACGTCGTAACCCTCCTGCCACTTCGCCAACAATTGCTCGATCGCTTCAGGAGCATCCTGCAAGTCAGAATCCATCAGCACCACGGCATCGCCGCCGGCGTGAGCAAGTCCGGCTTGTACGGCCGCCTGATGACCAAAGTTGCGGGAAAAGTGGATGACGCGGACTTCGTGGTGACTATCGGCCAGCCGGTCCAGGATTCGCGCACTGTCGTCGCACGAGCCGTCGTTGACGAAAATGATTTCGGCATTCGTCCCGCAGCGTCCGATGGCCGTGGTGAGTTGTTCGAACAGCGCCTCCAGCACGGCGGCTTCGTTGTACACCGGTAAGACGATGCTGATCAATGAGTCTGGCAGCGGTGGCCGCGTGTCGCCTTCGTCGCGGAAATCGTATTGCATCATCAACCATCCCGGGGGTAGCTGGATTCGCCAGAATTCTGGCTTCCCGAACTCTGGCGAGTTCGGCTACGGCGTCCTGACAGTCGGCTCATGGCGAGCAAAAGTCCTAAAAAGCCTAGGCCACAAACCGAAGCGGCGCGGCCGTATTGCAGGCTCGCAGGGGCGAAACGGAATTCGACGGCTGAGGTGCCGGGCGGGAACTGGCAACCCAGGAAATCGCCGTGAATTCGTAGAGTTTTGAGGGTCGTGCCGCCGGCCGAGGCGGTCCAGCCGCGATGGTAGCTTTCGGTCAAGGCAAGGATCGCGTGCTCGGGCGAGGCCGCTATGACAATGATCTCCCCCGGACGGTCGCTAATGATTTGCACCGAGCCCGCGGCCGGCGGAGCGGTTTCGACTTCGTCGAAAAACGGCTTCACCAGCCGCACCCGCGGTAAGGGATCGGGCACTTCGAGCCAACCGTCGTTGGTCGCCGAGAGACGCCACTCATCTTCGATGTGGGCGGCAGGAGACACGATCTTGACGCCCGCAGAGCGAAGCGCGTCGATCGCGCGGTAGTTGAGCTGACGTGCGGGTTCCAAACCGGCGTAGCCGTCGATTCTGGAAAAACCGCGCAACAGGATCTGGTTGCCGGCGCGAATGCCTTCGCCGTTTGGCGGGGCCAGGTCAAGAGCCACACGTGTATCGCCAATGTGGGATGGCGCCGACGTTTGGGCCACGTAGTCGTCAAGGCTCGTGGCGCCGCGATAGACGCCGTACGTAAGTCCGTAAACCCCCAGGTCGATCGCCATGAATACGACCAGCACGGGCAACGCCCATCGGCGTCCCACGGCGGCACGCCGCACAAGCAATAATCCGAGCAGGAGCAGCAGCGGGCCGCACCCTACGAGTTGCGGCGCTGCGACGAACTCGGGCCACAGGATCGGCGCAGTGCCGGCCAGTGCGACGCTGGCCAGTAATAACGCTGCAAACGTCTTGCCTGGGGTACGAATTGATTGTCTTTCGAACGACGACGTTCGGCAGACTAAGGCAAACCCGATGGCCGCCAGCAATCCAATGCCGAGTTGAATCAGCACTGTCGCACGACACGGAAAACGGAAACTACCGACGAGCGGAACCGCGGTCAGTAGCCGGTGCAGCGGGCCATAGCTGCCGACCGCCAGTAAACTTCCTGTCACAATCAACGCAAGAGCGAATCGGAAAACCGTTTGTTGACCGGCCCGATCCGGCAACAACCGCCGGTTCGCCATCGCGATGGCCGCCAGCAGCAGCGGCGCAACGCCCACGTACAGGTTCAGTTCATGCGTGTTCTGCCCCACGACGCGCGTCTCAAACAGGTACGGTGAAATGAGCTGGACGGCGTTGAATGGGTGCAGCGATCCCCAGGCGGCGAAGGAAGCGTCGGCGTCATGCCTCACGGAATCGCCCAGCGCCTCGAGCGTGGGGAGCACTTGAACGGCCCCCAAGGCAAGACCAACGAGCTTAGCGAACGCCCAGGACGCCATGACAGCGACCGTTTGGCGCGCGCCGCCAGCGTCACGCGGTTCGCGTACGATAAAGGCCAGAAACAGACCCTCCGCAAGGAGCGTGTAAAGCACGTACTGGGGGTATCCGAGCAAAAGCTGCGACCCGGTCAATACGCCAATGAGAGCGACCTCGCCGTAGGGTGGGCCGAGTCCGCGAGACCCACGCGTGCCGCGTCCTCCCACTCGAACCGCATCGTTCAATCGATCAATTGCGTACAACAACCACGGCACATGCGCGACGACGGCAACGGCATTGACGTGCACGAAGTGCAGCAGATTGAAGCCACAGAAGGTGAACGCCATCGCGGCGAACATCGCCTCTGCCCGTCCGAAGCCGCGCCGCCGCATCAACAACCACATGCCGGCGAACATGAACGGATAACTCGCCACGCATTCCAAATTCCAGCCCCAATCGAGCGGCAAAAACCGATAAAGCGCCCAATGCAGTGGGTGGTACGTGCCCGCCTGCCCTTCGCCGGTAAGGTAGACGCCGCCAAACAGATGAGGGCACCAGTCGAACGAGTCGCCGTTTGCAAGCGCATGCGCGTAAAAGTCACGCAACGGCAGATGGAAAGCGCCCAAGTCATCGGCTGTGTAAACCAGCCCGCAAAGGGCCGGACCGCACAGCGCGACGAACAACGCTAGCGACAAAAGTGCAATGGTTCTCGTCATGTGACCAGCCAGCCTGGCTTGGGCCGCAGCGATTTGAGGTGGGCGGCGTCGATGATCTCGAACCGACTCTTGTGATCTTGCCAGCGCTCGCCGCGCTGCTCGATCCACCTCTCGGCGATCGGACCCAGCCGGTCGGCCGCCAGGCCGAGATAACTAACCTTCGCCGGATCGATATCCATGATCCGCGCGACGGTCGCATCGACAGCGGTCGGATTTGTGCCGACGATCACCAGGCCCATCTGCTTGGCGCTGCCCATGATCGGGCCGTCGCCTTCCATGCACTCGATGCCATCGACGATGGCAATCGTCTTGGGCAGCGAGGCGTTAATGTCGAACACCGTTTGCGGAATCCCGGCGTGGTGCAGTACGTTCTTCGGCCAGCCGTACTTGATGCCGGGGATTGTGCCGTAGAGGTTCTTCATCGAGGCCGTGAAACCGACCCAATGGTGCGTCTTCATCTTCGGCATGGAGACGATCAAATCGGCTTCGATGACCGAGCGGGGAAAGTAAAACCCATCGAGCTTGCTCGCTTTGCCGGCGTTGGGTACGAATCGGACCTCCTCGTAATTGAGGTCGGCAAACGCCAACTCCGCCTCGTCAAGCGACTCGCTCATCCGCGATTCGAGCAGCGCCATTTCCGTGTCGCGCACGTGGCCCGGCCCTTCGCCCACGATCACGTCGGCCCCCCAGCCTCGAAAAACTGCCGCTGAGGCTTGGACCATCGCCGGGTGCGTCGTCATGTGCGGCAATCGCTTCGTTGGTTCGACCAGATTCGGCTTGAGCAGCACTCGCTTGCCGCGGATTTGTTCGGGCGACACGCCGGTCGCCACGAGCGCATCCCGGATCGTCCGTTCCAAGCTTTTGTCGTACCGTTGACCCGCGGCGATGAAGACGGGTGACTTATCGCGAAACCAGTTTCGCACGACACCAAACCCGGCGAGCCCCGCCACCGCGGCGCCGGCGCCGATCAACAGCGCTCTGCGGTCCATGGTCGGTGTTTCAATGGTGGTTTGGCTGGCGTTCATTTGGAGTGCGATGACTCGTCATCGCTTTGGCTTTCAATGCGTTCCGCGTGCCGACGGACCTCTCAAATGCGATAAGGCGTTTGAAAAAGAAAGCGACGACAAGTCGTCGCACTCCAAAGACGCCCCTGCCAGGATCAATAGCGCCATGCGGTACGGGCTCGCCATGGTCGCGGTTCGCTCCGACGCTTTCGCGAGCCAACTCTCCGCGTTCGGCATGTTGCGGCCGTACCGCGCCAACGCCCACGTGGCGTACGCCAGCGATGCCGCCGCCGTTTGCCCGTCGATGGCGCCTTGCAACCAGTCGAGCGAACGCGCGATGCGGCCGTCGTGGTCCTTTTCACCGTACAGAGCCAGTAGCGCCAGCCCCGTCGGCTGAATGTGCGGCAACAGCGCCTGGCCGAAGACGATCGTGTTGCCGCAGTTGCAACCGCCGTCGGGCAAAAGGCGATCGTGCAACACCGAAACGCCCTCGCGCGTCCGCGGATGGTCGCCATGCCCGACCGATTTCAAAGCCAGCACCGCGAGTGCTGTCGGCTCGACCCACGAGTGCGTGCCCGCCACCCACGGCCAGCCGACCAGCATCGAGTCGTGGCCCATCGAGGGTTGCCGCGCGAGCGTGCCACCCTTGGTATCGAGGAGCCATTGCACACCCCGTTCGACGCTGAAAGGCTGCTGGTTTTGCCGAGCGTCGTCGCCGCCGACGTCGGACGAATCGCCTAAGCCGAGAACATCACTCTTTCTGCTACGACTGGTATAACCGCCGGCCAAGACAGCCCATGCCGTCGGCCAGCCGGGTGTCTCTAACTCCGGCGTCGGTCCCACACTGCCATCGTCGTTTTGCAGCGATGCTAACCATTGTAGGGCTGGCAGCGATTGTTCATGTCGTCCGTAGATCGACAGCGCAATCGCAGCGAGGCACGTCGGCTCCGTCGCGGGCGGCCCGCGCCGCTCGTATCCGCACGGAATCGCGGCGGCAAGCCGTTCCAGAAGTTCCTCGCGCCAAGTCATAGGTATCTCCGCACTTGTGCCCGAAAAAAGATAGCTTTTGCCAGGGATTGGAAATGACCAATGTCCAAATCCCAATGACCAAAGGGGCGTCCGTAGGCTGGCCGTTATGTCCTGTATATCGCGCACGGTTTGGGGCTTTGTCGGCATCGCTCTTTTGGGCGTCGCCGTTTGGTTTCGCTGCTGGAATCTGGGAAGTGTGCCCGGCGTAAACGGCGACGAGGCGTGGTCCGGGGTCCAGACCGAGCGGCTGTTGCACGGCCAATGTGTGCCGTTACGAACGCCGACAGGCAACCCGCTCAACCCGTTCTTCCTGGCGCCGCAGGTCTTGGTGCACACGTTTGCCGAGTCGTCGTTCGCCGCGTTGCGTATCGCGGCGCTCGCCAGCGGCCTGATTGCCCTGGTGCTGAATTTCTGCCTTTGCAGGCGTGCGTTCGGCCCGCGAATGGCCTGGTTGACGACGCTCATTCATGCGGTACTGCCGATCAACATCGCCTACAGCCGCTTTGCCTGGGATGCCAGCCAGTCGTTACTCTTCACGCTCCCCGTCGTCTACGCCGGGGTGTTAGCCCAGAGCGAGCCACAGCGGCGTCTGCGGTGGACTTGGATCGGGGTGTTCAGCCTGGCAGCAGCACTGATCATTCATCCCTGCAACTTGTTCGTGGCGCCGTTTCTTGCGATTCAGCTCGCGGCCGCCTGGCAGGATCATATCGTCGCCTGGTGGAGATCACCGGCGGCCCGTCGCATCGGCTTGCCGTTGAGCGTCGTCACGGCCGTAGTCTTGGTCTGGCCGGTGATGCCGCGAGTCGTAGCGAACGTCGGCGCAATAGAGAACTACACGGCATTCGTGCAGCGCTTCGGCGACTTGTTCACCGGCGCGACGGTTTATGAGTACATCCCGGGCACGCTGGCCCCCGCTGACGAGAGCGCCGGTGCGGCCGTTCGAATCAGCCTGGAATCGCTCAGCATTGCCGTCGCGGGCCTCGCGGCCTTCGCGCTTTTCAACTCGATTCGCCGCGGGAAGTCGGCGGCCGACGCCTGGCTCGTCGCCGGGTGGGCGGCATCCGTCGTAAGTTTCTTCGCGGTTGCAGGACCGACTGCGATCGCGCCGCATTTCGAGCGCTACGCCATTTGCCTCGTCGCGCCGACGGTGCTCCTCCTCGGCCGCGCGCTTGATTGGTGGATGCGGCCGACCACGCAGTTTTCCACCGCAACGGCGCCCTTACTGCTTGTCGTGGGTGCGTTTATCCTGTCGACCTTCAAGGGGCAATACTTCCACGAGTTCAAACAGTCTGGGGGTCGATCGCACGTCACATTTCGGACGGCCGCGATAGAGCCGAAGCAACAGGTGATGGATCTGATCGATCGCCAGCGCGAGCCCGGTCTACCATTGCTTATTCAGACCAGCGAATGGTGGCTGTACTGGCCGTTGCAGTACCTGGCTTACGCGCATGACGACGTGAACGTCGAACTCCGCAGTCCCGATGATCCCCGACCGCTCGACCAGCAGGCGTTCGTCGACATGGAGACTTGGATCGTCGAATTTGCGGCAGAAGAAGCTGGCTGGCGCCTCAAAAAGGCGTGGTCAGTGCTGGGCCCGAATCGTCAGTCTGGAGCCGAGAAGAAGACGATTCTCGACGCCGGTGGACGAGAGCTGTTGCTTGTGATTAGGCTCCCGGCGCAATCAGCCGGTCGCCGCGGCGACCGCTAGCCCGCGGTTGGAGAATGGTTTGACCCCCAACCGGACGCTAGCGCGTGCCGGCTGAGGTGTATTCTTCGACGCGGTCGTCTTGCCGCGTCAAGCGATAGCCGCTCGCCAGGGCCGCATTGCGCAGACGGATACTCCACTTGCTCGTCGGCAGCGGCCCAAGCACGATCACCGCATACCGTTGTTCGCGTACGGTGTTCTCCAGTGTTTCGAACCGCACGTGTCCCGAATCAAACAACAGCGACAATCCGTACCAGTCGTATACAACGGGATCTCCGACGTGCACGGAAATCTCGTCGTCAAGAATCAACACTCGCCCTCGATGGGGAGCATAGCGCGACAGATACTTGCTTGGATCAGGAATCTCGTCGAGCGACGCATCGACGTAGGGATGCGGAACCGACCGGTTAAGGCTTAATTGATTCCAGGTCGGGCCATAAGCCGCGATTGCCGACCACGTGCCGGCGAGCAGGCACAATAAAGGTGTAGCGATAAACCGCGCTTCGGCCGCGTGCATTCTCGCGATCGCCGTCAACGTTGTGAGCACCATCAGAAACGACAGCTCGCCGTGGTAGTTGAGGTCCGAGCCAATCTTGCCATGCGCGATCGTCGTAATGGAAAAGCACACAGCCAAATAGATCAAGAGCGGCGTATCCGTGCGCCGGCGGGTCAGCCACGCGGCGGAGCACAGCGCCGCCGGTAGCAGCCAACCCCAGTGCATTTGTGCCAACAACGGATACAAAACGAACGAGCGCTCGATCGGCTGCATCGGATTCGACATCATCGCCCACACCGTGTGCTCGAAGTAGCCTTCCCCCAGCAGCAGATAGCTGCCGCACACGACCGCCAGACCGAGCGCCAGCGAAATCGACATCACCTCGAATAGGGCGCGAAATCGTCGCTCGCAGGCCAGTTGCAAGGCGATCGCCAGCGGCGCTGCGACAAACGTCGGTTTAAACGCCATAGTTGCTACACAGGCTACGGCGCAAAGCGCGGTCCATCCGCGCGGCCGGAACCGCGCGATCATCCAGGCGGTCAACGACAGCAGAATCGCCGGCGTTTCCGGTCGATTGCGAAAAAAATCGGTGAGCGTCGAGCTATGGAAGTAAAGCACCATCGCCGGCGCAAGAGCAGTGAGCCAGGCATTGCCCGTCGAGCGGCGCATGTACCACGCGACAAGCGCCAGAAGCCCCACCAAACTGGCCAGCGAAACGCAACGCCCTGCGACGAGCAATCCATCGAGATCGAGTCCCCAACAGCGACCGATCCAACCCGCCGGCAGATAGGTCAGGGGGTTGTAGAGATGATATGCCAGCGGCAAGCCATCCATCGGCGGGTAAAGCGGCTCACCGCGGGCGACGCAGGCGACGCCATCGAGGATGTGCATTTCCGTGCCGCACGTCGCAATCGGCCGCAACGCGGTTTGCACACCCTGTCGAATGATGCGCGCTCCGTCGAACGTCCAGGGCACAAGCAGCAGGATCATGAACAGCGGAAAAGTACGTACGAGCGGCCTTTTCAGCTTTTGCCGTGGCGCTGTTCGGCAACCGCGGTTTATATCGGCTGGATCGATCGTGTTGGTTGTTTCGAGAGTTAACGACATTCGTGGAATGCCAGAAGCGCCGAGTTACACCCGATGTTGATAGCTCGTTCAGCAACAACTTACGTCATTCTGTAGCGTAAATGACCATATGCCACACGATGACAAGGCCAATTCCACGTTTCTTCAGCCGCGCTATATAACGCTGCTACTAGCCTCGATAGCTTGTTTTGGCCTGTTCCAGGCGATAAGCGTGCGGACCAACGCGGATGTGGCCTGGTATCTGTATACGGGAGATAGGATCCTCGACGGCGCTCGCTTGGGCTCCGACATCGTCGAGGTCAACGCTCCGCTGATCATCCTCCTCAGCATGGGCGTCGAGGCATTGGCGCGCCTGATCGCCTGCTCAGCAATCGCCTTGCTGCCGTGGCTGGTTACGGCGCTATCCTGCGTATCGCTGGCGGTTTGCGCGCGGATCTCGCGACCATGGCCTGCGGCCGTTCGTCAGCCGTTCCTGACTGCGCTGGCCTTTGTCCTTTTCATTGACATCGGCGGCATGGTTGGCCAGCGGGAGCATTTGCTCGTCATCCTGGTCATGCCGTATGTCTGTTCGCTCGTTCGTTTGGCCGATCGTGAGCCGATTGCTGCGCCGCATGCCATTGCTATTGGCATCATGGCGGCAATCGGCTTTGCTCTGAAGCCGTTTTTTGTTCCGGCGTGGATAGCGCTGGAGGCCTACGTGGCCATTCGCCGAGGCGTTGGCGTGTTGTGGAGGCCACAAGCAGTGGCCTTGACGGCCACGCTCTCGCTGTATGCCCTCGGCATTGTGCTGTGGACGCCGGAGTATCTCGCGTTTGCCGCCGAGTCGCTGTGGCTCTACCGCGCTTATCAGCCGTATGGAGACTTGCCAGTCGTTCTTTCGAACTCCTTCGGTTATGTTCTGCTCGCGGTCGTGCTGACCTTTCGCGGCGCCAGATCGATGGCCCGCTCGTTGATCGACGTGTGCGGCATCCTGGCCATCCTGCTCTCGGTCGCGGTGTTTCTCCAGGACAAGGGTTGGCACTATCAGTGGTACCCGGCCGGTGCGCTGGCCACGATCCTGCTCGTCGTGACCGCTGGCGCCTTCGCCGCTCGTTCGCGTTTTGTCACAGCGGCGGGCGTGCAAGGAATCGCAACGTTGATCATCGTCCTGCTCGCGGCCCGCAGCTATCTCTTTTGGACGATCGATCCGCCGGAGCGGCACGAGCTCGAGACGCTCGTGCGGCGGCACGCTAATGGTGAGGCGATTCTAGCGCTGTCAAGCCACTTGCACGTCGGCTTCCCGCTCGTGAACGAAACGGACGTCCGCTGGGCATCGCGATATCCCACGATGTGGCAACTGCCCGCGTTCTGTGAGCGATCGGCTACCACCAAATGCCGGTCGCAGGGACGGCAATTCTTGGATGCGGTTGTGGCGGATGTAACGGAGGCTCGTCCGAGGCTGCTCATCGTGGACAGCGTTCCACCGACGCCCTCGCTAACCGACTTCAATTATCTGGAGTACTTCGAGCAGGATCCGCGATTGGCGTCCGCGCTGGCGGACTACCGGTTCTTGCGACAAATCGGACGGTATCGGATTTTCGTGCGGTGGTATTTGGACTGCGGCGACTAGTCGCCGCTTTCTTTTTCAAATCGGCTTGCCAAAGGCATTGCATCGTTAGGCATTCGACCTTCGCCTTTGGAGTGCGACGACTTGTCGTCGCTTTCTTTTTCAATCGCTTTGGCAAAAAACACCCGCGTTGACCGATCCAAACCGCCGTGAAATCCAAAGCGGTGACAAGTCACCGCACTCCAGAAGCGCATGTCCCGTCCCAACTTAGCCGAAATCCCCCGAAATCTTTCCGAATTCCTTAAAGATTTCCCCTCCCGCGATTTGACAGCCCACGGAATCGAACTAGGTTTCCAATGCACAGGCAGTGCGGCTTCGGCCACGCTGTGAGTGAACACGGCTTTCGGGCTGTGGTAAAGCGGCTTCGGCCACGTCGGCGCTTTTCAAATAACTTCGCCGCCGTGTCACCGGGATCGCAAGAAGTCAGGCCTGCTGGGCCTCTTCATCCTCGAAAGGG
The DNA here is from genome assembly GCA_040901795.1 of Pirellulales bacterium. GTDB lineage: Bacteria > Planctomycetota > Planctomycetia > Pirellulales > JALHPA01 > JBBDYH01. Next base: position 48,102 of record JBBDYH010000001.1, read on the forward strand.
CTAACCGGTCGAAAGGCCGGGGCGCAAAGCCAAGGACCTTGTCCGCCGCAAGGCGGGTGTGGTAGCCGGGTTGCCGAAGGGATGTTGCCCGTCAAGACGCTCCCAAGCGGAAAGGCGGTAACTACCGCTCGGTGGAATTTCGTCCGCGGTTTGCCGTGGCGCGAGAGACTACCGAGGAACCGACAGGTTCTCGCGAACGATTCGAGGAGAGGCACCACGACGTAACGCGTGAGCAGGGCTTTGCACGGTGCACGCAGGCCTCTCGTCTGTGCGAAAGCACGGCCGAGGTGCCGGACAAAGCCCTAACCTATCCTTATCACATCGGCGCGTCGTGCCATCTCGTGATCGCACGAAAAGCGCCGCACTGGGAGAAAGTCATGAAGAATCTCGCTCTGAAAGTCCGTCGTTTTTTGGTTTCGGAAGATGGCCCGACCGCAGTTGAATACGCCGTCATGTTGGCACTGATTATCATCGTGTGCCTCACAGCGATTAACTCGATCGGTACGAACGCCAACCTGACGTTCACCGACGTGGCCAATTCGATCGCGACCAGCTAGTTATAGCGGTTACGTGATTTACAGCGGGTCGCGTCGGATCGTTGGGCCGGCGCGGCCCGCTGTGCTTTTGGGCTAGGCTTGTTTGGAACTCTGTAGGGAATGCCCGAAGCTTGCCCGCCGTGGCGGGTGGCGTTCCGGAACCGCCGCTTGGTATAGCCAAGTGAACTCGCCCAACGGAACGGCACAGAGGCCGTTCCCTACAGAACGGGAAATCGAAGCATGTACAGCCAAATCCCACCCGAAGCCGTCACCAGCGCCGTTCAACTGGTGAGCTACGTTTTTACGGCGGCAGCGGCGCTGCTAAGCGTCGTGTTTTTGCACCGCTGAGCGGAAATGCAAATCCGAATGACGAAATCCGAATGGCAAACGAAGCCCCAAATCCCAATGACCAATGACCAATGACAAAGAATCGCCCTTGACCGCTAGTACTTGGTCATTGGTTCTTCGTCATTCGTCCTTCGTTTGGCATTCGCACTTCGGCATTCGTCATTTTCTGAGTTGAACCAGGACCCAACACATCATGGACCTCGAAACGCTTTTAACCGCATTGTCTGATAACTGGCAGGTGTGGCTGGTGACCGTCACGCTCGTCGTCGCGGCCATCATCGACGGCAAGCAATTGAAGGTGCCCAACTGGCTGACGTTTCCCATGATCGTCAGCGGCTGGGGTGTGAACACGGCGCTCTTCGGCTGGGAAGGGCTCGGCATGAGCCTGCTGGGCACAGTAGTCGGCCTGGCGTTGTTGCTGCCGACTTATGCCATTGGCGGCATGGGCGCAGGCGATGTCAAGTTGCTGGCTGGCGTCGGCGCCTGGGTCGGCAGCAGCGTCACATTTTACGCATTTTGCCTGTCCGCTATCGTCGGCGGCGTCATCGCCGTGGCGATGGTCGTCTGCCGCCGGAGCTGGACCAAGCACAAGAACCAGTTCCTGTTGATCGTCAACGAAATTGCTACGGTCGGGAATCCGACTGAATTGGCCTCGATTGCCGCCGAGCGAAAGAGCTCGATGCTGCTGCTTCCGTACGGGATCCCGATCGCCATCGGGTCCATTCTTTACTTCTTCTGGGCGGGAATGCTTGTATGAACGCACGCCTTGAGTTGCCACAACCCGTTTTCCGGTCCACTGGGACCGCGGAAGAAACGTTTAATGTTGGCCCGATCGCTCCCAAACTGGAGAAGGTCTGCCGGTTGTGCCGAAAGAACCGAAGAGGGGCCGCCGTTGTCGAGTTCGCCATCGTCGCGCCCGTATTCTTTCTCTTTGTGTTTGGGATGATCGAATACGGCCGGATGGTCATGGTCCAACAGATCTTGACCAATGCCTCGCGCGAGGGGGCTCGTTTCGCGGTGGTCCAAAGTACGGATGACACTACGGCCGTGCAGGACACGGTAATAGACTACCTGACGAGCGCCTCGATTGGAGGCACGCCGTCGGTCGTCGTGGATTGGCCGCCGTCCGGTGGTAGCAGTTCTTCGGAACCTGTCACGGTTACGGTCTCGATCCAATTCGGTCAAGTAAGCTGGCTGCCATCGCCAATGTTTGTAGACAGCACCATGCCGTTGACGGCGGTGTCGGTTATGCGCCGCGAAAGTACGAATTAATGCTCGCGCCTTTATGGGCGAGTACGACGGCCTTCCAAGGCCGTCGGAGTTTCGGTCGGCCTTGGAAGGCCGGCCTACGGTTTGTAGTGGATCAGTTCGGACCTGAATTCTGGCGAATTCAGCTACATGCCCGGTACGGACGCTGGGGAATACAGGAATAGTCGGAACCATCACGACCTGACTTACCCGGTTGTCCAACATGCGTACCAAATCCATCGTGTTGCTCGGCTTGGCGCTAGGCTGCGGCCTGGTGGCCTCGATCGGCATTAGCCAAATCATCGAACAGAACAAGTCGGGGCCCCAGGCCGCCGTCGAAACCGAGGCGATCCTGGTCGCGATGAAGCCCATCGCAGGCCAGGAACAACTCAAGGCCGAGAACATCAAGCTCGAGCAGTGGCCCAAGCACCTGATTCCCAAGGGCGCTTTGACCAAGCTGGAAGACATCGAAGGCCGCCGTATCAAATACTCAATGACACCCGGCGAGCCGATCCTGCAAAATAAGCTGGTTGGCGCAGATGACAAACGTGCGACCACCGACGTGCCGCCGGGTTACCGCCTGAAAGCGGTGCATGCCGACGCGGTGAGCGCGGTGGGTAACCTGATTCAACCCGGCGATCGTGTGGACGTCCTCGTGTACTTGAAGAGCAATTTCAAAGGCGGGACGCAAGACGCCGGCACGACAACGATTTTGCGAGACATCAAGGTCTTCGCCGTCAACGATCAATGGCGGCCTGGTGACGACGGTGGCGGCGAGCCGATTCCCGTAAAGAATGTGACGCTGCTGCTGACGCCCGAACAGGTGGAAAAACTGACGCTGGCCACGGAGTTGGGCAAGGTCAGCCTGGTGCTGCGCAGCCCAGATGACAAGCTCAACGCCGGAGTTAGCCAGGGCACCACGCGCAAAGACTTGTTCGGCCCCGCCGATGACAGTAGCCGACAGCCCGAAATGGACTTACTTGGCGGTGCGAATCAGGATCCGAAGCCTAAGGGCGGATTACTGGGCATGCTCGGCATCGGACAAAAAAGCAATGCAACGGCGCCGGTCTTAGCTGCCGTCACGCCGGTGGATGTGGAACGTTTCTCGATGGAACTGATCGAAGGTCCCCAAGCCAGGACCGTCGAGTTCACCAGGGCAAAAGATAGCAATGCCAAGTGGCAGGTCAGCACCGCTGCGCCCACGGGCCCGCCGGCGGCCGCAGAGCCGACGTTCAGCCTGCCGCAGGCGGATGGGTCGAATCCTGGGGCGCTACCACCGGCGGGGCCGCTGCCGGGTGACGCGGTTTCATTGACTCCGACGGAACAAGACTAAGAACGAAAAAGCAGCGGCGCGGCCTTGCCAGGCCGCCGTGGAAAACGCAACGGCCTTGGAAGGCCGTCGTACGAGCGAACAACGTCCGACGGACGACCGGACGGAACTGCAACGTTTTATCAAGGATGACACGGATGGCTACGAAACTTCGTGGGCGCCGGATTGCCCTCTCGATCGGACTTTCTCTGGCGACGGCCGTCTTCGGATTGTGGGCTGCACCGTCGGCATCTGCGCAGAGCTTGCAGTTTGGTGGCTCGGCGCCGATCGTCCATAAGGTTCGGGCGACGACCGAACGGATGGAGATGACGGCCAATACCAGCAAGCTCTTGACGCTCGATCAGGTGATCCCGCGCGCTCAAGTCAATAATCGAGACATCCTCGAGCTGACCGCGCTATCGCCCACCGAGGTCCAGGTCTTTGCCAAGAAGCCGGGCGTCACGCAGATCAACCTCTGGGGCAAGGACGACAAGGTCCACACGATCGACGTGATGGTGTTCGGCGACGCGCGCGAGCTGGAGATGATCATCAAGACCGAGTTTCCAAACGCCGCGATCCGCGTGCGGCCGATTGCGCAAAGCGTTGTCCTCTCGGGTTTCGTCGATCGTCAGGACCATGTCAGCCAGATCATTCGGATCGCGGAAGACTACTATCCCAAGGTCGTCTCGCACATCACCGTGGGCGGCGTGCAGCAGATCAGCCTGAATGTGAAGGTCTACGAGGTGTCTCGCACCCGGTTGCGAACGCTGGGCATGGAGTGGTCGACAACCCAGGGTGCCGAGTTTGTGGTATCAAGCATCAGCGGGTTGATCGGCGCCGCGTCCATTGCGGGCGCCTCAGGAGTCGTCGCTGGCGGCAGCGCCGACGGCGCCGTAGCGTTTGGTGTGGTCGGAGACGATACGAGCTTTTTCGGCTTCATCGAGGCGCTGCGGCGCAACGATCTGATCAAGGTGTTGGCCGAGCCAACGCTGGTGACCGTCAGCGGCCGTCCGGCGTTCTTCAACAGCGGCGGCGAATTCCCGATCCTGGTGCCCCAAAGCCTGGGAACCTCCTCGATCGAGTACAAAAAGTTCGGCACGCAGGTGGATTTCGTGCCGGTCGTGCTGGGCAACGGCAACATTCGCCTGGAAGTTCGCCCCAAGGTCAGCGAGCTGGACGACAGCCGCGGCATCAGCATCAACGGCGTCACGGTCCCGGCCCTCAAGGAGCGCGTCGTCGATACCGCTGTGGAAATGAAGCCGGGACAGACACTCGCCTTGGCCGGACTGGTGCAAACCAAGTTGGAATCGAGCAACAAGGGTCTGCCTTGGATCAGCGACCTGCCGTACATTGGCGTTCCCTTCCGTCGCGTGCGCGAGGACATGAATGAGATTGAGCTCTTGATCCTCGTCACGCCGCAAGTCATCGAAGCGGTCGATTGCAGCGAGTTACCCCCATGCATGCCGGGCATGGAGAGCCAACCGGCGCGCGATTGGGACTTTTATATGAAGGGTTATCTCGAAGTCCCCAGCAGCGGTCCCTGCGGTCCCGGAATGCCCTGCGGTCCTGGCGGCTCGGCGACGATGGTCCCGTCGAATGGCATGATCTATCAGGAATTTGGCCCGGAAGCGATTCCGCCGGGCGCCACGATCCAAGAGGTCCCCTCGGGGATACCGGCCCTCGGGCCCGGCGGCGCCTCGCGTTCGTCCAACATGGGTCGCCAGGCGACGCGGCGACCGCAAGTCGGACCCAGCATCAGCAAGCTCTCGGCCGCAACCAACGCCCCCCATCGGGGCGCCGCGGCCGCCGCAGGCCCTGCGCTGCCGAACTCGCGTTCGACCGCCAAGGCGGCGCCCAAGCAGTCCAAATCGTCGAACGCCTGGTCCTGGTTCGGCAAGAAGCCGACTCCGGCCAAACCTGCGACGACGGCCAGCAGCAGTAGAGTTCAAAACGTCACCAGCAGCCGTCAAAACCCATCCATCCCGCACGACGCGAGGACGAGCGGGCCGCCGATGCGGTCGGCGCGGGTTCCGGGCTTCATTGGCCCGGTCGGTTATGACGTTACCTATAGATAGGACCGAATAAGAAATGCGGAATGGCGAATGGGGAATGGGGAATCGCGAGCGTAGGGTATTCCCCACTCCCCATTCCAATCATTCCCCATTCGCCTGACATTGCATTGTAAGATTCATTCATGGCCAACGTACTTCGCTTAGCCATCGTTGACCCGAGCGACTCGGCGCGCGATGCCTTAAAGACGACCTTGCTCGGGCTGGACATGGTCTGGCTCGAGGCGGAGTGCTCGCGCTATGAGTTCTTCGCCGACGTGGTCAGCCAGACACACCCCGATATTGGCGTCGTGGCGCTCGATTCGGATCCCGATAAAGCGCTCAAGCTCGTCGAGCAGCTTGGCCTGGCCTCGCCCGAGTGCAGCGTGCTGGTGATCAGTGGCTCGACCGACGGCACGTTGATCCTGCGGGCGATGCGTGCCGGCGCGAAGGAATTTCTGCCCAAGCCGGTGCGGATTGAAGACTTGCTGGCGGCGCTGGAACGAATCAGCGATCGCCGCAGTGGCCGAGGCGACTCCAAGAAGGCCGGCAGCGCCGTCATCGCTGTCGCCGGCGCCACGGGTGGCGTGGGCACGACCAGCATCGCGGTCAATCTCGGCTGCGCGCTGGCGCAAGACCCCAAGAACTCCGTGGCGCTGGTGGACCTGGACCTGAGCCTGGGCGACGCCGATGTTTTCCTCGACACCATCCCCGACTACACGCTCGTCGATGTCGCGCAAAACGTCACGCGGCTCGACTTTACACTGCTCAAGCGCTCGCTGACCAAGCACAGCAGTGGATTGTTCCTCTTACCGCGGCCGGTGCAGCTTGAAGACTCGAAGCTGATTACGCCGGATGACATGCAGCGCGTGTTCGGGCTGCTCAAGGCGACGTTCACGCATTTGATCCTGGACCTGTCGAAGGCCTATAGCCCGATCGACCTGGTCGCCATGGAAGCGGCCACGCACATTCTGATGATCACGCAGCTCGACCTGCCCTGCCTGCGGAACGTGGTGCGGCTGATGATGTCGTTCAACGAACACGGCCTGAAGGACAAGGTGCGCGTGATTGTGAACCGCGCCGGGCTCGACAACGGGCAGATCAGCCTGAAAAAGGCGCAAGAGACGATCGGCCGCGAGATCTTCTGGCAGTTGCCCAACGACTATCGCACGATGGTCGAGGTGCGCAACAACGGCGTGCCGCTGATCGAGCACGCCCCGAAGGCGATTATTACGCAGTCGATTCTGCAAATGGCGCAGGCGCTTTGCGACGTGGAAAAGGCCGCTGACGATCCGGACGTCAAAGGCGGCAAAAAAGGCTGGCTGCCGTTCTTCGGAGCGAAGAAGTAATGGTCGGCCGGGTCACGCCTGTTCTGTCTTTTCGGCTAGCCAGACCTTGATGAGTGACTGATACGGCACGTCTCGCCGATTCGCTTCGACCTTAATCTGTTCCAGAAGCGATATTGGCAGACGCAGGGAGATCGCCTGGGTCGACGGCTTTAGCTTAGAAAACGTCGCTCGTTCCGCTTTCGACCAGTCAACATACTCGGTCGAATCGTGGTGCTCCCAAAACGTACGTTCCTGGGCCTCGGTCTTAAAGCTCGGGATTGGTTTGAGTGTTTTCTTCATAGATGCGCCTCTCCTTTCGGTGCATGTCTCGGGCCGAGATTGGACGAATCGCCTTGCCGTCGAACGTCAACGTGAATGTGACGTGCAATAAACGCCCGCCGTCTGTCCTGCCCAGTGCGTGGTAGCGAGGCTCCGTCTCACTGCTTTAGATCAGCAGCCAGCACGAGCGGACTGTTGAAAAAGATCTGCTCGACTTCGCCGTGGCGCACGGCGTGTTTGTCTTCACTTTTGCGAGCGTTCCCGGTATCCCAGTCAAACCGTTCGACATCGCCAAGATCGACCATCTTTGTATATTATCAAAATATACAACTACACGCAATCGTTTCGGCCGTCACATTTAGCCCGCGCTGCAAAATCTCACCGCGCCGTCTTTTCGCCTCATCCTGCGCACTTTGCGTGAGCTATGTTTCCCTTGGAAGCCGGCGGGAATGCCGCGCTTACGCATCCGACACCCAACGCAATCATCTCCATGTCCCACGCCAAACCAACGACTGCCCCGCCCCGCCCAGGCGAAAAGACCCAAGGCACCGATTTTGAGACGCTCAAGCGGCGGATCCACACCAAGCTGGTGGATAAGCTCGACTTGACGCGCGTCGGCGAATTGGAAGGCGACGTGCTGCGACGCGAAATCCGCCTCGTCGTCGAGCACCTCTGCGATACCGAAGACACGCTGCTGAATCGCAGCGAGCGCGAGCGGCTGGTCGAAGAGGTCCTCGACGAAACTTTCGGCCTGGGTCCGCTGGAGTTTCTGCTCAAGGACAACTCGATCAGCGACATCATGATCAACGGGCCCAAACACATTTATGTGGAGCGCCGCGGCAAGATCGAGAAGACCACGGTGCAGTTTCGCGACAACAACCACCTGATGC
>JBBDYH010000002.1:0-10074 GCA_040901795.1 Pirellulales bacterium
ACGAAGAGACTCGCTTGCACATCTTCGAGGCCTTTTACTCGACCAAGCCGAGCGGCTCGGGCCTGGGCCTGCCGACGGCCAAGAAGATCGTCGAGGCCCACGGCGGCCGGATCGGCGTACAGAGCGAACCGGGTCGGGGCACGATGTTTACGATCGCGCTGCCCACGCCTCCGCGTCTGGCCTCGGAGGCTGATTCGATCGGCCCGGTGATCTTTCTTCCGGAAAAGTAGGTTCCAGTCGTGGGGCGGACATTCTTGTCTGCCAACTACCTTGGCAGACAAGAATGTCTGCCGCCACGGGAAACGAAAACCTTGGCAGACAAGAATGTCTGCCGCCACGGGAAACAAAGTTTGACATTTGCGCCGGGGAAGGCTATTATCCCGATCGGTTTTTAGGGGAACCGGTTCGCGGGACATATCGCCACTTATCTCGCTCGTGCGCCTGCGCCAGCCGGCGGGCGGTTGCGCCGATCGGCGCCCTCTAACAACAGTCAACTTTCGGAAGAGCGAAGAGGCAGCTTGTTGCGTTCGCGGTCCGTTTTGTCAGGTGGGAGGGGTCGTGCGGAGTGCCGGATGCTTCGCGATCGCTCAGACACACGGCCGATTGTCTCGTTGCTTTGGGCCATCCGAAAGTGAGAACTCTCCATGAAGCTTTCTCGCACGGTCACGTATGCGCTTCAGGCCACGCTGCTGCTTGCACAAGCGGAACCCGGCGAACCGGTCCCTTGCAGCCGCCTGGCCGCTGAAGGGGCGATGCCGGAACGATTTCTGTTGCAAATCCTCCGCAGCCTGGTCACGCACGGCATCCTTCAATCGACGCGCGGCGTGGAAGGAGGCTACACGTTGGACCGCAGCGCGGAGGAGATTTCGCTGTTGGATATCATCGAGGCGGTCGATGGACCGATGAACATGAAGTTGCCGTTTGCCGATGTGATCCCCACCGAATCCCAGGCCCGATTGCGAGATGCGCTGCACTCAATTGCCTCGAGCTCTCGCACTCAGTTGCAGGAGGTCAAGATAGCCCACCTCGTCAACCCACGAAAGTTGGAAAAGCAATTGACAGGGTAGGCGAATGCGGCGCGGTGCGTTACGTTGGACGCAATGTCCGACCAACCGCAACCTACGCTGTCCCCTCGATTGTCGCTCGCTCTGGAAGCGGCGCTGGAAGCCGGGCGGCATACGCTGCGATATTTTCGCCAGACGGAGCTCGCGGTCGAACGCAAGGACGACGCGTCTCCCGTCACCATCGCCGACCGCGAGGCGGAGCTGCTGTTGCGCGAGCGAATTGCCGCCGCTTTTCCCGACGACGCCATCCTGGGCGAGGAGTTTCCAGAGCGGCTCGGCACCTCCGGCTATCGCTGGATTCTCGATCCCATCGACGGCACCAAGTCCTTCATTCACGGCGTGCCGCTGTACGGCACGATGGTCGCCGTCGAGCATGGCGGCCGCAGCATCCTGGGTGTCGTCTACGTACCGGCGATGGACGAATGTGCTTACGCGGAGACCGGGCACGGCGCGTGGCATCAGCTTGGCCTGGAGCCTGTACGCCCGGCGCGCGTCTCGCGGGTCGCCACCCTCGGCGAGTCGCTGTTCGTGACCAGTGACGTGCCCAATTTCCGCAAGCACGACCGCATGGATGCCTATCTACGGATGGACGAAGCCTGCCGACTGTCGCGCACCTGGGGTGATTGCTTTGGCTATCTACTCGTCGCCACAGGGCGCGCCGAAGTGATGATCGACCCGGTGATGAAAGTCTGGGACGCCGCGGCACTCCAGCCTATTCTGGAGGAAGCGGGGGGCACGTTTACCAACTGGCAGGGAGAGCGGACGATCTACGATGGCGAAGGAATCGGCACGAATGGACTCCTGCTCGAAGAGGTTTTGGCCATGACGCGGAAGAGGGCCTGATGGGCCGCTTCACGGCTCCGCGAACAGTGGGCCTTGATCTTCAGGGCCGAGCATCGCCGCGCGAATCAACGGAACCGGCGGGCCGCCGCGGGAGAGGAACTCGTCGTGAAATGCTTTCCAGGACTTTCGGCCTCCCCGCGTTTTCGTCCAGTCGTCGCGCAGCTTCATGATCATCAGCTTTCCGAGCGTGTAGTTCAGATAAGCCGGATCGAAGGTGCCGCGCGCCGCTTGCTGCCGTGCGTTCCCCGGATCGACAAACGCCTCTTCGCGGAACATTCGCTCGGACTGCTCCACCGTCATTGTCCCGTTGTGTAACCCAATGGCGGACACGAACCGCACATTTCGCAGTAATGCATTCATGAGTTGCCCGATGTGTGTCTCCGGATCGCCTGCGCCCAATCCCGCTTCCCACATCAATTCTTCCGTGTAATGCGCCCAACCCTCGGCAAACGCATAGCCGACAAAGATCTGGCCAAACTTCGAACGGGAGCGATTCGAATGGAGGTACTGCAGAAAATGTCCCGGCCAGACTTCGTGGGCCGAGACGAAGAGCAAGTCCACCTCAGCCGGCAGGTAGGCCTCCTGTTCGGCCGGGGACCACGACGGATCCGGGGGCGCGATGTAATACGTCGCCGGCAAACCTTTTTCGTAGGGTCCGGGAATATTGATATAGGCAAAGTTCCACCGCGCATAGGGGGGCGACTCTTCGACGAGCGCCTCCTCTGGACTTGGAATCGTGACCAGATCCTTATCGATCAAGAACTTTTTCAATCCGGCCAACTGCTGTCGGGCGCCGGCCACGGGCCCGCCCGAGGGCTTGCGATGGCGCACCAGCTCGACGGCCTCTGAGATGGTCTTTCCCGGCGCATACTTCGCGCAGGCCTCTTCAAGCGACTTCAGGTTCCGCTCCAAATCCGACTTGCCGACTCGTTCCAGGTCGGCAAGCGGGACGGTGACGCGCTCGGTGTCAGCCAACATTTGCTGAAACAATTCCGGCCCAAGGGCAAACTTGTCCGTGGCCGTCGATCGCAACGATTCGAACCATTGGGTCAGCTCTCTTAATGCCGCCACGGCTGCAGCGTTCGCGGTTGCAAACTCCTGCTGCAATTGCGCGTTCTTGACTGAGGCGAACACCGCGGGCACGTCCTTTTCGAGATACCCCACCATGCCACCGTACACCGCCCGTCCCACATCGACGAACGTCTTCGGCAGTGGAGTGCGAAGATTTCGCTTAATGTTCTCAACGGCTTGGGGAATCTGCTGCGCAAAGCCGGTGTACCCGCGCAGGCGGACTTCGGCGGGAGCATACTTCCTTGTGATATACACGCTCGGATCAAGACCGCTCCCCAAACCAAGGTAAAACAGCGGGTTCCTCTGCGGCCCGTGTGCCTTTTCGAGCACGAACAATTCGCGATCGATCTCTGCGGTGAGATATTGGCGTTCGAACTCCTGCCCGCGATTCAGGTGCTTGAACCGCGCGGCCTCTTCGCGGTTCCGATGAAGGTATTCGGCTGTCTTGCGAAGACCGGCGGGACTCCAGTCCGGAAGCCGACCGTCAAACTCGTGCCGGCCCGCCTTCACCGCCTCGTCGGGGTGAAGTTCAAAATACCCGTTCAAATAGCGATCGACGAAGGCATCCCATTCCTGGGCGAGGACGGACGTCGGAAATGCGTGAACAAAAAATAAAAGGGACAATAGCGCGAAGATTCGCGTGCGCGAGCGGATACGTGGCAGCAGGATTGATTTCATGGGGAAATAAGGCGATTCTAATGCGGAGGCAGGTCCCGTCTGCCGGACGGGACCTCGGCGCAGCTTGAACGGGTCCATAAGAGACAGGTTCCGCTCGGCAAGCGGAACCTACCTGATGCGGTATTCTCTCCACGGCCCATGCAATTCGCAAGCGGACACAGGCTCGAAGGAGTAACGGCGATGTTCAAGGTTTGCCTGAGATCACACCTTGCCTCATTATTCTGCACGCTCATCCTGGCTACCGCAGCGCTCGGCCAGCCGCCCGAAGGCCAGAACAAAGCCGCCGGTCCGCTGCGAATTCATCCCGAAAATCCGCGGTACTTTACTGACGGCACGAAATTGCCCGACGGGTCACTCAAGGCGGTCTATCTGACGGGGGCGCATACCTGGAACAACCTCGTGGACATGGGACGCAACGACCCGCCTGAGCCGTTCGATTGGGATGCGTACCTCGATTTCCTGGAGAAACATCGTCACAACTTCATCCGGCTGTGGGCGTGGGACTCGACGGTCTGGGACACCCAAGCCAATGGCGCTCTGGGCAAGGATTTTGTCCATCATGCCGCGCCGCTTCCGTGGCAGCGGACCGGTGCAGGTAAGGCGCTCGACGGCAAGCCAAAGTTCGATCTGACTAAGTTTAACTCCGAGTATTTCGAGCGGCTCGGGACACGCGTGGATTCGGCCGGCAAGCGGGGGATCTATGTCTCGGTGATGCTCTTTGAAGGGTGGGGGCTGATGCACGGCAATCGACGCCGCGGCACGCAGCAAAGCTGGGCCTGGCGCAACCACCCTTTCAATCCGGCCAACAACATCAACGATGTGAAAATCCATGGTGCAAGCGACATTCACGGCGATGTGCATCGTCTCGGCAATGACGCCGCCAATAAGCTTCAGGCCGCCTACATCCGCAAGGTCGTGGATACGGTGAACGAGTTCGACAACGTGCTCTATGAAGTCATCAATGAGGGAGGCGAGAAAGAGTGGGACTGGTGGGTGGTCAAGACGATCAAGGATTACGAGCGCAGCAAACCCAAGCAACATCCGGTCGGAATTACGGGGCACGGCGCCGAGCGGCTGGAGAGCATGCTGGCCAGCCCCGCCGATTGGATTTCGCCGGGCCGCGCGGATGGCTTTGCCGAGGACCCGCCGGCATGGAAAGCCGAGTACAAGAAAGTGAGCCTGTTGGACACCGACCACATCTGGGGCGTGGGCGGGAACGTAGCCTGGGTCTGGAAGGCATTCCTGCGCGGGCACAACCCGATCTTCATGGATCCGTATGACGGCTCAGTGCTCGGAAAACCGGGAGACAAGCAGTGGGAACCGATCCACCGCGCCCTGGGCTACACGCGGTGGCTTGCTGACCGCAGAAATTTCGCGGCGATGGCGCCTGCAGGCAACCTCGCTTCGACGAATTACTGCCTGGCCGATCCGGGCAAGGAGTATCTCGTTTATTTGCCGGACGGCGGCGGCGTCGAGTTGGACCTTTCGGCGGCCGAAGGGGAGCTGCGCGGCATCTGGTATGATGCGCAAAAGTGCCAATGCCGCGCGTCGGCCACTGCGGAGGGAGGTGCTCGCCGTGAGCTAAAGGCACCGTTCAACGGCCCGGCAGTGCTGTATCTCAAGGCCAAAGACATCCGGGAGCAATGATGCATCGCAGAGGTCACTGACGCAATCCTGATAAGCCGAAATTGACCCGTTTTTCGTGGTACGATAGAATTGGCGGTGTTCATTCGGTAGTTGGATGGCTATTCGGGCATTAGCCCGTTGTGAGTTGACATGCTTTTCGGTCGGTTGATTTCGTTGCTACTCTCCGCGGCGCTCGTGGCTTGCCCGACCGTTTGCCGTGCGGGCGCGTGCAGCGATTGTCCCGCCGAACAAACGAAGACCGCTGCCTGTCCACATTGTCAAGCGGGGCAGAACTCAACTCCGGTGAGTAGTGAGGAGCGCTCCGAAGCGCCTTCGCCAGATCCGTTAGCGCCGAAAAACCACTGTGAGCTTGGCAATTGCCTGTGCGCAGGCGCGGTGAGCAATGGTGGCGGCTTGGATCTGCAGATCGGCCACGTGCTGGGGGTCTTTGGCGCCTTTGAGGCGCTGAGCGAACAGACCCAGCCAGCGATTCTCTCGAAATTCGAAACTGTGGCTGCAGTCGATCGCGACGATCCACGGGCCAGCGGCCGCCGCTTGCGCTTGCGCATCGAATCTCTCTTGATCTGATTGCGCGCTGGGCGGATTATTTCGCCCTCTCTCTGACGGCCGCGAGTGCTCCAGCGCGCGCTCGCGCCGACACGCTAAAGCGTGAACTCCAACGCTGAACCCTGAACCCCGAATCCTGAACCCTTTTTCATGCTTCGTTTTCGACCACTTCCCTGGGAATATGGCGTGCGGAACCTGCTCCGCCGGCCCGGTCGCAGTGCGCTCACGCTCGGCGGGCTGACGATTGTGGTGCTGCTGGTGCTGGTCGTGACGGCATTTGTCCGGGGTCTGGAGAGAACGCTGGCGGTCAGCGGCGATCCGCGCGTGGCGATCATTTATTCGCTGGGCACTGGCGAGAACGTCGAATACTCGTCGGTGTCCATGAGCACGGTCGATCTGTTGAAGGCCAGCGTGGCCGGCGTCGAAGAGCGCTTCGGGCAGCCGGCGGTTTCGGGCGAGCTATACCTGGGAACGCAGATCGTGCCGCGGGAAGGGGGCGAACCTACGATGGGACTCGTGCGCGGAGTGACGCCGTCGGTGTTGCTGGTGCGCAGCCAGGTGCAGATCACCGCAGGAACATGGCCGCAGGCCGGCGAAGTGCTGGTTGGCCGGCTGGCGGCCGCCAAACTGGGCTGGCGCGAAGAGGAGTTGGCCCCCGGCAGCACACTGGAGTTCGAAGGTAAGACGTGGCGCGTGAGCGGTACGTTCGCCGCGGGCGGCTCGGCCTTCGAGTCGGAGATGTGGTGTCCGGTCGAGGATCTGCAACAGGCGATGAAACGCTGGGACCTGAGCCTGGTGGCGGTGAAGGTCGGCTCGGCGGGCGATTTTGGCGAGGTGAGCCTGTTCTGCAAGGAGAACCGGCGCACGCTGGAGATCGAGTCGCAGCCCGAAACCGCCTACTATGCCTCGCTCAAGCGTCACTATTTGCACGTGCGCATCATGGGCTGGATCGTGGTTGCGCTGATCGCCGGCGCGGGTGTTTTCGCGGGGCTCAATACGATGTACGGCGCCGTCGTTGGCCGCATTCGTGAGCTGGCCATGCTGCAAACGATCGGCTTTCTTCGCCGCGCGATCGCGATGAGCCTGATGCAAGAGGGAACCATCCTGGCCGCGGCTGCCTCGCTGATGGCGACGGTGTTGGCGGTCACGTTCATCAACGGAGTCGCCGTGCGGTTCACGATGGGGGCGTTTGCACTCCGCGTCGACAGTTTTACTTTGCTGGTCGGCTGCGCTGCCGGTTTGTTGCTGGGACCGCTGGGCGCATTGCCGGCAGCCGTACGGGCCTTGCGCGAATCGATCGTCAATGGACTGAGAGCGGTCTGAGCACGATGTGTGTCATATCTTCAAAACTTCTTTCAACACTACTCAACCTCATGTCAAGGAACCGATCTATGTACAAGATGCTTGCATTGCTGGTGTTAATTGCCGCGATCGCCGTGGGATGCGGACGTCGCCAATCCGATCCGGACAACGACGCGGAACTCACTGCGGTCGGCGAGCAGTACTTGATCGAGCAAGAGCCAGCCGACGCGCAACCGGTTGCCGAGGCGATTCAAGGCGAAGACGAAGCCGAAGTGACCGTCGTTGGCCGGATCGGCGGCGAAGAGAATCCTTGGGTTGAAGACCTGGCGGCCTTCACCATCGTTGATCCCAGCCTGAAAGCATGCAGCGACATCCCGGGCGACATGTGTGAGAAGCCCTGGGACTATTGCTGCGAATCGCCGGACACCCTGCAAACGCACTCCGTCACGGTCAAGTTCGCCGATGAGAAGGGAACCATCGTCCCGGTTGATGCCCGGAAACTGTTCGGCGTCGAGCCGCTCCAGACGGTCGTCATCAAGGGCAAGTTGCGGAAGGACAAGTCCGGCAAGACCGCCGTGGTGGCCGAGAAGATGTACGTGAAAAGGTAATCCTTGTTCCCAGGCTCCGCCTGGGAACACACTGCCCGCGAGGCTCTGCCTCGCGGGAGGCAAGGACCGACGCAGATAGGCCGGCAGGCGGAGCCTGCTGACCAGCCCGTTCCCAGGCAGAGCCTGGGAACGAGGAAGGCCACCAGACACATTCACCATATGGTCGATCTCAAACATCTCGCCGTTGATCGCTCGTCGCCGAAGGTGCGCGGCATCGCGCCTCCGCCGCGAATTTGGTCGCGCTACGTGTTGCCCGGGGCGCTGATCGTCGGCTTTCTGGGGGTCATTGCCTGGTCGGCGCGGGATAGCCTGTTGCCGGCGAAGGCGGTCACCGTCATGCCGGTCATCTTCAGCGAAACGGCCATGCAAACCGAAGGCGCGCCGCTGTTCAAGGCGGCCGGCTGGGTCGAGCCGCGGCCCACGGTCGTGCAGGCGACCGCGCTGGCCGAAGGTGTCGTCGAACGACTGCTGGTGATCGAGGGCCAGCGTGTCAAGCAGGGCCAGGAGGTCGCACGGCTCATCGATCGCGACGCGGAGCTCGCGCTCGCCGAAGCGAAGGCCGATCTGGCACTAAAGGGAGCCGAACTGCAAAGCGCCAAAGCGGCGTCGGCAGCGGCGGAAACCACGCTTCAATACCCGGTGCAGCTCCAGGCCGCTTTGGCCGAGGCCGAAGCCATGCTGGCTCGCGCGCAGAACGAGTTGGCGACGTTACCGCTGCAGATCCAAGCGGCCGAGGCGAAACTACGCTTCGCCGAACAGGATTACGAGGGGAATCGAGACGCCGGCGACGCCGTTTCCGGCCGTTCGCTGCAGCGGTCGCAAAGCGCGCTCGATGCAGCCCGCGCCATGCTCGACGAGCTAAAGGCCAGGCAGCCGCGCCTCGAACTGGAAACCGAAGCTCAACAGCGCCGCCGGGATGCACTGCAAAAACAGCTCGATCTGAAGACCGACGAAATCCGCGCCGTGGCCGAAACCAAGGCCGCGGTCGCCGCCGCCGAAGCTCGCCTCCAACAGGCCGAGGTCGCCGTCGATATCGCCCAATTGCGGTTCGATCGCATGAGCGTCCGCGCCCCCTCCGACGGCGTGATCCTGGCACTGGTGGCGCAGCCCGGCAAACGCGTGATGGGTCAGTCGGCGCTCGGCGAGCCGGAGGCCAGCACGGTGGTCACGCTGTACGACCCCCAACGCCTCCAACTGCGGGCCGACGTGCGGCTGGAAGACGTGCCCAAGGTACAGCTCGGGCAGCGCGTCGAGATCGAGACGCCCTCGGCCGGCAAACCGCTCGCGGGCGAGGTGCTGGCGATCACCTCGATCACGGACATTCAAAAGAACACTTTGCAAGTCAAAGTGACGATCGAAGATCCACCTGACCGCGTCAAGCCGGACATGCTCGTGCAGGTGACGTTCCTGGCGCCGAAGAGCGACACCAGCGCCATGGCGACATCGCACAAGATGCGCGTCTTCGTACCGCGATCGCTGGTCGAAAGCGGCGAGGGGGGCAACGCGGTTTGGGTAGCCGACCTGACCGCCGGCGTCGCGCGGCGCAAGCCGGTTCAACTTGGCGCGGCCTTGCCGGGCGGGCTAGTCGAGGTCGAAGGGCTGACGCCGGCTGACAAGCTGATTGTCGCGGGCCGCGAGAGCTTGGAAGACGGCGACCGCATCCGCGTGACGGGAGACGACACTTCGTTGGAACCATCGCGCCCATGAGAGTACGTCGGAACATTCACCACTGACAAGCCGTCGCGGCGAAGGCTTGTCAGTGCCACCCTCATCACCATTCACCATCGACCACTCACCACCACTACCATTTCCCATGCCTCTCATCGAAGTTCATAGCCTGACCAAGATCTATCGCAAAGGCGATCAAGAGATCGCGCCGTTGGCCGACGCCGATCTGGCGATCGAGCGCGGCGAGTTCGTCTCGCTGATGGGCGCGAGCGGCTCCGGCAAGAGCACACTGCTCAACATTCTGGCCGGCATCGATCGGCCCACGAGTGGTGAAGTGATCGTCGCCGGCACCGCGATTCAGTCGCTCTCGCGCACCCGCCTGGCCAACTGGCGGGCCGCCAACATCGGTTACATCTTCCAGATGCACAACCTGATTCCCGTGCTCACCGCGTACGAGAACGTCGAGCTGCCGCTGTTGCTCTTGCCGATGAGCCGGGCCGAGCGGCGGCGACGCACCGAGATCGCACTGGAGGCCGTGGGCCTGGTCGATCGCGCCACGCACTATCCGCGCCAGCTTTCCGGCGGGCAGGAGCAGCGGGTCGGCATTGCTCGGGCGATCGTCGCCAATCCGACGTTGGTCGTCGCCG
>JBBDYH010000003.1:0-55450 GCA_040901795.1 Pirellulales bacterium
CATCGCTCATCAGATAAAAGGTACTCTGGGGATAACAGGCTTATCGCTCCCGAGCGTCCATAGCGGCGGAGCGGTTTGGCACCTCGATGTCGGCTCATCACATCCTGGGGGTGGAGAAGCTCCCAAGGGTTCGGCTGTTCGCCGATGAAAGTGGTACGTGAGCTGGGTTCAGACCGTCGTGAGACAGGTCGGTCCCTATCTGCTGTGGGCGCACGAAACTTGCGGAGATTCTTCTTTAGTACGAGAGGATTTGGAAGGACGTTCCTCTGGTGTTCCAGTTGTCGCGCTAGCGGCACGGCTGGATAGCTATGAACGGAAAGGATAAACGCTGAAAGCATATAAGCGTGAAGCCCGCTCCAAGATCAGGTTTCGTAGGGCGAAAGCCCGAAAGTCCCCTGGAAGACGACCAGGTTGATAGGCCGGATGTGTACGCGCAGTTAATGCGTTTAGCTAACCGGTACTAACGGACGAATACTTGGCCACCATTATCAAACGCTCTGGCGATTAGTCCCGCCGAGTGCTTTGGCCTTCGCGGCGACCCGGCGACGAAAGTCTCCGGCGAGCGGGGCGGCGTCAGCCCCCCGATCACGTCGCGATGGAGAACGCGCGCGATGCTCTTGCAGCCCCGGCCGGAAGGCCGGGGTTCCGGCAAGATCATCAACCGAGACCAATAGAGATCGCCAGTTACCACAACCGATTGATACATGAGCGTACGCCGCCGACAGGTTGCGTGCACAGAGTGAATCGAGTCCGTGCCCGCCTACCGGCGACACGGACTATTTTCCGGTGAACATATCCGAAAGGTCACACCCGTTCCCATTTCGAACACGGCAGTTAAGCTTTCGGGGCCGATGGTAGTGCCAAAAGCGCGAGAGTAGGTATCGCCGGATTTTTTTCAACAAAACCCCGCTTGGGCTATTTGGCTCAGGCGGGGTTTTTTGTTTGTTCTGCGTTCACTCGCCAATCACTGGCCCCTTTGCTCGCCGACCGACGGAATGCACGCTCCCGAGTATTTACAACGCTCGCACGGCTTACTTAAGTTATTCATTGGCTTGTCGGACACGTACAACGACATACGAATTGTCTTCGAGGTCTTCACCGATTTGAACTCGACCAAACCTGTACCACGTTATTTTTCTCACGCCGTTGCCTAAGTGCGAACTGGGTAACCAAGCACTTCGATCATACTCTCCCTCCGTAGGGCCATCGTATGGTGCTAAGCCCTGTGTCTCAAACTTCTCATTGTTAGCGAAAGCTTCGAACATTACATCCCCGGGAGAATTGATGTCGAGACTGCTCTTAATCCAATCGCCGGCGGTGGCGCCGTTTGCCTGAATCGCTTCCAGCGCTTTCACAACGGCAAGTCCATCGACTTTGCCATCCTTGCCTGGAGTTCCATGGATTGCCAAATTACGAGCGCTCATAGGTCTGTCCGTCGTCCAGTAACGTCACGCGGCCGTTGCCCTCGAGTGTCATCCCATTCTGATTGAGCCGCGTCGTGCTCAATTGCGCGCCGGCTTGGATAGTGCTGTTGAGCATACCCCCCGTTGCTGTGCTATCAATCCGCGCTATACCCTTTTGATGCGTCAGAGTATTGGCGCCTCCTGCCGCAACATAGATGAGTTGCCAACACCCAAACTAGATTGGCCGCCACTGTTGACAAACAAGGCATCGTTGCCGCCGGCGGCGTTGATCGTGACAGTCGCCCCCAGTGCTGCAAGCTCGCTTAAATACGCCGGCTGGCCGATTGGATCTGTGCTTTCGTAGACGTACAGTTTCGAGCCGGACCGGATTACGTGGAATGTGTCTTCACCAGCCGTGCCGTTTATGACTACTAATTGCGGTGTCGTGGCAATGGCTGTGTTAGAGGGGGTGCTTGTGCCGCCGGAATTAAAACTGCGGACGCGAAGCTCATTGGCGGCCGATGATTCGAGCTTCTTCACCTCAACAGACGTCGCGTTTGCGGCGACCAGTGCGATCGTGACGAAGCCATGGCCGTCGAATCGCTCGACGCGGAAGCCGGTTTCGTTGACAGAATTGTCAACCCAAGTAACCTGAGCACTGTTAGTGCCCGTGGTCATCGCTGCGAAATTCGTGGGTGCTGCTGGAGCGCTCACGCCGCTTAGCGACTCGAAGATGTGTACAGCGCCTCGGTCATAGGTGGTTCCGTCCTCAAAAGGCGCAGAGATAACCAGCCGAGAACCCCAAACCGACACAGAATGGCCGAATGCGTCGCCACTTGACGGCCGGGGATTCGCTAGAGTTTGTAGTAGTTGCGCAGTTTCCGCGTCGAACACGTAAGTCAAACCCGAGTCGGTAAAACCCGTGTCATCACCTCGTGCTCCCACGAACACGATATTGCCGGACGCTGCAACGGAGCCGCCGAATCTGTCCAGGTAGGCTGGGGAAGGGTTGTTCCCCCTCCAGCGCAGACTTCCCGTCTCAGCGTCGAAGACGTAGACTGAACCGGCGTCCGTAACTCCTGTATCATCTTAGGTGCCCCAACGATCACCATGTTTCCCGAAAGCGCGACGGAGCTACCGAAATGGTCCTCGGCCCCTGGCATGGGGTTATTCAAAGTCCAGCGAAGATTCCCCGTGTCGGCGTCGAACATATAGACCGAACCGGCGTCTCTAGCGCCCGCGTCATCTTTTGTCGCCCCCACAACGACTGTATTTCCGGAGACTGCGACAGAGCCGCCGAATCCGTCACCGCCGAATGGGTCGCCGGCCAGCGGCGTGGGGTTATTCAGAGTCAAGCGTAGATTGCCCGTCTCAGCGTCGAAGACGTAGACTGAACCGGCGTCCGTAGCTCCTGTATCATCATTAGGTGCCCCGATAACCACTGTATTGCCCGACGCTGCGACGGACGAACCGAAGTTGTCAGACGATGCTGGTGTGGGATTACTTAACGTCGAGCGCAAGTTCCCGGTGTCTGCGTCGAAGATGTACGCCGTGCCGGGTTGTGTTCGATCAGCTGGTAAACCCGATCCGCCAGCCGGTCGCGCTTGGGCGGCTGGCGCAACCACACCCAAGTCTCAAGCGCCTCAGTTTCTACAGACCGGTTATCGCCTAGTTCCGCCTGGACCGTGGGTAAAAGAACTGGCGTAAAAACTCCGCGGACGTTGGTCCGCTTGCGCCCCGCGCGACGCTCGACGCGGACCCATATTCGGCCGCCGACCAGCTTGCGGAAAACATCCGCCGCGCGGTGAACCAGATCGCCTCCGAGCTTACCGGCGGCGCCATCTATCAGCAGCTGGGTAAGATTGCCAAGTAGTATGCGGACCTCCTCGGGAGTGATAGTGCGCGCTTCCATTGACAGCGCCGATTGCAGACGAGCGCGCTCCGCCTCTTCTGTCAAGCGCTCGAGCTGGGCCGCTCGCACCTTGGCCTTGAGTAGCGCGCGGTCCTCGTCACTGCCCTCGCCTGCCACGTCGGCGAGGTCGTTGATTTTTCGGGAAATTGCGGCGATCTTGTTCTCCAACCGCTTTAAATCCAGCGAAATGCGCTCGTCACCCGCGCTATCGAGTTGGACCGCCGAAGCAATTGTCTGTTCCAGCAAATCGCCGTCGCGCTGCAGCAACTCGTCCAGCCGTTGGCAAACCGCCAGAACCGCTTCCTTGCGCTGAACCACGGTCAAACATGAGCACAGATCGGCGCGCTTACAGGACATCCCATGGCCGCGGCCGCCTGCCTGGTAGAACCGGATGGGCTTTTGACTACTGCAAGCTTCGCAAAGGAAGCAGTCTGTCAACAGATCCCACAACTGCGGCTCCTTCCGCCGTTTTGGGCCGCGTGGTCCCAGCTTCAGTTCGGCCAGCAGCTTTTGAAGTTCGGCAAACTGTGGGTCGCCGACAATTCGCAGCTCTTCGCTCTGCACGAAGATTACGTCAGTCTCGGCGCCGTCGATCTGTGCAACGCGGTCCTTTTTCGACTTCCAGACATTGCGCTTGCGGCCAAAGGCAAAGCGGCCGGTGAGGCGCGGATTGCTGAGCATCCGGCGATAGGACGGATAGCTCATGTGACCGGACGTCGAACGCGGATCGAACGGCCCGCCAGCCGTCATCCAACGGCGCCAGCCTTCCCGGAGCGGCATTCCGTTCAGGATCCAGTCAACGTGCTGTCGAATCAGTTCCGCAGCAACGGGATCGACTTCCGGAACTGTGCGCGGCCGTCCGAGCTTCGTGGCGGGCCCAGCAACTTCTTTCCGGCGAAAGCCTACCGGCACCGCGCCAGTGACGTACCCGGCTCGGAATAGGCTCGCGATGCCCGAGCGAACATGATCGGCGATCGTGCCCAAAAGCAGTTCGTCCATGATCCCATGGAAGTAAGCGAGCTGTTTCCAGGTTTTTTCATCCGATGTGTCTATACCCTGCGTAATGCTGATCGCGCGAAGTCCTTCCTCGACCACTTCCTCCTGAAAGAATTGAAAGCCCTTGTACGCTACGCGGAACAGCCGCGACACTTTAAAAAACAACAAGACGTTGATCAGCTTTTGCTCGAGGATGAAGCGAATGCGATTGAGACCATCGCGATGGACCTTACGACCACTGACAGCCTCGTCGACACAGACAAACTCGGGCGGTACATAGATGCCGTGGCCGGCCCCATAGGCGACGCAGTCGCAAACTTGGGCCGTGGTGCTCTGCTGCAGCTTGGTGGAAAAGCGCGAGAGGATACCACCGCTCAAGAGTCCGCGATGGTGAGCCCAGGCTAGACGCTCACCAAGCGGACTATCGGGGTCAAATCCTGCTAGCTCAATGCCAGTCTTCAGGGCAGCTTCGGACCAGGTTTCTTGAACGAGTTTGGCAAGTTCGGCACTAGCCGAGCCCGCCACTGGCAAATCAGTCATGTTACGCTCCTTTTGGTGCTCACTCTTGCTAGCCATCGAGCGGATCAGGTAGTTCCGGAAACCCGGCGCCGCGGTCGCGAGCAGTCGGCAGGAGGGTAGGAAAGGAATATCGCACTGCGGTCGCACGGTGCGAGAACAGTCCGCCTCAGAAGCAGTACGACAACTTGTAATCGGTTGCAGTTGGCCACCAAGTGGCTTCAAGAGCCGGCTTGATGAACGCCTACTTGCACAGTGGCAATTCCAGCGCGCTGCCGTCCACGATCGGTGCGCCGCGCTGGAGCAGCCCTAGCCACTTTTCTTTTGGAGTGTCTCGACCACGATGAACTCGAAGACATGGATCCGGCTGGCTGGCAAATCGAGCTTGTGGGTGCCCCGGCCCGCTGACTCAATCCGGAATGCAAGCGATGCGGGGAACCCTGCTTCATTGATCAAGCGACTCTTTTGCTTGGTGGCCGCACCCGGGGCTGCGTTTTGCCCGAGATGGTGATCGTCGATTGGGTGACCACGCCTGGCCTGATCAACCAATGTGCTGAGGAAATCCCACAATGCGTTGCGCTCTTCCCAGTCGATAGAAATCTGCTTCGATTCCCAAAACGCTGCGCGCGGTCGTTCGACAATGACCAGGTCGCCAGTCCGTAGTGCTAAGTCAATTGCCGCCTCGACGTCGTTGGAGTTCTCGCCAAGTTCTCTCAACAGCCATTCGTGGTTCTGGGCGGTCACGTGACCGAGTTGGAGAGCCACGTCCACAATTGCGCGACTGGCAGATACTGCGCGCAGTTTCTGCCACATCCCCGCCGTTCCAAACTTACGAAACAGCTCTCCAAAGTCGCCGCCAAGACGGTCTCGCTCCTGATCGGAGAGCACTCGGTTCCAGAGCAGCGCGGCGCTTTGCGATCCAAGAACCCGGCTGCGACAGGTCTCCAGCACGTCTAGCGCACTCTTCGACATGGAGCGGGTCAATTCGCTGCCAGTAATTACGGTCATTCCACTACTCCAAGTCTTGTTGTCTTGCGCGTCCTAGTGCTTTCATCGGTTGGGTTTCGCGCGCATGGATTGATCAGCATCGACATCAGAATTCGCCGGCTGCGAACGTCGGGCTGTTGATTGGCAACTCGCCCTTAGGCTCGACAACTCGCGCCCAGCGATCGCCTAACTTCAACGATTCAGGCCAGAGTTGTAGTGTCCCCACAATTTGGGCTCGTTGCGTCTCTGGCCGCGTGTGCGTGTAAACCGCGGTCATTCCCAACACTTGCTGCCGACCGAAGCCCGGCGAATGCCCGAGCGTGATTTGCCTCACGAGCGGATCGACGTTCGCCTCTTGCAGTAGCGTCGCGAAGGTGTGGCGCCAGCTCTTGGGGCACGTCGCTTCTGCCAATCCGATCTGCTTGGTGATGCGGATGAACGAGTTCCGAATCAGGTCCGCCTTAATCGCTCCGGCATCCTGCCAGACGCGCCGAGCGACCCGCGCGAAGTCCCGGCGCGAGAGCGGCTCGCCCAGCTCCCGCTCCCGCTCAGCTGCCTGGCGTTCTAGTGACTTCGCCAGTCTCGCGCGAGTCATACCGACCAGCCGGGGGCACTGACGGCCCTTGCGGACGAACACGAGGCCGGCAAGTCGGTCTGCGATAACGCGGCGCAGCACGGCCACCATCTCAGCCACTAGCGGAATTTTGCGCTCCGAGCCGGTCTTAATGCGCCAGTCGAGTTCGGCTTTGTTGCGTACATGCAGCCAGCCCTGCTCGAGGTCAACATCCTCGATGAGCAGGTGCGCCAGCTCGCCGGGGCGCATGCCCGTCTTGGCCAGCGTGAGATTAATCGGGAACGCCCAGTCGTCGGCGTGCTGCAAGAACGCCAGCTCTGAGCGCGCGTCGAATACGAACACCGGCTTGGCATCCTGCACCCGGACCCGCCTCTGATTCAGACCTAAGAAGGGGTTTTCGGCGTAAGGCGGCAGGTGACGTTTCTTCGCCGCAAAGCCATACAGCGAACGGCACACTTCGAGGATGAAGCGGCGACCTTTGTCGCGAAGCGCGCGCCGCGGCGTGTGCTGGTGCCCATTCGGCGCGATGCGCACCGAGCGGAGGTACGCGATGAAGTCATCGACGCACACTTCGTGCGCGCGTACGTCGGTACCGTTCGTAAATCTCTCGAGATACCTCGAAGCCGCGTCGTAGCGCCGCACGGTGGCGATTGACGAGCCGAGGACATTCTCATGATGCGCAAGGAATCGGCGGCGCAGCACAGCGACCGAGAGCGGTTGAAAACTGAGAGCAGCCGGCGCGCCTGCCTCGAGCTGCGATTTGACTTGGACCGCGTGGCGGGCAGCTTCCTCGGCCGTGTCGCCGACGCGGCGGCGGACTGGCCGATTCCCCTCTCGGTAATACACCCACCAGGCACCATGATGGGTGTAACAGGAGACCTGGCCAATGCGCATTCGCGCGGCCGATTTACGTCGTGAACGAGCCACACCGAGCACCTCCTGGTGCACGCGTTGTGCACCAAATGTGCACCACGAGCGGTTTTCACAGCGCAAAGAAATACGCTAAGTAGTGTTTTCTCAACTACTTAGCGCATCAGGCGTAGAACGCAAGCGGAGAGGACAGGATTCGAACCTGCGGACCAGTGTAACCCGGTCACGGCTTTAGCAAAGCCGCGCTATAGACCACTCAGCCACCTCTCCGGGGAATCATGATTCTAGTCAGTTACGCCGGACTGGCAAGCGCCTTTTAACGGATTCCAACGCCCCAAGTGCATTACGGCTTGGGGGTTGCGACGGTTCGCCGCTTCTGCAGCGGTGGCGTTCTGCGCCGTTACCTCATAGCGGAAGCCGCCAGGATTCCGTCACGCCAGCGGACCCGCGGCAAGCTGAAGCTTGAACTCCAACGGCCCAGATAAGGTACATTAGCTGGGACTCCGAGTCGCCTTTTGAGGTTCATCTGCGATGCATCCCATGCGACGGATTTCCGCATTTCGGCTGCTATTGAGCATCCATGTTTTGGTCGGCACGATCACGACCGCGTCAAGCGGCGTCGCAGCCGAGCGAGCCGCCTTGGCCGTGGCGCGCGAGTCGATCACGTCCAGTGAACTCAAACGGCACGTCGAAGTGCTGGCTGACGACTCGTTCGAGGGGCGCGAGGCGGGCAGTCGGGGCGGCCGCGCGGCCAGTCTTTATCTTGCACGTGAGTTCGAGCGGCACAAGCTCAAGCCCGCCGGCGACCAGGGCACGTATTTTCAGTCCTTCTTTGGCAACTGCCGCAATGTGTTGGGCCTGATCGAAGGAAGCGATCCCGAACTGAAGCAGCCGTACGTCGTGATCTGCGGGCACTACGATCACGTCGGCTACGGCAGCCGACGCAACAGCAACGGCCCGACGGGGTACATCCATAACGGGGCCGACGACAATGCCAGCGGCGCCGCCGCGGTGCTCGAAGCGATTGAAGCGATCGTGTCGGTGGCCGAGCCGCCGAAGCGGTCGATCCTGTTTGCACTGTGGGACAGCGAGGAGAACGGACTCAACGGCTCGAAGCACTGGGTCCGTAATCCGACAATCCCGCTGGGCGGCATCACAGCGGCCATCAATCTTGATATGGTCGGCCGGCTCCGCAACGAACGGCTGACGATCTATGGTACGCGCACGAGCACCGGTCTGCGGCGGCTGGTGTGCGAAGCGAACCGCCGCTGCGATTTGCTGCTCGACTTCGACTGGACGATGAACGACGACAGCGACCATCATAGTTTCTTCGCCGCGGGCATACCCGTGATGATGTTTCACACCGGCCTGCACGAGGATTATCACCGTCCCAGCGACGACGCCGCGAAGGTGAACGCCGCTGGCATCGAGCGGATTGCACGGCTGCTATTCAATACGACGCTGGCGCTGGCCGACGCGCCGCAACCGCAGCGGTTTCGATCGCAATCGCGGCAGGAGTTTTCCTCGATGCGCGAGAGCGCGGAGCGCGCACTGCCGCCGCTGCCTGGCCGGCTGGGCGTGCAGTGGAGGAGGCCCGAGCCGAGCGACGCCGAACCAGGCGTGCGGCTGGAGACGGTGAATGCCGGCTCGGCGGCCGATCGCGCGGGTCTGAAGCCGGACGATCGCATCGTGCGGTTCGCGGGGGAGCCGGTCGATCCGCACCGTTTCGGCGAGCATGTGCTGGCGGCCCCCAATCCCGTTGAAGCAGAGATCCGTCGGCCGGGCGAAGACGAACCTCGCACGGTGCGACTGGCGCTGACTGGTCAGCCGCTGCGGGTGGGGATCGCCTGGCGGGTGGATGAGGCCGAGCCGACGCTGGTGCAGATTGTGCGTGTGACGCCCGGTTCGCCTGCTGCCTCGGCCGGCATCCGGCTGTTCGATCGCATCTACGAAGTCAACGGCGAGCGGTTTTCGTCGATTGATGAATTCGGGCGGTTGATGGCCACCGACGAGCCGCTCAAGTTACTGGCCGAGACGCAGGGGCGGATGCGGATGATCGAGCTGACGCCACTGAAGGTGGGAGGATCGGCAGAGTAACGCATTTATGCTTGGCACCGCGGGCAGGGACACAGACTCTGTAAGTGCTCCCAGGTATACAGTCCGGACGAGTGGCCGTCGGACCAGTGAATCCGCACTGCGTAGTTGCCCACAAGCTGCATGTCGGTGATTGCGATGTCGGCTGGAACGGTTCGCGGGTCGAGGATCCGCAGGCCCGTATTCTCATCGACGCAGGCCGCGCAGTTGCAGTTGCTGCGCACGAAGTGGAAAGCGTAATCGCCAATGTGCTCCGGGTTCCAGGTGATCCGCAGCAGGTGTTCGCCGCGCAAGGCTTTGAGGTCTTGAGGAAGAGGGGGCATGGGAGTGCAGAGTGTGGAGTTCGGAGTGCGGAATTCGGTTGATTGAGTCGGCGTTCCGGGGATAGACTAGCACCGCTCGCCCTTGGGCAATGTATTCTATTGTAGGGAGTAGGCGTCGGTCTGTGATCTGAGACGGCCAGCGAATTCAAACCTCAACGCATCAATGGTCATGCTCAATCGAACTTTGGCGGTCCTGCTGCTCGTTGTTTTTGTCGCGACGGCGCTGTGGAGTCAGCTCGGACGTTCATACGCCGCGTACAATGCCGACGATGGCACTGCAAACAAGACCGCTTCGCGCCGGGAGAAAAAGACCCCCACGATGCTCGATTACCCGCAGCCTCGCCGCGGCGATACCGTGGACGACTACCACGGAACCGAAGTCGCCGACCCGTACCGTTGGCTCGAGGAGCCCGACTCGCCCGAGACGCGGGAGTGGATCGAGGCGGAGAACCGCGTCACCGAGTCGTATCTCTCGCAAATCCCCAAGCGTAAGAAGATCCGCCAGCGTCTGACGGAGCTGTGGAACTACGAACGGTATGGCCTGCCGTGGAGCGAGGGAGATACTTACTTCTACACGCACAACGACGGGCTGCAGAACCAGAGTGTGCTGATGATGGCCGACGCGGGGAGCTTCCACGCCGGCGACGAACCGCGTGCGCTGCTCGATCCGAACAAGCTTTCCGAAGACGGCACGGTGTCGCTCGCTGGCAGCCGTGTGAGTGACGATGGCAAGTATCTGGCGTACGGTCTGGCCAGCGGTGGCTCGGACTGGAACGAGTGGCATGTCCGCGACGTCGCTTCGGGCCGGGATCTCGACGACCACTTAAAGTGGGTCAAGTTCTCCGGCGCCTCGTGGACCAAGGACGGCCGCGGCTTCTTTTACAGCCGCTACGACGAGCCGCCCGAGGGGGAAAAGCTCACACAAGCAAACTATTTCCAAAAGGTCTTTTATCACAAGCTGGGCAGCGACCAATCAGAAGACAAGCTGGTCTATGATCGGAAGGACCATAAGGACTGGGGGTTTTCCGGTGAAGTGACGGACGACGGCAAGTACCTGGTGATCAACGTCTGGCAAGGGACGCGGCGGGAGAATCAGGTTTTTTATCAAGAGCTCGATGGCAAGGAACCGGGCGATACCACGACGGTCGAACTATTGACCGGCTTCGACGCCGACTACAACTTCGTTGGCAATGACGGCTCGCGGTTTTACTTCCTCACGGATAACGATGCTCCTCGGCGGCGGCTGATCGCGATCGACATTGAGCGGCCCGACCGGCAGCACTGGCAAGAGCTCGTCTCTCAAAGCGATGACATCCTGCAGCGCGTGTCGCTGGTGGGCGATCAGTTCTTCGCGGTCTACCTGAAGGACGCGTCGTCGCGCGTGAAGGTGTTTGACCTGGCCGGCAAGCATTTGCGCGACGTGGAGCTGGCGGGCATCGGCTCGGCCTCCGGCTTCGGCGGCGATCGTGACGACAAGGAGACGTTCTATGGGTTTTCGAGCTACACCACACCGACCACGATCTACCGGTATGACCTGGCGAGCGGTGAAAGTACGTTGTGGCGGCGTCCGAAGATCGATTTCAAGTCCGACCGTTACGAGACGAAACAACTCTTCACCGCGAGCAAGGACGGCACGCACGTGCCGATTTTCGTGACGCACAAGAAGGGCCTGAAGCTGGACGGCAACAACCCCACGCTGCTTTACGGCTACGGCGGGTTTAACATCGCACTGACGCCCGGGTTCGATGTGCGCAGCGCTGTATGGATGGAGATGGGCGGCGTGTATGCCGTGGCCACGCTCCGCGGCGGCGGCGAGTACGGCGTCGAGTGGCACGAGGGAGGCCGGCTGCACAACAAGCAGAACGTGTTTGATGACTTTTTTGCGGCGGCGGAGCATCTCATCGAACAGAAGTACACGCGGCCGGAAACACTGGCCATCGCCGGCCGCAGCAACGGCGGACTGCTGGTCGGCGCGGCGATGACGCAGCGGCCCGAGCTGTTTGGGGCGACGCTGCCGGGCGTCGGCGTGATGGACATGCTGCGGTTCCACAAGTTCACGATCGGCTGGGCATGGGTCTCGGAGTACGGGTCGGCCGACGATGCCGAAGTTTTTCCGACGCTGTATCGCTATTCGCCGCTGCACAGTCTCAAACCGGGCGTGAAGTACCCAGCCACGCTGATCGTGACCGCGGACCACGACGATCGCGTCGTGCCGGCGCACAGTTTCAAGTTTGCCGCGGCCTTGCAGGCGGCGCAGCGTTCCGGCCCGCATGTGCCGCCGGTGCTAATCCGCATCGAAACACGCGCCGGCCACGGCGCGGGCATGGCGCTCAAGAAGAAGATCGACGAGACGACCGACGAATTGGCGTTTTTGGTGCAGACATTGGGGATGTAGCGTATCGTAAGCCTCTCGCTGCGCGAGAAGATATTTCGTCTCGCAAAGCGAAAAAACTACACTACTCGACGAACGTGTCCGGAAGCGATACGGGCAGGCCGTCAGCGGCTTGGAGTAGGCGACGGAGGACCTCTTTATCGATCGACTTGCGGATCGCCCGCACTTTTCCGTCCATAAATCCGGCGACAAACGTGTTGCCTGGATTGTGGGTGAGTCCCTTCATCGGATCGTTCAAGTCGACCTCCCAATCGTCCGGCTTTGTCCAGATGACTTCGTGCTGCGGATCGACTTCCACGACGCCGATCGTTTTCGATACGCCGTCCCGCACGTCGCGGAGTTTCGATATGTCGTCCGGTTGAAACAATGTCTTTTCGCCGATTGGCATCTGGTAGGGTGTAGTTACCGAATTGGCGGGCGCAAAGGGCCGACGATAGATGGCAGGCATCCGCTCGATCAGTTTCTTATTGTGGGGGCTATCCCAGGGTTCATCGCGGCGAAATTCGCGGTATAGTTCAAATTCCCCCATGAACTGCAAAATGCTTACGCGCCAGCTCAACAGCGGCTTGCCCTGGGCATCGTAGTTGGCCGGCGTGGGAAAGGCCTTGTATGCATCGTGCGTGTTGAGAAAAGCCAGAACAATCTCTTTCATCTGGTCAGTGCTTTGGTGCGTGGCGAACCGGACCTGCTGCGCCAGCAATGCAGTTCGGAGTGCTTCAACCAATTTGGTGCGCGGCGTCCGCGATTTTTCGGTGCTCCACCGCAACCGGTCGCCGGCGATCTCTAAGTCAATCAGACCGGCAAGGTCAGCAGGCTGCCAATCTTGTGCCTTCGGCTGCTTGGCCAGCGCACTTAAGCTGAGTTGGATTAGTCGTTCCATTTGCTTCGCTCCATCGGCACTCCGCGATTGAATTACGACGCGCGAGCCGCCTTGTCCGCCCACACCTAATGCACCCCACTGAAAGCCTTCCGCCAACGTGTCGCCCACCGAGAGCTCGTCGATTTTGACCGGTCCAAGGATCTCGCGAACGGCTCGCGCGAAAACTGGTGGCGGGGCCACCACGAGTTGAAATGATCCTTCCCCGGCTGCCGACAGGGCCCCGTTGACGGACGCCCGCGCCTGGCGTTCGGTCTTAACCAAATGATCCAGAAGCGACTGTCGGCCCGCTACCACAAGTGTGCCTGCTGTCGGCTCGTCGATGTGAGTGGCATGCTCAAATCGCAGGGCGAACCAGGGGCTTTCGACGGTGGCCACGCTGGCTGGCGAAAACAGCGACGTGCCGGCGGCGCTTTTGCTCTTCCGGCTTTTGCCCGATCCAGGGGGATCTTCGACCACGACCTTTGCGATCTCGTCGCGCTCGGCCGCATTGTGCACCGGAACAACGGCATAGATGAACTGCTCTGGCTCCCTCATGAGTCGATCCATTTGTGCTTCGAGGCCATGGAGCGTCAGCACGAGGTAAACTTCGGCCACTTGGAGCTTCTTGAGGCGCCGCAGGCGCTCGGCCAGGTTGCGGGAGCTTCGCCGCCAGAGGTGATGGGCGAATGGTTGCGGATTGGCTTCAGCGAGTTGCGCTTCGATGGCCTTTTCCAACGCGTCGGGATCGATCTTGGTAAGATCTAACCGTGCGAAGGCGATTGCCCGGGGGTCAAGATTGGGAATGATGCGCCGATTTTGCAATTCTTGTCCCGCAGCTCGATTCGCGTCATACGGCAAAACCGGGGCGAGCGCCAGAATAATCGTGAGAATCAGCCGACGACGGCCCATTTTGTATTCTCCTCGTTCATTACTTTGCATCTTTCGCCTCGCGCAGTCGCAGGCGGTATTCGTACTCGAGATCCGCCCCTAGTTCGTGCCTGACCATCTTCAACGTGGCGGTTTTTCCTCCGCCGCTATAAACGAACGGCGCTTTAGTCACGGGGTCGTCGAGCACCGGCACTTCGCGGATCTCTGCAAGCGCAGTGGGAAACTCGCCGTAACGCGCCGCATGAAGCCGCAACGCTTCAATGGCCCGGAGAACGGAAAGAAACCGATGTTGCCGCAGTTGAGCTTGGTACATTGCGCTCAGCGGCGGCATAAACGTCCAAAACGGTGCCGAAGAGCTCTCCGTCCGACGATATATCTCGCGAAGATTCGTTAGAGCAACCTCACGGGCCGGACCGTACACGACTGCCGTCCATTTGTAGAGATCATCACGCGCATTTTCGTAACGTTTCCAACGCGCCAGCAGGGCCACCTGGAGCACTGGCATCTGGTCGAGTAACTCCCTGGAGTGGCCCGCGGCGACCAGCTCGCGATAGCCTTCGTCGTAGGTTTGCACGGCCCACGCGGTAAGCTGCGCGCGCCGCTTCGCATCGCTTCGGTCCAGACGAGAGCCAGGCTCGACGGCAAACGCGCGCTCGGCAAGGTTGGCCGCCTCCTCCGCTGTAAGCGGCCGACGGTCGATCTGCCTTAACAATGGCAACGTGTATTCTGGAAACCGTAGGTCACCCGCGATAATCTTGCGGCTGTCAATAAAGACGGGGAATTCCGACAACGCCCAATAGAGGTTCGGCGAGCCGGGCGAGCGGATCCATTCCACGAAGAATTCGTCGTGCATCATACCGACGATTGCTACACCGACGAGTGACTGCACCAAGATCTCACCGTCATGCTGCAAGTGATACGCGAGCGTAAAGTTGTCCAGCGCTGTAAGTATCGCCTCGTCATAATTACCTGTGGCGATCTCGTATTTGGCCTTCATTGACAGCAGCCTTGCAACCGAGCGAAAACTCTGCAGCGCCGGCAGCAGCAGTTGCACGCCCTCTTCTTTGACCGGCTCTTCCCAGTCGCAATGCGCGCGATAGGTCGCCGCGCGCAAACAGCGGTAAAAGGCATCTTCG
The DNA here is from genome assembly GCA_040901795.1 of Pirellulales bacterium. Taxonomy (GTDB): domain Bacteria; phylum Planctomycetota; class Planctomycetia; order Pirellulales; family JALHPA01; genus JBBDYH01. The sequence continues at coordinate 14,951 of JBBDYH010000003.1, forward strand.
TGATTTGCCCGCAAGGTCTTGCCTAATTCCTCGATGTTGAGTTCGCGCAGTGGCGTCTCCATCCATTCCGCGAGCTGGATGTACTCCTTGGTGCGGATCGGCGATTCGGCCTCCAGCACAAACGCCTTGTAGTATTGGGTGGCCGCGTTGCCTGGTTTGAGATCGGCGGGGTTGGGCAACAGGCGATACTTCATGGCCGGGCGAGGTTCGCCGGCGGACGAGACTTCCAATTCGTAAACAATGCGAGTTGGATCAGTCTGTGGATCGGGAGTCGTCGGGGGAACACTCTCCTTGGGTTCCTGGCCTGGTACAACAGCCGTGAAGAGCGAACAGAAGATCAGAATTGAAAGTCGCATGGTTTGAAGTGAGTTTGAATCGCCGAGGCGCAGAGGATCAAAATCGAATCTCCGCGCCTCGGCGTCTCAGCGGTTTTATTGCCTTTGTTACATCGCCCGCAGCGCGTCGCGAAGCTCCAAGTAGGTTGCCGGCTCCGCGCGGCGTGACTTGCTTGAATCGTAGTCGTCGGCCTGATGACCGTGGGTCATCGCAACGCGACGGTTGCCTTCGGCCCGTTCGTATTGCAAGCGCGATTGCTCTACGAACGCATCGCTGAGCGCCGCCCAATCCTGCCGGTGAATGATGTCGCTTTGAGGGAGCAATCGCGCCGGATTCTGCGCGAATCGCCATGCGGCGGCTTCGTTGGAAAGCGATGCTTGATCCGGCGCGTGCGATGGCGCTCGGTTTGCCGTCCCGCTGGTGTCGTTTTTAGTCGGTGCGGCGGGACGCTCGACATACACCACTTCCAGTTTCGGTTGCTGGTTCACGACCGAATATCCAAGGACAGCAGCGACAAACGCCAATGTGGCCGCAATCGCAGGCCAGGCGAAACGTCGAGTGAAAGACGACCCGGCCAATTCGCCGCGGGCCGATGCCTCGCCCGCGCGGAAGAATAGCTCGTCGCGACCTGCCTGCAGCGCCTCGGGCATCATGCGGCCGAGCAGGACGAGCGCCTCGTCTATTCGGTCTTGTCGCTCTTGTTCGGACATGGCACTTCCATCCTCTCTCGCAAGGCCAATAGGGCCGCCTCGAACCGGCGGTGCGCTGTGCTGCTCGACGTGCCGGTCAATTCGCCGATCTCACTGAATGTCAATCCGCCCCAAAAGTGAGCCACTACCACCTCGCGGAGCTCCAATGGCAACTCCGCCAGGGCTTCGGCCGCCAATTCCAACTCGCTGTGCAGGCGTGTGCGGCGATCAAACCACACGCGCGCTTGCTCTGCTGCGGCGCCTTCGTGACGTCGCCGGCTTTGCATGGCTCGCGCCTGGCTGATCGCCCGGTTGCGGACCACGCGGAACAGCCATGCGCGCGGGTTGGCCGGCCACTCGCGCTGTCCGGCCAGTTCGACCAGCGCTTCCTGGACGACGTCGTCGGGTACCGTGCACCACTGCCGCGCATACAGTTGCAGCGTCCCGCCCAGGCGGTCGAGCAAGTCGGCCAGCAGTCGTGGCTTGTCGAGGCTCATCGAGCGCTTGAGTCGGCGGTTTATGATGTTGTCGCTTGCCGAGGCACGATTATCCCAGAAAATGTCTGCATGGGATTTTACGCGCGGCACATTTTCCCGCGGCTGATGCACTGGAGCCTGTCGCGGCCGGCATTGGCCGACGAGCGGCGACGAACACTCGCGGAAGTGAGCGGCGAGGTGCTGGAGATCGGTTTTGGCACTGGTCTCAACCTGCCGCACTATCCGCCGCACGTCCGAAAAGTCACCGCCATCGACGCCAACCCCGGCACCCTGCGGCTCGCGGAGCGGCAGCTAGCTTCCTCGCCAATCGAAGTCGAGCGCCGCGTTGTGACGGCCGAACGTCTGCCGTTGCCCGACCAGTCGTTCGACAGCGTCGTCTCGACGTTTACTCTGTGCAGCATTCCTGACGTGGTGAGGGCGCTGCGCGAGATGCGGCGCGTGCTCAAACCGGGCGGGCGGTTTTTCTTTCTGGAACACGGCTTGAGTCCGGAGCCGGGCGTCGCACGTTGGCAGCATCGCGGTACGCCAATCACGCGTTGGCTCGGCGAAGGGTGTCATCTGGATCGGCCGATCCGCCGGTTGATTGAGAAGGCCGGCTTCGAAGTCGATCGTTGCGAGGAGCATTACCTGGCGGGGATGCCTAAGTTGGGCGGGTATCTGTATCGCGGCGTGGCGACACCGTAGCCCTCTCGTTCCGCGAGCGGTCCATCACGCGGGAGCGTGATGGCTACACTAATGCTGCATCGCGGAGGGTGATGGCTACACTGTTCGCCGGCAGGCCGGGCAGGTCATGACGTAGCGCGTGATGCCCGAACCGCCAGACCGCTTGAGCACCATGGCTGAGCCGCAGTGCGGGCAGTACTCCGCCGGCCCCGTCAGCTCGCCGAGTTCGTCACGGTTTTGGCAGGCGACGCAGAGCCGCGTCTCGGGAAAGATTTCCACCCGCTCCGGCGGGATGGGCACGCCGCAGGAGTCGCACTTACGCGATTCGCCCCATGCTTCGTCGTCGAGCGGCTCGGCGGGTGATGCGAGGAGAGCCGCATGGTGGCACTGGGGGCACGTAAACCTGCCGGCCGACGTGCGAAATAGTTCCGCCAACATGTCAGTGTCGATATCGCTCATGCTTTTGATGAGCCGATGGCGCAACAGCCAATCAGTCATTTGCGCGGGACCACAGACTGTTGTCCAGGCACACGCCGGACAGCGGAGGTCGAATTCGGGTGTCGGTGCAGGCATTTTGCTTCAGGGGCAGCACCAGGGCGTGGGCAAGCGTGGACTCGGCCCACCCTACCACTGCGTTGTCGTATCGACGACGGCTAAACAAATTGCTTCATTAAGAACACCGTGAGCGACCGGGCGCCGTGGGCGCCGATCACCAGCGACTGCTCGATGTCGGCCGTCTTCGAGGGTCCGGAAATAAAGCAGCCGAAGCCGGGCCTCTCGAAACGCAGCCGCTCGTAGGCCTGGTGCATATTGTGAACGATCTCAGTCGCGGGAACGACCAGCGCGACATGTTGGGCGATGATGTAAATCGCGCGGTGCGGCACGCCTTCATCGGTCACCCACACGGCGGCGTTCTCGGCAACGGAAAAGCGGCCGGGCAACACGGCGAAGTCGATGTCTTCAAGCTCGTGAGGATCGGCGATGGCATGTGGATCGACGTTGCGGCTTTCAATTCCGGGCACGAGTGAGTAGACTTTTGCGGCCGTGGAGTAAGCGGGCAAGCGCTCCAGCTCATGGCGAACCTCTTCGATCATTGGAGCGAAAACACAGTTGCCGCCGACGGCTACCAGGACGGTATTGAATTGCGCCGCTGGATCAGCAAACGTGATCCACTGCCCGTCAGCGAGGTCAGGCAATGCCGCGTCGGGGGGGTGTTGAACGCGAAGTGCACTCAAAATGGCGTGCTTGCTGTCGGACATTGTTACCTCGTTCCCAGGCTCTGCCTGGGAATGCAATGCAGAACAGGCTCTGCCTGCCGATCGCTGCTTGGTGGAGCTATGTCGCGCCACACGAGGCGGAGCCTCGGGGACGGTGCGTTCCCAGGCGGAGCCTGGGAACGAGAACGATCAGCGATTACTTCGATCCCGATAAAGGTCTCGAAAGCTACGCTTCGGTGCCGGCGGCAGCTCGCGCTGTTGGCCCCACGCGTTGAACCGATGATAAAGCATGAACCGGGGCGCTCGCCGTAGGAACCAGCGGCCGAGCCGGCCAAACAAGCGATAGAGCCCTGGACGACGGAAGACCGCGCTGGCCAGCCGCATCCCCAGCCGCTTGGTCCACGGAAGGTAACCTTGTACGGCGATCTCGCGGCGCAGCGTGAGAAGCTGATGGTGCAGATCGATCTTCACCGGGCAAACATCAGTGCATGAGCCGCACAAGCTGCAGGCGTGCGGCAACCCTGCAAACGCCTTCGCGTCGCGCACCGGCGCGAGGATCGAACCGATGGGCCCAGGAACCGTGGTGCCATAGCTGTGCCCGCCGCTGCGGCGATAGACGGGGCAGGTGTTCATGCACGCACCGCAGCGGATGCAAGCCAGCGAGCGGCGAAAGTCGTCGCTGCCGACAATATTGCTGCGGCCGTTATCAACCAGCACGATATGCAATTCACCGCCGGGCATGGGACCGTGAAAGTGGGACGAATACGTGGTAATCGGCTGGCCGGTGGCCGAGCGCGCCAGAAGCCGCAGAAACACGCCCAGGTCCGCGGCGCGAGGCACGAGTTTCTCGATGCCCATGCAAGCGATGTGTACCTTCGGCAATGAGACGCCGAGGTCGGCATTGCCTTCGTTGGTGCAGACGACCAGCCCGCCGGTCTCAGCCACGGCGAAGTTGACGCCGGTAATTCCGGCTTCCGCAGCGAGAAATTTCTCGCGCAAATGCCGCCGCGCGGCTTCGGCCAGATAGTTGGGATCGGCGGAGCCTTTCTCGGTGCCAAGGTGCTCATGAAACAGCTCGCCGATTTCTTCCTTCTTAACGTGAATGCACGGCAGCACGATGTGGCTCGGCGGCTCGCCGGCAAGCTGTACGATCCGCTCGCCGAGGTCGGTATCCACCACCTCGATGCCGTGCCGCTCCAGGTACGGGTTGAGGTGGCATTCTTCGGTGAGCATCGACTTGCTCTTCACGACGCGGCGAACGCCGTGGGTTTGAAGAATTCCGAGCACAATCTCGTTGTGCTCCGCCGCGTTTCGCGCCCAATGGACTGTCGCGCCGAGCCCCGTCGCGTTGGCTTCGAACTGTTCGAGCAGGTCGGCCAGGTGGGCAACGGTGTGCGCCTTAATCTGCGAGGCCGCCTCGCGCAGCTCCTCCCATTCCGGAAGCGACTGAGCTTGCCGATCCCGCTTAACGCGCACCCACCATAGAGATTGGTCGTGCCAGTGCGCACGGTCGGCATTGGCGACGAAGCGGGTGGCGCGTTGGGCGTGTGCAGTGGCGGGCATTGATCAACGTACGGAGTTGCGGCCCGTTGGGCCTTGAGCAACTTGCGGCGACACCGGTTCCCCAGGGCTTCGCCCTGGGCTTTCGAGTGCGCGGCCTTTAGCCGCGTCCGAATGCTGAACCCTGAACCCTGAACCCTGAACCCTCCCAATCGCTTCGACGAGCAGTTCGGCGATGTGCATTACACGGAGCGACTGGCGGTCGCGGCGAATGAGTCCCTCCAGGTGCATCAGGCACGACATGTCGTTGGCGGTCATCACTTGGGCGCCGGCTTGCAGATGATCATGGATGCGGTCTCGACCCATCATGCAACTTACCGCCTCTTCGCTGACGGCGAATGTGCCGCCGAAGCCGCAACATTCATCCGGGCGGGCCAGTTCGACGAGTTCGATCCCGTCGAGCGATGCCAAGAGCTGCCGGGCTTTATTGTAGGGCCGCCCGACCAGTTCCGACGAGCTGGCCAACCGCAGCTCACGCAGGCCATGGCAGCTTTGGTGCAATCCCACACGGTGCGGAAAAGCGCCCTCGATCGCAGTCACACCGAGCACATCGATGAGAAACTCGGTCAGCTCAAATGTCTTTGTGCGGACGCGGTCGTAGTCTCGCTCGCGGGGACCCCCCGGCGGAAAGTATTCATGGTAGTGGTGGCGCACCATCGCCACGCAGCTACCGGAGGGGGCCACGATGTATTCGTAGGGCGCAAAGATTTCGACGAAGCGGTGAGCGAGCGGCTCCGCGTCGGCCGTGCAGCCGACATTGGCCATCGGTTGACCGCAACAGGTTTGCGCCTGGGGAAAATCCAGCTCGACGCCGAACCGCGCGAGCAGCTCCACGGTCGCCATTCCCACCTGCGGATAAAGCTGGTCGATGTAGCAGGGGATAAACAGACCAACCTTGGGCATGTGGAGTGCGGCGACTTGTCGCCGCTTTCTTTTTCAAACAGTTTCGCACGCCATAATCCGTGGTTTAGTGGAACCGTATTTGAAATCCAAAGCGATGACGAGTCATCGCACTCCAAATACGGTCTCACTTCGCCAAACACCATTGTACCGCGTTGGCCAAGAGCCGCACGAAGCTGTCGTTCTTGAAGTCGTCCTCGTGGCCCAGCGAGGTGTAGACGATCCGCGACTTGCCGTAAACGTTGATCCAGGCCGCCGGCTCGAGCTGGGCCTTAGCAATCGAGCCCATCAAAAGCGGTGTCGCGGTCTTCATCAATGGCCGCGTTTTATATAGAGAGCCACCGGACGAAAACGGCAGCGTGACGTCTTTGAGGACCGGATGCCCGCTCGCGCCGTCGGCCAGGCTCACAACAGGCGCGTCGGTCTTGCCGAAGTGGCCCGTGTAGTTGCCGCCTAGCACTTCAGGATCGAACGTCGGCCACTGCGCGGAACCCTCGTTGCCCTTGCCGCGGGCGTCGAAGGCGTGACTCGCTGTGCGAATGCCGACGAGCGGCTTGCCGGCGGCCAGATGCCGGCGAATCGCCGCCAGATCGCGCGCCGGCAGCGCCTGCCGCCGAATGCTGATCAACAGCAAGTCGGCATCCGCAAGCGCATCGCTCAGGCCCGGGATTTGATGCTTCTGTGGGTCACCCTGCAGCACCGCGCAATCGTACCCGAGTCTCGTTTCCAGCGCCGCGGCCGCGAACACCGGCAGCGTCTCGTCGGTTTTGTACTCCGGCTCCGAGATGGCAATCACGATTCGCGGCCGCACGTCCCCCTTGAAGCGAAAGGGCGCTTCGTCTAGCAACTGGTCGGAGCTAATCGTCGAGCAGACGTACTTCTCGATGTGCTCGACGATCAGGTGTGTGCCGCGGAAGTGGTTGACATAGGGCCACGCCTTGGGGCTGTACATTGTGTCGGTCAGATCGCGGACGAGCACCGTGTTCTTGCCGAAGCGGCTCATGTTCCGCAGGCCGAATGGGCGGCCAAGCACGCACATGTTCGTGTGCACGCCACAGAGCATGACGTTCTTGATGCCGCGATCCTCGAGAATGCTCCAGATCTCGCTTCCCACGGCCGAAATGTAATCGCGATTTTCGTCGATCTTGATGGCGTCGATCTGCCGCGACCAGGCCTGATGACTCTTGGGCGGGTTTACAGCATCACAGCCGCCATCGCTCTGATCGATCGGGTATTTTCCCTGCTCCTCCGCGGGGATGCTTTTGCACCAGGTATCGATTCCTTCGGGCAGGTTGGCGACTTTGGCGATTGCCGCAGCGCGCTTGCGAGCGGCGTGGTCGGCGTAGAAGTCCATGCACTCGCTCGGAGCATGAACGACAAGTGCCCCGCGCTCGCGGCAAGCGGCGGCGAATCGATCGATCCGCGGGGCAATTTCTGCCACGCGAGCCGAAGCGGTGGGGCACCAATGTTTGTCCCACATGTCGCAGATGATGATGGCCGTTTGATCGGCTCGCCATTCGGCCGGCGTGAATGTAACGCGGAAGCTGTCGCCGTTTGAGTCGCTGGCGGTGCGCGAGCGGAGGGTTAGCGTCAGAACGTTCTGGTTGTTTTCGGCCGCAGCCAAGCGCGCGCAGTTAATCGAGTGCATCGCCAGGGTGCAAACGATCAACGACGACAACGTGAGCCAGCGGCAGCAGATGCGATTCATGGCAAACCTCACAGGCCAGGCGCTCAGAGACCGGAACCATTCCAGGCTGACGCGAATCGGTAGTTTAGTTCTGCGAATGGCGGGTGTCTATCACGTGGCCGCGTCTCTCACGTGGGCGAGTCTCTCCGAGACTCGCATCGCGTCTCGGAGAGACGCGACCACGTGTAGCCGGTCTGTTATAATGCCCGCCTTCTGTCAGAGCACTTGGAGGACGTACTCATGCCCAATCCGCTGCCCGGCGATGTGAGCGAAATCAAACAGCCTACCTACGCCATCGCCAAGCCGCTGCGTGGACAAAAAGCGCTGGTTACGGGGGCCTCGTCGGGCATTGGCAAGGGGATCGCGATTGCGCTGGGAATGGCCGGGGCGGATGTGGTCGTGAATTACCGCTCGCGGAAGGAAGGCGCCGTGGACGCGGTCGCTCAGATCGAGCGCTACGGTTGCCGTGCCGTTGCCCACCAGTGCGACGTATCGAAGGAAGACGAAGTACAGGCGATGATTCGCCGGATGTGCGACCAGTTTGGCACCATCGATATCCTGGTGAACAACTCGGGGCATCAGATGGATGCCCGCTTTGAGGACATGACCCTCGAACAATGGAACGGCGTCCTCGCCACGAACCTCACGGGGCAGTTCCTCTGTGCCCGCGAGGCGGTGCGCGAGTTCAAGCGACGCGGAGTGCGAGAAGGAATCTCGCGGGCGGCCGGCAAGATCATTTGTATCAGCAGCGTGCATGAAATCATTCCCTGGGGCGGTCATGTGAACTATGCCGCTTCCAAGGGAGGCGTGATGTTGTTCATGAAGAGCCTGGCGCAGGAGGTGGCTCACTTGAAGATTCGAGTCAACAGCATCACTCCGGGGGCAATTCGCACGCCGATCAACACGGCGGCCTGGAGCACGCCGGAGGCCTATCACGAGCTGTTGAAGCTGATTCCCGTCAAGCGGATCGGCGAGGTAGAGGAGGTGGGTCATGCCGCCGTCTGGCTGGCATCGGACGAATCGGACTACATTCACGGCGTCAGTCTGGTCATCGACGGTGGGATGACGCTGTATCCGGGGTTTGAGTCGGGAGGGTGAGAGGTCGCGGGTTTCAGGGGTTGGAGTTCAGCCTTCAGGCTGTGCAGGCAAGCTAAAGCTTGAACTCCAACGGTTCAGAGCCGCGGCGTCCCCACCGCGTGGCAGGCGTCAGGCTTAGCGCGTCAGGTAAACGCCCGCTTCTCAAACACCTCGATCTTCTCCCGGATATCGTCTGGCACGGGCGTTGGCTTCTGTTGGCGATAATCAAAGGTGACGATCGTCGATTTCCCGTCGGCCACGACCGCTTGCTGCTGCGTGCTGAACAAGACGTGCTCCATCTCGAAGCTCGTGCGCCCGATGCGGCTGATCCGGGCTCCGACCGACACTGTGTCGGGATAGGCCAGTTGGCGGCGGTAGTTACAGGTGATTGCCGCCAAAATTGGCCCGAGGCCGGCGGTATGATAGAGGTCCTTCAGGCCAATCTGTTCCAGGTACGCGATCCTGGCTGACTCGAACCAGCGGAAGTAGACCACGTTGTTGACGTGCTGGTACGCGTCCATATCGCCCCATTGGACAGGGAGCTGGATCACCGTAGGAAAGCCGGCCAGCGCGCTCGTAACAGGCTGATCGTGCACAGTTCTGTCCCGCGGAGGCACATTAACAGCAGGAAAAAAAGGAAACGAAGGCCGGCAATCGGTCGAAAGATGCGAACCTGATAACGCAGGATAGAAAGATACCCCCGGGCGGCAAGCTCAGCAAATAGAGCTTGCGCGTGGCGGCGCGTTTTTCTGAAGCGTCGCGCAAGCGCCTCAGTGTTTCGGCACCGATTCCTCGACCAGCCAGATCAAGGACCGCGACTGTTGTGGTGGCTTTACCTTCCCGCTCAAGTGAGCCACATAGACAGTCTCGGCTGCCACAATTCGGCCCGGCGGGTCGCCCAGGCTCGTGCAGAGCACAATAACTTGCCGCACGGCGAACGTAGACACGACATTTTCGAAGTGCTGCTCCACCGCGCCCTTGACGTCGGAGAAGACGCCGGTGACGTCAATTTCGCCAACCAGGTCCAGCCCCGCCTCGTCGCTCAATGAAAAGAAACGGAATTGCATGTTGATCTCCGGACAGGCCCCTATCCTGTGCCAGAAGGGTGATGAAATGTCCTCCTCGATGGGCTAGGTAGCGAAACCGGACGGAAAGCGGACAAAGATAATAAGAAAGTTTTTGTGGTTGACTATCACATCGCCACCGAGCGGTTGCAGAATCACCATAACTAACTGGGTTCTAAGGTGTTACGGAGACCTCCTTGCATCGGAGACGCACGAGGCTTGGGCCGTCTTTTCAACGGATGGCAGCGGCGTTACGTGCGAATGGCGGACTCGATGGAGTCCACGGCCGCGTTGACGCTCGCCTGCCGGTCGAATCCGGCGTACGTGGCCGCAAAAGCGGCCGCGCCGTCGCTCCCCTCACCTGCCGCAGTCCGCCGCAAGCTCTCCGGCAGCGATTGCGCACGATTGGCCGGCACCACCAGGCCCGCCCCCAGCACCGCCACGCGCTCCGCCAGGACCCATTGTTCCAACAGCAGCGGGAACTGAACCGTTGGCTTGCCGGCGAGCAAGGCCGCCGCGGTCGTCGCGTGGGTTCCGTTGAGGACCGCGAAATCGGTCTCTGCCAGGGCTGTTTGCAGATCGAGGGCCACCGGCGACACGCGCACAAAGTCGGTCGCATACTGCCGCGCGACTGCGGGATCGCCGCTGCCGGTGTAGAGGATAGTGGCCACCCGGAGTCGGGTCAGCTCCGCCACGACGCCTTCCACCAGCTTGTGGGGCTTAAGATACGCGAACGCTCGGGGCCGAGTGTCGCCGTGCCACTGCGGCGTCGCGCCGCGCGGGAGCGGGAAAACGCCGACGTATTGCCCCGACTCGCGAGCGCCGAAGTGATCCAACTCCGGAAAAGTGGCCAATAAGGTCGCATCGACCTCGGCAAACAGTTGGCCCACCGACTCCAAAGGCGGCAAGCGGTGCGACTTGCGCAATGCATTGAGGTTATCGAGCACCGCGGAAGGGTTCGTGGTCTCGCGCCGATCCCCGAGCCAGATTCGCAAATCCTCCGCTTCCCGCCCCGGCGGAGGACAGGCGAAGCCAGTCCCCAGCAGGATCCGCCGTGTGGGAATCGCGTACGAGGCGGCCAAGGCCGTCGGGCTGTGGTCGAAAACAACGGCATCGGGCCGAACCGCCTTATAAATCGACAGCCAGGCCGAAGCCAGGGCAGACAGGTCTTTTTGCGAGCCGAAGCCCACGTTGTGCAGAATGTCTACGAAGGACCGGACCGGCGATACGGCGTAGCTGGGCGTCCCCGGCCAAAACGGTGCAGCAAACAAGCCGACCGGCAAGCCGGCGAACAGCTCGCCCGCGGCCACCACGTTTCTCGAGGCGAGAACCACGTGGTGACCGCGGTCGATGAGCCGCTCGGCTAGTTGCCGGAGGGGGCCGAGATGCCCTCGACCGCCCCCCAGCTCCCAGACCAGAAGGATGGTTGGCACTGGATTACCCCTATCCAACGTAGAACATCACCTCTTCTGATGTAATTCCATCCCAATCCGTTACGGTCGCGGTCACCCAACCGATGGTACCTTCGGGAAATGTGAACGACAGTTCAAAACTTCCGTCTGCTTGCACCATGGTGCTCTGACCCGCCAGCAGACTGCCGAAGTTCACGAGCAGTCCTTCGACGCTCTTGTCGTCAAGGACTGAGCCGGTGAATGTCCAGAAGTCGGGCCCTCCTTGAGAGCCACCGAAGTTCGAAATCTCCGGCGCGATGAAGCCGTAGCCGCCGTAGCCGCTGTCGCTGCTCATTGTGGCGGTTCCGCCATTGCTGGTGGATCCCCATAGCGGCGAATCAGCGCCGTCCTCTGCCGGCGCCACATAGGCGGTCTCTTCGACCGGTTCACCGACATCGGCGGCGAGCAACCGGCGCGAATCGAGCCGCTCGAATGATAACCGTCTGGAGTTGCGGATCCGCAGGGTACGACCACGGGCGCTGCCCGGAACCAGATGTTTCAGAAAAAAGCGCATTGCGATACCTCAAACGGGTTTGGCCGCCGCGAAACAGGTAGCCGGCCCGCGTACAGCGAGCGTTCGGCGGCGACGGGACAGAAAACTACCGGATGGCTACCCGACGGCTATGTAGCGAAACGGGCGAGAAACCGGACAAAAATTTTCCGGTTTCTCCTAAGAAAATGGAAAAAAATGAGCCGGCGCCGTCCGGATCAAGAATGGCATGAAGTCGGCCACAGAGTCCCGCGGAGAGGCACAAGGCCGCGCTACGGGGTATCCGGATCAAGAATGGCTGGAGGCTCGGCTGCTAGTGCTTGTTGCGGCTGTTGCTTCAGCACTCGCTGCATCCTCTCGTCCTTAAGAAGCAACATAAAAACTGGGCCCTGCTCGAACTGTGTGGGCCGTACTCCGAGATTAATTGCACTTTTCGAGTGGTCAAGAGTTTTCTTAAGGCGATCCGGCGCCGCAGAGAGCCACCAAATGCAGGCCGCAACGTAATGGAGGTTGCCGAAGCCTGGCGCTTGCTCGATGACCAATTCAATGTCGCGCAGCGCTGTCTCACCGACTTTCGATTTCTGCGCGGCGGCCCATCGCAATTCGAGCACGGCGCGATTGAAGAGCGCAGGTCGGTAATGAGGATTCACTCGTAGCGCCGAATTGAGATGCGTCCGGGCCAATGGAAGAGTGCCCAGGCTGAGGTGGCTGTGGCCAAGATTGTTCAAAACCGCTTCGTTCTTATAACCTTCAGCAATTGCATGATCGTAACTGCGGATCGCGTCCCTATGGCTCCTCATCAGGTTCATGCAATATCCCATGCTCGCCAAGTATCGCGGCTCGCCCGTTCGATCGTAAAGCTGTTGATAGTGTTCGCTTGCGGAAATGTAATCCCCCAACGCGACGCGCGAGCGAGCGAGGCCCAGCAACGCCGGTTCGAACTCCGGCTCGGCCGCTGTTGCCTCCTCAAAGGCGACGATTGCCGCCTGCAGTTCGCCCCGCTCAACAGCCGCCTGAGCGTCGACAAACAGCCGCTCGTGATAGGGCTTTCGCAGCGACAGCCACGCGCCTCCGCAGCTCAAGGCCGCCGCCAGCAATACCCCGACCACCGCGGTAGCTAGCCGGTGCGTCCGCACCCAGCGCTTTGCCCGTGAAACAGGGTGCAATGCGCGACGGATCGCCACGGCGGCAGCCTCGGCGCTCGGGAACCGGTCGTGCGGGTGGAACGCCAAGCAGCGTCCAACGAGGGCGACGATAGCCCGATCGACCCCCGCTTTTTGCAATTTGGCCAAATCCGCTCCCCGCACCTGCTGCTCCAAAAGCTGGGTCCCCGACCGCTCCAGCGACAGATTCTTCGAAACCGGACCGAACGGCAGCGTTCCGGCCAGCATTTCGTAGAGGATGACCCCCATCGAGAACACATCGGCGCGTGCGTCGAGTGGGTCCGCGGGCCGGCCCAGCATCACCTTGACCTGTTCTGGGGCCATGTAGGGGAGCGTGCCGCCCATGCGGCCTTCCGACGAGGCCAATTCGGCCGAAAGATTGAAATCGAGGAGCATCGGCCGGCCGTCGTCGGTCAACAGGATGTTCGACGGCTTGAGATCGCGATGGCAGATTCCTTTGGCATGGAGATATGCCAGTGCATCGGCCACTTGGGCGAATTGGACGAGCAACGCGTTCACAAACGATTGCCGTCGCAGCCAGGCCCAGACTTCCGCCGCATCTGCGGGTGGTTCGCCTTTCAGCCGCCGGACGGTTTCGGCGAAAACGGCGCCGGTCTGTGGCCGCGCCACCGAGGAGGCGATCTCATCCAACACATCCTCGAACGTCGCCAGGCCCAACAGCGGCATGCAGACGCTGGTCAAACCACTCTCGCCGTCGTCTACGACAGAGTAGACCGGGATCACGTTGGCGTGCTGCAACCGACCGAGTAAATGGGCCTCGCGACTGCCGCCGCGCGACACCTTCAGAACTACGGTCCGATCGCCCAGTGCGGCCTGACGGGCCAGGTACACGCGGCCAATGGCGCCTTGGCCAATTTCTTCGAGCAACTCGAAGCCGCAGAACTCTTGCGGTGGAGAGGGCCAGCGCGCCGGGACCTTGGGAGGAGCAAGCTCGCGCTCGACGAATTGATGCACTTGCAGGCGTCGGCGGACGGACGTCTTGTGGAGCGGAAAGCGTTCGCAGAACCGCTCGACGTCGATCTCTTCGCCCGACTCCTCGCGCCGACAAAACTCTTCGTAGGCCAGCTCCAGGACAATGCTCTTCTTCTGCGCAAGCTCTGGATGCTCCGCCAGGGCGCCGAGGGCATCAGGCTTGTGCCCGACGCTCCACTCGGCCCTGATCTCGCTGAGTACGCCGCGATCGCGGCCAGGCGGCCTGTGGCCGTCCTGGAGCATGGTTTCCGCGGAAGGAGTCCAATTACGCTTCGTCATGGCAATGTTCTCGCCACAAATCGCCAACGACGCGACGCGCCGTCCGCGCGCTGATCCCCAGCGAGCCGGCGATGGCCTCAAACGATTCGCCTGTCATGCGACGGCGGAGCACCTCCTGTTGCTCTGGTGATCGCTCGCTGAGCATTTGTTGCCATCGCTCGCGCGCGATGGCGAATTGGCTGGGAGTTCCCTCCCGGCCTGGGATTTGGTCCCCATCCTCGTTATGCGGCGTCAAGCGCTTTTCTCGGTGAGCGGCGCGCGACGCCGTGTAGAGTTGGTCTCGATAGGCGTCCCACAGCTTATACTGCGCCAGGCGGACTAACGCCGCCATGAGCTGCTCCGGCGAGCGAATCTCCGCCATGTCGCCAATGCCCAGGAAGAACGACTTCCAAACAGCTTGCGCGAGATCTTGGGAGTCGATGCGGGCGCGAATCTGGCTCTTCAGCCTGCGACGAAGGACCGCCATCACATGCGGGCCATATTCGCAGACCAGCTCCCAGGCCGCGTCTTCGTCGCCCAAGCGCAGTCGCTCCAGCAAAGTCTCGAAGTCCGTCGAAGTCGTGGCCATTGCTGTCTTTTGGCGGTAATGTCAGTGGAAGGAGCAGTACCGGCGGCAAACTGGTTGCTCAGTGTAACACCTATCTGTCGAATTACGCAAACCGAGTAAGTGTGGCAATCCGCGCCATCCGGGGACTTATATCGCCCCGCTCGCCGAAATCGGTAGTGGGTCGCCGCGGCGAGCCGTGGCACACCCTCATTCGACTTCCAGAATCTCGATCTTCAATTGGCCGATTACCTGCGCCAGCGACAAGAACGTGCTGAAGGCCGTGGTCCCCTGAAGACTCGAATGGGCGAGCTTCAAATGCGCCGCGCCAATGGCCGGCCGGTCAAGCGTCGCGTCGAGTCCCACCCAGCCGCCGTCGATCCAGACTTCGTTCCACATGTGGTAACCGAAACCCTGCGCGGCTGAGACGTACACCAGCCCAATCGCGACGCGTGCCGGAATGTCGCGCGCCCGGCAGAGGGCCGCCAGCAGTACGGCGTGCTCAGTGCAGTCTCCTTCGGCGTGCTCAACGACATCGGCGGCGCTGGCGAAGGCCTGCGAGTAATTCGGCCGACGAATGTGCCGCTTGACCGCCTCGGCCAGCCTCCTGGCGACTTGCCAGCCGTCCGCCTCGTCCGGTGCGATCGATTGCGCCATCGTGACGATTTTGGGGTTGTCGCTTTGAATGAGGTTATTCGGCGCCCGATCATCGTCTGTCGGCGGGCTCGTTTTCGGCGGTATGCTCGATGGCGGGCCACCCGCTGCCGTGGACGTCGCCGGCGCCACAGCTTGCCCGCTTGTGCCTGGGGCCTGGGGGCGCACAGCCGACACGATCACCTCAGCCGTACGCGTGTCGAGCGGTATCACTTCCTGCCGCTGGCCATTGGCGAATATCTGCGCGGGGTCGTTCGTCTTTAAGTGCAGCCGGTAGCGGATTCGCCGCGTGGCGTGTGGGTTTTCGAGCGGCCGGTCCGCCGGCACGGTGGTGTCGAGCATCAAGTCAAACTTCGCCTGGCCCAAAGCCGCCAGTGCGATCTCCTGGGTCGTACGATAGGTCTCTTGCGCCAGGGCGTCGATCTGCCGCCGCAGGATGACTCCGTCGCGGTTGGCCCACAACCGCTCGACGATCGGCTGGCCGTCGGGCAGAAGGGCGCGGCACTCGATGCGCAACAGGTCCTCGCTATGTTGCAACAGCCTGGTGGACTCATACTTATCAGCCACCAGCTCCATTGCCACAGGCTGGTTGAGCACCGCCATGAGTCCTGTGAGCTTCCTCCGCTCGCCGGGCCGCATCGGCTGTCGCAAGAGCGACTGCTCCATGGCCAGAACCCCTCCCGCCGCGGCCGGCCAGGCCGACCGGGCGGTCGTCGCTTTACCGGCCGTTACGGTTTCGACGACCAGCTCGTTTCCTTCGACTTGACCGGTGAAGTCCGTCGGCGTCGTCCCAGAATCCAGGCGCGTTTGAAAGCGCACCAGTTCGCCCGTCGGCGTCTCGATGCTGGTCGAAACGATCGAGAGCTTCGAGCGTTGGCCGGCGCGATTGACGGTGACCGAATTGGTGCTGTCGACGCGCACCCCTTTGGTCTCGTCCTCGACAAAGTCGCTGGTCTGGGTGCGGCAATAGCCCACTTTGACCCCGCCCAGATAGATTGCGTCCCAGGTCTCTTTAGGGTGGCCTTGGGCCGAGATCTTCGCGGGACTTGCGGAAGCTTTAGCTGCGGTCGAAGTTTCGCGCTCGGTTTGAGCGCGAATCGCCGTCCTGACCGGTGGCGGCGACGTGGCGTCTGTTTGGCGGGAACAGCCGGCGGCCACCAAGCCAACCACCACAGCGAACGGCAGCAGTTTGCAGCGCGCGAATCGTTTCTGGTTGCGCATCGTGGGCGCTCCTGACGGAGAGTCGATTTTCAGGCCGGCGTTCATGTACCCGAATGCCACGATTGCGGCAAGCGCGATTGGGCTGCGTCTGCCAGCAGGCAAGGTCCGCGGAACCAGCAAGGGTTTGCATCTCGGGCGCAAAATCGATGGTCCGCGACGGGATGCCGAGGCAGCTCACGATCTGGCTGGTGCTAGACTTCCAACGGTGTTTTGCGCGCCTCGGTAGCCAGACGTAGGGTGGGCTATGCCCACCGAGAATTGGACCGGGATCCATTGGTGGGCAGAGCCCACCCTACGCTGCTACGCTGCCGCCAAAAGCCAGCGGCGACGGATGTTCCGGCTGTATGGCCGGCTACGGGACAAGGACGCGGCCTTTGCGGAAAGTCGCCGAGCCGGACACGAAGTGCGTGACCTACGATTGGGTACCGAGCGGACATTGAGATAAGTTGCCCGCCCGATACGCAGCGATCCTTACGGCGGAGACCGACGCTGACCCAGCCTCGGTCTCATGCTCCGGAAGGGTGGCTGCACGAGACAGAGACACACTGAATTACTACTGAGGCGGACAACGCTTTCGAGGTCGCCGAATGGGCTTTTTGAAACGCTTTTTTCGCAACGCTTTGCGCGAGGGAGCGCCCGCACAGTTACCCAGCAGCTTCGTGCACCTCTCGGAGGACGAGCTGGAGGCGCACCTGGGCGTCGTGCGGTATGGCGACTTCGTGTTGAGCGAAGCCATCCGTCCCTCGTACGACTTGCAGGTGGTCCCCAGTCAAGGCTTCCGCCACGACTTCTACGTCGATGAGCCGTCGAAGACGCGCGTGCCGGTGCTGATGGGTGCGGCGACTTCGGCGAAGCTGTTTGAGACGTTCCTTGACCTGCTCGAGCCCTTGGGCAACGTCGTCGACGTCGTGCTGGAGACCAGCCACAACCGCGACACGCGCGGGCACGTCGACCTCTACCGCGAGCACATCGACCTGCCGGTGCTCAAGAGCACGCTTTACGACTACGAGGACCTGCTCGTGAACGACGGCTGCACGGGCATCGCCGTCCTCAACCCGCACATCCCGCTGGAAGTGCAGTTTGACGAGCACAAGCTGTTGATCGCCTACGGTCAGAACCTGAGCGAGTTCGAGGACGTCTTTCAATCGCACGGCATCCGCTGCAACGACCAGATGAAGTTCATCACGGAAGGGGAGCACGTGCACTCGTCGAGCGAGACGTATGCGCAGCAGTTTGAAGAGCTGTTGATGCGGCTGGGGATGGATGGCGGAATGGAGTGAGTACCCATCTCCCCAGTGTAGCCCTCTCGCTCCGCGAGAGGATCTCGTTCCCACGGTCTCCGTGGGAACGGAACGCCGCGACGCTCTGCGTCGCGTACCGTAGACCTCTCGCTCCGTTCGGCTGAGCTCACGGCC
Source organism: Pirellulales bacterium (assembly GCA_040901795.1). Taxonomy (GTDB): domain Bacteria; phylum Planctomycetota; class Planctomycetia; order Pirellulales; family JALHPA01; genus JBBDYH01. Next base: position 32,851 of record JBBDYH010000003.1, read on the forward strand.
GAAGCCGCGAGAGGAAATGGCGGCTGAAGGCCGTGAACTCGACAGCCCAGTGCGCAGCACTGGGTGACGAGAGGAAAAAACCATCTCAAGGCCCAAGGGGCCGCGACTCTTCGCCTCTTCTGACCCTCTCGGTCAATAGCCCATGTTGTACATCACGCCCCATCGTGGCGAGGAGAGGCCAAAGCGGGAGCTGTAGGGACGAAAGTTCGTGACGCCGTACGGCTGATTGAAGTAACCGCCATACGGGCGATACGAATAGCTCCGGTACGTCGAATAACCCGGATACCCATACGCATACCGCGGTACGTCGTGGTAACGGTGGTAATTGCGATGATCCAGCTCATCGTGAAACGCATCGTGGTCCAGCGCGTCGTGCAGCCGCTCATGCTGCCGCCAGGTCATCGGATAGCGATGGGCCTCGCGATGATCAAACTCCCGATGAAACGCCCGATGATCGAGCTCGTCATGAAGCCGCTGGTGGTCGCGGTAGTCGTAGTGACCGTAGGTATGATGGCGATACAGACGCCAGTCATCTGCGCTGGCGGCCCTACCCCCGAGTGCGACGAAGGCCAACACGACAAGTGCTAACGCCAGCCGTTTCATGATCGTCCTCGCGAAGTGTAGCCCTCTCGCTCCGCGAGAGGAAGCAAAGTGTATGCCCTACGGTTGGAGTTCAAGCTTTAGCTTGTGCTGGAGTCCAAGCTTCAGCTTGCGCCGAACCGCGGGCATGCACTTGGCATACCAACATACACGAGAGAACCCATTTCGCGAGAATTGCCCGCAATCTTTGTGATGGGCGTTATTAAACGGCAGACAGCCGCCAAGGCACGTGTCGCGGAAGCGATACAGATGTCGTCAGAAAGGTCGCGCTTTTCCTCGTTCCCGAGGTGCCCGTGGAACGCACGGCGCGAGCGCTCTCCCTCGTATCCGTGTCGCCTCTTCAGGGCTCGGCCATTTTTATTGCGATGGTTCCAGGGGCTAGCGCCCGGCTTGCGCCCCTGGCCATTGAGTTTTCGCCCGCATCGGGGCTCGCCCTCTTCCGGGCCGATCCCAAACCGGTCAACACGAAAGCTGGCGCGAAGGTACCAATGCCAACAGGCCTCCAGTTCGCTCTAGGCACGAATTGTGTTACCATGCGCGGACACCCAGGAGGATTGGAAGGCAGCTAACGAGTACGGAGGAAACGGCCGTGCGTTTGCGCTTCAAACCGCGATTTCGATTCAGCCTGCGAACGTTCTTGCTGTTCGTGTTGTTGGCAGGTGTGGGCGGAGCCTGGTATCTGAGGACGGTTTACGACCGACCCATCCCGACATCTGCCACGGAATTCACCGCCCACAAAGGAATGGTTCTGGCTATTGCCATATCCCGCCGCGGCGACCTTCTTGCAACCGCCGGTGAAGATCAGACGATCAAGATTTGGCAGTTGGTTCCTAAGGGCATGAAGCTCCGCAAGACGATCACTGGGCACTCCGCACAAGTCCGAGCACTGATGTTCACCGCCGATGGAGAGTCTCTCCTCGCGGCAGATCAGGGCGGGACCGTCAAGGTGTGGGACGTGGAGACGGGTGCGGAGCAAAAGTCGTTTACTACGGCAGGAGCTCGCGAGCGCCCCTTTCCCGCCTTGTCGCCGGGCGGGCGATTCCTGGCATGGATACGCCACGACGGCAAGTATGAGGTCTGGGACTTGTCGACGGAGAAGCAAGTTTCGGCCGGTGAAGGGGCATAGGCGCTGAAGACGCGGCCCTGTCCCCAGATGGAAAGACGCTCAGCATTGCGGGCGGGCAGGTGCGGGTCATCGACACAGCATCAAACAAAGTCACCAGCGTTCGGCGCAGCCACTACCGTGCCACGGCGATCTCTCCAGACGGCCGCTTCCTGGCCATTAGTGATGGCAACGTTCCCATCATCGGCCTCGAAACCGGCAAACAGGTTGGCATCGTCATTGCGAAAGACCGATGGGTGCGGTCGATCGCCTTCTCCGCCGAGAGCATCGCCTCGGCTTCACGAAGCTTGCGGATGACCTGCTCCGGTGTGTGTCGCTTCCGTTTCATCGAGAATCTCCTTGCCCTGCTGGGGCGATGAGACTCTCATAACATCTGGATCAGATTTTGGGGAGCAGGCCATACCCCGTACGCGTCAGGCACAGGGGTGGCTGACCTACTTGAAACTCTTGCGCCGCAAATTGCGCCACTCGGCGAAGGTGGGCCAAAAGCGGCCAAACGCAACAACGATGCACGCGCCGATCCAGCCTATGCCAGCGGACGGTTCGGGGACCGCCGCAACTCGCATGGAGATCCCCGGGTCGGTGAAGGAAACCCATGATTCTTCTGTCACTCCGACGCCCCGAGTTATGGTAAACGAAATTCCCGCGTCCATAAACGTCGCGCCAGGAAAACGCGCGGAGTCATAATGCAACGAGCGTTCAAAAGGGCCGGGCGTATTGATAATCCACTCCGCGGCGGCGCCTACTACGTTTCCATGAGCGTCCGTGACGACAGGATTCAACGGATTATCATAATACTGGCCAGAAACACGGATTGTGATCTCGTCGCCGGCAGCCAACACACCCCTTACATCGAAGTCAACGGCGGCCAGGAAGGCGTAAAAGCCGTATAAGGGGTGCCAGTCGGCCTCCGTCAAATGGATTTGACTAGAAGAGCGAATCCTCGAAACCAAATGGCCCACTCCGCCCGTGAGATCTTGCGGTAGGCCGGCGATAGATAGTTTGCTATCCAAGTCGAACTCGTTGGCAACGAATCCGAGATTGTGTATCACCGATCCGCCCACACGGAATATCGCACGTCCGCCGTCCTCAAATGTCACGAGTTCATCGAGGCGCTCGCCAGACCAATGGAGGGGAGTGTCAAAATAATCGGGACGCAGGCCCAGGATTCCCGCGGACTCAATGGTGCCGGCTACATTGATAAAGAGGGCCCCCGGCGCTTGACGAACATGAAGACAAAGGGTGCATGTAAACAGGAGCACAACCCAGGCGTTTCTGTAGCTCATTAGCGGTCACACCTTTCAAGAAGACGGCCCGTGGGCTCCAACTCATCGCGCTCAGGACAATTGCGCCTTTGGCATAAACGAACGATGAATTGACCTAGCCTCAGGTGCTATGGTTCTTCCGCCCAGAGCCCAGCGGATGTGACCGAGAAAGTAGGAGACGCGACAATTTTGCAGAAAGCCGTAAGAATGCGCGGCGGTGACGAGAGCGCCGACACGCGGTTACGCCGACGTATTGCGGGAAGCCCAGCGCTACCCAAAGGGTACGTTCTGGTTGCGATTAATCGCACTACCGCGATCTACGCTGATTCAAAAGGATCGCGGAGCCTTCACGGACCGAGAGTCTTTTGCCACGGGTTTTCGAATGGTTTTTCGATTCCCGGTTCGGACGACCAGACGTAAGCCAAGCCAGTGCCGCCGGCCTTCGGATTCCATCCGCCGGCTGCCAACGTCCTTGAATCGGGCGAGAACGCGATCGCCTCAATGGTCATTTCCCTATCAGTTTCTAGTACAGCGATTGTTCGCTTGGTTGCAATCTGCCAGAGCATGATACTCGCATCGGTCGAGCCGAGGGCAATTAAGTGCCCGTCAGGCGAAAAGGTTGCGCTCTCGAAAGTCACACCGTCGATTGATGCCACAGTTTTCAGCTTGGGAAAACTCAAAAGATGAGCATGGCCCATTAGATCGATGAGCAGCAGCCAATGACCGTCAGGGCTGAATAGTGCGCTCCGCCACTTCGCACGCTGGAGCGCATCCGGTCGCCGCACGTTGCCACTGTTGAGGTCAAGAATTGCCAGTTCTCCATCGGAATGCAGCAGCACAACTCGCGAGTCCGGAGAAAAGACAACTGAACGCGGACTGTTGTGAGCTGGTATCGTGAAGCACCTCGTTCCAGAGGCAGAATCATAGATCTCGAACCGTCCGGACTGCTTAAAAACCAGTGTTGCGAAAACGAAGGTGGACGAGTCCCGTGACCGGCCGAACGGCGTTAATTGGGGATCGAGTACATGTTGGTGATTCCAGACGGCCTGATGGTCGGCGACATTTCGAACAGAGACGCTACCATTGGCTCGGCGGTCGTACAAGAATTGGCGGTCCTCCGTAACCTCCGCTTCAGCCGGCTTTAGAAACTCAGCCAGTAAATCGCCTGTTCGTAGATTCCAACGCCATCCTTCCCCATCCTTGCTCGTCACGGCCAAAGTACGTGAATCGCTGAAATGTAATTGGCGCACCGCATGTGGAACATAAAGTCGACGGGGGCGAGCGACATACGGATGCCAAACCTTGGCGATGCGATCTGCGCTGGCGGTGGCGATACGGTGGTCCACGGGCGACGCCGCTACGCACCAAATGCGATTGCTATGCGCGTAGATTCGTGAGGGGCGCAAAGCCTGATTAGGCATCCACGGGTATTCCCATAAAGTGAGCCGACCTCGCATACTGCCCGCTACAACTCCCCGTGCGTTCGGCAAAGAACCAACAGCGCACGCGTCTGGTTCAAATAGTCCAACAACGGGTTGTAGCTCCGGCCAGTTTAAGACCTGCACTGAGAAGTGCGCCAGTGCGACAGAGATCATTTTGCCCGTGGGGAGGAACGAGAGACCATAGACCGCTGCATCACATTGCAGATGCTTCACGCGCTGCAACTCAGGGGCGCTCCAAATCTCCAGCGCTCTTGATTGCGTGCCGATTGCAATCGCTTCGCCGCTGGGGTGAAACGCCAGGCAGAGAATATGCGCCTGACTGCTGCTGGTGACTCGGTGGTTACCGGCTTTCAGATCCCAGAGCCGCAAGTCACCCCCTTTGCCTGCGGTAGCTATCCACCGCTCCCCGGGAGCCACTGCGAGAGACAGAATAGAGTCTGTGTGGCCCTCGAACGAGCGTAAATGGCGACCGCTTTCAACGTCCCAAAACCGCACGGTTCCGTCGTCTCCCGCCGTCACTAGCTCTGTTGACTGCGATAAGAACTCGGCGTTATTCACTTCGCCCGTGTGACCAATCAATGTATGGATCAAAGTTCCTGTTGAGGAGTTCCAGATTCGAGCAGTACCATCCTTGCTAGTCGTAGCAATGAGGCGCCCATCATGTGAGAATGAAACGTGATACACGTCATGTTCATGACCTACCAGCGCGACCGGCTCGTAATTACCGTGAGCCGATAAGTAGTGCCATTCGAAGCTGCGTGCGATGTTGATGGATCTCTTGTTTCCGAACTGTTCAAGGAATGATCGAATGCGCCGTGAGTCGCTCAACTCCAACGTTCGGAAGGTATCTGCGACTTCGCTGGCGTAGAGCAGTTGCCAAGCTGACTGCTCACTTTTCTCGGCAAGCTTCCGTTGCACGAGTGCCACTTTCTCGTTTTTGTTTGCTCGTTCGACGGCGCTGTGTGTTTCGTGATTAGCTTGCCACAGTAGTATCAAGGCACTCGTGAGAACGGCGGTGATCGCACCTAGCGCCGCGGCTAAGCCGGAGAGCCAGAGCACATGTCGTCGCGACCACCTTGCCGCGCGTTGCAGGAAAGTTGGGGGCCTGGCCTTGATCGGCTTTTGCTCGACGAAGCGCCGGAGATCGTCAGCTAAGTGGCCGACCGATTGGTACCGCTCGGCGGCATCCTTGGCGATGCTTTTAAGAATGATCGTTTCCAGGTCGGCCGGAATCAATGGATTGAGTTTGCGCGGGGCGGCGGGCTGATCTTTGGCGATTTGCTTGAGCAGCGTTTGACGGTCTTGGGACGGAAACGCCGGACGCAGCGCGAGCAGCTCGTAGAGTGTGATGCCGAGGGAGTAGATGTCGGTGCGGTGGTCGAGAATCGTGGCCTTGCCTTCGGCCTGTTCGGGGGACATGTAGCGGAGCGTGCCGATAAGGTCGCCCGTCATCGTTAAGCTGACATCGGATTCGATACGGGCGAGGCCAAAATCGGTGATCCAGAGCTTCGCAGGGTTCAGGGTTCCCGCCGCGGCGGGCAGGCGCGGTTCAGGATTCAGAGACGTGTAGTTATCACGCTCCGCGTGATGAGACATTGGTGTTTCGTTGTTCGCCTTTCCGCGTGCTCCATCTCGCGGAGCGAGACGGCTACACTCGATCATCAAATTCGACGGCTTGATGTCGCGGTGGACGATGCCCATTTGGTGTGCATGGTCGAGGCCTTCGGCCGCTTGGATGCCAAGCTCGGCAACGCGGCGAAAGAAGTCCTTGGGCCGCTGCGTACGAAGTGTCGTGAGCGCGGCGGCGAGGGTGTCCTTCGAGTGCGACGCCTTGTCGTCGCTTTCTTTTTCAGACAGGGTTGCATCTTCTCTCGGTCCATCACCCTTGGAAAAAGAAAGCGGGGACGAGTCCCCGCACTCCAAAGTCGGCGTACCGCCGACTGCTGAACCTGTCGTGCCGGCGGCAGCTAAACGGAGCGCTTCAATCACTTCGGCCAGCGTTTGGCCTTCGATGTAGCGCATGGCGTAGAAGTGCACGCCGCGCTCGCAACCGACGGCGTAGACTTCGACGATGTTCGGATGATCGAGATGCGCGGCGGCGAGCGCCTCGTTCTTGAATCGCTGCAGGTGCCGCGGGTCGAGCACCGCGGCAAACGGCAGGATCTTCAAGGCCACGCGGCGGGCGAGCGAGAGCTGCTCAGCCTCGTAGACGATGCCCATGCCGCCGCGGCCGAGCTCGCGGATCAGGCGATAGTCGCCCAGGGTCCGCGAGCGTGCCACGGCCACATCCGACGAGTCGGGCTCGTCGTCCATCGCAGTTAGTGCATCGAGCGCCTGAAAGACATCGGGAAGTACCGAAGCGATGTCCGGATAACGCTCGACAAAATCAGCGACCGACGGATCATCTCCTGCCGCCCGCCGCGCAAGGAACTCGTCTACGGCTTGGGCCAGGCGGGAGTCGGGCGAGCGTGAGACGTTGGTGGTGGTAATCGAAGGCATTGTACGAAGTACGAATTACGAAGGACAAAGGACGAATTAACAGAAGCAAACAAAGGAAACGAAGGAGGCCAACGGCCGCAACCAGCTCTTCGTTATCTTCGCGTCCTTCTGTTCAGAAACTTATTCTCAAAAGGAAGTTCAGAATTTGTATTACACACAAAGTCTCGGCAGCGATGAGCTATGCCAAGTCGCTGGTCGTATCTGTGTTCATCCGTCTTCGTCTGTGTTCATCGGTGTTCCTTGCCAGTGGGACGGCACACGGAGTGTGCCTACTACATTGAAGTCAGTCATGAAAATCCTCGGAGCCTTTTCCACGGACTAGCTCGCTGCGGAGGCGAAGCAGTGCGCGGCCGAAGCGCTTGCGGACCGCTGCCGGCTCGATGTCGAGCACGGCGGCGATCTCGTCGTGCGCAAGCCCCTCGAAGATCCGCATGTAAATCACTTCGCGATCGACCTCGTTGAGCTTCGCAAGCGAGTATCGCACGCGCTCGGCCAGTTCTTGATTGGCCACATGTTGATCGGGGTTGTGACCGGGAGCGGCCAGGTGTTTGACGAGCACCAGCGAGGACCGCGCCGGAAGGTCAACCTCGCGGCTGGCGGCTCGGCCGGTGGCCCGCAGGTGGCGGCGACGCGCCTTTTGCAGCCGCTCCTGGGCGGTTTTTCGGAGCCAGAGACGAAACGGCATCGGCCGCCGCTGGAACCAGTTGTCGAGCCGGCGGTAGGCCTCCAGTTGGGCCTCTTGTACGATGTCGGAGGCGTCGACGCGGCCGCGGAGTTGAGGATCGATCCGGAAGCGGATCGCGTCGATCAGGTAGCCGCGGTGCCAGGCGAACAGCAGGTCAAAAGCCCCCCGCTCACCCGCCTGAATGGCACCGAGCAGTCGTTTGGTTTCGGCGGAGTCGTCGTCGGGTTGCATCGCTTGAGTTCCCTTCAGGCGAATTACGGCAATCTAGCGGTCGATCAGGCAAACGGCAACTAGGTAACCCGAAGCGTGAGCGAGGAACCGGCTGATTCGGCCTCGCTTACGCGTCGGGTTGCGATTGCTGAATTCGCCAGAATTCAGGCGCCCCGAACTCTGGCGAGTTCGGCTACTGAGCAACGCCTACTGACTTCCGCCCAAGTTATGGGAAATGTGACAGAGAAGCTGGAATCGCAGGCGCGGATGAACTACATTCGGCAACGTTTGCCCCTCAATCGGCATCAACGCCGTGTGAACTTTGAGCGCTGAAATCGAAAGCTCGACGCATGCCATCGCGGCTCCCGCGGCCAGGCCGCCGAGAGCGCTTATCAAACAGGCCGACCGAGGCGTGCGTCGGGCTACGGAGTCGCAGCCGTTGATGATCGTCGCCGTGGCGCTGGCCGCCGGAATTGTTGTCGATCGGCATATGCCGGCGCCTGTTGCAGTCTGGTTGGCCATAGGGGCAATGGCGCTAGCGGCATGGTTCATTCTGGATGGGCGAATCACGCCCTTTGTCGCCGCGGCGACCGTGCCACCGCAGCCAGACGCGTTACCCAAGCCGATTGCGCCACCCAGATTTTGGCGGGCCGGATTCGCGATTGCCGCCTTGCTTTTAGCAGTCGCGGCTTGCGGCGGCTTGCGGCATCACCTGCACTGGCGGCTTTTTGCGGCGAATGACATTGGCCGCTTTGCACGCGAACTGCCGCAGCCGGTGTGCTTGGAGGTGGTCGCCCTCTCCGGCCCGCGCCGCCGCCCTGCCCCGCCGCCCGATCCCTTGCGTTCGGTTGCCCAGAGCGCGCACACGATGCTTCGCGTTCGTGCAACGGCCATGCGCGACGGCGACTTCTGGCGAACGGTCGATGGCCGCGCCACTCTGATGGTCGATGGCTCGCTCTTGGGCGTTCAGGCCGGCGACCGGCTGCGCGTCGTAGGCCAGCTTCAGGCCCCGCCGCCCCCGGGCAACCCGGGGGAGTTCGACTTCGCCTGGCACCGCCGCGGCGACCGGGAGCTGGCGGCGATTCGCGTCGATCATCCCGACTGCGTGCAGGTGGTGGAGACCGCGCCGGCGTATTCCGTGCGCCGTGCGCTGGGCAAGCTCCGCAGCGCCGGCGACCGGCTGTTATGGGGCACGTTGTCGCACGAGCGCGCCGGACTGGCCGCCGCCGTTCTGCTCGGGACGCGCGAGCAGCTCGACGACGAGGTGCAGAATCAATTCCTCGTCACGGGAACCGTGCACATCCTGTCGATCTCCGGGCTGCACGTCGGCATTTTGGCGTATGTGCTCTTCAAGGCGTTTCGCACGGGGTGGATTCCCCGCGGGCCGGCACTTGTTGCAGTGGCGGTAATCACACTGTCGTATGCACTGTTGACCGACGCCGAGCCGCCGGCGCTGCGCGCGACGGTGCTGGTGTGGGCGGTTTGCGGCGCTACCTATCTGGGTCGCGGTCGATTGGGAGCGAACTCGCTGGCGCTGGCGGCGATCGTGGTGCTCGCGCTCAACCCGGCGGATTTGTTTCGCACCGGGACACAGCTCTCATTCCTCTCGGTGGCGACGCTCATGGCGCTCGGGCCTTGCTGGCCGCAGCGCCGCCGTGAGGACGCGCTCACGCGGCTGATTCGCGTCACGCGTCCGTGGCCGGTTCGCGCGTCGCGCGCGGTGGGAAAAAACGTCGGAGCACTCGCTTTCGCCGGCCTGATGATCTGGCTCGTCACGTCCCCCTTGGTGGCTCGCCAGTTCCACATCGTGTCGCTGTCGGCGCTCGTGCTTAATGTTGTGCTATGGATTCCGGTCCTGATTGCAATGGTCTCGGGGTTTGCCATCTTGGCGTTCGGTTGGCTGTTGCCGCCATTGGGCGCGTTGTCTGGCGCCGTTTGCGATTTCAACCTGGGTGTGATCGAGTGGTCGATCGATGCGGCGGCGCGAGTGCCGGGAAGTCACCTGTGGGTCGCGGGCCCTCCAGCGGGCTGGCTTTACGTGTATTACGCGCTGCTTGCTTTGCCCTTGTTGACGCCGAAATGGATTTCACACCGTCGGAGTCTGTTGTGGGCGGGGGCATGGATCGGCGCTACCGTGGTGTATGCGGCCGTAAGTCAGTCCACATCGGCGGAGCGGGAGCTCGTGTGCGGATTCGTCTCAGTGGGCCACGGCTCGGCGGTTGTGCTGGAGCTGCCCGATGGCCAGGTGTGGTTGTATGATGCCGGCCGGCTTGGCTCGCCGCGCGCGGGCGCGCGGTCGATTGAAGCGTACCTGCGGTCGCGGCGAATCTCGCACATCGACGCCATAATTCTCTCGCACGCCGACATCGACCACTACAATGCCGTCCCCGAGCTGCTCGATAAGTTCACCGTGTCGAGTATCTACGTCTCGCGGCAGATGTTTCGCGAGGAGACGTTCCCCCTGACGGTGTTGCGCGAAGCGGTGGCTGAGGCCGGCGTGCCAGTCGAAACGCTCTCTGTGGGTGACGTGCTTATCGCCGGAGATTGCATTGCGAAGGTCCTGCATCCTCCCCCGCAAGGTGTGGATGGCAACGACAACGCGCAGAGCATTGTGTTGAGCGTGGAACATGACCGCCGCCGACTGCTGTTGACGGGTGACCTGGAGAGTGAAGGAATGCGGCGGCTGCTGGCCGCTCCTCCGCTGGACTGCGACATTCTGTTGGCGCCCCACCATGGCAGCGCCCGCAGCGACCCGGCCGCCGTCGTGAATTGGAGCACGCCGGAGTGGGCGATCGTCAGCAGCGGGCAGGGCGCGACGCAATTGGCAAGCCAGTATCAGCCGCTGTTGGGTCCACGGGCGCTCAACACCGCCGAAGCCGGAGCCGTGCGCGCCCGGCTGAGCGGCGAGCGGGTGGAGGTGCGCGCTTGGCGAATCGATCCGTGGGACTAAAGGCCATGTCGTACTGGACCGAAAAGGTCGCCGTAGTCACCGGCGCATCGAGCGGGTTGGGCCGCCAGATCGCCACAGCGCTTGCCGCTGACGGCGCGTCGGTCGTGCTTGCCGCGCGCGATTCGACACCCCTCGACGCGGCGGCGGCCGAGCTAGCGCAGTCGGCAAGTCGTGTTATCCCCGTCGTGGCCGACGTGACGAGTCAGGAGCAAGTCGATCGGCTCGTCCAACACACAATCGACGAGTTTGGCCGACTGGACGCACTCGTGAATTGTGTGGGCGTCTCCAGTCGCGGTCGCGCGATCGATACTTCGCCCGACGACTTCGCCCGTTCGATGGACATCAATTTGCTTTCGTCGGTCCGCTGTACACGCGCGGCCGCGCCGCATTTGCTGCAAGCGCGCGGGCACCTGGTCAACATTGGCTCGCTGTCAGGCAAGACCGCTAGCCGTTATCTGGGCGCCTATCCGGCGAGCAAATTTGCACTGACTGCATACACGCAGCAGCTTCGCCTGGAGCTCGGTCCGGAGGGCTTACATGTGCTGTTGGTGTTGCCTGGGCCCATCGCACGCGACGATGCCGGCTTTCGCTATGCGGACCAGGCGGCCGACTTGCCGGCGACCGCCCGTCAACCCGGCGGCGGCGTGAAGCTCAAAGGCATCGATCCGCGCAAGCTCGCCGGGCGGATACTCCGCGCATGTGAGCGCCGCCGTGCGGAGCTCATCGTGCCCGGCCGCGCGCGGCTGCTATTCGCGCTGCAACAGCTCTCGCCACGGCTGGGGGATTGGATTCTGCGGCGGATGACATGATTTGGCTTGGTGTTCACAGCGCCACAATGAAGCACGCTCACTCACCTCATTGGCGCTCAGTTCTCTGCGGATTAGATTGACGTAGCGATTGCTGAACCCCGAACCCTGAACCCTGAACCCTCCCATGCCCGCATTTCCCGACATTCAGACGATCAAATACGAAGGCCCCCAGAGTAAGAACGCGCTGTCGTTTGCGCATTACAACGCGAGCGAAACGGTCGAAGGCAAATCGATGCGCGACCACTTTCGCTTCAGCGTGGCGTATTGGCACACGTTCCGCGGCACGGGGAGTGATCCGTTTGGGCCGGGCACGATGATCCGACCGTGGGAAGGGCCCGTCGACAATGTCGAGAACGCCCAGAACCGTGCCCGCGTGGCATTTGAGTTTATTGAGAAGCTGGGGGCGCCGTTTTATTGCTTCCACGACCGCGACGTGGCGCCGGAAGGTAATTCGCTGGCCGAGACGAACAAGAACCTCGACGCAGTGGTTAAGGTGCTCAAGGAAGAGCAACAGCGCACGGGCATCAAGCTGCTTTGGGGGACGGCAAACCTGTTCAGCAACCGCCGCTACATTCACGGCGCTGCGACCAGCCCCAATGCTGACGCCTTTGCCTTCGCCGCGGCACAGGTGAAGAAGGCGCTCGAAGTCACTAAGGAGTTGGGCGGTGAAGGCTATACCTTCTGGGGGGGACGAGAAGGGTACTTCAACCTCTATAACACCGACATGAAGCGCGAGATCGACCACCTCGCCCGCTTCATGCACATGGCCGTCGATTACGCCAAGGACATCGGCTTCAGCGGCCAGTTTTACTTTGAGCCCAAGCCCAAGGAGCCGACCAAGCACCAATACGACTTCGACAGCGCGGCGTGCATCAACTTCCTGCGGGCGTACGGGCTGGAGAAGCACATCAAAATGAACATCGAGGCGAACCATGCCACGCTGGCCGGCCACACGATGCACCACGAGCTGGAGTACGCCGCGTCGCAGGGTTTCCTGGGTTCGATCGACGCCAACTACGGGGACCTGATGCTGGGCTGGGACACCGACCAGTTTCCTACCGACATCTACCTCACTACGCAGATCATGATGGTGCTCCTGAAGTATGGCGGCTTTACCAGCGGTGGACTGAACTTCGACGCCAAGGTCCGCCGCGAAAGTTTTGAGCCGGTCGATCTGTTCCATGCGCATATCGGCGGGATGGACGCGTTCGCTCGCGGGCTGAAGGTCGCCGCCGCGATCCGCAAAGATGGTGTGTTGGACCGCATGCTCAAAGACCGCTACGGCTCGTGGGATACAGGGATTGGCGCCGAGATCGAAGCGGGCAAGCACAGTTTCAAGACGCTGGAGAAGTACATGCTCGACAAGGGAGATGCTACGCCGAATCTCTCCGGCCGGCAGGAGCTGATTGAGAATCTTATTAATACGTACATCTAATACGGTTAAATCAGTGTGGCAAAGGTCCGCTTGACGCAAGGAAACCGAAGGTTACGTCCAATGCCGACCGTCCGAACGCTACGGCAGTTCCATTGCTGCCTTAAGACACTCTTCGACTCGCTTCGCTGCATGGTCGCTTGCGGCAGGCTGCCAAGCTTTCGCAAAATCTTGCTCTTGTCGATTGTCGATAGGTTGACGCAGTTAACGACTGAGTCATGTCGCAGTCCAGACTGCTGACCCTCGGGAGTGGCAAGTTCGATAAGACATTGCGTTGGCTCTCCAGACCGCCGCGTTACGCTGGTGATCTGCACGACGATTGTGTTGTGAAGGCGCCCGTTGTCCCGGTCGTTTTGGACGACGAGTGTGGGTCGAACTTTGGTCTGACTCCCGGAGGCGAATGGATAATCGACCAAAACCACGTCACCTCGTTGAACGTTCATGAGTTTCTGCGCGGGTCAAGTTCATCATACACATCCATCGATGGATCATCCCACCCTTCGCGCCTGAAAACCTCCATTGCATGTCGATAGAGCCCATCCACAACCTCGTCGTCGCCTTCGATGAGTTGCTTTATCTGTTGATATTGGTCTTCTGGAATTAATACGTAAGTCGTCTGGGTATCCGGATCGAGCGCTCTCGGCGGCGATTCGTGAGGATTTGAGACGGCATGTCGCTGTTCGATTGTTAATTCGATCATTTGCAAACTCCTCGCTCTATTATACGTCGCACAACACGCTCATGAACCGGCACGCTTGGCATAAATACCAGCCCATTCCTCAGTCATCCGCAGGGACAGGTTTCGGCAATTGCATCCCCTCTCCCAAATAAAACCGCGGGTGGGCCGGCTGGTTATAGGCAACGTTCTGCCAGGCGACGGCGAGGCGGTAGATGGGGTCGTGCATCAGCGTGGTCAGCCGATGCTCAGTTGGGATCGTGGTCGTGAAGATGCGCAGCTCGCGGTTGTCGCGCGTGCGGGCGATGATTTCTTCGCGCCAGTCGCCGAGGATGTCGGCGCACAGCGATGGGTTGGACTTGGAGCCGTTGTTGGCGGCGCAGTTGAAGTCCGCGCCTGAAAAGATGCGCTCGTCGCGATTGTTCTGGTAATCCCATTTGCTGATCGTGACGCCGTCGAGCAACTCGCGCGACAGGTCGCCATCCCACCAGATGCCCATGTTGCAAGAGCGCGGCGTCGCCTGGGAGATCTGCTCCCCTTTGACGTTGTAGAGTCCGCGGATGCCACCGCCACGGCACCACATCTCCAAGCCGCGATGGCGCGGGTCGATGTCCAACGCCACCGCGCGGCCGACGCCGTTTCGGCCGACCGACGGGAGGCCAAAGAGCTGTTCGCCCGTGCGAGCATCGCGAAGCTGGATGCCGGCCGCGTTTGCCCGATCGCCGTTGGCTTTGAACACTTCGAGGCCCGGCCGGTCGGGATCGATGTCGGTGAAGTGCATGGCGTCGCCGTGGCCTAGACCGGTCGAGTAGAGGCCCTTGCCGTTGTCGTCAATCACGCATGAGCCGTAGATGATTTCGTCGCGGCCATCGAGATCGACGTCGCCAACGGAGATGTTATGGTTGCCTTGCCCGCGATAGTCTCGGCTGCCCGGCGTGCCGTCATCACTGTCGAATGTCCAGACACGAGACAGCTTGCCGTCGCGCCAATTCCAAGCGACCAGCACCGCGCGCGTGTAGTACCCGCGGCACATCACCAGGCTGGGCCGCTGGCCATCGAGATACGCGACGCAGGCTAGAAACCGGTCGACGCGGTTGCCGTAGTCGTCGCCCCAGTCGCTGACGTTGCCGCGCGGCGGCAGGTAGTCGGTCGTGGCGAGCGCTCTGCCGGTTGGGCCATCGAAGACGGTGAGGAATTCTGGGCCTGCGAGGATGTAACCATTGGGATTGCGATGGTCGGCCCTGGCGTCGCCGAGGACTTTGCCTTGACCGTCGATGGTGCCGTCGGCGGTCTTACAGGCGACCTCGGCGCGGCCGTCGCCGTCGAGGTCGTAGACCATGAACTGCGTGTAGTGGGCTCCTTCGCGAATGTTTTTGCCGAGGTTGATTCGCCAGAGCAGCGTGCCGTCGAGCTTGTAGGCTTCGAGGATGGGCTCGGTCGTCGCGCCGCGCTGCGAGTTATCGCGGCCGCGGCCAACCTGGTGCACGACGATCTCGTAGTCGCCATCGCCGTCGAGGTCGCCCACCGAGGCATCGCCCGGCGTGTAACCGGCCGGCGTCTGGAGGGGAATCGACAGGTAGGGCGCTGCCTCGGCTTTCGGCGGCACCTTAAAGGCGCGGCTTGCTTCTTGCTCAGCGCCTTCGATGACGGGGCGGATGAAGTATCGGCTCGCCTCGTCGTCGTCGGCGGCGCGATCGACGAAGTTTGTGCCGCCCGCCAGAGGCTCGGCGTTCAGCTTGACCGGCTCTTTCCCTTCCGTCGCGCGATAAACATTGAACGGAACGCCCGCCGGATCAGTCGCCAGCAATCGCCAGCTTACGAACACGTTGCCGTCCGCATCGCGGACCGCCACCAGGCCGCGGCCGAGCTTTTCCCTCTGCCGCTCGGCGTGGGCCGTTCCTGCAGATAGGCTCCACAAGACGAGGATCAAGCGAGAGTACAGATGAATAAAGCGCGGCATAGCGGCAACTGAAGGGATCAGCCGCGAATGAATTGCGGATCGATGCAAATAGGGCATTTTTAACCACCGATGTCGCGGATGACGCAGATAACGCGGATGGTTGGTCCGCCTGCGTCCGCATCATTGCGATTTTTTCTTTTCCGCATCTTTCTTTTCATCGGCCTTCGGCTCGCCGCCATCCTTCCGTCGCTTGGATTCGATCTCCATCAACTTGATCTGCTGGCCGCCGGGGCCGGCCATGTAGATCGTGTACAGATTGTGTCCATCTCCTTTGTGCTCGGCGACGTGTTTGTCCTTGCGCATTTGGCCGGTCATGGGGTCGGCGATCTGAAACCATAACGTCACGGAATTGCTCTTGGGATCGTAGTCTCCCTCCATCGTGCCCAGGCTCGTGCTCATGTTGTCGGCCCAGGCGCCGACGATTTTTTTCTTCTGGGTGTCGTAGCCGGTAATGCCGTGTCCATAGAACTTTTTGCCGCCGACGAAGTCCGCTTCGAACTCCGAAACCATCCAGAGTCCATTGGCGACGGACCGGACCTTTTCAGTCCCTTTAAACTCCAGCGGCGGCTGGTCGGGGCCGGCGAAATAGGCGCGCATGGTGGCGTCCCAGACGCCTTCGTCGGCTTTGATCATTTCCTTGTGTGCCTCACTTGGCTGGGGGTAGAGCGCCGCCAGAGCGGGGTCCGTGGGATTCACTTTCGCGTCGGTTTTGGCTTTGTCGTCTTTAGCTTTACTGTCCTTGGCTTTGTCGTCCTTTTGCACGGCCATGGCGACAACAGCCGCGGACAACACGGACATCGCAACAATCCCACTGAACGCGCGCATGGTTGCCTCCGGGTGTTTACTGGCGAATTACAAAACTACAACGGCCGGCCGCAATATACACGCGTCGTCAGCGGCGGGCCACTGTTGGCCGATCGGCGACCTATGGGGGGCGTCAGAGTTGAATCTGGCCCGAGAGGATTTATTTCTGATGGGCGCGAAACGCGCAAAAAATCGCGGTTTGGGGGAGTAATTGTTGCCTATGCAAGCTCGTTCGCAGTGCCAAGTTCCAATGGCAGCAAGAGTTCCGGCGATGGTACTGTGCTGAAGGGGGTGAATTATTTCTCATTGCGCGTAGGCAGGAGGATGGTTTAGCGGAGCCACTTGCGTCTGGTTTGTAAACAGCGCGCTCCACGCCGACGAGCGGGGCGGAGTCGACGGGCACTGTAATAGTCGCGTGGCAACCTGTGTCACCGGTGCTGCAGAAATCGAGCGGAGTCGGCTATTGCGCATCGGAGGGGGATTTTCCTGAAAACTAATTAAATCACCGAATTTGCGCAATGAATCGGGGGAGACCCGGTGGCGGTTTTGGCGCAAGGCATTGCAGCACGGCCAGATGCGGCAATCTCGTGCGATCCGCGGCTGGGGATTGTTGCGCATTTGGTTGCGTCTTATTTCGCAGAAGATCGGGGGATGCCGAGGGAGATGAGGGATGGAGGAGCGCGCAAGATTCGGCGCGGAACGACGTGAACCGCGGTGGTTCGAGCGGACGTCGGAAGGTGACATTCTACAAATTGTCAAAGAGCGAGCCGGTATGCAGAGTTCCTTAGTGGTCATTAGTATATAGACTATGACTGGCACGGTTGTCAAGGGGGTGGTTAACAGAAGTTAACGAAGGCAACGAAGTAGGGAAGCCGGCAGATTGGCCACAGATCAAAGCCGATGAGCACAGATGACGCCCGAGCGCGCGGAGATCCGCGCAAAACGGACTTGGATGACTAAAGGGGACTGACGCAGGGCCTGCCCCCGTTTTTTCTTCGTAGAACCGACGAGCGATCGTGCCGTGACGACGGTTGTGAAATAGCTCACTGTTCGACCGGCAGCGGCAGGTCCTTGGGCGCGATATCCTTGACGGTCAGGTCGCCGTAAATCGCCCGGTAGGTTCCCGTGCTTTTCAACTTGTACCAGCAGACGATCCGGTCGGCGGTTCCCAGCTTTATGCTCTTGCCCACGTAACGGAAACTGCCGGGGACCGTGTTGTCTTCCGCGAACGACAAAATCACTCTGCCATTCCCGTTCAGCATGTGCTTGTAGTTCACGGTGATGAGCTTGCGCTCGGCCTCGGTCCGGTCTGCTTCGCTCTTCTTGGCGGCTGCATTGAGCCGCTCCATGTCGTATTCTCGGACCTTGCTCTCCGGAAAAACGTCGTGGTTGAAGCGCGCTGCGGCTTCCAGAAACTCGACCAGTTCTGCCTCAGTGACGATGGGGCGCGGCGTCTCTTCAACAAGGTTGAACCCGGCCGAAACCGTAAAACTGAACACACTAGGGTCGAGGTTCGCGTCGAAAACGATTTCGTCTTGTGTGCTTCCCGCGATCGTACCCATCGAAACCTTCGGCTCGGCCGGATTGTTGCGGTCGGGCTCCGCTGTTGGATCAAAGTAGTCGGCTCCTGGGTCGAGAATGCCAACCAATTGCTTTGTCTCGACGTCGAACCAGACATCGTAGGTCTCGCGCGTTTTCATCTGCTCCCTTCGAAGACGAAACGCGTTGACCGTTTTGTCCTTCCATTTCTGCTGTCCGACCCATTCCAGAGGCTTTTTCTTCAACGCATCGGAAATCCAGGCGAAAGGCCCGACCCCTTGAGGGTCGTGGATGTGATACCGCGGACGAGTCGTCCAGACGGCCGTTTTTGATTTCATGTTCAGCCGCAACGTTTTTTGCAGCCGGCTGTCCGTGATTTCGACGTCGCTCAAGTTGCCATCGTCGTAGATTTCCGTGCGATAAAGTCCGGGGCTTCGATAGGCGCATTTCCAGATATTGGCTGCCAGCCACGTCCGCTGGCCATCGAGGCTGGTACGACGCTCGTAATTAGTCAGCACCCAAGTAATCGTTCGCGCGTTGTCGATCGTTTTGATTGCCTGGGCGAAAGAATGCCTTTCGCCACCAATAGCCCACAACAGCAGGCCGCAGATGCTCGCCGCCAGCGCAGCGTTGCCGATCCAGACGAGCAGCCGTTGTCTTCGCCGCTTGAGGGCGGTGACTACCGGGTTCAAGTGAGCAACGGCATCGGCATGCCGCGTCCGCCAGGCGTCGAAATCGGCCTTGGCGGGTGGACCGAGCGCGGCACGGAGTTGCTGATCGAGCACGTCCTGCAATACGTCTCTTTCCATGGCGAGATCCTTATTCTTCTAGTTCGGCCAGTGCTTCTGCCAGGGCTCGGCGGGCTCGCTGGAGCCGGCCGTGCACCGATTGGGGCGTAATTCCGAGCGTTTGCGAAATCTGCTGGTACGACAGTCCGCTGAAATAATGCAGCCAGATTACGTCGCGTCCCGCCGCGGGAAGCCGGGCGACCGCCCGGCGAACCCGCATGGCCGCCTGGCCGTCGCCGTTGCCTTGCGCTGCCTCAATCGGCACGTCGTCGATTGGTGCATGGTTTGTCCGCGAGCGAGCCATCCGGCTCGCCGCGCGGCGGCAGATGGTTCCCAGCCAGTGGCCGAACCGCTGGGGATTTTTCAGCGACGCCAGCCGCCGGCAGGCCGTCGCAAAAGCCTCCTGGGCCGCGTCCTCGGCCAAATGCGGATCGGACAGGCGGCTCTTGGCGATTGCGACAGCCATCGCGTAATGACGCTCGTACAACTCGCGAAAACTGACGATGTCGCCATTGCAAGCACCTTCGACAAGCTCGGCATCGGTGCGTTCCAAGGCGGCGTAATTCCTGTAATAGGCAAACCGCGGCAGTTCACTCCGTTAGTGTGCCGCGAGGTGGTCGAATGAGCGCAAGTTCGTTCAATTCTCTCTGAATTCTGTGGCACTTAAAGCCATAGTTTCGATTCAGTTTCTGATGCAATGGCTATGAGTGCGGTTTTCCCGCATATGGCGCGCATCGCTATTTCGCCTCATCTCTCTGAATTGAAGCACGACGCGGAGCAAATTGTGGAATCGCGCATGGCCCCAGATCGATGTCAACACCTTGACCCATGGAGGACGGACCAAGAGACCGCACTCTTTCGCGGAGCGAAAGGCGACGAAGCCTCAGTAATTGAACCGCACGCCACGTTTGCGGAGGTCGGTGACGAGGGCGGGCGTGTCGGTGTAGTGCATGGCGTCGAAGCCGGCGCGGCGGGCGGAATCGACGTTGGCGGGGATGTCGTCGCAGTAGAAGATGTCGGTCGGCGGCACGCCGGCTAACTCGGCGGCGCGGGCGAAGATCCGCTCGTCGGGTTTGGCCGCGCCGATCTCATAGCTGAAGGCGAGTACGTCAAACGCCTTGGGGAAGAGAGCCTTGAAGTGCGCGGTGATATACCGCCAGTGGCTGTCGCAAGTGTTTGACAAGATGCCGATCCGGTAGCCGGCGTCTTTGAGTTTCACGACTACCGGGAGCATGGAGATGTTGAGCCGAAAAATGTCGCTGGCGGCGGTCTCCAAGAGTTCCACGTCCGCGCAGGTCTTCGTCTGGCGGCAGAACGCCTGGTAAAACGCGTCTCGTGTGAGCGTGCCATCCTCATAGCGAGCCAACAGGTCGTCGTCGAAGAGGAAGCGGCGAACCTGGTCGGCCGTTAAGCCGGCCACTTCAGCCATCTGACGGCAGGCGATCTCGTGGTCGAAGTAAAGGAGGACGTTGCCGAGGTCGAAGTAGAAGAACATTAGCGAATGGGGAATGTGCGAATGGGGAATGGGGAATGGGGAATGGGGAATGGGGAATGGGGACGCGAGGCGGGACGGACGAAGTATGGGCTAGAGCGTGGAAAGTACGCGGTACAAAGGACGGAGTACAGAGTACGTACGTACGGAGTACGAGGTACGCATTACAAGGCTCGGCTCAATCGCTCGCCTGTCAGCGTGAATGAAAACCGAGACGTCGGCCAATGGCTCCCGGCTGGGAACCGATGGCCGCATTCATTCCCCATTCCATCATTCCGCATTGCCCATGGGGTCACTTCGGATGCCGCGGCCGAAATGAATGTTCCCGTGACTCCGAAGCGCGGCGAACCGGCACAATGTCCCAGACCAGGCCGACAAGCGCCAAGAACCGAAGCGTGAGATACGTCACGTCGAGCTCCCACCAACGATGGAACCCGTGCGCGGCGGCGCGGGGCTGAGCGTGGTGGTTATTGTGCCAACCATCGCCATTCGTCGCCAATGCAATCAGCCAATTGTTGCGGCTGTTTTCGCCGGTGTCGTAGTTGCGGTATCCCCAGAGATGTGCCGCCGAGTTCACTCCCCAGGTCACGTGCCAGGTAAATAGCGTGCGAAAGACCACGCCCCACAGCAACAGGCTCAATCCAAATTGTACGCCGCCAAGGTACGAGCCCGTGGCAATCCAACCGATGGTCATGCCCAACAGATAAAACGCCACGGCGTGGGCCACGTAGATCCAAACCCACAACAAGTTCCGCTCCATTCGCAGATAGAACGGGTCTTGAAGGACGTCGCGGGCGTAGCGTTCGTAGGTGGCCATGCGACTGAGCTGGCGGTTCTCGACAAAGAGCCAGCCGACGTGCCCCCAGAACCAGCCTACCGCGGGGCTGTGCGGGTCGGGCTGCTCGTCGGAGTGTTGGTGGTGCAGCCGGTGGATGGCCACCCAGCGGGCGGGCGAGTCTTGCAGGCAGCAGACGCCGAGAACGGCGAGGATGTGTTCGAGCCATTTGGGACAGGAGTAGCTACGGTGCGTCAGCAGCCGGTGATATCCCGCGCCAATGCCCAGCGAGCAGAACAGGTAGTTGCCCAGTGGAACCAGAATGACGCCCGTCCAGCTAAAGAGCCACGGGACGAATGCTAGCGGCAAGAGTAAGTGAAACACCACGACGGCGATCACGTATCCCCAGATAACGCGCTTGGGCCAGGTCGTTTCCGGGCGTGAAATGCGGCTTGTGCTCGGTTTGTGGCGTTTGGCAACGGTAGCCGTCTCAGACATTTGATCCGTTACCATCGCGGCTTTCCAACGTGTACCTGGACGAGAGCAGAGCGGAAGAATCTTGACGGCGTCGAGATCGCACTGTTCCGCTAGATTTATCGCTCGATGAGCGTAATTTCTTTATACCATGCTTCGGCCGGCGGTCCAGCGTGAATCTGCAGGGCGATTTTGCCGCGCTGGGGGATCTTGTCGTCGGGCTCGGTATAGTCGACGGTTTGCTGGCCATTGATCCAAAGTTGGATGCGTTTTCCTTCGCAGAGGATGCGATAATCATTCCAGTCGTCAGGCCTCAGCACTTTCTCGGCCGCTCCTTTTTTGGGGGCTGCGAGGATTTTGTTGCGCCGGGACTCGTCGTAAAGCGCCCCCCACCAGCCGTTTCCGAGGTCGGCCTGGTAGCCGATCATTTCATGATGCTTGGGGATTCGCTCGCTACGGATCTGCACGCCGGCGTTCGCCTGCGGTCCGCCCAAGAGCTTGAACTTCAGCCGCAGCTCAAAGTCGGTGTAGTCCTTCTTCGTGGCCAGGAACTCGTTGCGCGGGATTTTCTCCTTGAGTGTGCCGGCGACGATGGCGGCGTCCTCGATGCGGAAGAACTTCTCGTTGCCTTCCCAGCCGGAGAAGGTCTTGCCGTCGAAGAGTTTGACTGGTTTAGCGGAGTCGGCGGCAAAAGTGAAAGTGGCAATCGACGACGACAAGCAGCAGATGATCAGGTTGCGCAGAAATTGATTCATCAGATTCATTGGTGTAAGGAAGAACCACGGATCACGCTGATGACGCGGATAACATGGATGCTCAACTCGATCGGTGCTAACAATGTCGCCCCTCCGGGGCTTTATGATCTTGTCGGGAATCGATCCGGGGGCTGGCGCCCCCGGCTACGGAATGTCGCCCCTCCGGGGCTTTTCTGCCTATCAGCATCTCAGCGTTGTTACAAGGGATGGCATTGACCGGCGATTGTACCGCGGCGACGAGTGCGGATGCAAACCGCTAGGGCGCCAAGGGAGCCGGTTGCGTTGTGCCGAAGTTCGTGGTTTGTTTTGGTTTGTATCGAGC
>JBBDYH010000004.1:0-3544 GCA_040901795.1 Pirellulales bacterium
ACGGTTCCCTCTTCATTGCCGGAGTTCAACTCATGGCCCGTGCCATTTTCTTGGCGATTTTCGCGATCGTTCTCACCGCCCCGCCCGTTTTGGCTGACATCTTCCGCTGGGACAATTCCCAGTTGATTCCCGGCACCGAGGGCATTACGCCCGGCCCGGGCGTGGTGCTTGACCATCGCGAGCTGGCGTTTGCTGTGTTTTTTGAACGGGACCTGACCGGCGCGCGTTTCGACTTCTCGAACCTCACCCACGCGTATCTGCAATACTCGACGCTGACCAATGCCGACCTGACAGGGGCGGTGGTGACTGGGGCCTCGTTCGATGGGACCACGTCGCGAGGGTTCACCCAGGCGCAGCTCGCGTCCACCGCGAGCTATCAAACTAAGAACTTGCGGGGCATCGGGCTGTCGTCCAACGATCTGACCGGCTGGGACTTTACTGGGCAGAACCTCGCTACCGCATATCTGCAATACTCGACGCTGACCAATGCCGACCTGACAGGGGCGGTGGTGATTGGGGCCTCGTTCAATGGGACCACGTCGCGAGGGTTCACCCAGGCGCAGCTCGCGTCCACCGCTGGCTATCAAACAAAGAACTTGCGCGGCATCGGCCTGTCGTCCAACGACCTGACCGGCTGGGACTTTCGTGGGCAGAATCTCAGCAACGCAAATCTGCATTCCTCGACGCTGACCAATGCCGACCTGACGGGAGCCAATCTCACAAACGCGTATCTGGAGTCCTCGAGACTGACCAATGCCGACCTCACGGGGGCGGTGGTGACGGGGACCTCGTTCGCTGGGACCACGTCGCAGGGGTTCACCCAGGCGCAGATCCAGTCCACCGCTAGCTATCAGCGGAAGAACTTGCAGGGCATCGGGCTGTCCTCCAACGACCTGGCCGGCTGGGACTTCAGTGGGCAGAATCTCACCAACGCGAATCTGGAGTCCGCGAGGCTGACTAACGCCGACCTTAAGGGGGCGGTGGTCACGGGGGCATCGTTCGCGGGGATTACATCGGGGGGGTTCACCCAGGCGCAGCTCGCGTCCACCGCTAGCTATCAAACGAAGGATTTGCAGGGCATCCGGCTGTCGTCCAACGACCTGGCCGGCTGGGACTTTAGTGCGCAGAATCTCAGCAACGCGAATCTGGAATACTCGACGCTGACCAATGCCAACCTGACCGGGGCGGTGATGACACGGGCGATGGTCACGGGGGCAAACCTGGCGGGGGCCAATCTCACCAACGCGTCGCTGTATTCCTCGACGCTGACCAATGCCAACCTGACCGGGGCCGATCTCACCAGCGCGTATGTGGCTTCCTCGACGCTGACCAATGCCAACCTGGCGGGGGCGGATCTCACCAACGCGTATCTGGGTTCCTCGACGCTAACCAATGCCAACCTGGTGGGGGCCAATCTCACCAACGCGAATCTGGGTTACTCGACGCTGACCAATGCCAACCTGACGGGGGCGGTAGTGACGGGGGCCAAGTTCTGGGAGACCACGTCGCGGGGGTTCACCCAGGCGCAGCTCGCGTCCACCGCTAGCTATCAAACGAAGAACTTGCAGGGCATCGGGCTGGGGTCCAACGACCTGACCGGCTGGGACTTCAGTGCCCAGAATCTCACCAACGCGAATCTGGGTTCCTCGACGCTGACCAATGCCAACCTGACGGGGGCGGTGGTGACGGGGGCCTTGTTCTTTGAGACCACGTCGCGGGGATTCACCAAGGAGCAGCTCTACTCCACCGCCAGCTACAAAGCCAAGGACCTGCAGGGAATTCGGTTATCCACCAACGATCTTTCCGGCTGGAGTTTTGTGGGCCAAAACCTGGTTAACGCAGGGTTCTACAGCTCGGTCGCGCTGGCCACAGATTTCAGTAATTCTGACCTGTCGGGGGCGAGCTTCGGCGGTGCGACGCTCGCGAATGCCAAATTCAGCGACGCCGTTGTTCACGGCGCGTACCTTGGCAACACGACCGCTAACGGTTTTACGAAGGAGCAGCTCTACTCCACCGCCAGTTACAAAGCCAGGGACCTGCAGGAAATTTCGTTATCCGACAACGATCTTTCCGGCTGGAGTTTTGTGGGCCAAAACCTGGTTGGAGCAAGGTTGAGCTCGGTCGCGGTTGCCACAGATTTCAGTAATTCCGACCTGTCGGGAGCATACTTCGAGCATGCGACGCTGGCGAATGCCAAATTCAGCGACGCCGTCGTCAACCGCGCGCGTTTTGGCTACACGACCGCTTACGGTTTTACTAAGGAGCAGCTCTACTCGACCGCCAGTTACAAAGCCAAGGACCTGGCGGGAATCAGCTTGCAAGGCAACAACCTCTCCGCCTGGGACTTTTCGGCGCAGAATCTCGCCGGAGCGCAATTTTCTGACCAGTTCAATCCATTCTCTGCCGCCACACTCACCGCGGCAGATCTGAGTCATGCGAATCTCGCCGCAGCGCAATTCAATGGCGCCACGCTCACGAGGGCAAACCTGAGTCATGCGAACCTCGCAGGAGCAGATCTCCAAAACGCCAGGCTGACGGGCGCCGACTTGAGCAGCGCCTCGCTTCAAGCACATTTTTGGAATGCCAACCTCACCAGCGCGAACCTGACACAAGCGAACCTCACCGGCGCTTACTTGGGCGGCGCCAGGTTGACCAATGCCAATTTGACCGATGCAATCATCGCGGGAGTATACCTCGACAGCACGACTTCACGAGGCTTCACTAAGGAACAGCTTTACTCGACCGCCAGCTATAAGGCGAAGAATTTGGAGAGGGTCCATTTTTCCGACTACTACTCGGACACATTCCCCCGTAACGACTTTACCTCCTGGGACTTCAGGGAGCAGAATCTTTCGGGTGCGCTTTTCCATAACGTCACGCTCGCCGGCGCCGACTTCACGGCTGCAGTCGTGATTGGGACAATCTTTTTGGAAGTGACGTCGCGAGGCTTCACCAAGGAGCAGCTTTATTCCACGGCCAGCTACCAGCAAAAGAACCTAGAGGGCATGAACTTGGAGTACAACAACTTGACTGGTTGGAACTTTGCCGGGCAAAACCTCGCGCAGGCGCGCTTCGTAGGTTCCAGCTTGGCCAATGCCGACTTCACCGATGCCGCTATAACAACGGCCGTCTTCGGCCATACGACGCAAAAGGGCTTCACCAAAGAACAGCTCTACTCCACCGCCAGTTACAAAGCGAAGGACCTGGCGGGAATTTCTCTATACAGCAACGATCTTTCCGGCTGGAATTTCGCAGGGCAAGACCTCGCAGGCGCGAACTTCAGTAACGCCCAGCTCACGAATGCCGACCTGACGAATGCGAACTTAACTCGCGCATCTTTCGGCGGCGACAACGCCACACTGACCGGCGCGAATCTGACCGATGCGATCGTGAAGGGGATCTATCTTGCGGGAATGACATCGCGAGGATTCACCAAGGAACAGCTTTACTCCACCGCCAGCTACCAGGCGAAAGATTTGGGAGAAATCATCTTGGGCGGCAACGAACTGTCCGGGTGGAACTTCGCCGGGCAGGACTTGCGCGC
>JBBDYH010000004.1:3644-55055 GCA_040901795.1 Pirellulales bacterium
AGCCAACTTTTACAATGCCAGGTTAACCAGTGCTGACCTGACCGATGCGGTCATTGCGGGCGCTAACTTCGCAGAGACGACCTTGAATGGTTTCACGAAAGAACAGCTTTACTCGACCGCCAGCTACAAAGCCAAGGACCTGCAGAGGATTTCTTTATCCGGAAACGATCTGTCCGGCTGGAATTTCGCCGGGCAGGACTTGCGCGCAGCCAACTTTTACAATGCCAGGTTAACCAGTGCTGACCTGACCGATGCGGTCATTTCGGGCGCTAACTTCGAAGAGACGACGTTGATTGGTTTCACGAAAGAACAGCTTTACTCGACCGCCAGCTACAAAACGAAGACTCTGGAGGGAGTTAGTTTTCAAGGTTCCGAATCATTTCCGCGCAACGATTTGTCTGGGTGGAATTTCGCCGGGCAAAACCTCACCGGCGCGCGCTTCGCACGTTCCAGCCTTGCAAACACTGACTTCACCGATACAATCGTGAAAGGCGCAGACTTCGCACACACGGGCCTTACCAAGGAGCAGCTATACTCCACGGCCAGCTACAAGGCAAAAAACCTGCGTGGGATCAAGTTCGACGACTACGATTACAATAGTTCCAATGATCTCACTGGCTGGGACTTCAGCGGGCAAGATCTGACGGGCGCCAAGTTCGGCCGGACGCTTCTCGCCAAAAGTCCGGGATTTGGATATCCTATCATCATTCCTCCCCCCGCCGATCTGAGCTTTGCCGACCTGCGCGGAGCTGAGTTCTTTCTCTGGGAGCGTACCGTTGCGACCTTGCGCAACACCATCTCGCCCGATGGCAAAATCAATAGCCTCAACCTCGCGGCGGGCGAGCGGCTCGTCGCCTTTGCCGACGTGCCCATCCCGGTGGTCCTCGTTGGCGGGTTCTCAATTGCCCCAAACGCCTCAGTCGATCTGACCGACAACGCGGCGATATTGGACAATCCTGGTACAAGCACAGCGTCTGCGGTCCGCGAGCATATTATTTCCGGTCGCGGTGGTTCTGGACCTGGCGGCGACTGGACCGGCACTGGCATCACCAGCAGCACGGCGGCCGCGGCGAACCAAGCCCACCCCGACTCGCGCTCGTTGGGCTATGCCGACAACGCGAAGCTGCCGCTCGGCCCGTACACGAGCTTCCATGGCGCGGCGGTGGACGAAACGTCGATCCTCATCGCCTTCACGCGCACCGGCGACGCCAACCTCGACGGTGTTGTGAATGACGACGACGTAACGATCGTGGGCGCAACCTACGCGCCTGGTGTACCCAATGGGTCTTGGGCCCTTGGCGACTTCGACTACAACGGCTTCGTCGACGACGACGACGTGACGCTGCTTGGCGTGTTCTACGATCCATCGGCCCAGCCATTCGCGGTCGCCGCTTCCGGCATCGCCGCAGCCACCGGCGTCGCCTCCGTGCCCGAGCCGTCCTCGTTCGTATTGCTCTTCACAATGGCAGCGGCGATTTTGTTTGGGCATCGATCCCGGCGCGCAGTGTACCGCCAACTAAGCGGTTAGGCGAGCTAAATGGGACAAGGTCACAAGGTCTGGAACCGGTCCATTTGTGGCTGCGTCCCCAAGGGCTCGCTGGCTCTTGCTGAATCCCCTGGGTTCGTCGGCATAAACCTGCGCGACAATCGCCACGGCCTGTACTCCTAAGAAGCCACTCGAATTGGCAACCTGCAGGCTTGATAACTGTGCCACGTGTAGTGTATACAAATGACCACGTATGGCACTTGCCCTGGCCCCGCGCTCATTGACAATTCGCCGAGACGTCGTTTTCGGGCGTTCCACCGGCCTACCGTGGATCATGTCGCTCTCGCGGCCAAGTCATCGCGCTAAGTCCATCCACTGTCTCCGGAACGAACAAACCTGCCCGATCCACTCCGCCGCTCGCCGTCCAGCCTGCATTGTCCCCTTCCCCGCCTCCATCTCCCCCTCCCCCCTCCGTATCCCCCCATCTCCTACGAAATAAGACGCCACCAAATGCGCAACGATTCTCAGCGCCCGTTCGAGCGAGATCGCCTCATCGCACGATGCCGCAATGCGTTGCGTCAACGCGCCGGTCGGTCTCGTCCGATCTCATTGCGCAAATCCCGTGATTTAATTAATTTTCGCGAAAACTCTCATCCCGATGCGCAACAATTGGCTCCGCCCCGATTTTTGTACCAAAATCCCCCCAAGTAATGCGCGCATTCAAGCGGTACAAAAACAATATTGAACGTCACCGCATCCCCGGCAGACCACCCAACATAGTCGTTGAAAAGCCACCCCTGACGGCGTAGGATGGAGCTAAGCCGTTTTTGATCGAACGGCGTATCGATTGGGCCACTCCAGGCCCTTTTTTGTTGGCATCTGGCCTCTTCGGTATCCCTCTAAGCATCATCAAGCATGGGCACAAACAATAAGCAAGACGGCAAAACCAAGTCTCCCGAACGCAAAAGCGGCTTCTTTGGCGGGGGCGTGGTCTGGCTGTTCGTGCTGATGGCGATCGCCATTCTGGTCGTCGTGACCTACAACTCGACGACCGCTAACGTCGAGATCTCCTACAGCGACCTGGAGGCCCTGATCAAGGCCAGCACACCTGCCGACGACGGCAGCGTCGCCGGAAAAATCGGTGTGAAGGTGGGGCCGCTCGACAAGGAGCGCGACGTTGAATACTCGGCGGTGAAAGACGTCACCATTGAGCCGTTCCGCGTGACTGGAACGGTGGTGCGCCAGTTTCTCGACCGGCCGGACGACAAGCCGCAGCGATTGGGCTTCTATACGGACAAGAGCGATAACGACGCCACCGAGGAAGAACTGCGGACGATTTTGAAAGCGAGCACCATCAGACCGTACGACTTCGCCGAAGGGCCGAGCGTCTGGAAGAGCTATCTGCCGATGATCGTGGTCACGGCGCTGTTTGTGCTGGTGATCTTTTTGATGATGCGGCGGCTCGGTGGGGCAGGCTCGCCGATGGCCTTTGGCCGCAGCCGCGGCAAGATGTACGCTCAGGAAGACCTCGGCATCACGTTCGAGGACGTGGCCGGCATCGACGAGGCCGTGGAAGAGCTGCGCGAGGTCGTGGAGTTCTTGAAGACACCTGAGAAGTATCAGATCCTGGGCGGCCGCATTCCCAAGGGCGTCCTGCTGGTTGGCCCCCCGGGAACCGGCAAAACGCTGTTGGCCAAGGCCATCGCCGGCGAGGCCGGCGTGCCATTTTTTAGCCTTTCGGGATCGGACTTTGTCGAGATGTTCGTCGGCGTTGGCGCCGCGCGCGTCCGCGACATGTTCCAGCAGGCGGAAGCGAAAGCGCCCTGCATCATCTTCATTGACGAGCTCGACGCGTTGGGCAAAACGCGCGGCTCAAGCGTCGTCGGCGGCCACGACGAGCGCGAGCAGACCCTGAATGCGCTGTTGGTTGAAATGGATGGCTTCGACAGCAACAGCGGCGTCATCGTGTTGGCGGCCAGCAACCGGCCCGAGACGCTCGATCCGGCACTATTGCGGCCCGGACGGTTCGATCGGCATGTGCTCGTCGATCGTCCCGACGTTCGTGGTCGCGAAGACATCCTCAAAGTCCACGTGCAGAACGTCAAGCTCAACAGCGAGGTCGCCCTGAAAGAAGTCGCCAGCTTGACCAGCGGGTTCGTCGGCGCGGACCTGGCCAACCTGGTCAACGAGGCCGCCCTGCTGGCCGCGCGCAAAGGCAAGACCACGGTCGGCATGGCGGAGTTCAACGAAGGCGTCGAGCGCGTAACCGCGGGTTTGGAGAAGAAAAAGCGCGTGATCCACCTCGAAGAGAAGCAACGCGTGGCGTACCACGAGAGCGGCCACGCGCTGGTCGCTTATTGCCTGCCGAATACCGATCCGGTGCATAAGGTCTCGATCATCCCCCGCGGGCTCGCCGCGCTGGGTTACACGATGCAGCGGCCGGAGGACGACCGCTATTTACTCACGCAGAGCGAATTGGAAAGCCGGATTCAAGTGCTCCTGGCCGGCACGATCACCGAAGAAATTGTCTTCGACGATATCTCGACGGGCGCTCAGAACGATCTGGAGCGCGCCAGCGAAATTGCCCGCAGCATGGTCATGGACTACGGCATGAGCCGGCTGGGGCGCGTCAATTATCGCGAGAGCAACCGCTCGCCGTTCTTGTCGGGCGGCGGCAACGACTTCGGCCGCGAACGCGGCTTCAGCGAACAAACCTGCCGCGAGATCGACGAGGAGGTCCAGCGGATTGTGGACGAGTCGATCGAGAAGGTCCGCGACATTTTGGAATCGCGACGAGCTTCGCTGGAGCTGCTCGCTCAGCGATTGATGGAGCGCGAAGTGATCGACGCCTCGGAGCTGAAGGAAATCATGGAAGAAACTTCGACGAGCCCCGCCATCGTGCCCGGCACCACGGCCGATCGCAAACGCCCGCTGGTCATCGAGCCGCCCGAGCCACGGCAAGCGGACATTTCCGAGGGCACGGTTTAGGCGCCGCGCATTCTCGTTCCCAGGCTCCGCCTGGGAACGCACTGCCCGGCAGGCTCCGCCTGCCGAACCGCAAGTCGATGCGTCGTTGGCAGTGCCGGCGAGGCAGAGCCTCGCGAACAGCGTGTTCCCAGGCAGAGCCTGGGAACAAGTGTGCTTACTTCGCTTCCGGTTCGGCTTTCGGCTCCAGTCGCAGCAGCAAGCGCTCCGCCACGACGCGCACGCGCAGTCCTCGGAATGCTGCCAGACCGATCCGCGCGCCTAGGTTTTCGCTTTCCGGCGGAAGCACCAGCACCTCCACGTCGTTTAACAAGTGCCGGCCGAACCGCAGACTCTCGAGCCGCGCTGTCGTGACCTTCATGGTCGCTTTGCCAAGCTTCCGCTCCGCCTTTGGCTGCTTGGCCAAATCGAGACCGAGCGCGTCGGCCATCGATTGTGTGATAGCGGTCGGTTCACTCGACTCGTACAACGAGAACGTCAGCGGCAGCTCTTCGTTGGCAATGCCGGTGACCCGCCATACCTTTCCCTCGCGAAACAGCGGCAGTTCGTCGGTAAAGATCGCTTTCTCGATGCGTTCCAGGCTGCGGATTTCGTTGGCGTAGGGGCGCACCGGCGCCAGTTGCCCCGGCGGCTCAAGCGCCGCCAACGCCGCAACAACCTCCGGGTTGGTTCGCAACGCTTCGTAACGCGCCGGCGCCTGCTGGATGTGCCGCCATGCGGTCAAAACGTGAAACGCGGCCTCGGAGCGAATTCCGACCAGATCGATGACTAGCGCCTTAAGCGGCATGGTAGCGCCGAGCTTCTCCCCCGGCACGATCGATTTTTTGAGCTGATCGATGGCCGCTCCTTGCTGCTTGATCTGTTCGTCCAAGAGCTTTTGCTCGGGCGAATCCCCTTTGACAATGTTCCGCGCCGCCCGCGCGGCCTTCTGGGCCTCAGTCAGATTGGCAAGCTGAGCTTTCATCCGCTCGTTGTGTTCGAGCAGCGTGTCAATTTGATTTCGACGGTCGAATAAGCGGCGTTCCAAACGCTCGGCCGTCTTCACGCGCTCGGCAATCGACAAGTCGCTGGCCAAATGCCATACGGCGTTGCCGTACTTGAGGCCCTGCTTCTCCAAGACGATCTCTGGCGCGTCGGCGCCGAGGGCTACCAGCGGCACGAACACCAGCCAGGCGCTAACCACAGTCTTCATGAGATCAAAGACCTATTCCGAATGACCAAGTACATGCGAGTCCATTCGCCTCTGACGCTTTATGTCCTCACCCATCACGCAGCCAAGTCATGTGACAGGACGATAAAGGCCCAGCCAATCATTATAGCCGCTGCGATCGTGTCGCCGCTTGAGTCACAGTATTCGGCGGTTCGATATCCCTGACGAAGACTCGCGGTCGTTCGCGTCCGGCGGGGTCGCGATAGCGTTCTTCAACTCAAAGCCAGGCCTTCCTTTCGGATTTTCACCATGTGGCGATCTTTCTTTCTAGCGATGGGGCTGTTCGCTCTCCTGCTTGGCGTTCAATGTATGTTTATCGATCGTGCCAAATGGTCTGGGGAGGGGGGCGAGATCGTCCCACCTGACTGGGCGCCCTGGAGCCTGATGTCCACCGGCGCGGTGGTCATGCTCTATTCGTTCACGCTCCCCAAGAAGCTCAAGACTTAGAACCGCTAACACAACCGGCACACAGTAACCCGAAGCGTGAGCGAGGAACCGGCAGATTCGGCCTCGCTTACGCGTCGGGTTACTATTGTTGGCGGTTCTTAGCAGCACGACGTCCAGAATTGGAATTCGCCAGAACTTCTCGCGGCAAAGTTGCGTAGCGGGAAGTCGTCAGAACGATGTCGCGCAAAAAAGCAGACGGCCCGCCGGGAAGGTTCGGCGGGCCGTCTGGGATTCTTTCAATTCCAGCCGTTGAGCTCTTCGCCGTTCAGGACAAAGTGCTCAGCAGACTGAAGCTCGTACTAGCCGCCGTAGCAGGTCGGCTCGGCGCAACCCACATCGCAGCCGGTGTCGCAGCAGCCGGCATGGTGCCGATGGAACAGGCCGCGGAACAAGCCGCCATGACGGCGAGCCGGAGCGCAGCAGGTCGGCTCCGGGGCGCAGCAGCCGACTTCGACCGGCGCGGCACAGGCCGGCTCAGCGCAGCCGACGTCGCAACCGGTGTCGCAGCAGCCCGCATGACGGTGCCGATGGAACAGGCCGCGGAACAAGCCGCGATGCTTACGGCCGCAAGCGGGTTCGCAGCAGGTCGGCTCCGGCGCGCAGCACGCGGCTTCGACCGGGGCCGCACAGGCCGGCTCAGCGCAACCGACGTCACAACCGGTGTCGCAGCAGCCCGCATGGCGGTGCCGTTGGAACAGGCCGGCCAACAGGCCGCGATGACGGGGTGCACAAGGATCACAACAGCTTGGCTCCGGCGCACAGCACGAAGGTTCTGCGCAGCCGTGGCCGCGGCCAAACAAATTGAACGCTTGCGCAGTGTTTGCGCTGGCGAACAACGACAGGCCGGCCAGCAAGGCCAACGACAACACAATCCGACGCTTCATGGAACTTACTCCTAACCTGAGGGGTAAACTCGTCCGCCAATCCGTCTGCCGGGCAGCGTGCCCAACCTGCTTTGCTCAGCCGCTTTTGACGGTGAGGCAAAAGCCCAGGATTGGCAGAACCTTCATGGCTTGTCCTACTCCGTGCTATCGACCACCGAGAATGCCCGGCTTAGCTGGTTTGGCTGATCGGCAAGATTTCCCGCATCACTGCGGTCCTTCTTTATTGGCAAGTCTTGTTGTGACAGATAGAGCGAAGTTTCGCGGCCGGGCCGATTATGCGGTTTGATCCGTTCGGACATGCGATGGAGGCCACCGGCCGCCGTTCATGTCATATAGTTGCTAATGATTAGCCATTCCGCCCCCTACCATGAGTCCCTCGATGAGTGCAGCCGCAACCGCCGAAGTTGCCTATTACTCGGTGTTGGGAGACGACCGGGACCTGGCCGACATTGTGGCCCTGTTCGTCGAGGAGATGCCGCTGCGCGTGCGGCATCTGCAGGCCCACTTTGGCTGCGCCAATTGGGACGAGCTGGCGCGGCTGGCGCACCAGCTCAAAGGCGCGGCAGGAAGCTATGGCTTCGATCAACTAACGCCATTTGCCGCGCAGTTGGAAAAGACGGTCCGCAACGGCGAACCGCAGGCAGCGGTGCGCGACGCGCTTGAGCAACTCGTGGTCGCCTGCGGGCGAGTTCGCGCAGGCGCGGCGGTGTAGCTCCTTTGGAGTGCGGCGACTTGTCGCCGCTTTCTTTTTCTAACAGCGATTTCGGTACGAGTTGTCGTTCGCTTTTCGTCAACCGTATCGAAATCCAAAGCGGTAACGAGTTACCGCACTCCAGATCGCCTCGCCGCCATCGCCAGCGCCTGCAGATACGGCACGGGGAAGCTGCCCAGGGCGTTGAGCACCGTGCCGCCAGCGGTAAAGACGTGCGTCACCCAAGACTCATCGCCGTGTTTCTCCAGCGCCTTGCCCCCCTCGCCGCCTCCAACATACACCTCCACGCCGGTGTCTTTCAGGCGCTTGAGTTGCGGAATGAAGCGGCGCGTCCCCTCCTCGAAGCGCGCATCTTCGAACATGCCGAAGACGCCGTTGTGGAAGGCGACCGGCGGCTTCGCCGTTCCCAGCGAGCCGCGCACCGACTCCAGGAACTCGCCGATTTTGCGCTCGAATAGCTCGCTCGTTTTTGGGCCGACATCGAATTGCTGATCGTCCGGTCCGATCGTGTCCGATGCGCGACCGTTTTGCAGGATAGAGTCCACCGGCAGCACGAACTGGATGCCCTTCGCTCGCCCCTCGGAGATCATCCGCCTGGCCTGCTCGATGCGATCCGGCGGGATGAACCAGGGCTCTTTGGCATGGGCTGGGTTTTCCGCCTTGCCAAGCGAGAACTGCCGGACTTCCAATTCGGCCGCAGCCTTGCGAAGCGCCATCGAGAGCGAGCCCGCCACGAACACCCAACGGATCGTGCCGCGGTCGATCATTGCCTGCAGATCATCGAGCTTGTCGATCTTCAGGCCGCTGAAGATCACCAATTGCGCGTCCAGGCAGCGGCGCATCGGGCCATCGAATTCGGCGGCGACGTAGCTGCCCAGCGCCACGCGCTCCATCGCCGCGGGCACGATCGTCGAAGAGCTGTCGAGGCTGCCGGCGGAGAGCGCCTCGTTCACATAAGCCTTGGCAATCTTTGCCGCACACTCGTTCGCGAATTGAGCCAGATCCGGCGCAAGCCGCGGTAAGTCGTCGGGCGTTGCATCCCAGAGGACGCGCTCGATCGCGTAGCGGCGCGTGTTCTCGAGCACCAGCACGCTCCCTGACTTGGCGCCGGCGATCGTCTCGCTGATCCGCGCGGGAATCGTCTTTGCGCCCTCGTCCCACCAGTCGTTGATTAGCGGGACATCTTGTGAGATCAGCTCGCCAATCCGCCGGGCGACGTCCTTGAGCGAACCGTCCGGCTTGCGGCCGATGTGACCAAAAATGACCTGCTTCCAGCCGCGATCGATGCCGAACCGCAGCGTCTCGACCATCGAGCGGAGTCGCTGATCCCCCTCGCCGATTCTCGCTCCCGGCTTGGCGTCGACGTCGCCGCGCACGAGGACAGGTGTCCCGGCGGGCACGTCGGCCAGCGCCGAGAGACGCGGGATGGTGGCCAAATACTCGGCCAGCGTGTGTTTGGGCGCGGCAGGGTTGACATGCAACAGCGTTCGGCACCATTCGAGCATTTGTTCTTTCGTAACGGGCATGATCGTTCTCCTTTGCTCGCCAAAGGATATCAAACGGCCCCCGCTTTGGGCAGCGGCCACGAAGATGCTGAAGCACGAACTCCAATGGCGGTTGAGCCGCCGGCAAAGTTTCTCTATACTGGGCGGTTTCGCCCACCCGCAAAGTTCCCAAGTTGTTAGCGGGAACTATCTTTTAACGTTTCGAGGTGCTCAAACGATGGCCGATTTGATCCCTGTCCATGGTGGTCTTGACCAGCCGGTCAACCGTACCGTTCCTGTCGCCGGAGCCGAAGCCTTCAAGGCCGAGGCCGCCAAACTGACCAAGGCGCCGGTCTCCGACGCCGATCTGTCCACTGTCTACCGCATCGGCGACGGGGCGTTGAGCCCGTTGACGGGCTTCATGACCGCCGAAGTCTACAACCGCGTGCTGGAGGAATCGGTCATCGAGCATGCCGGAAAAATGTATGCCTGGACCATCCCGCTGTCGCTTCCCGTGACCGGCGACCTGGCCGCACAGTTGAAAGCCGGCCAGCGAGTCGCCCTGACCAACAGCACGGGGGACATCGTCGGCACGCTCGACATCGAAGACATCTTCCCCTGGGACAAGCCGTATTACCTGCGCAGCGTCTACCTCACCGAGCGCACCGACCATCCGGGCGGGGACATGGTGCTGAAGCAGGACGCCGACAAGACCCACCTACTGGGCGGCGCCGTCCGCGCGTTGCCGCAGCCTAAGCATCCGAAATTCGGCAAATATGTCCGCTCGCCCGCGGAAGTGCGGCAGCTCTTGCGCGAAAAGGGCTGGAACCGCGTGGTCGCCTTTCAGACGCGCAATCCGCTGCACCGGGCCCATGAATACGCGCTGGTCTACGGCCTGGAGCAGTTGCTTCGCCAAGGCCACAACGCCGGGGCCTGCCTGATGCCGTTGGTCGGCGAGACCAAGGGAGACGACGTCAACGCCGAAATCCGCATGCGCACCTACGAGGCGTTGATCGAGCAGCGCGGGTTGGGCGAAGGCGACAGTGACGCCGGCCTTTGGGGCTCGCGGAAGGAAAGCGTGCCCGACCGTGTGATTCTGCTAGGCGTGGATATCAAGATGTTCTACGGCGGGCCGAAGGAAGCGGTCATGCACGCGATCTATAGGCAGAACTACGGCTTCACCGACATCGTGATCGGCCGCAAGCACGCCGACGCCCCCTACCACGACGGATCGGCCATTTGGGGCGACTTCGACGCACAAGAGATCTTCGGCAAGCTAAAGGGGGACTTGAAGATTCAGCCCCTCAAGGTCGGGTTTGCCGCCTACTACGAAAGCGCCGGCCGCGTCGATTTGATGGAGCTGCACAAGGACGAGAAGCCGGTCTTCATCTCCGGCAAAGATGTGCGCAACACCTTAGTGAAGGGCGAACTGGTCGACCCGCGCATCATGCGGCCGACGACATCGAGAATTCTCGCCGAAGCGATGGCGGGGAAGTAGTCGAAGAGGTGTCTGATCGCCTCGTGTCTGGTAACACGAAGTAAACCACCAGGCCACCAGACACCAGGGCACCAGACCACTCAGATATAGTACATCTGCTCGGTCTCATCCTTCAGCCGGTCGGCAAGATCGGCCAAGGTGATCGATCGCAGCATCTCGCGCTCTTGCTCATCGATTTCGCGCCAGGTCTTCAGCAACACGCGCGAAACCGGCGAAATTGTCGTCGTCGCCGAGTTGATCGGCTCCTGTCCTTCGATCACCGACATCACCTCATAGAGCGTGATCTGTTCCGGCGACTTGGCGAGCTGATAGCCACCCGCTGCTCCGCGTGTGCTCTGGACCAGCCCTGCCCCCTTGAGCTGCAAGAGGATCTGCACCAGGAATCTAGAGGGGATGCCGTGCCGGTTGGCGATGTCGCGAATCCGCACGGGCTCGTCGCGATCGTGCGAGCGCGCGAGCTCGAGCACGGCGATGCAGGCGTACTCGGTTTTGGCGTAGACCTTCATGCGCTGACGTGAAGATTCGAATGGGGAATGAGAGACGCTTAGGCCAGCCTTGCAGAGGTTCCGCATTCCACATTCCGCGATTCCCCATTGGCCTCACTCGCAGCGGCTTGAGATCCCCCGTAGCCGCCCAGTTTAGGCTATCTCCCTGCGGGTTTCCGCATTTTACGGTTTGTTTCCAGATTTCCTGTTACATTCCGCATCGTACGGGTTGATCCTTTAATAGGGAACAGCAATGCCGCACAACGATCCTAGCGAGCCCTTGATCCGTCGTGCGGCGGGCGGCGACTCTGAGGCACTGAACGAGCTCCTCCAATTAAACCGTAAACGGCTTCGCCACATGGTCGCCATCCAGCTCGACAGTCGCCTGCAAGCCCGCATCGACCCCTCGGATATCGTTCAGGAGGCGATGGTCGAGGCCTCGCGGCGGTTCCCCGATTACCTGACGAGCCGGCCGTTGCCGTTTTACCCTTGGCTGCGTCAATTGGCGATGGACCGCATCCGCAAGGTGCATCGTAACCACCTGGGCCGAGAACGCCGCGACGTTCGCCGTGAAGTGCCGCTGCAGCCGCTGCTGCCCGACGAATCGGTCGAGCAATTGGCCGCCCAGTTTGTGCAGCGGACCAGCAGCCCCTCGCACCGGCTTGTTCGCCGCGAGCTGCGGGCGAAGGTCCGCGAGGCTCTCGCCCGGCTCAACGACGACGACCGCGAGGTGCTGGTGCTCAGGTACCTGGAGCACCTCAGCGGCGCCGAGGCGGCTGCCGCTCTCGGCATTTCCGAGGCGGCCCAACGCATGCGCCAATTGCGGGCGTTGCAGAAATTCCAGAAGCTGATGACGCAACTGCTGGAGGGCGACGAATGAGTCGTTTCATCGGCAAGAACACAGACGGCCACAGACAGAAACAGATGGCCACAGACGAGGCCGCGGGAGAAGCCCTCGAGACGGGACGATGCGAGCAGCCCCGGAGGGGCGACATTCTGTAGCCGGGGGCGCCAGCCCCCGGAATTGATCTGGGCAAAAGCATCAGAGCCCCGGAGGGGCGACATTGTTTTGACATTACTTACCATGCACGAACACAATCCTCCGAACGCCATGGCCACCGCCACTCGCTCGACCGGCGTCAGCCTGCCCGACTTGATCGAGGAGCTCACGGCGCAAATTGAAGCCGGCGAGCTGGTCGACTTCGAGGCCTTTTACGCCGAGCACGCGCAGTATGAGGCACAACTACGCGAGTTGGCGCCGGCGCTGGTGGCGCTTGCCGACCTGGGGCAGTCGGCGGGCGAGCGCGCGGCCCGCGGAGCGTTCCACGTACCGACCGATGAAGCGGGCCGGCTCGGCGACTTTCGCATCATCCGCGAGCTTGGCCGCGGGGGAATGGGCGTCGTTTACGAAGCCGAGCAGCTATCGCTGTCGCGGCGCGTGGCGCTCAAGGTGCTGCCGTTTGCGGGGGTGCTCGACGAGCGACACTTAAAACGGTTCAAGCTGGAGGCCGCTGCCGCCGCGGCGCTCAAGCATCCGAACATCGTCAGCGTCTACTGTGTGGGCTGCGAGCGAGGCGTACATTTTTACGCCATGGAGTACATCGAGGGGCAGACGCTCGCGGCCGCGATTGACGCGCTCCGTTTAGCAGTCGCCGGCACGGCGACTCTTCGTTTAGCAGTCGGCGGCACGCCGACTTTGGACTGCGGTAACTCGTTACCGCTTTCTTTTTCCGACGACGTGGCGCAGCAAAGCGGGGCTCTTGGCAAAGCGGCGTCGATTGAAAGCCAAAGCTGCGACAAGTCGCAGCACTCCAAGGACACCCTCGCCGCCGCGCTCTCCACGCTCCGCGAAACCAAACCGCGCGATTTTTTCCGCCGCGTCGCGGAACTCGGCATCCAAGCCGCCGACGCCCTCGACCATGCACACCAAATGGGCATCGTCCACCGGGACATCAAGCCGGCGAATCTGCTGCTCGACCTGGAAGGAAAACTCTACATCACCGACTTCGGCCTGGCGCGGCTCTCCACAGACGCCGGCATGACGCTGACCGGCGACATGCTCGGCACACTCCGCTACATGAGTCCGGAGCAGGCGTCGGGCGCCAAACTGCTCGACGAGCGGACCGACATTTATTCACTTGGCGTGACGCTGTATGAACTGCTCGCGCTAAGGCCGGCATTTGCCGAGAACGACCGACAGAAGTTGATCCGGCAGGTCGCCGAGCACGATCCGCCGCGACTGCGTGCGATCAATCCACGAATTTCCGCCGATCTGGAAACCATCATCCTGAAGGCGATGGCCAAGGAGCCGGCCGAGCGCTATGCCGCGGCCAAGGAGCTGGCTGCTGACTTGGAGCGGTTCGTCGCCGACCAGCCTATTAAGGCGCGGCGCGCGTCCTCCGCCGCCCGGGCCGTCCGCTGGTCGCGACGCCGCCCGCGCACGCTTCTGAGCGTTGCCGGTGCGTTGGGCGCCTTGTTACTGGTGGTGAGCGCTGCCCTATTCGCTGTGGCCGATGAGAAAGCGAAGACAAACACATCACTCGATGAAAAGACCGAGGCGCTGCGAAAGGCGGAAGCCAGCCTGCGCATTGCTCGCGAGGCGGTGGACAGTCTCTACATCGATCTGGCGAGCGAGTGGATGACCAGCAGCTCAACCGTGTCGGACGTACAACATAAGTTCCTGGAGCGAGCCGCCGCCTTCTACGAGCAACTTGCCGGCGAGACCGAAGGCGACCCAAAGCAAGTGGCGACGACGGCCACTGCCTATGCTCGAACCGCGAAAATCCAGACCTATCTGGAGAACCACTCACGCGCGATACCGGCGCTGCAAAAGTCGATCGCTCTTAGCCGCCGGCTCGCCGAGAGGCCCAACTTTACCGAAGCCGATCGCCTGGAGCTTGCCGACCGGTACCGATCTCTCCACGAGCTTTTTGCGATCCGCGGCGAATACAGAGAGGCCGCCGCGACGCTCGCCGAAGCCTGGGAGTATCTCGAATCGCTACCGCCAAGCGATCGCCCCGACCGGAGATATCAGATCGCCGCCTGGGAAGTCGCTAGCGCCAGACAAGCGATTCGCGAAGATCAGTATCCAGAAGCCGAAAAACAGGCCCGCAAAGCGGCGCAGTTCAAGCTCGGCAACCTGCCACGCGACCTTCACATGAAAGTGCGGCTGATGCAGTTCAAAGCGGAGGCGCTCCTCAGTGAAGCCTTGCAAGGGCAGGGTATGCTCGAGCAGGCGTTCACCCGATGCCGTAAAGCGCTGCTATCGTGCCAAACGTTTCGAAGCGGAAGGAAAGATCTGCGCCCGTTGGCCAAAGCCGAGTTTGACTTGTTAAACACGTTGGCCGCGATCGAAGCGGAGCAAGAGCAGCATGCAGCGGCGGCAACTCACTACCGCGACGCGTTGGCGGTTCTGCGAGAAGGTCTCGAAGACGGAAAGTCTCCGCAGGTGATTCAGACGAACATGGTTCACACCGTGTGGGGCAACCCCGGCAACCCGCATTGGAAAGGGACCTTCGTCGCTGCTGAGACCAATTGCGACTACGCGGATACGCAGATCAAACTCGCCAAAGTGTTGATGAAGCTGGGTCGGCGGTACGAGGCGGAGTATCAGCTCGGCGAAGCCGTAAACGTGACGGCCGGCGCCGGCTTCGAAATGTCACCGGTCCTCCGCTACCGCGTGACTCTGGCGAACGCTTACGCGGTGTCGGCTCTGCTCTGTGAGGAGTGGCAGCCCGGCGATGCGCCGGTCTTGCTGGATGCGGCGCTCTTCATGTGGAATGGCGCGTTGCGGGATTTTGAGGCGGCTTCCAAGTACCGCAGCGGAGTACACAGGCCCCTCGATGATCTCGACTGGTTCCGCGCACAGTTCGGCTACCGCTCCGAGCTGCCGGCGGCCAAAGAGCGCAAGAGAGGAAACACTTGGCCGGCAGGTCAAACGCAACCCTACTTCGTAAAACGCGCGATCGGTCTTGGTTTCTACGACGCCGGTCTGTTCTGGAAAGGCCATATCGATGGCTTTCAGTGGCTGGCGGAGCGCCGTGAGCGATACAAAGAGTTCGACCTGCTCTACGTCGCCATGTTGTGTGCGCAGCTCGGCCGGCTCGACGAGGCCCAAAGCTGGTACGACAAGAGCGCCCAGGCGATCGCCGCCTACGACCAGCCCCCGCCCGGGCTCATCGAGCTGCGCGACGCCGCCAAAAAGCTAATCGAAGAAAAACGTAAAGCGGCCGCCAACTCAAGCCCTGGAAAGGGAGAAACCGGGAACACTAATTCACACTAATCGCCACTGATTGGTAGGCGCCGCGAGCCGAGGTGCATTGTAGTCATCTCGCTCCGCGAGATGAAACACCCGAACAAGAGCCATAGTCACCGCTCCGCAAGTGGCAACATCCGACGCCCGTGAGGAGCTCTCCTTTTCGACGCTTGATCAGGGAAAGAGAATCGTAAACCCCTCCTGGACGAAACGATGATCGTTGGTCAACACATCCGGGACGCCGAGCGGTGTCCTGAGGCCCGGAGGGCCGACATTCAGTAGCCAGGGGCGCGAGCCCCTGGATCCCATAAACAAGAAGCCTTGAAAGCCCCGGCGGGGCGACACCACGTAACGCCATGATCCCCGCCCGTAGCGCACTAGCGAGTTTCACGACGATGACTCACACGTTCCACTTATCGCCGGCGCGGCAAGAAAATGATCTGGTCGATCATCTCCTCGGCAGTTCGCGTCCGCCACAGTTCGGCCAGTGCGTGGACCATGTCGCCTACCGAGCATTTCTCGGCGTGCCGATAGGCGATGCCGGAATGCTGCACTCCGGCGGCCGCGAGCTTCAGATGATCCGAGTCATGCGTGACGAGGACTCGACCTGCAGAGGCCGCGAATTGGAGTTGCGTTGTATCCGGAGCGCCGAGAAGGCCCCCCTCCTTGGTGGTCGTTGCGTCGATACCACGACGTGCCAGGCCGCGCATAATGCCCCCCTGGATGTTTTCGTCCAGGTGAAACCGTATATCCATCGGGTTACACGGGCGAAGAGGAAGGTAGGGGAGGTTCGCTCAGTTGCGCCTCGAGCTTATCGACGAAACTCTGCTCGTCGCGAATCTCCTGTTCAATTTCGTCGCGATGTTCCCAGTAATAGGCGAGCGCGGCATGCACCTGAGCCAGCGTCAAATGCGGATAGGCCTCCACGATCTCGTCGGGCGTCAGGCGGTTTCGCTCGCTCAACGTGGCAATCAAAGAGACTTTGATCCGCGTCCCCGCAATGCGCGGCTTGCCGCCGCATGTTCCCGGGGTTTGTTCGATAGGGAGGAGAGGAGAGTCAGGCATGTTTCAAGTGTAGGCTCCAGGCCGATGCCGAGCAACCGCTCTGGCACGTGAGGCGAACCGTGTTATCCCGGCCTTAGGAGGCACGGCAATAAGCGCCAATGCGGATGGATTAACCAAAGGCAGCGAAGGGCACAAAGGAAGGCAATGCGGTGCAGATAATTGTTCATTTCCTCGGCGCTTTGAGGCGCTAATTAGTAAATCGCCTGTCGGAAGGGCAGGTACTTTGACGCAGGCGGAAAGCCTGCGGAGTTGACAGGCCTCGAGGGCCTGCGCGGTTAAGAGAAATTCCCAACGGTGGGGGGCTGCGCTCGCGGTGCGCAGATGCGCCGCTTGAAAAACGGAGTCGGATTGCGGAGCGTTAGGGGGCTTGAGGCGAACAGCGTCGTGGCTCGGTCGTGTTCCGGTTATTCATTTACCAACAAGAAAGCATTATCGATGTTACGAAAAACCTCCAAAAGGCGTTCCCCGTCATCTGCGCGACAAATCGATCAGCGCAAGCGATTCTCCTTTGAGTCTCTGGAGAACCGTGTGCTAATGGCCAGCGATATTTCCATCAGCGACGCCACGGCAATCGAGGGGAGTAATCACCTAAAGTTTATCGATCAGTTCATACCAGAAGGCAGTGAGTTTGTTAGACCACGGCAGCCGGCGTTCGGTCCGGATGGCAATGGAGATGGCGTTGAGGACCTCTACATCGCCAGCGCCGACACAGACGAAATCCTCCGCTACGACGGCGACACTGGAGCGTTTCTGGATGTATTCGTCTCGCAGGGCAGTGGAGGACTCAACGGACCCGCAGATCTTGAATTTGGTCCTGACGGCAATCTTTACGTCTCAGGGTTCGAAGGGAATCACGTGCTACGATACGATGGTTTGACAGGCGCATTCCTGGACGAGATCGGGAGCGGATTGGCCGGCCCAATCGGCCTTACCTTCGGGAGCGATGGTGCCCTCTATATCGCGAGCCATTTCGGCAGCCAGGTTTTGAAATATGACAGCTCAGGACTTAGCGTGTTCGTCCCTCCGGGGAGCGGAGGATTGATCCATGCTCGAAACGCACTCTTCGGTCCTGACGCAAACGGCGATGGCACTAACGATCTCTACGTCGCTAGTGGAGAATCTTGGCAAGTATTGCGCTATGATGGACTGACGGGCGGTTTCATCGATGTCTTTGCGACGACCGACGGCCCAGCGGCGTGGATGGAGGTTGGGCCAGACGGCGACCTGTACGTGGGCGTTGCAAAGAATCCAGACGCCGAATTCGTACGATTCGATATTGAGACGGGGGCTCTGGTCGACTCACTGTTTGTCGAAACGACGAGCTTTTGGTTTATCGTTGACCAGAACAATGTCGTCTACAACCCGAATGGATATGACCTGTCGATTCTCCGCCACGGACCGTCCTCACTGGCTGTCTTTACCGTGAGCCTTTCATCGCCGAGTGCATCTTCCGTCACAGTCGACTTTCAGACAATGGACGGTTCGGCCCAGGCAGGCACCGATTACGTCCCAACGACCGGCACGCTAACCTTCGCCCCAGGCCAGACGACGAGAACGATTCTGGTCCAAACGATCGACGACGCTATCTCAGATTTCAACGAGGCCTTCAGCGTGGTTCTGTCGAATGCCTCGGCCGGCGCCGTGATTGCCGATGCACAAGGAGTGGCCACCATCCAGGACAACGACCTTCCGCCGACGAAGTTCTACGTCGTCAACGACGCCACGCAAAATCGCACGTACGAATATGGTGCAACAGGCGCGGCCGTCGAGAATTACGCGTTGAACAGCGGCAACACAGCCCCGCGAGGCGCGGCCAGCACTGTCGCCGGGGATAAGACGTGGGTGGTTGACGCCAATCGAAAAGTCTACGTCTATAACAACAGCGGAGCGCTCTTGGGATCTTGGACCGCCGGCAGTCTGGCGTCAAATGCGACGGTCGAGGGCATCGCCACCAATGGAACCGACGTCTGGATTGTCGACGCACGCAAGGACAGAGTTTACCATTACACTGGTGCGGCCACGCGGCTCTCGAGTAGCCAGAACGCGGCGAGTAGCTTTGCACTCAATAGCGGCAACCGGGGACCAAAGGACATCGTC
Source organism: Pirellulales bacterium (assembly GCA_040901795.1). GTDB lineage: Bacteria > Planctomycetota > Planctomycetia > Pirellulales > JALHPA01 > JBBDYH01. The sequence goes on from JBBDYH010000004.1 coordinate 22,253, forward strand.
ACCGACGGCGTGTACCTCTGGGTCGTGAACAACAGCACGACCAACAAGGTATTCAAGTACACGCTTTCCGGTTCGCTCGTCGGAAGCTGGACGATCACCTCCGGCGGGGGCAGTCCGACGGGCATTACGATTGATCCGGCGAACGTTAGCGACATCTGGATCGTCGATAGTTCGTCGGATCGCGTGTATCAGTACACCGCAGCCACCTCGCGAACGTCAGGCAGCCAGTCGCCCGCATCCAGCTTCGCCCTGGCCGCCGACAATACCAACCCGCAAGGCATCGCCGATCCGCCGAGCGTCGATTCGCAACCAACAGCACATACCAGCGCTGTCGCTGCAGGGATCGCGTCGCTGAACAGGCGCACCGAGCGCGATTCATCGACACCCGCGGAGCGACTGGATCGCAATGGTAGCCAGACCGACTTGCGCATGGCGCTCGACTTCGTATTCAGCCGTGACCAGGAGTTTGGACCAAGACGTTTACGAAAGGCGATTCGTAGCTAAGCCCGTCCGGGCCTGACTGCAACTGCATACCTTGACACTGATGCTACAAGGAATCCTAATGCGATTTTTTACTCGCCGCTCGACTCAGACCCTCAGCCGCCGCAAGCCGGCGACCTCCCCCCGCCACCGCCTCGCGCGCCGAAAGCCGCTTTTTGAATGCCTCGAACCACGCGCCTTGCTCGCGGCGTCGATTTCCATCAGCGACGCCACCGTGTTTGAAGGCAACGATGCGTTGCAGTTTATCGACAAGTTTGTAACTGACGGCAGCGGCGGGCTTACGAGGCCCAGACAGCCGCTCCTGGGACCGGATGGGAACGGAGATGGCATAGATGATCTCTACATCGCCAGCGCCGACACAGACGAAATCCTCCGCTACGACGGCGACACTGGAGCGTTTCTGGATGTATTCGTCTCGCAGGGCAGTGGAGGACTCAACGGACCCGCAGATCTTGAATTTGGTCCTGACGGCAATCTTTACGTCTCAGGGTTCGAAGGGAATCACGTGCTACGATACGATGGTTTGACAGGCGCATTCCTGGACGAGATCGGGAGCGGATTGGCCGGCCCAATCGGCCTTACCTTCGGGAGCGATGGTGCCCTCTATATCGCGAGCCATTTCGGCAGCCAGGTTTTGAAATATGACAGCTCAGGACTTAGCGTGTTCGTCCCTCCGGGGAGCGGAGGATTGATCCATGCTCGAAACGCACTCTTCGGTCCTGACGCAAACGGCGATGGCACTAACGATCTCTACGTCGCTAGTGGAGAATCTTGGCAAGTATTGCGCTATGATGGACTGACGGGCGGTTTCATCGATGTCTTTGCGACGACCGACGGCCCAGCGGCGTGGATGGAGGTTGGGCCAGACGGCGACCTGTACGTGGGCGTTGCAAAGAATCCAGACGCCGAATTCGTACGATTCGATATTGAGACGGGGGCTCTGGTCGACTCACTGTTTGTCGAAACGACGAGCTTTTGGTTTATCGTTGACCAGAACAATGTCGTCTACAACCCAAATGGCTACAACCAGTCGCTTCTCCGTCACGGCCCATCCTCGATGGCAGTGTTTACAGTCAATCTAAGTGAACCGACCGCCTCGCCGGTCACAGTGGCCTACACAACAAATAACGGCACTGCCACGGCGGGGACCGATTACGTAACCACTTCGGGCACGCTGACATTCGCCCCTGGCCAGACTACGCGGACGATTCTCGTCCAGACGCTCGGCGACGCTCAGTCGGAGTCCGCGGAGACGTTCACCGTTAACTTATCGAACGCAGTCGGCGCCACAATCGCCGATGGCCAAGGCATCGGCAGGATTCAAGACAACGAGCCGGCAGCTCCGACCCTCTCGATCAACGACATAACCATAGCCGAGGAAGACCCTCACGCCGCCTTCACCGTGCGGCTCAACGTCGCGCTCGCCTCGCCCATCACGGTGGACTACGCCACCAGCGACAAGACGGCGCAGGCGGGTTTGGATTACGTCGCGACCACAGGATCGGTGACCTTCGCGCCCGGTCAGACGACGCAGACCATTCTCGTGCCGCTCATCAACGATGCGATCCTCGAGGACCCTGACGAAACATTCTCGCTCGAGCTTTCCAATGCCCAGGGCGCGGCGATCGGCGACGGCGAAGCGATCGCCCTGGTCGAAGGCAACGACTCGACATGGACGCTGCGAACCTCCGCCGACGGCGCGTTCTTGCTCATCTACTATGTAAACATCCCGATCGGGCGATGGCCGATGAACGCAAAGGAGCCGCTCGACTTTGACATTGCTCGCGGCGACGAGCAGGTACTTGTCGAGCTGCCACCCGGGACCGACGGGCCTGCCGGAGGAGTTTTGCTGCAGACCGGCGGCGGCCTCAACGAGTTGCACGTGCGAAGCGGAAGAATCCGCATCGATAGCGCCTCCCCCGGCGGCGTGCTCAATACCACGGTCTCCGAGGGCGCGGAGCTGATCACCTCGCGGCTCGATCAAAACGGCCTTGCTATCGCGGCCGGGGGACGCGTCACCTTGCTTCCCACTGGCGACCCAAGCCGGCTCACCGAATTTACGCTAGCCAAAGGGGCCGTTCTCGATCTTAGCGATAACTCGCTAGTCGTCGATTACTCCGGAGAATCGCCACTCGCCGAAATCCGCGACCGCATTCTTTCCGGCCGCGGTGGCCCAGGGTTGGGCGCAAGCTGGAAGGGTGCAGGGATCAACAGCAGCGCGGCTTCAGAAGCAAACAAGGACGACCCGGAAGCATATTCGATTGGCTATGCCGAGAACGCAGCGTTGCCGCTGGGTCCGTATACCGACTTCCGCGGCCAGCCGGTTGACGACACTTCGGTGCTCATCGCCTACACGCGGACGGGCGATGCCAACCTCGACGGCCTGGTGAACGACGACGACGTGACGATCGTCGGCGCCACATATGCGCCGGGCGTGCCACAGCCGCAGTGGGCCTTCGGCGACTTCGACTACAACGGCTTCGTCGATGACGACGACGTGACCTTGCTCGGGGTGTTTTACGATCGAACAGCCACACCAGCCGCGGCACCGCTGCCTCAAACAGCCCCGGCCGGCAGGCCGGGGTTGGCCGCCGAAAGTACGCTGGCCTCACTCTCGTTCCCAGGCTCTGCCTGGGAACGCACTGCCTCGCAGGCTCCGCCTGCCGATTTGGCCTCGTACGCCCTGGCCATCGAGCATCTCCTAGCCGAAGCCGACGACGCCTTTTCGCCCAAGCGCAAGCTAAGCGGGAAGTTGGTGTTCTAGCGTAATCCACGCACCTCGAGATCTACAGGATGGTCATGCGTCTGGTTGAAAAACAGCGGTCCACCGAGACAAGCTTGGCGGTGCCCGGTGCGGGAAACGTGGGCACGTGTCTGGTTTCGATACAGCGGTCCACCGAGGCGAGCTCGGTGGTGCCGGAGAGGGGAGCGGGGGTTATACGTCTGGTTCTGCAGACATCGGCCCGCCGGATGGCCGCCGCCCGGCTCGTCCGGGTGGAGCCACCGTTTGGAAACCAGAACGGCCTTCTCAATAATCCTTCTCTCCGCCACCGCCCTGCTTGTCAGGGTGGGGCGGTGTTTGAGACTTAACCGCACGCTGATCGTACTCGCCAAAAGTTCCCAGAAACCCGCCGAATTGGTACACCGGCCGTATACCGTGCACGTAGGCGAGGTTGTTCAAAAAGCTGAGCGCGACATCGACCGGTGCTACGTCGATCGTGCATCCGAGCGCCAGGTGTACATGGTCGGTCAGAACCGCCGCGCGCGACAATAGCCAATCTTTCGCACCGCACACCTTGAGGATCATATCGTGCACGCGTTGGAGCACGTCTTCCCGCGTCTCCGACCACCGATCACGGTGCACCAGCACAATGTGCAGGTTGTACCAGTATAAGCCATGCGAAGTTTGGCGAGGTTGCGATAGATCGACCTCGCTGTGACGGATTTGAAATCGGCGCAGACGCTCCTGGACTCGGGGGTCGGCCATTTGATGATGGCCGAGCTGCGAGGCCACGTAGGCTTCGACCAACTCGCGGGTGACATGACCGAAGCTGCGAAGCGCGTAGTTGCGCTTGAGTGCCTTGGGCCAGCGATCACGCACCAGATGCTGCAAGCGGCCCTTCACGTGCTTCACGATCGTCAATGGCACAACATGCGGCTGCGTGCTGATGACGAACTGACTTACGCCTGCTTCGGCGAACCGATGGCCCAGCAAGCGGATGCCATCGCCTTCGAGAGCCACGGACAGGTCGTGGAACCAGCCATTGTCTATCACGTCGGTTCGCCAGAAGATCGAGAGGCCCCACTGCAACGGGCAAGAAAACGAGCAGTTTTTGGCCGTGTAGAGAGGAGTGAGCGGCATGGGCGTCAGTATGTGAGTGCCGCTCCACGCAGGCAAGTCGCTTGATGGCGCAGAGTAGAAGTTTAGTAGAGGGCCGCATCTGGTTTAGAGACAGCGGTCCACCGAGGCAAGCTCGGTGGTGCCGGATGGCAAGGGGTAGGGACGGTGTCTGGTTTGAAAACAGCGGTCCACCGAGACAAGCTCGGTGGGGCCGTTGCGGTGAGCGCGCAAAAAAGCTCCCGGAAAGCCTGGGTCCCAGGGGGGCAAAGGACTCGAGTCTTTTCCGGGAGCGATTGGTTCGAAGCGTCCGGCCGCTTCCATGCCGCCGTACGCATTCGTTGGTCCGCAGACGATGGCCTGTCAGGGCGCCGTCGTCCTATGCAGACCCATCCATCAATGGATCCTGCTTTTCTGCCGCCCCGCGAATCGACGTTCATGAGCCTCGATTCGCGATGGCGAGGCGGCAGAATAAGAGAACTGTCCCCGAGGGTCAAGGGCGGATTCGCCCAGTTCGCAAGCTCGTTCCCAGGCTCCGCCTGGGAACGCACTGCAAGCCAGGCTCCGCCTGGCGCCCCTCCAATGACCGCATGCGACATCACACGAGGCAGAGCCTCGGAGGCAATGTGTTCCCACGCGGAGCGTGGGAACAAGAGGTACACATGATTCGCCCCTCTCCGCATCTCCGCGGTTCATTAGTCCGTCGCGGAATGACTGGCGCGATATTTAATGACCTGGACTTTCTCCAGAGTGACCAGGCCCTCTTGCACCATTTCGTCAACGTGCGGCATGAAGGCGTCAATCTTTTCTTTGGCATCGACGATCTCGATGACCATCGGCAAATCTTCCGACAGCCGCAGAATCTTGGCGGTGTGCAGCCGGCTATTCGCGCCGAAACCCATTGGCCCGCGGAGCACGGTAGCGCCCGCAAGATGCAGCTCGCGCGCTTTCAAAACGAGTGCTTCGTAGAGCGGCCTACCGTGCCACTTGTCGCTTTCGCCAATAAAGATTCGCAGCAAATAACCGTCTTCTGGAATTCTCATCGGTCAAACTCCAAACCAGCGTTCCGCGATTCGGTATCCCGCCCACACGGCGAAGAAACCCAGCCCACAACTCAGCGCCATGTTAGCAAACGCTAAACGCAATTCGCCATCGTTCGCCAGGTTGAACGATTCGAGACCCAACGTAGAGAACGTGGTGAATCCGCCGAGTATGCCAACCATCAAGCCAATGCGGTATTCTTCGCGGATCAAAATCGGTCCCATCAAGGCCGCGCTGAAAAAACCGACGATCAAGCAACCGATCACATTTACACCCAGCGTGCCCAGCGGGAAACTTCCGTTGGACAGCCGCTGAATCCAACCCTGGACGGCGTATCGCAGAACCGAGCCGAAGGCCCCGCCCACGGCGATCAACAGCCATTTGGTCATAGTCTAACCTCAATTCGCCACCGATCGCGTGGCGCTCGGCGGCGTCGGCGTATCGCGGCCCATCTGGCCCAAATCGAAGAATTGCGCGTCGCGTACATTCACCTGTCCGGTCTCTAACCAGTATTCGAGCTTGCCGGCGCGGGCGTGGTTGCGGCTGCCGCCGGTCAGCGGTTGATGGTCCAGTTCGGCGGCGCTGCGGCCGTTCCCCTCGAAGATGAGCTGCTCCTTTCCCTGGACGTACGTCAGGCGATGAGCCCGCGCGGAGAAGGCCTGACCATCGACGTCGGTGTTGCCGACCGCTTCCAGCTCGACGGCAGTGGTGTCCGGCTGGACGCCGGCAACCTGACGGACGTGCAGCTCGTCGGAGCGGAAGCGGATTTCTTGTTTACCAATCTGAGTGGCGTTGACGTCGAGTTTCTCGCCCCAGCGTGTTATGGGGCCGTAAACGCCGCGGATGTCGTCGTGGAAGACGAGCTCCTTGCGCTGCACATTGCCGGTAATCTTGCCTTGGTAGTCGACGCGAACATAGACGAGACCTTCGCTGCTTGGCGCCAGTGCGACGGCCGGCTTCGCAGCGCTGCGTGGCGCCAGAGGCGTGGCGGAGCCTAGACGTGTTGTTTCCAGCCAGCCAGGGCCGAAGGCATTTAGGTCGCCGGTCGCTTGCTGGATTGTCAAATCGTGAGCAGTTAGGGTTTCGACAGCAATCGGGCCCTTATTGTTGCTCGTCTCCTGCGTCATGCGAACGGGGCCGAGGCAGGCGATGTCTGCAACCTCGGCGTCTTCGGCCGCCTGCTCTGCAGCAAAATCAACCGGCCGTCGTAATGTCACTTCGACCGCATCGGTCTCGAGCACGCTGCGGCGAATCTCCAAGGCATTTACCTGATCCGCGTTCACGGCGTGCGATTCGCTAAACACCTTCACCTGTTTGTTGTAGCGGGCGATTCTGCCGTCGAAGTTCATCCCGCCGGCGAAGTCGATCGTGACCGGTGCGTCGGAAAGCGAATCAAGTGCTGCAAACCCCTGCTGGCCGCGCGCGGTAGGAAGCGCGTTGCCGCTCCCTGCCGTGCGGCTGGGGGGAAGCACCGTCCGGCCGACGCCGTCGATCCAGAGCAGATTGCGGCTGCGGTCCAAATTGACTTGCGCTCCTTGCATCTCCATCCCGCTAGCCGCGACGAGGGCGGGCTTGCCCTTGACCACCATCGTCGTCTGCCGCGGTAGGGCGGCATTTTTCACGTCGAGCCAGTCGCCACGAACTTCCACCGGCCGATCGGCCGGCATTTGGGTGCGCGCTTCCAGCAAGTGAACTCGGCCGTTCAGAGTCGCATGGTTGAGCTGTGTCAGTTCACCTTCCGAAACGAGCTGCACCGCGATCGAGTTCGCATGCAGCTCGAAGTGCTGCTGAGACTGCGGCACGGCTGACACGCCGGAGTTGGCCCGTTGTGTCGCGCTGTTGTCACCCGCACCAGCAACTCGATAGCGGTTTAATGGCTGGTTGCCGGCGGTTGTAGGTTCGACGAAGGCGCTCTCTGATGTCCGCTGTTGCGGATTGCGGTTCGAGCCAACCAGGCCGCCGCCGGGCAGCAGAGCGCTGGACGAGCTTCGTTTTGCCGGCGTAGGAAGCAGCGTGCCCGCCGGATCGAACAACACGTCGAGCCGCTCGGTGTCGCCCGACAATTGGGGCGCATCGAACCGCACGCTTCCCTGGGCGATCATTCGCTGCGGTGTCACGGGATATTGCCGCGTGGCGGCGCCTGTGTTTGCGATTGCTTGAGCGGCAGGCCGGCCGAACTCCACCAGCCAAAGTTGAATCTCGCTAGCCCAGAGATCGCCGAATTCAACAAAGTTGGCATGTGCATCGCCAACCATGGAGATCCGGTGGGTCCCTTCGACCGGCCGCATGTTCAGTTCTCGTGACCAGTTGGCCTGCAGCACCCTGGCCGCATCGGCAGGTTCCGCAATGCGAAGCCAGCCCTCCCCCGCAGCAAGGACGACCGGAAGCCGTCTCGGGTCGGCTCGCTCCACTACCAACGACCGGCCGCCGAACTTGCTGTCGAACTTAGCGTCGTTCCAAGTCAAGCGGGCTTCCGGTTGTTTAGGGGCCGCTTCAATTCGCACGCGCCGGCGGGCGATTTCGTATTCCAGTTCGTTGGCCCGAACGGATAAGCCATTCGAGGGCGCTTCGACGACGACCGGGTTGCCGGTGGCCAATAACCGCTCCGGTTGCAGCGACAATCGTGTGCCGGCCGCGGCGGGCGAAGTCGGGCCGGCTGCGGGCTTGTCGCCAAAGAAGATCTGCAGAACCTCGCAGGTCATCTGATCAAAAACCCCCTCCCGCAGCGCGCGATACACGTCCACCTGATTCTCGAACGAGGCCACGCGTGAGATCAGATCGAAGCGGAACGGTCCCTGACAGCGTATATCGACCGGCAGCTCTTGGTCGGCGAGGTGTCCGGTTTGAGGATCGGGAAGCGGCACAATCGCGGACGAGTTGTCTTCGTCGCCTGGAAACAGACCCATTGACCCCGGCTGCAGGTGCATCTCGACGTCGCGAAGCACTTCGACGCTTTCAAAACCACCGACGTTCGGCCCGCGGCGCTGATCCGTTCCGCCTCCCGGCAAGAGATGGATCACCAGTTCCCGGCCTTTGCCGTGGTTGGGGCCGTAGCGAAAATCGACAACGCTTTGCGACCGGACCTCCCGTTCGTGCATCTGCACGTCGCGCGTGGCGATGAACAACTCGTCGTCGGCGCCCGGGCGGGTAGGAGTGCCGTGAATGGTGACCGGTCCCTTGAGATGACCGCCGATCAGTTTGCCGACTTTGCCGCGGCGCAGGTTCAAGTCGGCGTCGAACTGCAGGATCGCCCCTTGGGGGGCGCGCAGCACGACGACGCGGCCCCCGTCTTCTTGACCATCATCGCCGTTCGAAATGTAGAGGATCGTGCATTGCGACAACTTGATTCGTCCGCCCGTGAGGTTTTCGTAATCCTTCATCAACAGCTCGACGCCTTCGCTCTCGAGCATGATCGGCTGATCGAGTTCCCACGAGCCTGGCGGAAAGATGCGCTGGTATTTCCGCAGGCGCTGTGCATCGGCCTGGCGAACGCGAGCGATGTCAGCCCCATCCGCGGCAGGCTGGTCTTCCAGCACAAACGATGGATCGATCCAGGGCGCGAGGAGCAGACGATAGATCCAGAACGCCGCGAATACCGCGGCAAAACTGCGGCCGGTGCGGCGGAGGCGTGCGGACATGGCCGGGGGAGGAAGCCTGGGGCGGAATGGGGTGGACGCGTTAAGACTCTGTGGCCGGGCGGCTGCCGTAGCGCTGGAGCAGTGCCGGCCAGCGGCCTTGGGCTTTAAGGATCATCTCGATCGTCTCGCGGACAGCACCGCGCCCGCCGGGCAGTTGCGTGGTGTATTGCGCACCACGATGCAGCTCGGCGACCGCGTCGGCTACGGCCACGCCCAGACCAACCCGGCCCATCACCGGCAAGTCGGGCAGATCGTCGCCGACGAAGGCCACCTGTTCCGGCTTAAACTTAAGATCAGCGAGCATCTCCTGCACCACAGGCCATTTCTCGTCCACACCCTGCCGCACCAGATCGATCGCCAACTCTGCCGCGCGGAGTTTGACGATATGCGAGGCGCGACCGGTGACGATCCCAAACCGATGGCCAACCCGCTGCCAGAGTTTGATGCCCAACCCGTCGCGAATGTGGAACTCTTTGATCTCGATGCCTTGGTTGTTGAAGATCACGCCGCCGTCGGTGAGCACGCCGTCGACGTCCGACAACAACAGCTCGATGCGTTGGCAGCGTTGTTCGAGAGTGGGGGGCACGAGAATTCCTGGATGCGCGATGAACAAATTGTGGCACTGCTCGCGGCGAGCCGTGGCACTCGGTCGCCGCTATCAGAGGCTACGCACGCTCCTCGGCGCTGGTGCGGCCAGGCCGCGAAAAGCTGCGATGCTTGGGGCGCGGAATCGGCAACGTTGCCGGCTGCGATGACTTTGCGGCAAAGTCGGTCTGGGGAAACAGGCTGACAATATCGGTAATGTCGAGCATGCCTTGCGGCTGGCCATCGGCATCCACCACCGGCAGCTCGCTGATCTTCCGTTCGGCCATCACCTCCACCGCATCGACCATCATCGAGCCGAGCGGAACCGTGGTGGGCCGTGGGGTCATGACATCGCGGATGGGAGCGTCGAGCCGGTCGTCACGCCGCGATTCAAACAGCCGCGCCAGATCGCTGTCGGTAAAGATCCCGCGCAAAGCGTTGGCAGGATCAACCACCATGATGGCGCCCGTGCGGCGGCCGGGGGAGCGCGAGGCCACCAATACTTCGCGCACGGACTGCGAGCAGCGTGCCACGCGGCACTGGTCCAGCGCGCGCATGTGATCTTCGACCTTGGCAAGCTGCAAGCCCAGGCTGCCGCCCGGATGAAAGCGGGCGAAGTCGTCGCGGCCGAAGGAGCGCATGCGGCTGGTGACCAGCGCCAAGGCATCGCCGACCCCGAGCATTGCCGTGGTGCTGGTACTCGGCGCCAGGCCCAGCGCACAGGCTTCTTGGAGTGGACCTAGTTCAATGACCACCGATGCAGCCCGGCCAAGCGTGGAGCTGCGCCGCGCGGTCATGGCGATAATCGCCGCACCGAGTTGCGTGAGCGACGGGAGCAACCGAACGATCTCTTCCGTTTCGCCGCTCTGAGACAGCACCAGGACGACATCGTCCCGATGGATGCGGCCGAGGTCGCCGTGGATTGCTTCGGCGGGATGGAGGAAGTGACTGCGCGTGCCGGTCGAAGCCAGTGTGGCGGCCAGCTTTTGGCCAATGAGTCCCGCCTTGCCGATGCCCGTGACAATCACGCTGCCGCTGCAAAAATAGAGCGCGTCGACGGCATGGCAAAAGTCCATGTCCAGGCGGTCGGCCATCGCCGCCAACGCCTGCGATTCAAGCTGTATGATCTCGCGTGCGTAGCGAAGCTGCTCGAATGGCGTCAGCGGACCGGGAATGGAAATGGGTTGCGAACTCATAGGCGTCATCCTTGACGGGCACACAGCAAAAAGTCGATCGATTGTCCAGCATGGACGGCTCTAACGATAAACCAATCCTTGTCGGCGAAGCGGCGAGATTGTAGCGATGCACCGGCACAAGGACAATCCAAGCTTGTCCCGCCGAACCTGCGGCGACATAATAACTTGCGCCGATGTTTAATCTGAGCGGCTTGGGAGGCCATCATGCTTCGCCAGTCACGCCCCGTCGAACTCAAACCGTGGACCCCCGCAGATTTGGTCGAGCGGTTCGGGCAGATTCCTCTTTATCGCGTTCGTACCGACCCGGAGCCTGGCACGGCAACCGAAGAGGATCTTCTCTACATTAACAGGAACCGCCTTGGCTTGTGCGAACTGGTCGACGGAACGTTGATCGAAAAAGACTTTGACTGCCCCTTGCCGCCTTCGGGAAAGCACTGGAAGCCGAAGGATTTAGTCTCACGTTTTGGACAAATCCCATTGCGTCGCGTTCGAACGCGGCCGCCGCCTGGGTCGGCAACGGAAGAGGACCTGATCGAGCTGAACGAACGTGGCACTACTTTATACGAACTCGTTGATGGCACCCTCGTGGAGAAAGCGATGGGATGGAACGAAGCGGTTCTTGAGTCGCAGATCGGTTCTATCCTGACCTCGTTCGTCAACTCTCGCAAACTCGGAATTGTTGCCAGTGCCTCCGGGCCCTACCGGCTTGCCGCGTCCAAAGTGCGCTTGCCCGACGTTTCATTCGTTTCTGCGGCACGGCTCTCGACAATGCCCGCGACAGACGAGCCAATTTGCTCGGCAATCCCTGATTTGGTTATAGCGGTCATCGCCAAGAGCAACACTCGGCGTGAGATGGAGCAGAAGCTCGAGGAGTACTTCACTGCCGGAGTTCGACTCGTGTGGTATGTCTATCCACGGAAACGTGAAACTCACGTCTTTGTTTCGCCAACAAGCTGCCAGGTCTTGACGGAGAACGAAACAATCGACGGCGGCGACGTGCTGCCGGACTTTAAGTTGGCGCTCAAAGAGTTGTTTGCCGTCCTGGCTCAACGGAGCACCACGAACGAATAGACTCGCGATGATCCTACACCAGCGCCGCGTACCCGTCGGCCATCTCTTCGAGCGTCACCGGCTTGATCTTTCCGGCATTGCCGGCCTGGCCGAATTGGATCATTCGTTCCATACAGACCTTCTTCATCGCCTCGCGCGCAGGCTTGAGATAGTCGCGGGGATCGAACTTGTCGGGGTGCTCCCAGAGCACCTTGCGGATCGCACCGGTGATCGCCATGCGGTTGTCGGTGTCGACGTTGATCTTCCGCACGCCGTGGCGGATGCCGCGCTGAATTTCCTCGACCGGCACGCCCCAGGTCTGCGGCATGCGGCCGCCATACTTGTTGATAATGTCCTGTAATTCTTGGGGAACGCTCGACGAGCCGTGCATCACCAGATGTGTATTCGGCAGCCGGCGGTGAATCTCTTCGATACGTTCCATCGCCAGCACTTCGCCCGTCGGCTGCTTCGAAAACTTATACGCTCCGTGGCTGGTGCCAATTGCCACAGCCAACGCGTCGACGCCGGTCTCGGCGACAAACCGTTCGGCTTCATCCGGATCAGTCAGCAGTTGGTCGCGCGAGAGCTCGCCGGTCGCCCCGTGCCCGTCCTCCTGTTCACCGCCGCCGTGTTCCAGCGACCCCAAACAACCCAGCTCTCCTTCAACCGTAACACCACGTCGGTGCGCCATCTCGACCACCTCGCGCGTCACACGCACGTTGTACTCGTAATCAGCGGGCGTCTTACCGTCATCCGAAAGCGACCCGTCCATCATCACGCTGGTAAAACCATTCTGGATGGCGCTTGCGCAAGTCTTCGGGCTGTTCCCGTGGTCCTGGTGCATCGCGATCGGAATCTGCGGATAGAGCTCCGCTGCGGCAATCATCAGATGGCGCAAATAGTTGTCCTGACAATAGGAGCGGGCGCCTCGCGACGCTTGCACGATGACCGGCGAACTGGTTTCCTTGGCGGCTTCCAGGATCGCCTGGATCTGCTCCATATTGTTGACGTTGAACGCCGCCAGGCCGTAATCGTGCTCGGCGGCGTGATCCAAAAGCAATCGCATCGGGACGAGTGGCATCGCGGAAACTCCTTCGCAGTCGACACGCCAAAAATCATTGACCGTGTATTGTACGGCGCGGACTGTCCGAGTGGGAGTGGCCGAGCTATCGTGCGCAGGCAGGCGTTTCCGTCCGCCAAAGACGCTGGCCGAGAGGAACGTCGGCCGCCACGAGATCAGCAAGCTATGGAGCCAGACGCGTATCCGACGTCGCCGGCCCGTCGCCGATGAGCAGGTTGTCGAATTTGCTGCCTGTGAAGCGGATCAACATTAGCTTTTGTTCACGCTGTCCAGCGCGCGGCTCCGTGAAGAAGTAATGGCCGATGCTGCCTGGGCGTTCCGTTCGAGTGCCCAACACAATCGCTTGTCCGGGTGAGAGCACGACCTCGATCGCCATCTTGTCGAAGGCCACTTTGGGCCGCGCCGAATCGAAGCGAAAGACACCGTCGTCGCCGCGGATCTCTTGTCGAGGTTCGCCATGCTGCACCTCGGGCACAAGCAGCAGACGAATGCGCTGGTCGCCGAGAGGGACCGCCTTGGCGGCGATGACGCACTGCGCTTTTTCATAACGGCCCCCCCCCACCTCGCGACCGTCTCGGACGAGCAATGGCAGCAGGTCGTAGATGCCGGAGGCCAACAGCTCGGCTCGGTGGCCCGGCAACGCGTGCAGAATGCGCCGCCGCACGAACGACTCGCTCTCCAATTGGCCGAGGCTCGGGCTCGCGGAAGGCTCGCCGCCGGCCTGGGCCTTCGACGGCTCATCGGCCGACATCGCCGCTTCGAGCGCCAGCGGAACGGCGCCGGCGATCACGCCGGCACGCAAGCCGTTTTGTTCAAGCGATTGTCGCACCTCGGAGGTGATTGACGTTTCATCGACCTGCCGCCACAGCTCCTCGTTCAGCGCGGGCAGCTCGTAGGCATGTCGGACGAAGACGACTTCCAAGGCCGACGTTTCCAGCCCAGGCTTAAAGGGGGAAAGCGGCGACTTGCCGCCCGACGAAGGGGGCGCGAACGAACAACCCAGCGCCGCCAGGCCAAACGCGAGTGCGATTGTCAGCCGCACGTACCCAATCATCGAGAGGTCTCCCTGACCTGGCGAGAAGCTACCGCCGAAGAGGGCGGTAAGGGTACGCGGTCCCAGCGAGGGCGTCAACCGCGGTCGATACGTGCGTGGCACGGCTCGCGGCGAGCAGTGGCACATATCGTCGATGCCGTTCTGGCAGTCGTTCTACGTGGCCGGCGTCGTCTCGGGCTCGACTTGCGGCGCCTGGCCCTTCTGGACAGTCCGATCGCGAACGCCGACAAATTCGAGAACGGCGCGCGTGCCACCGTCGCCCAGCCGTGGCTTCGCCAGCCGGAGGATGCGGGTATAGCCGCCGGGACGGTCTACAAAACGCGGCGCCACCTCCTCGAAGCACAGCCGCGTCGCGTCGTGCTCGCGCAAGAGCGCAAACACACGGCGGCGAGCGTTCACCACGGGGGCGATGGCCTGCCGCCATTTTGCATAGTCGCCGCTATTTCGCCAGTCGCGGTACGCCGGGCTGTTCCGTTCAGTCTTGCCGCCGTCTCCGACAGGCGGACTGTAGGCTTGCGCGGTCTCGGAGTGCTTCAACGAGTGGATGGCGATCGTGATGCAGCGTTCGACAAGCGGACGGACCTCTTTGGCCTTTGGCAGCGTGGTGACGATGCGGCCTTTAGTCTTAGGTTTGTTCTCCTCGTCGTCAGCGTCGCGCTCAGTAAGGAACAGCGCGCTGGCGAGATTGCGGAGCAACGCCCGCTGATGACTGGGTGAGCGGCCGAGCACGCGGCCTTTGCGACGATGACGCATGGGAGCGGTTTAAGGTTCAAAGTTCAAGGTTCAAGGTTAATCGGTCACACGGCGGCGGCGGCCGGCGTGACGCGCATGCCCAGCCGCAGCCCCAGCTCGTTGAGCTTTTCTTTCACTTCCCGCAATGTGGTGTCACCAAAGTTGCGGACCTCGAGCAATTGGTCCTCGTTGCGCGATACGAGATCGCGAACGGTGTGGATATTCTCGCTTTCCAGGCAATTCATGGCCCGCACCGACAGCTTCAAATCGGCGAGCGTCATATTGAGCTTGCTCTCGGTGGAAGCATCGATCCCCGCTGAACCGCCGCGCGAGGCTGATGTGACGCGCGGACCCAGCTCGTTGTACTGCACGAACGGATTGAGATGCTTGCGAAGAATCTTGGCGGACTCGACCAGCGCCAGCTCCGGCCCGATCGAACCATTAGTCCAGATTTCCAACGTCAGCTTGTCATAGTTGGTCTTCTGGCCGACGCGCGTTTCCTCGATCTCGTAACGGACTCGCACCACCGGGCTGAAAACCGCATCGATCGGAATGATGCCGATTTCCTGGACGTTGGGGCTGTGCTCGCTGGCGGGTACATAGCCGCGGCCGTTTTCGATCACCATCTCAACGACAAACGGCACGTCTTCGGTCAAGGTGGCGATCACATGATTGCGGTTGATCACCTCCACGGCTTCGTCGGTCTGCACGTCGGCGCCGGTCACCACGCCGCGCTTGTTGCGCTCGATGCGAACCACCTTCGTCGATTCGCTATAGTTCTTGACCACCAGCGACTTGATATTGAGGACGACATCGGTCATGTCCTCGACAACGCCGGGCAGCGTGGTGAATTCGTGCTGCGAGCCCTGGATCTTGATCTGCGTGACCGAGCTGCCTTCCAGGCTGGACAGCAGGATGCGCCGCAGGCTGTTGCCGACCGTCGTTCCGAAACCGCGCTCGAACGGTTCGGCGACAAACTTGCCATAAGTGGCGGTCAACGAGTTTGGATCACAAACCACGGACCCGGGCAGTTCCAGTCCACGCCATCGAATATGCATACAAAAAACCTCCAGAAAGCAGGCGGCGGATTTACTTCGAGCACAACTCGACAATCAGATTCGGCTGAACCGGAATCGAAACATCTTCCGGCGTCGGCAGGCGGGTCACCCGTCCTTCGGGGATCGGACCGTCGGATCGGCTGAGGAAGTCGGGCACTTCGCGACGAAACTCGGCGGTATTCGCTTGCACCGCTTGCAGACTTTTGGCGCGATTCTTCACACGGATTACGTCGCCCGCCTTCACCAGATAGCTGGAAATATCGACACGATGCCCGTTGACCGTGATGTGTCCGTGCGTTACCAACTGCCGCGCCTGAGAGCGCGATTGACCCCATCCCAGCCGGTGCACAATATTGTCGAGCCGGCGCTCCAACAAAGTCAGCAGCGCCTCGCCGGTGTTGCCTTTGCCGCGCGCGGCGCGCGAAAAATAACCCATAAATTGGCGCTCCAGCACTCCGTAATAGTGCTTGACCTTTTGCTTTTCGCGCAAATGCACGGCGTAGTCGGTGAGCTTGCCACGGCGGGTCTGGTTCATGCCGGGCGGAACGTCGCGGCGCTCGATCGCACACTTGGGCGTGTCGCAGCGCGTTCCCTTGAGAAACAGCTTCAACCCGTCTCGGCGGCAAAGACGACAGACGGGTCCGGTAATGCGAGCCATTCAGTTACCTTCTACGAATGATGAATGATGAACGATGAATGATGAACGGAAGGGGAAAGCGTCAGTACTTTATTCTTCCGCATTCATCGATCCTCGATGTTATACGCGGCGCTTTTTCGGCGGACGGCAGCCGTTGTGCGGCAGCGGGGTAATGTCTTCGATGCTTTTGATCGTCAGTCCGGCGGCCTGCAGCGCGGTGATGGCACTTTCGCGCCCACTGCCGGGGCCTTTGACCTTGACTTCCACTTCCTTGACGCCGAACTTCGCCGCCTTTTCGGCGGCCTGTGTGGCGGCGAGCTGGCCGGCGAAGGGCGTGCTCTTGCGGCTCCCCTTGAAGCCGGACGTGCCGGCGCTGGCCCAACACAAGGCGTCTCCCTTGGTGTCGGTGATCGTGACGGTGGTATTGTTGAACGTCGCCTTGATGTAGGCGATGCCTACGGTCACATTGCGGCGAACTTTACGTCGTTTGCTGACGGCCATATGTAGGGTTCGGGGTTCAGGGTTGGAGTTCAGCCTTTAGGCTGTGCGGGCCCGCCGCGGCGGGAACTCCAACAGTCAGTGGTCAGTTAACGGTTGTGGTAATTACTTCAGGTCTTTGACGCCCTTCTTGCCGGCGACGGTTTTCTTCGGCCCCTTGCGGGTACGCGCATTGGTTCGCGTGCGCTGCCCACGGACCGGCAAGCCGCGGCGATGGCGGATGCCGCGATAAGAGTTAATGTCGCGCAGGCGCGAGATGTTCTGCGCCAACTGGCGACGAAGCTGCCCCTCGACGACGTAATCCTTGTCGAGCAGTGCGGCGATCCTCGCGACTTCGTCTTCGTGCAGCTCCCGGGCTTTTGCCTGTGGATTGACACCGGCCTTGTGACACAGCTCGCGTGCAACCCGGGGACCGACCCCGTACAGGTATTGCAGCGAAATGACAGTCGGTCGGTCGGCGGGGATATCAACACCCAGAAGACGCGGCATAACTCAAACTCCTGGCGGCCCAAGGGCCTTTGACTTCTACGTAAACCGAGGCGGTGACGTTCGTTACGACGCTGGTTCGGCAGTGTAGTCATCACGCACTGAGTGATGATGCGTCCTCTCGCGGCTTCGGCGTGAGCTCAGCCGAACGGAGCGAGAGGGCTACACGGCGCTAACCCTGGCGTTGCTTGTGGCGCGGGTTGCTGCACACGACGAAGACCACGCCACGGCGGCGAACGATCTTGCAACTCTCGCAGATGCGCTTGATGCTGGCGCGGACCTTCATGGCGGCACTTCCCCACGGAACGACGGGCTCGTCGAAAGCGAATCAGTATAACCGGTGTGCGGGCGGACCTTCAAGGGCCGCTCGGCACGATTTTTGAGAGGGCCGGGGGCCCGCTTTGTGGGCATCAACTTTCCGACAAAACGCTTGACAACCGATAAATGTGCTAGTACATTGCCATGTGCTAACCCACTAACACATCGCTATGGCCCATCAATCACACTTACGTCTGGGCGCTCGCGAGCGGCAAATTGTCGATGCCGTGCATCAGCTCGGCGAGGCGTCGGTCGCCGACGTGCGGGCCCAGCTCCCCGATCCCCCCAGCTATTCGGCGGTGCGGACGATGCTGCGGCTGCTGGAAGAGAAGGGTTATCTGAAGCACCGCAGCGAAGGCATCAAGTACGTCTATCGGCCGGCCCAATCGCCGGAAAAGGCGCGGCGGTCCGCTTTGCAACACTTGCTCAAGACGTTCTTCGGCAGCGCGCCGGGCGACGCCGTGGCCGCAATCCTGGACGTCTCGGCCGACGAAATCACTGCGGAGGAATACGACCGCCTGGCCCGCCTGATCGACCAGGCGCGCCGCGAAAGGAGCTAATCCGATGTTCAACCGGTTGCTGACTGTCGATGCTGCGTGGAATTGGCTCGCACTGGAGATTGTCCTCAAAAGCACGCTCTTGCTGCTGCTGGCGGGCAGCATCGTCATGCTGTTGTGCCGTTCGTCGGCCGCGGTACGGCATCGCGTCTGGTCGCTATTATTCGTGGGGCTGTTGCTGCTGCCGCTGGTCCAACTCGCGCTCCCAGGTCTGTCGTGGCAGATCATTCCGGACCGCTGGCACCTTGGGGACGCCGAGATCACCGCGGCGACTACCCACGCAGATTCGCGGACATCTCGGCCGAACGTGCCGTCGGCAGCAGAATACGCCTCGCGAGCGTCTGAACCGGTTGCGGCAAAAACCGACAGCCCTCCGGCGATGCGTCATGCCGACCTTATCTCCATGGACTTGGCTCAACCGCAAGCCGCGGCCGCTGAAGGAGCCGGCACAGCGTTGCCCGCGGTCCACCAAGTGCCTGACGAAAATGTGGTCGGAGCATCCGCGGTGTGGCTGCCGCTCATCTGGCTGCTCGGCGCGGGCGTGGCTCTAATCCCGCTCATCACGGGACTGTTTGGCAATCTCCGTTTGCGCCACCACAGCCGGCCACTGGCCGATTCCGAGTGGCAGCGGCTTGTGGCCGCGTTAAGCCACCGTCTCGGCTTGCGCCGCCGCGTGACGCTGCTCTTTGGCGGTCCGCAACAGATGCCGATGACGTTCGGCCTGTTACGTCCCTGTGTCGTCTTGCCGTCGAGCGCCGAGCACTGGTCCGCCCAGCGCCGGCGGATCGTCCTGCTGCATGAGCTGGCGCACGTCAAACGCTGCGATGTCCCGCTGCAATTGATCGCGCGGCTGGCCGCGGCGGTCTATTGGTTCCACCCGCTGGTCTGGTGGGCGCTGCGCCGCATGCGCTTGGAGCGCGAGCACGCCTGCGACGATTGCGTATTGCAAGCCGGGCAAGAGGCGCCGGACTACGCGACGCAGCTTTTGGAGATCGCCCATACGCACCGCAGCCCTACTCCGTTGCTCACCGCCGCCTTGTCAATGGCGCGCCGGTCGCAGTTGGAAGGGCGTTTGTTGGCGGTGCTCGACACGCATCGCCGCCGCAACCACGTGGGCAGGGCCGCTGCCTTTCAATTGATCGTTGTCGCGCTCGGGCTGGTCGCCTGCATCGGGCTGGTGCGTCCGGCGCTTCAAGCCGACTCGCCGGAGTCGACGAACGACGACGGTTCATCAGTAGCGACTCAGGATTCAGCAAAACCAGCTACGCAGACGGTAATCACCGGCACAGTGCTGTCCCCGCAAGGCAAGCCAGTCCCGTCCGCCAGCGTGGAAGTGATCGCTTTTGACTCGGACAACTGGCGGCGAACTCTTCCCAACGAGGACCAAATCGATCATTACCAGGCACGGGCGGACGCTGCCGGCCGTTTTCGCTTGGTCCTGCCACGCGATATCTCCCGGCCGCGCCGATCCATGAATATCATCGCCAGCGCCGCAGGTTACGCTCTGAACAAGAAAACTCTTGAACCGACGCGCAGCCACCACTTGGAAATCAAACTGTATGAGCCCAAGGCGGTGCGCCTGCAATTAATCGACACCGCGGGGAATCCCGTGGCCAATGTTCAGCCACACGTAAAGTCCGTTGCTCTGGACGAGGACTCGATGTGGTTGGGGCATCGAAACGGGCACTTGGAGGTCTCGGGGTGGCCTAGATTCTCGCGCAGTGACGAACAAGGGTACGTATCGGTTGCGGTTCCGGCATCGACGAAGACGCTCGTGCTGCTCATTGACGACCAGCGCGTCGGCGGCCACATGCTGCCAGCGGATGTCGGCGATGAGCCTACGAGCGTGGTACTCAACCCGGCTCGGTTCCTCCATGGCAAAGTGACAGCCGCCGACAGCGGTAAGCCGATCGCTGGCGCCGAAGTGGTCGTGATCGAGGAGCCCTACCGCCAAGTCCGGACCGACGCCGATGGCAGCTTCCGAATCGCCGCCGGCACGACGGTCAGCACGCTGTACCGCGAGGGCGAAAGCATCATTCACATCTATCCTCCGCCCGAATCGCCCTACTTGTTTCATGCGCTGGAGTGGCAATGGCCCAACGACGGCATTGGCGACGCCGAACTATCGGTCGCGCTGGAGCGCGGAATTCTGGTCGAAGGCCAGATCCTCGAGAAAGGTTCCGGGACGCCGGTGGCAGGGGCAACAGTCTACTTCGATCCGCAAGAAGAGGACAACCCGTTCTTTCGCAAGAATGCCCAATCTCGCCTTTTGGGGTCCGACATGAAGTACGCCACCGATGCGCAGGGCCGCTTCAGCATACCGGTGTGGCCAGGGCCGGGTTATCTATTGGTGCGCGGACCAACGCTCGATTTCGTACACGTGCAAATCAGCTACGGAGACAGGCATTATGGCAAGCCCGGCCTCTCGCGCGAGTATTACGATGCGGCCGTGCGGCTTAACCTTGAACCCGACAAGCCGCCCCAGCCGCTTAAGATCGAATTGGATCGCGGCGTAACGCTCCGCCGGAAAGTGGTACGGCCCGATGGTCAGCCGGCTGCGGGCAAGGCATATGCTCGTTCGTATCTACAAGAGAAAGAGGACATCAATAGCTGGCTGCCCGACATAACAGTTGAAAATGGCTTGCTCGAGCTGCCGGGCTACGAGCCGCAACGATCGAACCCGCTGTTCGTTGTCGATCTGGAGCATGGATGCGCCGCGGTAGTGTCACCCCCAGCTTCTGAGATCGATTTGACCAGTCCACCCATTCAGTTGCAGCCGTGCGGTGCAGCGAAGTTCCGCTTTGTCAACGACAAGGGCAAGGCATTGGCTGGCTATCGACCGGGATTGCTGATGATCGTGACACCCGGCGCCGCGGCCACACACTATATCAGACCGAACCAACCGCTATGGGCGGACTGCGTCATGTGGCAGAACATTGCACGGGGGACGAAGTTTCCTGTGACCGACCGCAGCGGCCAAGTCACCGTGGAGAATCTCATCCCTGGGGCCAAGTACCGCGTGTACTACTACACCGACGAGAGCGGTCTTCAAGATGGCTACGAGTTCACCGTCCACTCCGGTGAAACTGTGGACGTCGGCGAGGTGGTCATACCGGCGCGCGATTGAGGATTGGGCCTGATCGACGAGGCCTGCCGCGAGAGGAGTTAATATCGTGTTCAACCGCTTGCTCGCCGTAGACGCCGCGTGGGATTGGCTTGCGCTGGAGATCGTCGTCAAAAGCACGCTGTTGCTGCTGTTGGGCGCGGGCGTGGCCATGCTCTTGTGCCGCTCGTCGGCGGCCGTGAGGCATCGCGTTTGGGCGCTGTCGTTTGCCGGGCTGTTATTGTTGCCTGCGGTGCAACTACTGATGCCGGACCTGTCATGGCGCATCATTCCGCACCACTGGCTTACGGCGCCCATCGAAGTCGCCGCGGCACACGACCAAGAGAATTCCGCGCCGCCTGCGACAGTCACGTCATTCGTGATGGAACCAATCGACCCAACCGTTGCGGCGGCCGAAGGAGAGGCGGTCCGACTTTCGGCAATCCATGACGCCGAATCCGTCGCCTTTCGCTCCGCGAAAGTAGCGAACTTTCGCGGAGCGAAAGGCGACGAAGCGAGCGCCGCCCCTAAACCGGCCGTGCACCGAGAGGATGACGATGCCTTTGCCGCATTATCTGCGGCGTGGCTGTCACGCTTGTGGTTGCTTGGCGCTTCAATTGCCTTGATACCTTTGATCATTGGACTTTTAGAGAACCTCCGCTTGCGGTTTCACGGCCGGCGACTGGCAAATCCCAACTGGCAATGTTTGTTGGCGGCGTTAAGCCACCGTCTGGAATTGCGGCGCAGCGTAACGCTACTCTTCGGTGGTCCGCAACAGATGCCGATGACGTTCGGCCTGTTACGTCCCTGTGTCATCTTGCCGTCGAGCGCCGAACACTGGTCCGCGGAACGCCGGCAGATCGTATTGCTGCACGAGCTGGCCCACGTCAAACGCTGCGACGTTCCGCTGCAATTGATCGCCCGGCTGGGCGCGGCGGTTTATTGGTTTCACCCGCTGGTGTGGTGGGCGCTGCGGCAGATGCGCCAGGAGCGGGAGCACGCTTGCGACGACTGCGTATTGCAAGCCGGACAAGAGGCGCCCGATTATGCCACACAGCTCTTGGAAATCGCCCGCACGCATCGCAGTCGTACTCCCTTGCTCAACGCCGCCTTGTCGATGGCTCGGCCCTCGCAACTGGAGGGGCGTTTGCTGGCGGTCCTCGACCTGCACCGTCGCCGCAACGGGATTAGCCGCGGTGTGGCAATTCAGTTAACCGCCATTGCCCTCGTTCTTGTTGCCTGCGTCGGTCTGGTGCGGCCAACGTTGCAAGCTGAGGCGACCGCATTAGCCAACGATAACGAGGCCTCCGCGGCGACAGACGATCCATCCAAACCGGCGACGCAGATGGTCCTGACTGGCACGGTGCTCTCTCCGCACGGCAAGCCGGTGCCAGCGGCCACCGTCGAAGTGATCGGTTACGACGAGAGCCACTGGCGGCGCGGTCCAAGGGAAAACACGATTGACCATTATCAGACGCAAGCCGATGCCAAAGGCAAGTTTCGCCTGATCGTGCCGCGCGACGTCTCTCGGCCTCGCCAATACACAAAGCTCTTCGCCAGCGCCGACGGATTCGCGCCATTCATGCAGACGATTCATTCAACCGGGCGCAAGCACGTCGAAGTCAAGCTGCACGAGCCCAAAGTCGTTCGCCTGCAGTTGATCGATATGGCCGGAAATCCGTTCGCCGATGTTCAGCCGCGGCTATGGGACGCATTCGGCGATGGTGTCGAGCTATTCATATTTCATCGAAACGGACCTCAGGCCGCCGCCGGATGGCCGAAATTCTCACCCAGCGACGCGCAAGGCTTCGTCTCAACCACCCTACCCGCGTCCACGAAGAAGCTGGTGCTGTTGGTCGAAGATGAGCGTCTGGGCGACCACCTCGTGCGAGTCGAACTTTCTGACCAGGCAACCGGTGTGGTGCTCAAGCCGGCGCGATTCCTTAGCGGCAAAATCACCGCCGCCGACACGGGTGAGCCAGTCGCCGGCGCCGAAGTGGTCATGATGAAGATGCCCTACCGGGGGGTCCGCACGGGCGCCGATGGCAGCTTCCGAATCGCAAGCGGGGCCACAATCGATGCGCCGTATCCAGGTGGCCGAAACAGGCACATCATCTATGTCTATCCACCGCGCGAGTCTCCTTATCTGGCTCGGCGAAGTGAGTGGCAGGGGCACGACGACGCGCTGGGCGACGGCGAGCTCTCCGTTTTGCTCGCGCGCGGCATCGTCGTCCAGGGGCGCTTGATCGAGAAACGGTCCCGCGAACCAATCGCAGGGGCTACGGTCGTGTTTGAGCCGCAGCGCGAGAACAATCCGCTTTTCCAGGAAACCGCTTCATCAGGCCAGGCCGTTTTTGACATGAGGTACACCACCGATGCCGACGGTCGATTCCGCATGCCGGTCTGGCCCGGGCCGGGCTATCTGCTCGTGCGCGGGCCGACGCTCGACTATCTTCACATGGAGATAACTACTGGCGACAAGTACTACGGCAAGCCGGGTAATGATCGCCAGTATCATCACGGCGCATTGCGGCTCAACCTCGAACCCAACGAGCCGCCGCAGCCGCTTACGATCGAGCTAGAGCGCGGCGTTACACTCCGCCGACGAGTCCTGCGGCCCGATGGTCAGCCGGCGGTGGGCAAAGCTTATGCACGTTCCTACTTACTGCACTATGACGCCATCCATGGCACGTGGCCCCCGATACCGATTGAAGAGGGACTCCTTGAGATACCAGGTTTCGAGCCGGAACGATCGAAGCCGATCGTTATCGTCGATCCCCAGGCTCGCTGCGCGGCAGTCGTGGCGCCCGCCGCATCAGAAATCGACGTGTCGAGTCCCCCGATCAAATTACAACCCTGCGGCGCGGCAAGCTTCCGCTTTGTCACAGACAAAGGAACGGTCCTGTCAAATCACGAGCCGACATTGCGCTTGATCGTAACACCCGGCGCTACCGCTACGTGGACACGTCGATCGGACCAAGCACCGTGGGCCGACAGCATTATATGGCAGAACATCGCGCGGCCGGCGAAGATTCCGAAGACGGATGCGGACGGGCGGGTGACCATCGACAACCTCATCCCGGGGGCAACGTACCGCGTTTCGTTTGTCGACCCACCGGGCGATTTCGCCGAAGGCTATGAGTTCATCGTCCGCTCCGGCGAAACGGTCGACGTAGGCGAAGTTGTCATTCCCGAGCCCGATGAGTAGTGACGGCCAGGTGCTGGCCCGCCTGAACGAAGTAGCCTGCCGTGAGAGGAGTTCATGTCATGTTCAACCGCCTGCTCACCGTAGAGGCCGCGTGGGATTGGCTTGCGCTGGAGATCGTCGTCAAAAGCACGCTGTTGCTGCTGTTGGGCGCGGGCGTGGCCATGCTCTTGTGCCGCTCGTCGGCGGCCGTGAGGCATCGCGTTTGGGCGCTGTCGTTTGCCGGGCTGTTATTGTTGCCTGCGGTGCAACTACTGATGCCGGACCTGTCATGGCGCATCATTCCGCACCACTGGCTTACGGCGCCCATCGAAGTCGCCGCGGCACACGACCAAGAGAATTCCGCGCCGCCTGCGACAGTCACGTCATTCGTGATGGAACCAATCGACCCAACCGTTGCGGCGGCCGAAGGAGAGGCGGTCCGACTTTCGGCAATCCATGACGCCGAATCCGTCGCCTTTCGCTCCGCGAAAGTAGCGAACTTTCGCGGAGCGAAAGGCGACGAAGCGAGCGCCGCCCCTAAACCGGCCGTGCACCGAGAGGATGACGATGCCTTTGCCGCATTATCTGCGGCGTGGCTGTCACGCTTGTGGTTGCTTGGCGCTTCAATTGCCTTGATACCTTTGATCATTGGACTTTTAGAGAACCTCCGCTTGCGGTTTCACGGCCGGCGACTGGCAAATCCCAACTGGCAATGTTTGTTGGCGGCGTTAAGCCACCGTCTGGAATTGCGGCGCAGCGTAACGCTACTCTTCGGTGGTCCGCAACAGATGCCGATGACGTTCGGCCTGTTACGTCCCTGTGTCATCTTGCCGTCGAGCGCCGAACACTGGTCCGCGGAACGCCGGCAGATCGTATTGCTGCACGAGCTGGCCCACGTCAAACGCTGCGACGTTCCGCTGCAATTGATCGCCCGGCTGGGCGCGGCGGTTTATTGGTTTCACCCGCTGGTGTGGTGGGCGCTGCGGCAGATGCGCCAGGAGCGGGAGCACGCTTGCGACGACTGCGTATTGCAAGCCGGACAAGAGGCGCCCGATTATGCCACACAGCTCTTGGAAATCGCCCGCACGCATCGCAGTCGTACTCCCTTGCTCAACGCCGCCTTGTCGATGGCTCGGCCCTCGCAACTGGAGGGGCGTTTGCTGGCGGTGCTCGACGCGCAACGCCGGCGCGATCGCGTCGGCCGGGCAGCGGCGATTCAGCTCGGCATGCTGGCTCTGGCCCTCGTCGTCTGTCTTGGGCTCGTGCGGCCGACGCTGCAAGCCGAAGCGCCCCCGTCCTTCGACCAGAACGATCCCACCGTCGAGCAAATCCGCGAGCGCATCGGGCGAATAGTGGTCACCGGCAAAGTCCTTTCGCCGCAGGGCAAGCCGGTGGCCGGCGCCGCAGTTGAGGTCCTCGCATACGACGGCAGCGACTGGCCGAGCGGTCTTGGCGAGGATGAAATCGATCAGTATCAAGCGCGGACAGGTCCACGCGGCGACTTCCGCCTGCTTCTTCCCCGCGACATCTCACGCCCGCGCGAGTTTACGCAGATCATCGCCAGCGCCGAGGGCTACGCTCTGAACCAGCAGATGGTCGAGTCGACGCTCGCCCGCAGCCACGTCGAAATCAAGCTGCACGAGCCGAAAGTCGTGCGGTTGCAATTGATCGACGCGGCGGGAAATCCGATCGCCAACGTTCAGCCGCAGCTCAGGTGGACCCGCTGGAAGGATAACTCGCTGGGGTTCGGACATCGAAACGGTCCTCGGACGGTCTCCGCGTGGCCGCGGTTTTCGCGCAGCGACGCACAAGGTTTCGCGTCCGTCACCGTTCCCGCAGAGACGCAATCGCTCCTGCTCCTCATCGAGGATAAGGAGATTGGCGGTCACTCTCTGCGAGTCGACGTCTCCGATAATCCAACCAGCGTGGTCCTTAAGCCCGCGCAGTTCGTCAACGGCAAAGTCACGGCCGCGGATACCGGCCAACCAGTCGCCGGCGCGGAAGTGGTGCTGATGGAAGGGCCGTACCGGCGCGTCTTGACGGGGGACGACGGCACATTCCGCATTCCATCAGGCACGACGATTGGGCGTTTTCCCGTCGGAGAGTCCACTATTCACGTGTACCCACCGCGTGAGTCGCCTTACCTGTTTCATGCGCTGGCGTGGAAATGGCCCGACGGCGGCTTCGGCGACGCGGAAGTGTCAGTTGCATTGGAACGAGGGATTGTCGTCGAAGGCCAGGTCGTCGACAAAGGCACCGGGCAGCCTGTTAAGGATGCCACGCTTTACTTCAGCCCTCAGGAAAACAACAACCCGTTTTACCGCGAGAGTGCCAACGTCATCTGGAACGGTTCGGACATGAAATACCGCACAGACGCCGAGGGCCGCTTCCGCATGCCGGTGTGGCCGGGGCCGGGTTACTTAATTGTGACGGGGCCGACGCTCGATTACGTACACGTACAACTTAGCTGGGGAGACCTTCACTATGGTAAGCCGGGGCTCGAACGCGAGTACCACCACGGCGCGCTACGGCTCAACCTCGAACCTGATAAGGCCCCGGAGCCGCTGAAGATCGAGCTGCAGCGCGGCGTAACGCTCCGCCGCAAGGTGATTCGCCCCGATGGTCAAGCCGCGACCGGCAAAGCGTATACACGCTCGTACACGCACGAGCTCAATAACCACGGCCCCTACCTCCCGCTCGAAGCGGGCGTGCTCGAGCTGCCGGGTTTCGACCCAGAGCGGTCGAGCCCGCTGTTCATCCTCGACCTGGAACATAACTGCGCGGCGGTCGTCTCGCCGGCTGCGACAGAAATCGATCTGGACAGCCCGCCGATCCGGTTGCAACCGTGCGGCGCGGCGAAGTTTCGTTTTGTCAACGATCAAGGCCGGCCTTTGAACGACTTCGAGCCGCGGCTGCTCCTGGTCCAGAACCCTGGGGCTCCCGCCACAGGCTACATCGCGCCGGAGCAACCGTTGTGGGCCGACAGCCTCTATTGGCCCAGCCTCGTAAGCCCTTTGGAAATCCCCAAAACCGACGCCGACGGGCGAGTCATCGTCGATAGACTGGTTCCCGGCGGGACCTATCGCGTGTCGTTTACAGGCAAAAACGGTTTATGGACCGACGGCCACGAGTTCACTGTCCGCTCCGGCGAAACGACCGACGTGGGAGAGGTGGTCATTCCGGTACGCAATTGAAGCTTGAACGTGTTGCGAGGCACGGCCATGAAAAAAAACAACCCCTGGTCCCCCTGCGAGCCAACATCCAAAGACCCCTGGGACTTGCGCAAGGTGGCCCATTTGCATCGCCGCGCAGGGTTCGGCGCCAGTTGGGCCGAGCTCCAGCGCGATCTGGCCGAGGGGCCGGCTGAAAGCATCGAGCGCTTGCTCCACCCCCTGGCCGAAGATGAACAATTCCGCCGCGTCGCCGATGCCCTGAAGCAGGCCACCGGCGCCTTGCGTGACAACTACGCCGCGCCGCGCGACTCACGACCGGCGCGCGTCTGGTGGCTCTATCGCATGGCCTACGGCGGCGACCCACTGGGCGAAAAGCTGACTTTGTTCTGGCACAACCACTTCGCCACTGGACTGCGCGGGGTCTACAACCTGAGGTTGATGCTGGAGCAGAACGAGCTCTTCCGGCAACACGCCCGCGGCAAATTCGGCGAATTACTGCGCGCTGTTGAATCGGACCGCGCGATGCTCGTCTGGCTCGACGGCGGATCAAACCGCAAGGAACAGCCCAACGAGAACTTCGCCCGCGAGCTGCTCGAACTGTTCACGCTCGGCACGGGCAACTACACCGAGGCCGACGTGCGCGCCGCCGCACGCGGTTTGACGGGTTGGCAACAAGGTCGCGACAACATACTTAACAAGACCAACGAGTTCTCGTACCAAGAAGAACTGGCCGACACTAGCACCAAGACGTTGCTTGGCCAGACCGGACCGTGGCGTCGCGACGACATTCTGCGCATCGTTCTTGAACAGCCTGCCGCGGCGATGCACCTGTGCCGACGCCTGTATCGCTGGTTTGTCAGCGAAAGCGCAGCTCCCAGCGACGAGTTCATCGCACCCTTGGCCGCTGAGCTGCGTGCGACCAACTACTCGATCGAGCACGTCGTGGGGATCATGCTCCGATCGCGGCACTTTTTCTCACCCAACGCGTATCGCCAGCGCGTCAAATCGCCCGTCGAGTTCTGCGTCGGCGCGATCCGCCAGCTTGAGCCGCCCCGCACACCAAACCTGCTCACGCTCGTAGCGATGAGCTGCGAACGGCAGGGACAGATTCTTTTCGACCCCCCGAGCGTCAAAGGTTGGGAAGGAGGCCGGGCTTGGCTCAACAGCAACGGCATGTTGATGCGGCTGAATTGGATTGCCGAGCTGCTGGGCGGCAACTCCAAGGCTGCGCTACCCGCGTACGATCCAGAGAAATGGGCTAAAGAACACGCGCTTGAACTCTCCAAGGCCATCGAAAGCTTCTGCGAGCTGTTGCTGCAAGACGACGTGAGTGCGGCGACGATTTCGCAGGCGCGCGAACTGGCCAATGGCGCCAAGGAAAAACTGCCGCAAGCGCTGCAGGTGTTGCTGCAAGCGCCAGAATATCAATTGGCATAAAGGAACCAATCATGTCCTACAGCCGCCGCGAATTCCTGGGCCTGGCATCCACGCTCTTGGCCACTAGCACCACCGTGCCGGCCTTCCTCCGCCAAACGGCTTGGGCCGCCGCCGGCAAAGAGCGAACCTCCGACCGCGTCCTCGTCGTGCTGCAATTGACCGGCGGCAACGACGGGCTGAACACGGTCGTTCCCTACACCGACGACAACTACCAGCGGCTGCGGCCTAAACTGCACCTCGCCGATGCGAAGCTGCACAAGCTCGACGACCGGGTGGGTCTGCACCCGTCATTGGACGGCCTGAAAAAGCTCTTCGACAATGGCCAGGCGGCCGTGGTGCAAAGCGTGGGGTACCCAAATCCCAATCGCTCGCACTTCGAATCGATGGCCATCTGGCACACCGCGCCGGGCGACGAGCAACTGCGGCACGGCAAGGCGAACATGGCGGCCGGCGGCTGGCTGGCCAGAGTGATCGACAGGCAGAAGCCTCCCGCCGAACGAGCCGCAACCATCGAGGCGCTGCGCGTGGGCGCGGGCGAAATGCCTCAGGCGCTCCTGGGTTGCCGTGTGCCGGTGCCGTCATTGACCGATATGGCGCAACTCAAACAGCGTGCCGGGCTACTCGACGTCGAGACAGTCAAGGCGCAGATCGCCGGCTGGCAAAACGATACAAAAGCGGCCGACAATCTGCTCTTGCAATCGGCGCTGAACAGCACTTTGGCCGTTCATACCACGGCCCAGCAGATCGAAAAGATCAACCCGAAGCTGCGCGACGACGCGAAGTATCCAAATAACGAACTGTCGCAACGGTTACACCTGATCGCGCAGCTCATCCGGGCCGGTTTTGAGACACCGATTTATTACACCGAGCTAGACGGTTTCGATACGCACGGCTCGCAGCTCAACCAGCATGAGAATCTGCTGCGGCAAGTCGGCGGGGCGCTATCGGCCTTTGTCGAAGACGTCGTTAAGCACGTCCCCAGTCGGCCGGTGCTGGTGCTGGTGTTCTCAGAATTCGGCCGGCGACTCGGGGAGAACGCGAGCCAGGGGACCGATCACGGCACCGCCGCGCCGGTGTTGCTCGTCGGCAGCGGCGTTACGCCAGGCGTGCATGGGCCCTATCCGGACCTGGCGAATCTCGTCGACGACGACCCGGTGTTCGCCATCGACTTCCGCCAAGTGTACGCCGCGGTGCTGGAACGCTGGCTCGACGTGCCAAGCCAACCGATCCTCGGGCGGTCGTTTGAGATGCTCGACGTGCTAAAGCCGGGCTGACTTTAGAGTGCTGCGACTCGTCGCCGCTTTCTTTTTTCACAGAAACGTTGCGTTGAGATACTCAAGTCACTTGATCAGCACTTTCCCGCCAACACCGCCTCCAGCCCGCGGCGGACGAGCTGCGCGCGGCTGATCTTCAGCTTTTTGGCCAGACGGTCGGCGCGAGCGAGCAGTCCTTGCTCCACGCTGAGTGAGATCACCTTCACGCCGTTGCCGACTTTGGGGCGGCCCGGCTTGCGCTGTAGCCGCTTCCACTTAGCACGTTGAGCCGGCGTCAGCGGCTTGAACTCGTCTATCACGAACTCCCGATCGAACTCTGCCGTTGCTGCGGCGAGCTCCTCTTTGTTCATTTCCCAATAGGGCTTGGTCGGCTTTTTGCTTTTGGCTTTCTTTTGTGTCGTCATCAGTCTCCCTTACAAGGCTCACCGGCCGCGCGGCATGGGCACCGAAAGAACGCGGCAGATCGCTCGAACCGTTCCTCGTTTAATCTCAACGTGCCGCGGGACCGACGTCTGCGTCATGATGTCCGGATTGAGCCAAATGTCATGTCGCTTGCCATGATGGTTGAGCACACAACCGTGATCGCGAAGGTGTCGTTCCAGGTCAACTCGCTTCACGGCGTTGTCTCCGCCCATTGCGTTTCGATAGCATCCGCAGGAGCTTGGCGCGAGACTGCTTCAGTGCTTTAAGTGCGTCGGCCGCATTAGCGAAGGCCTCTTCGACAGTTTCGGCCTCGGTGACCAGTTCTGGGTCAAACGGAGAGGTGACAACATAACCTCCCTCGCTGACCGGCTCGAGACTGAGAACAAGTTGCCCGTCGGAAACAGTGTAAGACTTTCGCATTTTGGCGCTCAAAGAGATACTATCCATCGCTTATCGTAAGTATAACGTGCCCTCTTTGAAACAAAAAACCGCTGCCCCCGGCGTAGTGCTCGGCGGCAACGGTGTTTGAAATAGAAAGCGACGAGTCGCCGACGGGAATCGGCCTTTACATCTACTTAATAAACAGAATCTCCCGATACGTCGGGAGCGGCCACAGGTCGTCTGCGACTGTCTGCTCGAGCTGGTCGGCGATCTCGCGGACGGCTAGCATGGCCGGCACGACTTCGTCGTAATAATGCTTGCCTTCGGCTGCCAGGTCATGAGCGCCTTTGTGACCGAGTGCCTTATCGAGCGCGGCGATCTTTTCTTCAAACTTCGCCACCAGGCCGGTCAGCGTTTCGAGCGTGCCAAGGTGCACGTTCTTGCCGAGCGCTTTGAGCGACGAGGCCACGCCGGCCAGCTCGCCTTGATAACGATAGGCCGCCGGCAGGATCATCGTCTTGGCCATCGACAGCGCACACAAGGCCTCGCTGTTGATGTCCTTGCAGTACCGCTCCATGTAGATCTCGTAGCGGCTCTTGACCTCGCGCTCGCTGAGCACGCCAAATTTCTCGAACACCGCGATCGCGTCTTTGCTCACTAGCGCCGGCAGTGCCGCCACGGTGTATCGCAGGTTCGGCAGGCCGCGCTTCTCGGCCTCGGCGTGCCACTCGGCCGAGTAGTTGTTGCCGTTGAAGATGATGGCCTTGTGCTCACGGGCGATCTCGCTCACGACCGACTGCACCGCAGCGTTGAGCTTGCCCGCGTCGCCGCCGGTCGCCTTTTCCAGCTTGGCGGCGATGTAGTCGAGGCTGTCGGAGACGATCGTGTTGAGTACGACCAACGGCCCGGCGATCGATTGGCTCGACCCCACCGCCCGGAATTCGAACTTGTTGCCGGTGAAAGCAAACGGGCTCGTCCGGTTGCGGTCGCCTGCGTGCTTGGGCAGCGGCGGCAGCGTGTCGACGCCGACTCGCAGCTCACCGCCGGCCTTGGAGCTGGTTGCCTTGCCCGTCTCCAATTGTTGAAAAACGTCGGCCAACTGCTCGCCGAGGAAAATCGAGATGATCGCTGGCGGGGCTTCGTTGGCACCCAGCCGATGATCATTGCCGCTGGTGGCCACAGCCACGCGCAACAGGTCGCTATACTTGTGCACCGCACGGATGACCGCCGCGCAGAAGATCAAAAACTGCGCATTGTCGTGCGGTGTGTCGCCCGGCTCCAGCAGGTTGCCGACGCCTGCGCCACCGAGCGACCAGTTGACGTGTTTGCCCGAGCCGTTGATACCTGCGAACGGCTTTTCGTGCAGCAGACAGACCATGCCGTACTTCTGCGCTACGCGCTGCAGCGTCTGCATGATCATCTGCTGATGATCGGTGGCCAGGTTCGCGTTCTCGTAGATCGGCGCGATTTCATACTGCGCGGGGGCGACCTCATTGTGCCGCGTCTTCACCGGCACGCCGAGCTTGTACAGCTCGCGCTCGCTTTCGAGCATGCA
>JBBDYH010000005.1:0-54517 GCA_040901795.1 Pirellulales bacterium
GGTTTTCTTCGAGAAAGACCCTCCCGCCGGTTGCGATTGAGGTTAGAGACCGCCAACCATCCTCTCTTACAAGATGTTCCTGGCGTTCTTTGCGGTTATCAATAACAATCGTGCCAACAGGGAATGGTGGACGAAAAATGTCGGCGCTGAGTTTCGGATTGATTTCAAAGTCTGCCAGTCTTGCCAGCCCACGAACGCCGGAGCGAGGTGCCTCCAATGCAGCGCTTGTGGGAATCCATCTGTCGATTCGCCACGTTTCCGGAAGCCAGCCAATTTGGTCATCACGCTGATAAGTGGCCGAAATCTGATAAAACCGATTGCCGTGTAGATGCACGACGTACCGACTAATAACGAAGTCTTTTGAGGGATCGACCCAGACTTCGCGAGTATGCTCGCCGAAATCTTGCTCGATAACAGCATGTGGCAGCCCGTCGAGAGTCTTTAAGGAAAGAGCAGGAAGTCCCGTGGGGCTAATCACGCGATTAAGCACTCCCGCACAGCCAACGCCTGGCGTAAGGGCGCGAACAGAGAAAATCGGTATTTCGACGTGTGGGTTGCCAGTATCCTCGTGTTGCAACTGGGTTTTTATGAACCCAACCGGGTACAGTTGTTTCGACCGCTTGTCAATGTGGTTTGAATAAAGAGTTCTAATCGTTGTTCCATCCGACGCACTACGATATGTTTTTTCCACGAACTGCTTTTTCTCATTCCTCCATTCGATACCTTTCCACTCATATCGGATCATGCTACCGCTAATCAGTACTTCAGACTCGAACTCCTGTGATGTGTCTTCGGGTGGATAGAGATTCGGCCCTTTCTGCCCATAGCAGCCGCGGGGAAACGTACGCACTTCGATCCATTTAAAACGCGCGCGTTTGACTCGCTCTTGCCGCTTGCCCCAGGCGGCGTGAATTTGTTCAAGCGTGACCTCCCCGTTCTGTGCAGAGCACGTCGCCGCTATGCCACAGAGTAAAAGAGCAACGAGAACGAGCCGATTGGCAAACATGATTGTCTGAGTGCTAGGGAAATCTTTGCGCAAATACGTCTTCGGGGCGAACGGGACGCGGTTGCACTCCGTTGTAAATGATTGGAATGTCGAGATCGGCTTGTTCACCGGTTGATAAGTTGATTGCCTGAAAGCGCGCCGTGCTGCGCTGGTCCCCGCGCGATTGCGGAGTTAGGCGGAGGCAGAAGGCAGCTTGTAGGACGCCGTCTTCGGCGAGGAAGGGATCGGAAGGAAGAGGGGGAGATTGGGAGACCGGAGTAAGCGTTATGCCTGACTGTTGATCGAGGGGAATGAGGGCGAAGCGGGTGCCAGTGCGGGAGCGGAGTGTGAGGATAGTTTCATAGGTGCCATCCATTTCAACCATGCCGGCGTAGATTTCGGGCGGCTCGACGGCGACATCGAAGACGATTGCGCCGGTGAGTTTGATGGGAAACAGCGGCATCGCGCGACCTTGCGCATCAGTCGATTGCAGGAGCACCTGTCGGTCGATTCTGCCGAGGGGGATTTGATTCGATGGAGTGAGGGCCAGCAGATATTCGGTAGTGTGCTCCGATCGAGGGGCAGCGTTCGTTCCAGTCGTTGGCTGCCTTGGCTTTTCCAGAGGAGCAGAGGAGGAGAGGGGAAGAGGGGGAGACGGGGATACCTCGAACGGCTTAATCTCGATCGCCATATCGGACTGCGGGAGCACGATGAGGCTGGAGAGTGACGTGGCGGCTGTCAAACGGATCGTGGTTGTCTTACCTGGCGTGCGCGAAAGGATTTCGCCCAGCTCAATCGCGCGGGGGGAAGCAGTGAACAGGTCCTTGGCGGTCCCGCGGAGAACGAATCCAGGAGGGCTGGACGTCGCGACAGCGACAATCGGATGGATGGCGATTTCGAACTTGCGCGTTGATTCGTTGGGCTCTATGTCGTGGCCCTTCGTCAGATCAATCGTCGCCACGACTTCGGCGGTGGAGTGCGGCGGAATGGTAAGCGAGGGCGGCTCAATCAGGTCGCACTGGCACGAGGCGGTGAACTCGGCGATGCCGACCGGACGGTCGGAGATGTTCTGGATAGGAATTCGCCACTTGAAGTCCTTGACCGCCCACACTTCGCCGAAGTTGAGGTGTCCTGGCTCGATATACAGGCCGGCGTTGTAGTGACGCTCGACGAGGAAGTCTTGACCAACATAGACGCCACCGAAGAAGAGGAAGGCCACGGCGATGATGGCGATGCCGTAGAGTGTGGGCGAGGAGCGTTGGCGGCTGGGAGCCGCCACTACGGATGGCGGTAACGATTGAGCAGTGATTGGCTCGACTCGCGCGACTTCGGTCGAAGACTCTGCCTGGCTCATGGCTCCTCCTTTCGTTTGAGCCGAGGGCGGCGAGAACGGCTCTGTGGATATGGCCTTTAAAGGCGATGTCAATTGTGGACTTACACAAAGGGCCGGTTTTTTTGGAGCGAAGACGTTGGCGCGGAAGAACGGAGCAGGCATCGGTGAGTCACGAAGCGGAGTTTCGGGGCAGTGGGTTCCCAAACGGAGCTTGGGAACCAGAGAAATCGTCCCACGCTGGAACGTAGGAACGAGCGCTGGAGAAGTGTGGGAATGGAGCACGCGTCGGTGATTCACGAAGCGGAGCTTCGGGGCAGTGGGTTCCCAAGCGGAGCTTGGGAACCAGGAACGAGATTCTTCGCTTCGCTCAGAATGACGATCAGCGCTGCAAAGCGAGCCGCCGCCAGCCGAAGCCGAGCAGGCCCAGCGCTGCGACTGCGAGTAGCGCCAAGCTGCCCGGCTCGGGGATGGCGGTGAGCTGGTAGACAATCCCGCCCGTCCCGTTGGGCGGCGTGTTCGTCACCATCGCATACAGCTCGCCGTTGCCGTCCTCGCCGAAGCCGTGCACGGTCAACCCGTTCGGCAGAATGCCGCCCGGAAACTGCGGCAACAAAAACTCATTGATCTGCCCAGTGGTCAGGTCGGCGTAGAAGAGTCGTCCGTCCACACGCGGAGGCAGGCTGCGCAGCGCCAAATCGCCGAAGACATATTTGCCGACCAGTTCAGGGATCGCCGTTCCGCGATAGACGAAACCGCCGGTGATCGAGATGCCGTCACTATGGTCGTACTCCAGAGTCCCCAAAGGACCGGAAATCGGGTCGATCAACCCCGCCGGTACGCCCGGGGTGCGAGCGCCCACGGTCCCGTCATTGCGATTGAACAGAAAATCGCCCTCCTTGACCGCCCAACCGTAGTTGCCGCCGAGCGTGATGCGGTTGATCTCCTCGATGTTGTTCTGACCAACGTCGGCCAGGATCAGCTCGCCATTGGCGCGGTCAAAGGAGAAGCGATATGGATTGCGCAGCCCGTACGCATAGGTTTCCGGCACCTGCCCCGCTCCCTGGAAAGGATTCGTTGTCGGGATGCGATACTGACCGTTGCTGCTCAGGGGGTTGGGGCTGCCCGCGGTCAAGTTCGGGTTGAGCGGATCGATGCGCAACATTTTGCCCTGGGCCGTCGTCAGGTTCTGGGCATTGCCTCCCGGTTCGAGATGGCCAGGCCCGACATCGTTGGCGTTGCCGCCGTCGCCGGTTGCCAGATACAAAAAGCCGTCGGTCCCAAAAGCGATTGTGCCGCCGTTGTGATTGCCCGCATCCTTACCGAACGAGATGATCTCGCGCCGCGAGGCGGGATCGACCAGGTTCGGATCCGTGGCGCTCATTTTCCACTCGGAAATCAGGTTCCGATAGTTGTTCGTGACGCCGGTCGGCACAGGGTACGTCGGCAAGGCGCCGGCCGCTAATGGCTCGCTCGTGTATGTGTAAAGCGTGCGGAAACCGGGGCTGGCCGAGTTGTTAAAGCCGGGATGAAACGCCAGACCCAGCAATCCGCGCTCGTCGTTAGGGCTGGTCGGGTTCAGCGGCGGCGCAACGCGTGTGCGAAGGTCAAGCGCGGGCGTGGGCAAGATGCTGTTGTTCTGATGCACCAATAGCAGACCGTTCTGCTCGAGCACAAACAGCCGCTGAGTGTCGCCCGGCGGACTGATCCCATAGAGCGGCGCGGCTAAGCCTGTCGCGACCGGGTCCAGGGTGATGGCGATGTTCCCCATACTGATGCTAGGAAGCAAGTGGTCCGCCGTGGCATGCGAGTTCAGCGTGACGGTCACCAAAGCGATCGCGAGGAAAGCGCTCTTTCGTGTCATAATTCGCCTACTCCCTGACTCAAGTTGTATTAGCCTTGGAAAGGCCCCCAAATTGATGCATATGCACTTCTGTACTTGGATCCACAGCCGATGTCAAGGATTTGGTGAGTCAAAACTTTGAAAGAATCACGTCGAGGCTCGACGAGTGTGTGGACGTACACAGTCGCACCAATCAGCGGTGTTCGAGCTGAGTCGGGACGTTCATCGTTGGCTCGCCGGACAAGAACACGCCATGCGTCCCCTTCAAGAGCGCGAGATCGCGCCACTGCGAGTCCTTGGCGCCGGCTTCCGCACAGCATGACGTGCGCGGTGATGCTCTTCGATGATCGATTTTGCGAACTGAATGGCAACTTTTGCCGAGCCGTTCGTGGAGGAGCATTCCCCGCAGCCGCACAACTTGCAAGACCAGATTGTCTGCAACACAGTTCCGCGCGTAAACAGCTTGACGGTGTAGGCCGCGTCGTCGATCGTGATTTCTTCGTTGTACATGCTGAAGTGTGCGCCATGCCTGAGAGCAGGCAAGCAAATGGCGGAAGACCGCATGGTGAGCATGCGGAACTCCGCAGGCAGATTGCCCATTCTGCGGGCTAAGCTTGCAGTATGCGTGTACTCATCATCGAAGACTCGCTGACCACGGCGATGACGCTCGAGAGTTTTGTCTCAGCCGGTGGGCATGAGCCGATCTGCGTTCCTAACGCATGGCTGGCATGTCCGATAGCTGACGCATGGCCTATCGACCTCGTGCTGCTGGACATCATGCTCCCGGGTGTGGATGGCTATGAATTAGCCGGCCGGCTGCGAGACAAGGGTCTGCGCGCACCTATCATCGCGGTCACTTCGCTCGACGACGATCCAGCGAAACGCGAGGAGTATGGCATCGGCGGCTACGTCGGCAAGCCGGTGTCCATGAAGCAACTCAAAGACTTGCTTGAAGAGCTAAACTTGGCAATGAACGCTCGAGAGACGTTGTCTTAGCCGCCGGAACGCGACGGCGACTTTCAGTCTTCTTTCGGCGTTGATCGCCGGATGCCGACTTCGGGGTCACGTCTGGACGGGCTCTCATCGCCTTCGTTTGGTACAAGCGACGCATGGTCGATCCGGGTCAAGGGCATTGCCTTCCGCAGCTCTTGTGCACCTTTTGCTGATACGCCGGTTTCGAGCAGCGATAATTCGCGAAGCGCTCGCAATCGCCTTAAGTGCGCAATTCCAGCATCCGTCACCTGAGTACCACGAAGAGAAAGCCGGCGTAGGTGGCTCAGGTTTTTCAAGTGAGCAAGACCCGAATCCGTGATCTCCGTTTGCCGCAAATCAAGCTCCTCCAGATCAGTCAGCTTCCCAATGGTCTCCAAATCCTCATTCGTCGCTCGTGTGTGAGCCAATTCCAGGCGACGCAGATTGGGCACGCCATGCAATTCGCCGATTTCGGATGGTCGCCGATCCGGTTCGAACCATGCTGACGCACCTATCGTCTTTGAGACCGCGATGCGTGCGCCGACCTGTTCCAGCACATCGACAGCACGATTCATCTGGCGCATCATATGAAGTTGCATTGACAGCCAGATGCTGATCAACAGCAAACCCGCCGCGGCCAGCCAGGCAAACTCCTTGCCCGCCAGGCTGTGCAGTGCCGTGGCGGCCCATCGTCGGATTGTCGTTGCGCCGGCAGTAACGCCGCGACTGGCATTTGCAACTTGGCGGCGAGGGACACACCCTGGCGGAATGGCGGCGTCGGACTTCTTTGGCACATGCTCGTTAGCGAAATCAACCCCTGTCGTTGCGTCCGCGTTGATTGGCACAACTGGCACTTGCAATGCACATGGCCCGTCAGTCTCGCGGGCTAACTGTGCAGCATCCTCAGGCAAAGGATTCGATTCCCCTGCATGCTGCCCATCGATCATCGCCTTAGCCTCGCGAGCGGTCGTGAGCCCGTTGATCTCGGGGCTGCCAATCGACAGCGCGCCTTCGGGTCGTTCGGCACCTTGATCGATCCGCCGTGCCATTAATCCGGCCACTTTGCCGGCAAACATTTCATAGTCGACCGGTTTGAACATGATGTCGTCCACGCCGCGACGCAGTAAATCCTGCGCAAGCCGAGGCTCCAACACGCCCGTCAAAATGACCACCAACGGCCGTTCGGCTCGTTCCAGCACGTCAGATGTCAAGCTGTAACCGTTGCCGTTGGGCATTCGCAAATCGCTGACGAGCGCATGGTAGTGCCTGGCAGCGAGTAAGCAAGCTGCTTCTGCGCCATCTTGCGCCTCGGTGCAATGGAACCCGTGACGTTCCAGAGCACGGACTGTCAACTTGCGAACGGCCTCCTCGTCATCGACAACCAGCGCTGAATAGCGATAACCAGACATGTTTAACTCATCTCCACCGCGTGAGGGATCGCACAGGCTTCGGACGTCAAGAACGGCCGGGTTTTGTCCTCGGCAAGATCTGGATTCACCAACGAAATCCGCCGTAGTTCGGGGACCAGTGTCAGGAATACGCCGAACAGGTACGGATCAAAGTGCGTTCCGCGTCCCTTGATCATCAGATCGATCGCTTCTTCCTCCGGCAATGCTGCCCGATAAACGCGGTCGTGGGTCAATGCGTCATAGACGTCGACCAACGCCAGAATCCGGGCGGAGAGCGGGATTGCTTCGCCGCGAACGCGGTTTGGGTAACCGGTCCCGTCCCAGCGCTCATGGTGATAAAGCGCAATTTCATGGGCCAGCTTCAACACCGGCCAATCCGATCCGCCCAAGATCTCGGCGCCGATCAGCGTGTGCGTCTTCATCACGTCAAATTCAGCATCCGACAGCTTGCCAGGTTTGCAAAGAATCGCATCGGGGATGCCAATTTTGCCGACGTCGTGCATGGGCGCCGCGAGTCGGATGGTATCGATCTCTTCTGCCGGCCAGCCGAGCACTTCGGCGAACAACTCGCTGTAGAGCCCCGTCCGGCGAATATGGGCGCCCGTCTCTTCGTCGCGGAGCATCGCGGCATTCAAGAGGCGATGAATCGTCTCTTCGTGCGCGTGGCGAATCGCTTCGGTCTGCTTGCGAACGCGCGATTCGAGCTTCTGCGTGTACTCCCGGTTTTCGATGACTAACCGACGGCGTTCGAGTCCGCGCTTTACCTGGAACAGCAGCTCTTCGCGCTCCACAGGCTTGACGAGATAGCCATAGGCTCCTGAAGTCAGGGACTGAATCGCGGTCTTGGTATCAGCCGAGGCCGTCAGCATTAAGACGGCGGTATCCGAATAGCTGCCTTGAATCCTCGACAACAACTCAAGTCCGCTTTCCCCGGGCATTCGGATGTCGCAAGTCACCAGGTCCACTTCGTTGGTCTGCAATTCGGCCCAACCGCTCGCGGCGGAGTCAGCTTCGAGAGCGCGAAAGCCCTCGCTCCGCAACCAGCGAGCGATTAAGTCGCGAATCGGACGCTCGTCGTCGATTACCAGGATTGTGTTCTGATCGGTCATGGTCTTCATATCGGCTGCCAGGTTGTCGTGCCACTTGGGAGATCGGGGGCCGTTCGTGTCGGAATACTATGAATTGGATTCTCTTGTTCCCAGGTAACGCGCGCGTCGAGGGCACTGCGGACCTTCGTCAACAAAACGGCAGGCTCGACCGGCTTTTGGATCAGTTCGACGTTCCCATTGCCCAACGAATCTGGGCGGCCGTTGTCCGGGAAGTGTCCGCTACACAGGAGCACGGGAATACCCGGGCGCAACGCTTGGACGGTTCGGCAGACCTCATAGCCACCCATGCCGGGCATCATGACGTCGACCAGCACTAAGGCGACGTCAATGTTTTCTTGAAACAGACGAACGGCTTCCTCGCCATGGGTGGCAGAAAGGGTGCGGTAACCTGCCTTTTCCAAGAGCTTGACGATGAAGCGGTTGAGGAGCGGTTCATCCTCGGCGACGAGAACCAGCTCCGTTCCTCCCTTCGCGGTGGACGCCCTACTTTTTAATCGCTTAGGAGCTTGTTCCTCCGCCATCGGGAGAATGACGGTAAACGTGCTGCCCTGGCCCGGTTGACTATCGACTTGCAGGTCGCCGCCCTGCTGTTGCACCAGGCTGTACGCGACCGCCAGTCCCAGCCCTGTCCCTTTGCCGATCTCCTTGGTCGTGAAAAACGGCTCGAAGATCCGCTGCCTGGTTTCGGCCGACATACCGCAACCGTTGTCATTAACCCGAATCGAGACGAGCCTCTCATCAGCGGAATGCGGCAGGGCGCCGTGACGGATCGTGATATTCGCGGTCTTGATCGTCAGCTTGCCGCCCGAGGGCATGGCGTCGCGGGCATTCAGACACAAATTGAGCAGTACTTGTTGCAGTTGCCCGGCGTCGGCATCGATTAGCGCGCAGTCTTTGGCCAGCTCGACGACCAATTCGATGTTCGAACCAATCAAGGGCCGCAACATCTTCACGTGGTCGCGAACGGCTTGATTAGGGTCAAGCGTTGTCCGTTCGACGGTTTGACGGCGCCCGAACTCGAGCAGTTGCCGCGTCAGGGCGGCCGCACGGTCCGCCGCAATGACCACTTGCGACAGGTCTTGGCGGCGTTGATCACTCTCGCCGAGCCCCTCCATGGCGAAGCGCGTGTAGCCAAGTATGGCCTGCAACAAGTTGTTGAACTCATGCGCAATTCCACCGGCAAGCGTACCGAGGGCCTCCATCTTTTGGGAATGCCGCAGTTGCTGGTCGCGCTGACGGATTGCTTCCTCAGTCTGTTTACGCTCCGTGATGTCGCGAATGACGCCGCTGAAATAGCGTTCCCCCTCGCTTTGCCAACTGCCGAGACAAACTTCCAGCGGAAACTCCGAGCCATCCTTCCGCAGGCCAATCAGCTCGACCGCCTTGCCGAGAAGTCGCAATTCGCCAGTCGCCCGCGCCCGCGCCAGGCCTTGCTGGTGAGCCTCACGGTAGCGTTCAGGCATCAACACTTGGACCGCTTGCCCCAGCACCTCGTCGGCCGAGTAACCAAAAACATTCGCAGCGCCGGCGTTCCAGGAAACAATCCTGCCTTGCGCGTCGATGGCGACAATCGCATCGCGCGCCGACTCGCTGACCGAACGAAACTTCGCCTCGGAGGCGCGCAACAGTTCTTCCGCCTCACGGCGCTCCGTGATATCGACGGCCATGCAGCCGATCGAGCGTGTTCCCAGCACGTCTTCGATGCGAAATCTGTAGCAGAGCCAATGGCTTTGATTCCCGTTCGTGAGCGGAACCTCTTCGATGAATTCGGAGGTTTGCCCCTTCCCGAGTACATCTAAGTCGTGGGTGCGAAGCTTGTCAGCGACCTCTGCCGGCCAAAAGTCGGAATCGCGCTTGCCCTGCCAGTCACGGCGTTCAACCAGTCGTTCGAAGAGCTGATTTGCGTAAACGTACCGGCCGTCCTCATCCTTGATAAAGGCCACGGCAGGACTGTTGTCCATGAAGGACTTGAAGCGCGCTTCGGAGTCGGTGAGGCAGTTCTCGGTCTGGACTTGCTTGAGCACCCGGTTGACGGCCTCGGGAAGATAGTCCAAGTATTCCGGCGACTTCGTGACAAAGTCGCGGACACCTTCGCGGAGGGCCTGAATGACGGTCGATTCCTGGCTGAATCCGGTCACCATGATGACCGGAAGGTCTTTGCCCGCTGCTTTCAGGTCGGTGTAAAAGTCGAGACCGGTGCGATCTTGCTCCAGCCGATAGTCCAACACGATGAGATCAATCGCTCTGGCGTCGATGATATCTCGCGCCTGCTCAGCAGTCGAAGCGACGAGCACGTCGTTCCCCGCGCGTTCAAGGACGCGCTGCTGTAAATAGGCGACGCCAGAATCGTCTTCGACGATCAAAAGCTTCCGCCGAGTTGTGCCTGACATGGTATCTCCTTGCGGCTCTGTCCTTAGACGGCCACCTCTTCGCGCGGCACCCGAACGACTTGCAAGAACATGCCCAGACGCTTGACGGCTTCTACGAATGCCTCGTAGTCCACCGGCTTGGTGATGTAGACGCTGCATCCCAGACCGTAACAGCGTTCGACTTCCCGTGGATCGTCGGTGGTGGTCAGCATGATCACGGGGATTTTGGCAGTCGTTTCATCGCTCTTGATTCGAGCCAGTACATCCACGCCGTCGAGTCGCGGCATGTTGATGTCGAGCACCAAGAGCAGGGGACCGTTGGACGAGCGATTGGCGTAGGCGCCTTGGCGGCGCACGTAGTCCATGGCTTCTTGGCCATCGGACACATGCACGATTTCGTTGGCGAGTCCCGCGCGGGCGAGGTTCTGTTTGACAAGATACGCGTGCCCTTCGTCGTCCTCGGCAAGTACGATCACCAGGGGTTCGGTCGCCATCGTGTTCAACTCCTTTGGAGGGTGGGTTGCTGCCGTTGCTCGGCGCCTGACTTGATTGGCGCCGGTGAGGGAAGTGTAAAGGAAAATCGGGTGCCTACTCCCGGCTGGGAATCGACCCAAACCTTGCCGCCATGACGCTCGACTACGCGGCGCACGATTGCCAGGCCGATGCCTTCTCCCTTGGCTACGTCGCCATGAAACCGCTTAAACACTTGAAACACTTTGGGAAGATACGCCTCGGGTATCCCCAAACCGTTGTCTTGCACAAAGTAAGTGGTGAGCCCGCCGGGTAATGCTTCGACTGGACTGCTGCAACCAATCTCGATTTGTCCGGGCCTCGCCGGGTCGAGGTAATTGAGTGCGTTCTGGACGAGGTTGGCGAAAACTTGTTCGACGGCCGAGGCATCACCCCAGGTGGGAGGCATGTCCCGGATTGTGATTTCTGCTCCGCGGTCGAACACGGTGCCACTCAAGGACTCCACAATGCGGCTGACGATCTCGCGCACGTCCAATCGTTGGTATTGATATTCCACGCGGCCGGCCCGCGACAATCGCAGCAAGGCATCGATGATTGTGCTGAGCCGAGTGACGCCGGACTGAATAAAGCGGATCGCGTGCTGGATGTCTCCGTCGACAAGCTGCACGCCGCGTTTTTGCACGCGGGCCGGAACATCGTCCTCGAGCAGCAAGGCACGCAGGTCTTGGGACACAGATTCCAATTCCTTGCTGAAGCCCTGGAGATTCACGAGCGGTGAGCGAAGATCGTGCGAGACGCTGTACACGAACATTTCGTTTTCTTGATTCTTTTGCGCCAGGTCGCGATTCGCCTCCGCGAGTTGCGCCACCTGTTTCTGCAGTTCCGCATGCAACACTTGAAGCTGCTGCTCGGCGCGCTCGTGCTCACGCAGCTCGACTTGCAAGGCGCCGTTAACGTTGGCCAACTCGGCCGTCCGCTCCTGCACGCGAATCTCCAGTTCGTTATGCGCGATTCGTAATTCAGTCTCCGCTTGGCGCCGGTTGTCGTCCGCCCGATTCAAGGCGCTGGCAATCCAGAGCACAATCGCCAGAGACAGGCAGACGTTCATAGCCACCATCGCCGCCGTACCAAATTCCGTGTCATAAAGAC
This sequence comes from Pirellulales bacterium, assembly GCA_040901795.1. Taxonomy (GTDB): domain Bacteria; phylum Planctomycetota; class Planctomycetia; order Pirellulales; family JALHPA01; genus JBBDYH01. Next base: position 11,638 of record JBBDYH010000005.1, read on the forward strand.
CGGCGGCTTGTCCAGCCACGCGCAGCCAGCCCAGCAAACACGGTATGGCGATGACGGCTGGGAGCATGCGTCGTGCGACAACGCCACCTGCTTTGTCAGCCAACAATACTGCCACCGCGCCGCGGTCCGGGCGGGCGTACAGCGCGCCAAGGGACACCACTGCAAAAAGAGCAGCCGTGTTCAAGGCCATCGGAATATAGGAGCTGAGTCCGTAGAGCGCCCGGGCGCCGTAGCCATACCCCACCAGAGAAAACATCGAGCCGGCAGCTACCAGCAACAGCAGGACCTGACTCGGCCAGAATCCTCGTTTGGTTCTCGTGTCGAACAGCAAGAGGGCGCTGCCCAACAAGAAGAGGTTGACTGCGGTGTTGGGCGCGATCTGGTTGCCAGCTAATTGCTCGGCAAATAGTCGCTGGTCAATCTGCACCGCCCAGCCGAACAGATAATCGCCAATAACCAATGCGCCCAAAGCAGCGACGCCTGCCCCGCCGATTCGTCCCCAGCGGTATAGCTTGTCAGGAGTTCCTTGGCGGCGAAGGCACAAGAGTGATGCACCGCAAACGATGAACGCCACCGCTGTGGTGGGGTTCATCGCAACTAGACCGCTGGCCACGCTCTTCAAGAAGTCGAGATCGAACGACCAGCCGACCAGCACAGCGATCCCCCAAACAATTGCCGCCCCAGCGCTGATGGCGGGCAGATTTCCGAGCTTGGGGCGCATTGGCATGTGACTCGACGGCACGGGCGCGGTGGGCAGAGCTGTGGGCGGGCAACTGGCAGGCACTAAGGGGGCGTTCAACCGTAGGTTACAGCCGGATGCCGTCAACTAAACCAGGCGAAAGCGCAATGCCGAAACCCGCTAAAGGTCACAACTCATACATCCGGTATCGCCGATGACTCTCTGTAGTGGCGCGAAATGCAGCCGTCGAATTACCGCGCATGATGGGTGATTGGAAGAATTTTTCGCGCAGTGCGAAGAACGCGCAGCGATTGCCAACCAGCCAGCCGCGACAATTGATCACTGATCAGCGACCACTACGCTCCTGTCACCGGTCGCCAGCGGTTGAGATGAATCGACCAGGGGAGCAAGCGAGCGCGAAATACGTTCTGGCTGGTTCCCGAGCCGATATTATTGCGCCGCAACCGCAAGGGCTCCGGGCGGTCGAGGCAGTTGACTCCTCGCCGGCCGGCGAAGGCCAACTTGAAACCGGCTCGGCGGACCGCTTCGAGCGACTCCGCATCGAAGTAACCCCCAGGGTAGGCAAATACGGGCGGAATATCGCCAACTTCGCGGCGTAAATCGGCTAGCGAGCCGGCCGCCTCCGCGTAAGCCACCTCCGCCGAGACACGATGCAAGAGCGGATGCGTGCGCGTGTGCGCCCCAAGCGCCAGTCCACGGGAGGCGAGGCGTCGCAGAGCATCCCAGCCAAGAACGTGCGACTCGGCGGGGGGCAATTGCCATCGCTGAACCAACCGCGCGATCCATTCCATTGCCTGTACATGGGGTAGTGACTTCAGCCAGCCGATTACCCGGCCATGGGCGAGCGACCGGAGCTTCGCGCTGGCGAGCGGCAGCGCTTCCCACGGCGCCGGCAACGAATGGTGAGCGCCCGCGTCGCGCAGCGCCTGGTAAAGGCGATCCCACCAGAACGTCCAGTCGGGATGATCGGGATAGGCGGAAGGCACAAACAGCACCGCCGGCAGCCCATATCGCTGCAGAATCGGCCAGGCGTTTTCCTCAAAGTCCTCGTACGCGTCGTCGAACGTGATGAGCACGGCCGCGTGCGGGAGACGCTTGCCCCCCTCGCAAGCTGCCTGCACATCGGCGATGGTCACCACGCGGTATCGCCGGGCGAGATAAGCCATCTGCCGCTCGAACACCGCCGGCGTGGCGCTGAGTGTGCTAGGCGCCAGATTCGGCCGCGCGCGCGGGTCGTCAATACGATGGTAAGTCAAAACCTGGACGAGGTTGGTGCGCTGTTGATGGAACCGCTCCACCAGCGACACGAACCGCGCAAACATTGCGGTTTCGGCGGCGGCGGAGAAAGCGCGCTTTACGAGGGCAGGCATTTGGCAACCGAAGGCTTGGACCCGGCAAAGCGCGACGGCGCGCGGCGAATGATTCGCGCCAGCTCGACCAGTCCGGGAAGGGGATCGCGGAGAGAGAGAATATCGTGCTTGTAGGCGGGATGAAAAAGCTGCGCCAGGGCGGCGAAGCTTTCGCGCCACCGTGGCATCGGCAGAAACGGCGTCCGCGACCGGCGCGTGAGCACGCTGACGATCCAGGCCAGCTCAAGCTCAAGGTTCTGCGCGCGAACGCCAACGCGATACGTGGAATGCGGAAGCGAGGTTTCGTCGTCGGGGCCCAGCAACAGCATCTCGACGAGCCGCGCAGGGAAATCCATACCGGCATGGACCGCCAGCGGCAGCGAGCCCCACACGCGACCGTTGATCTCCATCAGCCAGACGCCTGTTGGTCCCACCTTGAACTCGACCATCGCCAAACCGGTCCAGCGCAGCTCGGCCAGCAGCGCCCGCGAATGTTCATACAGCAGCGGATTGACTGGCACACTTTCGCGAAGCGCGCTGGGGCCGCCATGGATGGGCATTTCGCGCAAGCGGCGATGCTGAAAAACCGCCAGCGGCCGACCCTCATGCAGCAACAGTTCCACTCCATGCCCTTCGCCTTGACAGTATTCCTGCAACAGGACCGGACAGCGCGGGACGAAGCGGCCGATTTGTCGGACCAGGCTCGCCTCGTTCTCGGCGTAGGTGACGGCCAGGTGCTCGATCGGCTGGCCCGGCCGGCACAGCCGCGAGGACTGCGGCTTGAGGACAATAGGCCACGAAAACGAACGCGCGGATTCAACTGCGTCCTCCACACTCTTGACCACTGCCGTGCGCGGGATCGGCACGCCGAGCCGCTCCGCGAGTTCGAGCGTTTCGGCCTTGTTGGTCACCGCCGCCAGCGCCGCGTCGCTGGGAATGGCAAGCTCGCACAGCGATTCAAAACGGCCTCGCGCGGCAGCCAGCGTCAAGATGGCCGGATCGGTGACGGGCAGGATGAGATCCACGTTGAAGCGGTGAACCGCGTCCAGCATGGCTTCGACGAATTGGCGTGGGGCTGTTTCCGGTGGAGGATAGGTAAGCCGGCGCACCGCGTACCGAGAGTAACGACCGGCGCTCGCGGCGGACGCGTCGGCAGCGATTACGGGCCAACCCTGCCGACCGAGCGAGCGAATGATGGCGATCGCGCTGCCGCGACCGGCATCGGTCACCAGAACGGTCGGCTTGAATGGCGAATATCGCAGCATGGCGGAAACTCCGCTTCAGAGTTTCACAAGGGCTCGGTTTGCGGTCCAATCGCGGCCACGGAATGGGAAACGACTACGGGCTCGTTGCACGATGTGTCAAAGCGACTTTGGTAGAAACGCCAAATGACATTTCGGACGTCGTCGGCAACCTCCGCCTCGGGCCGGTTGGCGTCGACGATGACAAAATGCTTCACGACCTCGCCGACGCGGAGATAGTCCATCCGCCTCTGTTCGAGCAGTGCCAGCGTCCCCTCGCGCTTCCGCGCCCAGAGCACGTCGGCTGGCGCGTCTAGCAGAATCATCAGGTGCGGCTGGGGATAGATTCTGGCAAGGAAGAAGCCATGGATTCGCTGGGCAAGCGATTTGTTGCGACGATTGGACTCGACATCGTACGCGTAGTAATCGGGGAAGTAATGCCGATCGAAGACGACAATGTTGCGGCGCCGCGTGTAATACCAGGTCACGACCTGCCGATAGCACTCCTCGGCGAGTCGATTGCAAAGGCTGAGCGTGGACTTGACTGTGGCGGCCACGCGTCGAGCCAGTCCCTTCGCGCCCCGCGGTTTTGCCGTTGGATCGCGCGGGCCCCCTTGTTCGCGGTACGCGCCGAAGGCGCGCTTCACAGCGCACGCTAGTCGTGTGGTAGGCAGCATGTGATTGCTGGCGGCGGTGTTGATGCCCATGTAAACGTATTTGACCGGCAGCGGCAGTTGGTGCTCAAGCCGGCGGCCAATCGTAGTCTTGCCGGCGCCGTCCGGGCCGATGAGCGCAACGGTAAACATCGGTTAGGTCTCCAAGGGAGCCAGGCGGGGCGACGACTGACGACCGGTCACGAAAGGTTCTATAGCGCGAGTGCTGAGATCCACTTGCCATTCACCTGCCTCAATGAGGCCATGCATGTGGTCGAACAGGCTGGGAATCCGCACCGGATAAGGATGAAAGACGGCGTGCGCCGGCGTCCCGGCCAGCGCCTTGATGAGCAGCTCGCGCTGCAGACGCTCCGATTCGTCGATCAGCGGGTTGGCGCGACCGGGGAACGCAAAGCGAAACTTGCGGTAATACGAAAGGAACCGGTCGCGCTCCTCTTGAACCGAGAAGACCATCTGCCGAGCTACCTCGGTCGGGTCGACCGGCTCAATGCGGACGTCGCTCGACTCGTGACTGGCCAGCAGAAACAGATGATCGAACGGGGCTGGCGGAGCGGCCACCTGCGGCTCGAACAATTCGCGCGGCGGAACGGTGACAAATGCCTGACGGGCGAGCAAATGCAGCACACGACCGATGAAGCGGGTTGGCAGCAACCGGCTTCGCCGCGGAAGCGCATCTTTCCAACGGTCGGCCAGATCCAACGCTCTCAGTCGCGCGCGGGCGAGCAACGGCACGCGGCGGCGGAATTGTGGCAGTTCATCGAGGTGCCATGCGCGGAGGCGGATTGGTTCCGCGATCCCGTAGAGCCGTCTTTCCGGGGTCAGATAGACCCAATCGTCCGCGACATATTCGGCGCCTCGCGCCATGAACGAGAGCAACGCCTCGGTCTTGCCCCCCTTCGACCAGCCCGCGGCCAGAACACCTCGTCCTTGATACACGAACGCCGAGGCGTGAATAGGAACGATTCCTTTTCCCAACAAGGTGAGGTTAATGATCGGCACCAGAAGCGGCACGCCACTCACGCCGCGCTCGCAGACGATCTCGCAGCGACCAGGCACCCCGCCGGGGCGGGTCGCCTGGTGCCCGCCGATCGACTCGAACGGAATCTGCACACGGCAACGCGCCTGGTCCTTTCCGCGCAGCAAGAAGAAGGCATCGTGGTCATACCCGGCTTCGTGATCGCCGATTACGCGCAGCGAGGATGTCGGAAAACGTTCAATCCAGCGGACGACGATATCCGGCGCGCCGGTCAGCGCCGTTGGCGACGAGCCGAGCTGTTGCGCGACGGCGTCTGCCTCCCGTGGCGTTGCGTCCAGCAGGCGGATACCCAGAAGACCGTGTAAATCAAAGTCGATGGCAGGCATAGTGATCCGGATCTAGCGGGCGCAACATCGTTCAATAAAAATGGATTTATGATGGAACCATGATTTGACGTACAGTCGTGTGCCCGCGCATCAAAGCCGCACACATCGCGGCATCCGGCTCGCGCGCTTTGATTCGCCGGAAGAACTCCAGAATCAGTTCTCCTTGCTCCTCGGTGAAATGTTTTCTCCATTTGTTCCTGGTGTCACGGAATTCAACCGCACGGATCGAGTACTCAAACCGGCTCAGCCAGGGCAATTCGCAAAACTGCACGAGCGACCGGAGTTGTTCGATCGGATTGGCAATCAGGTCGTCGTAGTCAAGTTTGTAGCAACTGTCGGGAAAGAGACGCATATTGCGGCGGATGTCGTCGCGGTCGAGCTGAATCTTGACGGCTGCCGAAAGAATTGGGCCGCCGCCGAGATCCTGCCAGGCCTGCCGATAGTGCGCAGGCACCGGGCCCCATTGCCACGAGTCGCTATCAAGCGCGCTGGTGACATCGAGCCAACCCGCCTGAATCCAAGAGCTAATGACGGCGCGCGGCTCACGATGAATGATCACAAAACGGGCGTCGGGAAAGATGCGATGAAAGTAGGCGATGCGCGACCATCCAGTGACCTTGGCGAGAAAGCGGCGCCGAGGCGATCGCAGCAGGTGCGCGACAACGCTGCGGATCTGTTCGATGCCATCGTCCGGCACGTCATCCGCCGTGAGCGGCCTGTCGCGCCGACTGAAACCCGGCAGGAACCGCTCCCAGAAGCGATAGGCCTCGAACGGCTTGGGAAAACACGGCAGATGCCTGATTCGATGGCCCAGCCACTTCACGCGGTACAATCGCGAGAAGACCGACAGCCACGTTTGAGTCGGAAAAACTTCGTTGAACGTGGAAGTCCACGCCACGTCGCGATGTAGCGCCAACAGCCGATGGAGCAACGTCGACCCGCAACGGCCGGTGCCGACGATGATGATCGGCTTCTGAATTGAGGGCATCATTTCACCTCATCGAGCGTTCTTTGACGAATTTGCGGGAACCAGCCAAAACGGGACGCGGTCGGCCGGCGAGCGGTGCTGCGGCTGGTCGAGCGGTTTGCCAGGTGACGATGCGTCTGCCGCACACCAGGTTCACGACCGCCAACAGGGACGCCAGATTAGCCAGAACAAAGAACAACGGAAGCGTAAAGAGTTTCCATCGTCCTAGGCGCGTGTCTTTCAACCACCAGCCGACAGCGGAACACGAATACACAACCGCCTGGCCGGCGACCGCCAACTGATAGAACGGGCCCTCGGTCCAAAGCAGCGGCGAGAGCAGCAGCAATACGAACAGTGGAATCGCCATCAACCGCCGCAGCAGCTTATGCGTAATCACTTGCAGCGAAAAGAACCCGTAGCGAAAAGGATTAAACAACAGCCGCTGATCGATCACTCCACGCAGACCGCGAGTGATGATGCGCACTTTTCTCGCGAATTCGGCGTCGGCAGATTTGGCCGGCGGTTCGTAAGCAATTGCGTCGGTGGCGAACACGAGGCGGTAGCCTTGAGCGACGACCGACGTGGATACGGCGAAGTCGTCGCAGACACCTTCGGGAACGGAGGTGAATAAGTCGCGGCGGATTGAGTAAATGGCTCCTGTCGACGAAGTCACATTACCGGCGGCGCTTTGCCAGCGCTTGAGACTGCGATCGTAGTTCCAGAAGCAACGCTCGCCTTCATCGGCCGCGAGTTGGTCCGCGGCGGGAAGGTAGCGTTGATCGCCGGCGACGCCGCCTACCTGCGGGTCGGCCAGCGGGCGCACCAGCGCACGGACGGCCCCCGCGTCGTACATACTGTTGGCATCGGAGAATACGAGCACCTCGCCGTTGGAGGCCGCGACTGCCGCGTTGAGCGCGGCCGCCTTGCCCTGTCTCGGCAGCGAAAGCAGGTGAACCCCTCGGCCGGCATAGCGGCGAACGATTTCGTCAGTGCCGTCGGTCGAACCGTCCGACGCGACGATCACTTCAAACTGCTGCGAAGGATAGTCGAGGCTCAAGGCGTTTTGCAACTTGTCGCCGATGTTAGCCGCCTCGTTATGCGCAGCAATGATCATGCTCACGGGCGGCGTGATGTCCGCAGCACGGTATGGCCGCGGGCAAAGCCGGGCGCGCATGGCCAGCAACAGAGCAAAGCCGCCATAGGTGTACGCAATCAACCCAACGCAGATCCAAAACACGGTGACGGTCATGGCACTAGCTCTCTCAGCAAACGCCGAAGTTCATTGGCCAGGAAACGATTGGTGGCGGCGAGGCGGCAGCGCTTGCCCAGGCGGCGAATGCCCACGGACTCATGAGCTCCGTGAGAGATGGACACCCAGCGGTAGAGTAACGACTGCACTTCAAACAGCCGAACCGCTTGCCGCGACGGTGAGGCGTCTCCGAAGTACCCTTCTAAGAACGCCTGTTCGAATTCATTTAAGAGCCGTTCGGTCAACCACCATCCCTGCAAATACATCTGCAGTCCGCCGGTACGCAGTGCCATCAGGAAATATCCCGTGTCTTCGTAGATCGGCGCCTGCCAGCGGCCAAGCGTGTCAATCACCGCGAGGCTTCCCGCAGCATCGACCAGAACGTTTCGAGGCGCAAAATCGGTATGGCTCAGACCGAGCGGCAGTTGCGCAGGCAAGTCCGCACGGGCCACGACGGCAACGCGGTCGATCGCCGCACGCAGCAGTTCGTCGTACCCCACGGCGCCGATCAGGAAGCTCCCGATTCGCTCGACTGAATCGAGAAACTCTTCGCGGTCAGCATGGCGAATACGGGTGTGGGACAAGGACGACAGCCCGTGGTACCGCCGCAGCCAGGCGCCGGCGTTGCGAATGGCCTTTTGAATCCGTAGTGGCTTATCGCGGAAGGCCAATCGATGGCAGCGCTCCAGGAGCCGGGCGAGGTTAGTGGAGCGCGCATCCTCCATAACGATCGTTCGGTCCTGCGGTACGACGGCCAAGGGCCGAACGGCGCCAAACCTTGGATCGGCCAGGCGATGGAAATGTTGATGAATGGCCGACAGTGCGGCGTACTCGAAAGGGGCCTTGTCTTGAACGTCACAGAGCGTGAATAGCCGCGGCCGCATCAGCTCCTTGCGTTGAACATCCGGCGAAGCCTGGCAGCGCCAGTCACGATACTGCTTTGCTACCAGATAATGCTGACTACCGCCGGCGGTGACTCGAACTCGGGAGATGACGCTGACCTTGCGGCGGCTGCGACTTACGACGCAGGCTCGCGCCGGACCGCTATCCCGCGCAGCGGAGCCGAACCACTCCGCCGCTCGTTCACGAACGAGCATGTCAAGTTGGCCGGTCGGTTCGCGCGGCTCTGAATGTAAGGTGATGGAAAGCATCAGGAGATTGCGTTCGAGAAACCGAACAGCCGGCGAACGACGGGCCAGCGCCCTAACTCGGGGAACGTGGCTTCGACCTCCAGCGTCTCGCGCGCATACAGGAGCACCAGACCGCTGGCGGCGGCGACCATCACCAGGCCGACATAAATCGGGGGCGACCAAATCGATTGCACAGCGTACAAAAGGCCGGTGACCACGAGCATTGCCGCATAGAGTGTGAAGTACCGCGGCGGAAAAAATGTGACGCCGGAGATGCGGAGCAGCGAGACCTGATTGAGCAGGTTATGGAATATCAGGCACGCGCAATTCGCCACGGCCGCTCCCAGCGCTCCGTACAACGGAATGACCACAAAATAAAGACCTACGGCCGCCGCGGTTGCGAGCATGTCGTTGCGAACGATGTTCCGCACGTCGCCGAAGATCTTCAACGTCAGCGTATTAAAGCCGAGGATGGCGTTGAAAAAGAGTCCCAAGGAAAGCCAGGCCAGCACGCTCGCCGATTCGCGGTATTGCTCGCCGACTAATAGAACCGTAAACGGCTCGGCCAGCACCATGGTCACCAAGAAGACTGGGAACGAGAGCACCGTAATCCACAGCGCCGAGAGCCAATATAGGTGGTTGATCCGATCGTGGTCATGCCGCGCATACAACCGCGCGGCGAGCGGCACGTAGAGGTGATGAAACGTCTCGAACACAACGCTGTTGAGTCGCGCCAATGGAATGACGACCCGGAACATCGCAACCGCGGCCGGCGTGTAGAAGAAGCCGAGCGCGAACACCGCCAGGAAACGCCGCGCAGCGGTGGCGGCATCCGTACTCAACAGCGGCAGGCTGAAGCCATAGATTTCGCGCGCTGGAACAACGGCCCGCTGCGCACGCAGATCGCGCCATAAGCCGATTTTTCGAAACAGATGCATCAGATAGCCAAAATAGGCGACGGCGCCAAACACGCCTGTGAGCAAATAACCGGTGGCCAGTACGTACACGCTGCCATCGGCGGCGGCAAGCAACGCAATGACCGTCAGTCGCAGCACCGGACCGAGCAGATGACGCCGGAAAAAGATGGCCCGCGCCCCGGCAAAAGACGCCGCCATGCCTTCGCACAGACGATTGAGCGCCTCCATCGGCGCCAGCGCGATCAAGATCATCAGCAAGGCGACGGATGCCTGATCGCCTACGACGTAATCCGCCAGGGAGTCTTGGAATCCAACTACCGCCAAGAACAGCACCACGCCCAGCGCCAAGATCGTCGCGATCGAAAGCAGAATCGTCCCGAACAACCGAGCGAAATCCCGGCCCTCGTGATAAATCGCCACAAATCGTCGGGCCGACTTGTCGAGTCCAAGCGAGACGATGTTGCTCCCCAGGCTGACGGCGGCCAGCGCATACGCAAACCTGCCAAAATCATCTTTGGAAAGGTAGCGGGCAATGATGATTTGCGTCACCAGGTTTAACCCCAACGAAATCATTCGCCCACCCAGCAGCAGCCCGGAGCCGCGGATGTGCTTGCGAGTCGTTTCGCCATCGATTGGGGCGGGGCCGGTCCGATTCACGGGCGCAGGAGTGGAGACCGAGGCAGCATCTGGACCCGCGCCGTTCATGCCGCCTCCTTGCCGCAAAAGCGACGCGCGAGGCGAGCGGCGTTCCGATCGAGGTTGAACTCTCGTTCGACGTTCTGCCGCGCGGCGCGCGCGAGCTGTGTGCGGAGCACTGCGTTATCCGCCAACCGCGCAATCGCGGCCGCTAGCCCTTCCGCATCGCGCGGCGGTACGAGGATTCCCGTTTCACCGTCGATCACGAGCTCAGGAATGCCTGAGAGGCGACTGGCTATCACCGGCACGCCGCTGGCCATGGCCTCCATGAGGGCTACGGGAATGCCCTCGCGCTGACCCGACCGCGTCGGTACGCTGGGAGCGATTACGATGTCGGCGCGCCGCAACAGTTTGGCGACCTTCGCCTGCGGGCAGGCCCCATGAAAGTGAACCTGCTCGGTCAGGCCGGCCTCGCTCGCCTGCCGCGACAACGGTTCCATGTCTGGTCCGTTTCCGACGAAATGACAGTCGAGTTCGAGTCCATCTCGCCGGAGCCGTCGGCAGGCTTCGAGCAAGTAGGTCTGCCCCTTAACTTCGTGAAGAGTCCCAATGCAAACGATTTGAAGTGCGGCGCGCGGATCGCTCGAACCCGTTTGATCAATGTCCGCCGTGAAGACATGGGTGTCAACGCCGCAGTGAATAACTTGAACCTTGGGACGAAATAACTCGCCACATTCGGCCACAATCAGATCGCGATTGTAATTCGAGATCGTGATCACGAACTCCGCTGCCGCGACCTTCTCGCGCAACATATGCCGGTCGCAGTGCAGGTCCGTACCGTGTGCGGTCAAGCTATACGGAATGCGCGTCAGACGCGAAATCACCCAGGCGACCGCGGCGGGATGGCTGGCAAAATGCGCGTGGACGTGGTCTATCTGGCCCTGCTGGACAAGCCGCGCGATATGCACCGCTTTCGGAAAGAATGCGATGGCGCCGGCAAAGAAACGCAGGCTACCGAAGTTGGCCCATAACAACCGCAGGAGTGTGGCCAGGTAAATCCATGGTCGGCGAATTAGGAAGTGCAAATGTGATCGCGTGATGGCCCACGACAGCCAAGGCTGAAACTGAGCGCGAGCGACGAGCCGGGCCGCCTCGGGGTGCGTGACGCGCTCGGCAGTCCGCTGCAGCGGGTAGATCTGCACCTCGATTCCTTCCCGTTCGACGGCGAGAATCTCGTACAGCACGAACGTTTCTGTGAGCTTCGGGAAGCGAGACATGAGGTACGCCACCTTGGTCCGCGCCGTGGGTCGCGGCGGCTTCGGGCGGGCGTATTGGATCGCGGCGATTGACATGGGATTGCATCTGCGTAAGGTCACCGAGGCGACTGCTATCCGGCTATGTCGGTTGGGGCCAGCAATGTGTGATTCTCCGCCTTGACGATGCTGGAACCGTTCAACGCATCGTCAGCGGCGATATCAGGTTCCATGTCGGTGGAATCGAGCTCGTCGGTGGGAGCGAAATCGTTCGCCCTCCGCATATTCTCCTCGGCGCGGTCCAAGAGTCCGATGAAGGTAGCTTCCTCATCGGGACATGTGCAAAAGCCAACTGTCAACTCGATGCCCAGCTCTTGGCGGGCTTCTTTCCGGAGTCGGCGAGAAACCGCAATGGCCGCATCGCGGTCGGTCTCCGGCAGCGCGGCGACGAAATGGCCGTTGCGCCGGGCGATAACGTCACAGTCTTTGAGCCGGCGTGAGAGCAGATCGGCAATCCGAGCCGCAGCGTATTGGCCGAGCATTCGCTTCATGACTTCTGCCGTGAAGCGATCTTTTGCCGTCTCAATGGCGCCGGGCGCCGCCGTGATCGCCAAAAAGGCGAGAGGACGTTCAAACTGACGTGCACGCCGGACTTCGCGATACAGCTCACCCTGACCGCTGCCAAAAACTTGCGTGCGGTTAACGAGATCGCCCACCATGTTGCAGAAGACCGCCGTGCGCAACTCTTCAAATCCCCGCGCCACCCACTGCGCTAGCAGGATCGTGACCGCGATCGCCGAGTACTCGATGAGCGTGACCGGCAACGCGGCGCCGCCGAGCGAATAACCGAGCGAGTACTTAAGCACGAGGAACAAGACGGCCGCCGGCGATAACAGGTAGAGGGCTTGAAAGCTAACCAAAGGGGGAATGAGCAATACCGCGAGGCCGCAGACGGCGGCCAGCATCGACGTCAATGGCGCCAACTGGATCGAGTCCGGAAGTTGCAGGGCGCTGCACAGTACGAACAGCCAAGCCGTAAAGGTTACAAGTGGAAGTCGGAAACGGATCATGTTAGGGCCCTCTACGTGAAGGTCTCGCTCTGCGCTCAAATTTTTATGGTCGTCCCCAAAGCTCTTGGCGGCGGGCCGAGCGAAAGGCAAACCGCTCGCTAGAACTTGTGATGGCCGTCAATACGCTCCGTGCTGCTGCCACACGACCGGTAGAGTCCGCCAGAGGATACACAGATCGAACCAGAGGCTTTGGTTTTGGATGTATTCGATGTCCAGTCGCAGACGATCATCGAACTCCAGATCACTGCGGCCGCTGATTTGCCAGAGTCCCGTGATGCCGGGGAGCACCTCAAGCCGTTCCATCTGCCACAACGCATATTGGTCGGTCGCAAAGATGGTCGGCCGAGGTCCGACCAGACTCATGTCTCCCTTGAGCACATTGAAAAGTTGGGGCAGTTCGTCGAGGCTCGTACGACGAAGGAGTTTGCCGATGAGAGTCACGCGGGGGTCGTTTTCGATTTTAAAGTCCGGCCATTTCAGCTTATTGAGATGCGCATATTTTTTTTCCAACTCTTCGGCGTTTTTCAGCATCGTGCGGAATTTGTACATCTTGAACCGGCGACCGCCTTTGCCGGTCCGTGTTTGCTTGAAGAGGATCGGGCCGGGATCAGTGAGCCAAATCACCAGCGCAATGACCGCCAGGATCGGCAGAAGCAACGGCATTGCCGCCAGACAGGCCGTCACATCGAATAATCGTTTCGCGGTTTGGTACCGTCGGCCGACAAGGAGGACTCGCGGTCGTGGGAGCAGGTCGGCACGCATCTCAGGCGAACAACGGTCGCTACGTGGCCGCGAATGGCTACGAGTGGATTTCGGACCGGCACGCCGCATGGGGCGGCGCGGACGTGAAGGTCGCGGCGCCAAACGGCTGGCTTTGAGCAGGGTGCGCGAGGAGATCGGGTCGGCAATCAATTCAGGGGACATGGATGGCCCTTCCGTGTGTACAACGAGGCAATTGGAAGCTGGCGAAATGGGAGCTACTTGTCGAGAATTGGAGCAGGCTTCGGCCCGAGGAAAAGTGCCAAGCCCAGGCCGCTGCCCAAGCCCAGAATCACGCTAATGGCCAGCACGAGCTTTGGCGCAGGCCAGCTTGGCTTGTCGGGTGCGACGGGATCTTCGAGGACACGAAACGTGACGCGCGAGCGGCCGTCCGCCAACGCCTGCTCGGTTAACTGCCATTGCTGTAATTGAGCCAAGAGTGATGAGTGCATGGTTTGCACGCGCGTCATTCCATCGAGCGCCTGCTGCTCGCGGATCAGATAGCTGTCCACGGATTTGGCCTTTGTCAATTCGGATTGGTAAAGGTCCTGCAATTGCCGCTCCTGCCGGGCAAGTGCTGCCAACTCCTGTTTAAGTGTGCCCGGCGCCGACTTCAGGTACTCCTTCAAACGATCACTCCAGGCGAGGGCCTGCGCCTGGGCCGTTTGGACCGCAGGATGTTTCGGTCCGTATTGAGACGAGAGCTGCTGAAGTTGCGAACGCGCTCTCGAAAGCTCATCCTGTATCGTGACCAAATCGCGCGGCAATGCTCTGTCTTGAGTGAACCTCGGGATCAAGCCTTCCGGACTGAGATTCGCGGATGTGACGGGAACACGTCGGGCTTCCTGGCTCGAATCCGAACGCAGCGCCACCAGTTGCAGGTCATTGGCGCGGCGCGTCTCCGCGATTCCGTTGGCTTCTTGCATCGCTTCCAACAGATTCGTCAGTTCCAAGCGCCGGCTGATGATGGTTTGGATCGTCTCGCCGAGATGAGTCAATTGGCCGAGCTGAACGACGACCGCGTCGCGCCCTTGACCTCCCAGTAAGGGACTTTGCTCGCGAAGCTTGAGATATTCTTGTTCGCGCCGCGCCAAGTCGTCGCGCAGCTCCTTTTCGCTGCGAGTCAGCAATCGAATCGCATCGAGCTGCGAGTCCGCCTCATGCTCACGCAAATAGCCGCGGTAGCTTTCCAGGATGGCGCTGACCGTCTGCTGCGCCTGGTCGGGATTGATGCTTGCATATTGCACACTGAGCACATTGGTTCCGAGCACGGGCGCGACGAGCAGCTCTTCGAGAATGGCAGTGGCAGGATCGACATTGGGCGCGGTATTGACGGTCAAACCGTACTTTTCGACGGCGCGCCGCACGACTGCGGGGCTGCGGATAACCTCCGCCTGCGTGGCAAGAAACTCTTTGTTTCCGCGCGGGTCGGCGCTTACTTGCTCGAGCGGCATCCCCTGCTGCTCGAGGAGGAGCCGCGCTTGAATCTCGTACCGCGGGGCGACGACCGCGAGAAACAGCGCTCCCAATGCTACGGCGAACAACATGGCAGCGAACACATACCAGCGGCGTTGCCAAGCGATGCTCTGCAGAGCGAACAGCGATACCTGTCCACCCGGTTCCCGGACGGGAAAGTCGGCGGTAGTGGATTGCAATGCCATCGGCAGTAGCTCCAGGCCCCAGACCAACGAACTGTTAGTTTCACAGCAAACTTGCGTTATCGTGCGGTGAAGACAGCTCATTTAAGGAGCGTGGTCCCGGTGCAACAAGCGAAGGCGCGGTGAAGCGTTAGTGGAGCACTCCTCCACTTGACTTCCTGAAAGGCATCAACGCGACCGAACCAGCTATCGCCGCAGCGCCCAGATATCGTGTTGCGCACGAATCGCTGCGTATGAAGGCGGGACTACGGAGATTCCTCGCGGGTGTTGAATACCACAGAGGAATGTAGCTAAATCACATTCACTTTGGCGATTGAAGGTAACAGCCCTCATGCATAAACTTGCTAGCCAGTCTCTAACTCAGAGTTAGCGAATTCTGAATGCTTTTTTCCCACACGGATGTGCGTCATGCGGAAGGCAGTCCGCCAGGCGGTCCAGCAAGGGGACATCCAATGCCTGCGGGCCAAATCGAATTGGTGATCGATGCGCCGTTCAACTCGAACGGGGCAGTATCCATCGTGGAGGTGGAGCAGTCCATTCAGCAGCGCGGCGCTACGGCGCTGCGCTGGCTATTAGAAGCACACACTTACGCCGTGTCTCTCTCGCATGACGTCTGGCAGTTCGCGCTGGGCATTACATCGCTGGGTCAGGGCGGGCTGTCGCTCAACGACATCCGCTGGCTGTTGTATCGCCGGTTGGTGCAGCACGGTATGGAAACCACTCAGCCTGGCGAAGATCGGCGGACGTTTCGGGCTGGGGGCGCGGTCCGGTTCGACCGGCGTAGCTGTTTCGTGCTCACCGAAGCAGGAATGGCGTTCGCTCGCGAGGCGTCGAGTACGCCGGTGATCGATCAGCCGCTTGTTTCGGCAACGAACGACGCTCCTCAAGCGGTAATCGTGCCGACTTGGGACCGCGACCGTCAGGAATTGCGGCTAGGCAAGGAGCTCGTGAAGTGCTTTAAGACGCCGGCTCCCAACCAGGAGTTGATCCTGGCCGCTTTTGAGGAGGAAGGCTGGCCGGTCCACATCTATGACCCCTTGCCGCCGCATCCGGAGCAAGATCCCCGACGGCGGCTGCACGACACGATCAACTCTTTGAACCGCAATCAGAAAAAACCGCTCGTCCGGTTCATGGGAGACGGCAGCGGCCAAGGCGTGCGTTGGGATCTCAACCGCGGTGGACTGTAATCAGCGTCACACCGCACGGGCTCCGAGGTAAGGTTGGGGAACGCGCGACATCTGAGCAGCCGCGATTCTCCGGGTGGCCCACGGTCCTCCACCAGTCTTTCCCTTCCGCTGAAACTGCCCATCGGCTATTCGTTCATCAGGGTTTTCAGCCAAAGGTCTAATATGGCAAGCTTCGTTCCGTCCGGACTGGGCTGGCAGCGCGACCTACCGGACGCGCGGGACCATTTGCCGACAGACGTGGCGGAACTCCTGGCTCCGCTGAAACCGCTGGGGGAGCGTCCGTCGCAGGCGGACTGGCGCGAATACTTGCCGGCCGTGGACGATCAAAGGGATCTTCCGGCCGGCGCCGCCCACGCCTGCCTGGGAATGCTGCAATACTTCGAGCGGCGAGCGACCGGCGCGGTGATCGAGCCATCCCGGCTGTTCATCCATGTGACCTCACTCCGGATCGCATATCCGGGCGAAGGATGTGCAAGTCTCCGTACCACCTGGAAAGCCATTAGTCGCTTTGGCGCGGTTCCAGAGGCTCATTTTCCCTACGAACCAACTGCTATTGGCGCCGATCGCTGCGAATTCGCCTATGCCTTTGCGCGCGAGTTCGGCACGCTGAACTATGTCCGGCTGGACGATCGGGAACCAGCCGGTGACGAGACCCTGGAAACCGTCCGGGATTGGCTGGCCGCGGGATTTGCGGTGGCCTTCGGTTTTCCCGTGTACACCTCGATTACGACGTCGGAGGAGATTGCGTTCCCAACGCGGCTCGACGGCCTGCGTGGCGGACAGGTCGTCATGGCGGTGGGCTACGACGACAAACGGCGAATTCGCTCCGATAAGGGCGCGATTCTGATTCGCAATTCCTGGGGACCCGCTTGGGGCGACTCCGGCTACGGTTGGTTGCCGTACTCGTATGTCCGCCGCGCATTGGCCGGCGACTTTTGGACGATCCTGAAGCCGGAATGGATCACGGCGGACGACTTCGCCCACCCTCCGATCGGATGACGTTCGCCCGCCCGGTTCGTGCCAAGAAAGCGCGCGAATCCGCCCTACGCGGGCCGGCAGAGATAGATGTGATTCTCCATGAATCGATGGGAAGTGGGCAGGCTTGCGATCAATCGTTCAAAACGGTTCAAGACGGCGCCCGGGAGAACTGTGCGGTTCTCAAAAGACGGCATCATCTTGAAACCATGCTGTTCGACGACACGGAACCCGTGCTTGGATAACAGATCTCGAACGGCACGATCCGAGAGAACCTTGCGAGGCTTTCCCAGACGAATGCCATTCCGCAGCAAGTGTATGGAACCTCGCACGCTATTCGAATTGCAATGGTTGTTCACAATGAGCGTGCCGGAGTCGCGAATTGCTTGACGCAGCCAATCCAACACGTAGTCGCGCAGTTTTGCGTCGGCGTTCAACAAAAAACGGAACAGCGTGATCACGTCGAATCGCCCAAGATCGAGGGGCGCTCGCACCACGTCTGCAAGAATGAACCGCGCCTGCGGGACCTTGCTTCGCGCTTTGGCAAGCATGCTCTCCGAAACATCAACGCCGACCGTTTCCACAAAGTAACTTGCGCCGAGCCCGATGATGCGGCCGGTTCCACAAGCGAAGTCGAGATAACGCTGCTGCCCGTCGTCACGTAGGCGGGTGAAAATCTTCTCCAGGCACGGGCGCTCGAAGTGTTCCCAATAGAATGCGGTGGCGCCGGTGTTATATCTGGCGTCGTAGTCGCGCCCGCGCTCTGGCGCCGCGTGGCTCTGACGGTAATCCTTGGTCGCGCGCATGGGAACTCCAATTAGCAATTGTCTTGATGAGCAGACAGTGGATCGCCCTTGAGATCGTTGTCGGGGGTCGAAAGTTCTTGGGCTACGATTGCGCTCGCTGCACCGGCAAGGGCGGTCATCAACCAGAAATAACGCACATACTCCAAATGCAGAAACAGACCGCTGCCGAGATAAGAGATGATCGCGAACAAGAATCCGGCCGCCAGCAAGGCCAGATCGCTGCGGCCCGTCAGGCTCGCCTGCCGGACACGATTGAGACGCACGAGCAGGACAGCCATCATTGCCAAGAACGCGGCAGTCCCCGGCAGACCTAACTCGGCGGCTAAACCGAGGTAAAGCACATGTGGCTGGCGCCGTTCGTCTTGGACCTTCACACCCTGGATTTCCGTGCCGACGATGCCAGCATAGCGCTGAAAGTGATGCTGATACATTCCGGGCCCGACACCGGTCCAGGGATGATCGGCGAACATGTACACGGCCGACATGGCCTCGGCAATGCGGCTGCGTGAGTTGTTGTCGGCGGCGCCAATGCTGGCCTCGGGCGAGAGCAGGGCGCCTAACGACTCCAACCGCGTGATGTATTGCGGTAGTACGATCAACAGCAGGCAGATGCCTCCTAATACGGCCAGGCATTGTCGCGCGGTTACGTACCGGAGCACCATCATCGCCAACACCATGATGCAGAATCCGACCATGGCGCCGCGCGAGAATGTGAGCATCAGGCCCAACATCACCAGCGCCGTGGCAAACGCCGCCAACGCGCGCAACCAGATGTTTCGCTCAGCCCAAAACCGAAACATGCCCAGCGGAACGAGCATCAGCATAATTTGGGCAAACCGGTTTTTTTCGCCAATCGGTCCGGCCAGACGCCGCTGCTCCCCGTAGCCTTGCTGGGCGGCCTCCTTGGTGAAAAACCCCGATCTGGCTTCGACTTGCGCAAAGCCGCCGTAACTGCGATCGTAGGTTCTGGTCGCATTCTGCAGAAAGCATAACCCACCCAGAGCGGCGCCGCAGGCCAGCACCACCCAGGCCACGCGGCGCAGCACCGTTGTCGTGCGGACGGCGTTAAAGATCAGCAGGTAGAGTACGAGTCCTTCGGTGGCCATCTCCCAGGCCACAGAGAGTGATTCTTCGCGGTCTGCCGAAAAAAGCGTGGCGAAGAGATGGGTCAAAACAAACAGCACGCCGAGTTGAAACACCGGATCGATCATGATCGGCCGTCGCCGAAACAGCCATGCATGAGCGATGGGTATCGCCAGCAATAACGGAACGGCCATTCCCACGATCATGGGCACGCCATGAAACCGGACCGCAATGACCGCAGCATTGCTGTAGATCAAACCCATGGCGAGTAACGTGTAGAAACTGGGCGCGGCCAGCGCGATCCAAAGCGCAGGAACCAACAAGGGAATCGCCAGCAGCACCACCGGCTTCTTTAGGGCTAGAAGAAATACCGCGCCTAATAGCGCGAGATAGCCGCAAATGATCCAACGTCTGGGGATCGTCGTGGCGGTATCCACGGTGAGTGCGCTGCTGACCATAGGGCCAATTCCATTCCTTTTCACTCCGCGCCGGCAGTCATCGCCGAAGTTTCATCCATGCTCGGCCGGAGCGGTCTAGGGTGCAACCGCACGAGTGGTGGAGCTCTGGTGGAGGCTGGGCTGCTACGAGGGGCAGATCGGCTCCTGTCTTCCACCAGCGCTCCCCTCGTGACCCAGACTGCACGGGCTAGACTGAAGCGGTTTTTCAGTTCTCTCTTCCTTTCGCCCTCGTTCGTCATGCGCCCTCAAAACATGTATGTACTGCGTGGTACTCGGCTGGCGCGAATTCGCCATGGATTGGGCTTCGAGCAATTGGAGCAACGCTCCATGCTGTCTGACTCCTCGACGGATGAGGGAAGCCAGTTATTTGTTGCGGGTGACGATTCGAATAGCACGACGAGCACCCCTGCAATTCAATTGCTCGACCCCCATTCGTTGGCCAGCAATACGGCCGATAAGCCACAGTCCAAGGTCTGGACGCACGGAGGTCACTGGTGGGCAGTGTTCGTGGGCGATTCAACCGGCACGGGCTTGTTTCGGCTCGATGGTACGGCGTGGACGAAGGTGCTGCATTTATCAAACACTTATTTCCGGGCCGACGTTAAGCCGGCGGAGGACCTGGTCCACATACTGCTTGTGAAAGGCGCGTCTTCACGTCTGGCGACCTTGCAATTTGTGCCCGGCGCGCCTGGTACTTATCAACCTTGGTCGGTCCAGCCTGGCCTGGTATCGCTGCCGCTTTCGTCCGCCACCGAGACCGCCACGGTGGACAAAGATTCCACGGGAAGATTATGGATTGCCTTCGATACCACGTCGCAGATCCAGGTGATCCATAGCGTCGCTCCCTATTCCAGTTGGAGCGCCCCCATTACGCTCGCCACCGGTGTCAACAGCGATGACATTTCGGCGATCACCTCAATGCCGGGCGGCCAGATGGGCGTCATGTGGTCGAACCAATCGACGGAGCGATTTGGATTTCGAGTTCGCGACGACCTGGCATCTCCTCATGAATGGTCCGCCGATGAAGTTCCGGCATCCCAGTCGGCCTTGGATGTGGGCAACGGTATGGCGGACGATCACATCAACATCGCGGTCATCAGCGACGGGACTCTCTTTGCCGCGGTCAAGACCGAATACGACACTGCCGGCTTTCCAAAAACCGCATTGCTCGTCCGTCGGCCGAACGGCCAATGGGACGATCTGTACGAAGTGGACGGCCGGGGCACCCGCGCGATTGTCGAGGTCAGCGAGGTGCAGAACCGCCTGCTCGTGGTCTATCGCGCGAAAGACAATGGAGGTCCAATCGTTTACCGAGAATCGCCTCTTAGCGCCATTTCCTTCGGACCGGTCACCACGCTGCTTGACGACGTATATCTGAGTGATCCATCGAGTGTAAAGGACCCGTTCCAAAACGAAGTCGTCGTCATTGCCGGGAAGATTGGCACGTTGGCCGGAGCGCGGTTTACGTACCCGTCTGGCAACCAGGCGCCGGTCGTGAACGCCGGGGGCGATCAATCCGTCACGCTTTCTGCTGGCGCGACGCTCGACGGAACGGTGAGCGACGACGGCTTGCCCAACCCTCCGGGATCGGTCACGACAACCTGGTCAAAGTTCAGTGGCCCCGGGGTCGTGACGTTTGCTAACGCCTCGGCGATTGATACTTCCGCCAGCTTCAGCGCTGGCGGCACTTATGTGCTGCGGCTTTCGGCCAACGACGGAGCACTAAATGGTTCGGACGATATCCAAATTGTGGTCACTGCGCCTGTCAACCAAGCGCCGGTCGTCAACGCCGGGACTGATCAATCCGTCACGCTTTCTGCTGGCGCGACACTGGACGGAACGGTCAGCGACGACGGCTTGCCCAACCCTCCAGGCGCCGTCACGACGACCTGGTCGTTGGTCAGTGGTCCGGGGGTGGTGACGTTTGCCGACGCATCGGCGGTCGACACCACCGCCAGCTTTAGCGACGCGGGCACGTACCTGCTGCGGCTCACTGCCAACGACGGTGAGCTAGTCGCATCGGACGATGTGGAGATTCTGGTCACTGCACCGCCTGTTAATCAGGCGCCAGTGGTCGATGCCGGCGCCGATCAGTCTGTCGCGATCTCCACAGGCGCATCACTCGACGGAACGGTCAGTGACGACGGCTTGCCCAATCCTCCAGGCGCCGTCACGACGACCTGGTCGGTGGTAAGTGGCCCAGGGGTCGTGACCTTTGCCGACACTTCAGCAATCGACACAACCGCCAGCTTTAGTGCCGCGGGCGCCTATGTGTTGCGGCTCACCGCCAACGATGCTGAACTTGTAGCCGCGGACGACATTGCTGTCAGCGTAACGGACGATGAGCCGATCACTCAAACGTTTCAGAATGGTGTGTCGTCATATGATGGCAACACGGATACGCGAATTCGCGACTTTGAACCCAACACCAACCTCGGCAGCCTCTCGACAATGCTCGTCGACGCGACGCCTCCTTCGGGAGCGCTAATTCGCTGGGACATTTCGGCCGTCCCACCCGGCAGCGCAATTCTCGGAGTAATGATGACGTTTACAGTGTCCGACGAGGAGTCGTCGGACGCCTTCGAGGTTTACGAGGTACGAAGGCCTTGGGTCGAAAACGAAGCCACGTGGAATGTTGCGTCCGCGGGTGTCCCCTGGGGCCAGCCGGGCGCCTTAGACGGCACAGATCGCGGGTCAACCGTGCTGGGGCTGGTTACCGGCCCCAAATCCGGGATTACCACTGACAGCGAGCTGAATGCCGCTGGACGTGCGGTCGTGCAAGGATGGGTGGACAATCCGTCGAGCAATTATGGATTTATCATTCAGAACTACACGACCGCTGGAGATTCGCTCGGGCTCCGCTCCAGCGAGTACAAAACGGCGAACCGGCCAGTCCTTTCCATTTCCTATATCCCGGCCAATGGTGGGGAAGCCACTGCGACCAACACTGCGGTGCTGGCCAAAACCTCCGAGTCGATCGAGTCGTCAGAGGAGCCATTGGCTGGGCCGTCCGACGGTTGGCAAGGCGGCGTAACTCATGCCACCTTGCCCATTACGGCCGGCGCTCCGCGGCTGATTGTTGATCATGCTGTGGCGCCCAGCAGTGAATTGACTGATCCTCCACCCGCAGATCGAACTTCAGCCCACACGCAGCTCAGCGCGCTCGGCCGTAACTGGGTGGCGTTGCGGATGGCGCGGGCGACACTTGTTGACGAACTGTTGGCCAACGACGAAGCTTTATTTGGTCCTCGTGGGCGTTGGCCGGCAGGTTGAGTCCGCTTGTTCGGAGGCGAATGTAGTCAGCTATGCGAACGTTCGCTACGATCAAAAGCCATTCGATCCATCCGATTCTGATTCCGTTTCCAATCGCCTTCCTCACCGCCACGGTAGTGTGCGATGCGATCGGATGGTTAAGCGGAGTCGCTGGCTGGTACCAAACCGGGGCCTGGATGAGCGTGGCCGGAATCGGAACGGCACTCTTGGCAGCGATCCCTGGGTTTTTGGACTATCTCTTCTCCGTGCCGCCGCAGAGCTCCGCGAAAACGCGAGCGACGCGGCACATGATCGTCAACCTGAGCTCCGTCGCCTTGTTTGCCAGTGGGTGGCTGCTGCGGCCGGAGGGTGCTGCAACCGAGCCGCGGCTGCCGCTGGTCGGCATCGAAGCGGCTGGTCTGGGCTTGCTGATGATTGGCGGCTGGCTGGGAGGCACGCTCGTGCACCGCAACTTCATCGGTCCGGAACATCGCTACGCGCGGGCCGGCAAATGGCGTGAACAGCGGCTCGACGATCGATCCGGCGAGCCGTTGAAGGTCTGTCGCATGGACGAGTTGGAAGTCGATCAAATGCGACTGTTGCACGTTGGCGCTAAGCGAATTGTGCTGGCGCGCACCGAGGACGGCTATACTGCGTTTCAGGACCGCTGCACGCACAAAGGCGGCCCGCTCTCCGACGGCGTGCTGATCTGCGGCCGCGTGCAGTGTCTGTGGCACGGATCGCAGTTCGACGTCGTCACGGGTCAGGTGAAAGCCGGTCCGGCCGAGGACCCGATCGAGATCTACACCATCGAAGAGCGCGACGGGTTTGTATATCTAACCGTGTAGCGTGGGCTCCGCCCACCGAATTGGTAGTTATAGATGGGCTCTGCCCACCTGGCCGTGTACGGCAGACTCTGCGGTGGGCAAAGCCCATCCTACTCTCTCTACTCCGGCTCGGCGAATGTCTTTGGATCCACCTTGTCGAGCACCTTGAACTCGGTGATCTTCATCTCCTGAAACGTCGTTCCATCGCGCTTGGCCTCTAACTTTGTCGCGACCTTGATTCCGTCAAGCTCCTTGTAATCGCTGAAGCTCATTTCCTGCGTGAACTCATCGCCGCCGAACCCGACGACATCCGCCACGAGCTTGACCGGCAGACCGGTCTCTTTATCGAAGTAGAGCGTGAAGTCCTTACCGTCCGGGGCGGTGACTTTCATGCCGCTGGCGGGCTTGCCGTTGACTTGTTCCTCGCCGGCCGCGGCGATCTTGAACCCCTTGCTCTTGACCGGCACGATGGTCATTGGGATTTGGCTGAGGTAAATCCGCCGCTTCTCGTTGGCCAGTCCGTCGCTGTCCAGCTCCATGGCGTTGTCTCCGAACTTTCGCCAACCCTTGTCGCCGGCGACCACGGTGACACCGCGGACCTTGTTGCCACCGAATTCCCCCTCGAAGACGCGCCGCACGTGATCCAGGCCTTGGCTCGTCCCTTCGATGGTCCCTTCGCTTTCGTTGTCGCCAAAGCGGAATTTGGCGCTCGCCTTGAACTGAATCCCCTTGGCTTTGCTCAACTTCTCCTCGCCGCCGAGGGCCTTGATGGCTTTGTCGATCACCGCGGCAGGATCTTTTGCATCTTGGCCTGGCGCCGCACCCGCCAGAACTAGAATAACCACCGCCGCGATTGCGGCACTGAAGAAGCGTGTCATGAGGTCACCTCGTTGAGACATATGGAAAGCCAGCCGGGAACGGCGTGATTGTACTAGCGCCAAGGCAGGACCGAAACTATGCCACGGAAAATCTGCCGCATCGGCTGATCATAGCGATAGCTCGCGGTACCATGGCTGAGTCTCTTGCGGCGGCCAAGCGCGAATTACTGCGCATCTGTGTTGATTTCGGCGAAAAATAATTAAATCACGGATTATGCGCAATGAGTCGGGAACAGCAGCCGACGTGTGTTGCCGCAAGTTGTTGTGCCACAGCATTATCGGGCGGTTGCCGTCGATCGGCAGGGTGGAATTGTTGCGCGTTTGAATGCATCTTATTTTGCGCCACTCCCGGGGCGCCGCGATTTTCTTCTCACGTCTTTTGCGGCGCGAAAAAAACGCGGTTTGTGGGAACGAATTGCCGGTTGCGTGGCAGCGCGTTCCGACTCCAAGTGGTGTCGGCTCCCGGGCTTCGGTCGATTGGGACGAGCGCCGTACGGGCGATTTATTTCCCATTTGATGCAAACTTGATGTAACGAATCTTGAACCGCTGAGACGCGGAGACGCGGAGTTCGGCAGGGGCTGGCAAGCGGCGGGATTAACTCCGAGCACGGACCATCACGTCCGTGTCGAAAAAGCCACGTCTCTGTGTGTGTTCATTTATACACTATCTTGACGTATTTGTCAAGAGGTGCGGCCGGAGAAATCCGAAGGAGACGGGGAGTAAGGCGGAACGATGATCGGACTGATGAACGATGCAGCGGCAAGAGCGGGACAAGCGGGGGCGCCGCGATCCGTGACCGTTGGCCCTACGATTGGCCGTGGTTGAGCTTTCACCGTTCGTTCCGAGCGTGCATGATCATGTTGACTGGGTGGCAAATGCGGCAGATTGCTTTGCCCGGCAATCCGGCGAGTAATCGGCGCGCGTTGGCAATTCCGTCAGGCACGGGAGTGCCTGACCTACGTCACTGGACGAGCCAGCAGCGGCAGGGGGCGCGTCATTACCTCTAAGGCTCTGCGCCGGACGCCAGTGGAGTCGCGACATCGATACACCAGTCACAAGATCGGAGATCGACGCCCGGTCGATGTGACCGACGCGCGTTGTGACGTGACCGATTCATGACCCAGGACGGTCGTCCTGTGCGCGCTGGACACAGCCCTCGGGTGCGTCGGTCGATTTCACTCGCGGGGATTTGCCAAAAGCGCGTTCTGCGTCGAAGCGTCGGACCGACGCAAGTACATAACTTCTCTGGTCGATAGAATCGCCGCGCCACGTCGTAACAGTGAGAAAAGAGTTGGGGAATTGAGCGAGACTTGTTCGAACGAGTGGCGTCACCAAACACGGCCGCAGTGGTATCCGGCGTAATCGCTCGCAAGCGGCTCGCGGTACGCTATTATGGCGGCATGAGCAATGTGACGCAGATTCTGGCCGCGATTGATCACGGCGACCCCCAGGCCGCGGCGAAGCTTTTGCCATTGGTTTATGAGGAGCTGCGAAAGCTGGCCGCTCAGAGGATGGCGCGGGAAAAGCCGGGGCACACACTCGAAGCGACGGCCCTTGTTCACGAAGCCTATCTGCGTCTTTTGGGGGGCGGTGCTGAGCAGCCGTGGAACAGCCGGGGTCACTTTTTCAGCGCCGCGGCCGAGGCCATGCGCCGCATTCTCGTCGAAAGCGCCAGGCGAAAGCATGCACTTCGGCGCGGAGGCGATCGACGAAAGCTGGAACTCGGTTTCATCGAACCGGCCGTGCCACGCATCTCCGACGATATCCTCGCACTCGACGAGGCGTTGGAGAAGCTCGCGAAGAAAGACCCGATGAAGGCCGAACTGGTCAAACTGCGCTACTTTGCCGGCTTGTCAATGGAGCAATTGGCCGAGGCGCTGGGGATTTCACCCGCGACCGCGCATCGCTACTGGAACTACGCCCGCGCATGGCTGCATCAGGAGATTGCGGGAAAGGACGAGGCACGGCCAGAAATTTAAAATAATTGTGAGAGACTTTGGCGAGGGAATACGCACTGAGGGAAGAGCCCTTTTGCACCCATGGAGTGAGTCATGTCAACCACGGCGCGATCCGAGGAATCGATCTTTGCCGAAGCCTTGGACCAGCCGTCGGCCGAGGCGAGAGCGGCGTTCTTAGGCGCCGCGTGCGAGGGCGACGCCGGCTTGCGGGCCCGCCTCGAAAAACTGCTCAAATCACACACCGGTGCTGGTAGCTTTCTCCGGAAACCATTAGTCGGCACGGCTGAACAACCTCCTACCGATCGGCCAGGCACTGTCATTGGCCCGTACAAGCTCCTCCAGCAGATCGGCGAAGGGGGCATGGGCGTGGTCTACATGGCCGAGCAGGAGCAGCCGGTTCGCCGGCGCGTAGCACTCAAGATCATTAAGCCGGGCATGGATAGCCGCCAGGTGATCGCCCGCTTCGAGGCGGAGCGGCAAGCCCTGGCGATGATGGACCACCAGCACATCGCCAAGGTACTGGATGCCGGCACGACCCAGTCGGCCCGCCCGTACTTCGTCATGGAGCTGGTGCATGGCGTCCCGCTAACGAAGTTCTGCGATGACAACCGCCTCACGCTTCGCCAGCGCTTGGAGTTGTTCGTCCCTGTCTGCCACGCAATCCAGCACGCTCATCAGAAAGGCATCATCCATCGCGACATCAAGCCGACCAATATCCTGGTCACAATGTACGACGATGAGCCGGTCCCAAAGGTCATCGACTTCGGTGTGGCCAAGGCACTCGAACAGCGGCTGACCGAGAAGACGCTGTTCACGCAATTCGGCACGCTGGTCGGCACCTTCGAATACATGTCGCCCGAACAGGCCGAGATGAACGCGTTCGGGGTCGACACCCGCAGCGACGTGTATTCGCTGGGCGTGTTGCTCTACGAACTGTTGACCGGCACCACGCCGATCGAGCGACAACGGCTGAGCGAAGCGGCGCTGGGTGAATTGGTGCGGCTGATCAAGGAAGAGGAGGCGCCTCGGCCAAGCGTCCGGTTAAGTACATCCGCCGCGCTGCCCAAAGTTGCTGCCGCGTGCAAGACGGAACCAGAGCGGCTCTCACAGCTTTTGCGGGGTGAGCTGGACTGGATCGTGATGAAGTGCCTCGAAAAAGATCGCACACGGCGCTACGAAACCGTCAACGGCTTGGCTCGCGACGTGCAACGCTATCTGGCCGACGAGCCGGTTGAGGCCTGCCCGCCTTCCATTACGTATCGATTGCGGAAAATTGCCCGCAAGCATCGCCGCTTGCTGACCGCAGCCGCTTCGTTTGCGGCCCTCCTTTTGATTGCGACGCTCGTCAGCATCTCGCTGGCCGCCTGGGCAATCGACGCACAACGCCGCGCGGAACAAGCGCTTGCCAGCGAGCGCGTCGCGCGTGCCGAGGCCATCGCGGCAAAGGACAAAGCGGAGTCGTTCTCTAAGCGACTCAGCGCGGCCACGCAAATCTCCAACGAGGGCTTGAATCACTACCACAAAGCGAACTGGGCTTTGGCTCATGATCGGTTCGCGAAGGCGGAAGAGATCGAGCCGGGTCTGAACCAGATTTACACCTTTCGCAGCATGTTATACGCGAACCTCGGTCTTTGGGACCGCGCCCTGGCGGACTACGACCGCCGTTTCCGTTTGGCGCGCCAGGGCAACGCGCAATGGTGCTACGAGCACGCATTGCTGAAGCGCATTTTGGGGGACGAACCGGGCTATCACCGCGCATGCCAGGAGGCACTGCGCCAGCACAGCCAGGCCAACCTTGCGATCAACCAATTCTACGTGGTACGGACCTGTCTGTTGTCGCCGGAGCCGGTCCACGATCCCATTGTCACGGCGGAATGGGCGGAGCGGCTGGCGGCTGACAACTATCTCCCTTGGTTCGTTAGCGCCGCCGCAGTAGCCCATTTGCGCAGAGGAAACTTCGAAAAGGCTGCCGCCCGATCCCGGGAAGCAATCACCATGGGCGGCAACTCTGAGGCAGGGATCTATCGACGCAATTATCTGACTCTGGCCATGGCCCTGCACCGGCTAGGACGCCAGTCGGAAGCTGAGGACGCCCTCGCGCGAGGGGAACAGGCTATCGACGAGTGGACAAGAGCCATGCAGGAAGGCTCGGTCGGCACAATGCCAATCAATTGGTGGGATTGGCTCGAGTGCCTGGTATTTCACCGCGAGGCAAAGATTCTCGTCACCGGCTCCCATCCGCCAGATGATCCTCGATTGAGCGCCATTCGTGAGCGAGCACTCGCCGCGATTACCTACGGTGACGCCTTCACGTTCATGGAGGCGGCGCGAGAGCACTTCAAGCGGAAAGATTGGGAACAGGCCGCCGCGAGCTTCTCAAAAGTCCTCGACCAACTGCCTCTGACATTCCGCGGCTACTCCGGGGAGATGCGGATGTGCGTGGAAATGGTTCAACAACCCGAAGTGTTCGCCAGCTTGATCAAGTTACGGCCGGATGATCCTCGGCTCTGGTATGCGCGCGGCCGGACCTATGCCAGTCAGAGCAAATGGTCCCAAGCCAGTGCCGATTACGCCAAGGCGCTCCGACTTCGCATGGATGAATGGTCGCGAGCCGGCCGATCCAAAGCCAGCGGAGATTGGTCCCGGACCGGCCGACAGATCGGCTCGTTAACACATGACCTGGCCGCCCTGCGCGTGCTGGCTGGCGACGAGGCGGCGTACGCCGACCTGCGCGCGATTGTCATGCGCTATCAGGACCAGGTCAACGATCAGGTAGCTGCCCACCTCTTTTCCCGCGCTTGCACTCTCATTCCGAGCTCCGTCACCGACTGGTCGGTACCGGTGCGGTTGGCAGAACTGGCCGTCGCGAAGGAGCCTACGGTGGCTTGGCATCTTTACACCTTAGCCGCCGCCCAGTACCGCGCCGGTGACTACGCGCAAGCGGCTAAGCGCGCGGAAGAGTCACTCAAAGTGCATCCGACTTGGATTGGCCGCGGGCAGAACTTTGCCGTGTTGGCGCTCGTGTGCCAGCGGCTCGGCCGACACGACGACGCGCGAAAGTGGTTGGCCGAGACGAAAGCCTGGCTGCACGAAACCAATCGGGCAATGGCCAGGACGGAGTTTGGATACGCCGCCTCGAACTACTTGGGCGACTGGCTGTCTGCCCAGATTCTCCTTCAGGAGGCCGAAACGCTGATCAGGGCACAAGAAGTCCCATAACGACCATCACGATTCAATAGGAGTTCTCCGTGAGACACGTGCTACTCGTCGTCCTCGTATGGTCACTTACCATCAGCCAGGCAACCGCTCGCGAACCGGTCAGAATTGACTTCGCACGCGATGTTCAGCCGCTATTCAACGCGCACTGCATCGAGTGCCACGGTCCGGAGCAGCAGAAGAACGGCTTTCGGCTGGACCGGCGGCGCGATGCCATGCGCGGGGGAACCGGTAGGATGCTTGGCCGGAGCAGCGCCGCCAGCCGGTTGTATTTAAAGCTCATTGGAGATCAATTCGGGCCGCAGATGCCGCCCGCGGCTCCACTCGCTCAAGAAGAGATCGATATCATCAAGGCCTGGATCGACCAGGGCGCCGAGTGGCCCGATGAGTTGGCGGGTGAGGTTCCTCCAACACTCGCCGATCCGCAGGCAACGCGGGTGATGGAAGCGCTGCGCCAGGGAGACCGTCGAGCATTCAAAAAGATGCTGCGGGAAGTACCGGATCTTGCCAAGCGCACTGGGCCCGGTGGCTCGACTCCTTTGATGTACGCCGTGCTGTACGGAGACGCGGATGCGGTTCGGCTACTGTTGGACGCCGGAGCCGATCCCAACGTCCGCAATGAGGCAGGCGCCACGGCGCTCATGTGGGCAGTAGACGACTTGGAAAAGACTCATCTGTTGCTCAAGAGCGGCGCCGACGTCAATGCACGCTCCGCAGACGGGCGGACGCCTTTACTGATTGCGACGGGCTACTTTGGGTGCGGCGAAATCGTCAGGCTTTTGCTCGACCACGGCGCTGACCCATCCGTAAAAGCGCCGAGCTATCGCGGACTGGTCACACCACTCAGGCAAGCGGCCGCCCTCGGCGATGAAGCCGTTCTGCGGATGCTCCTGGAGCGTGGCGCTGATGTGAAGGGTGCGGGTCCATTCCCCCTCATTGCATCGCTCAATGCGAAAAGCCCCGCCTGCGTTGACCTGTTGATCAAATCCGCAGACCCGAAGATCCTGCGTCCGGCCTTGTTGTCTGTTGCTTCGGCGTTCGGGAATCCACGTGTATTTGGCGACACGCGTACGGTGAAGATGCTCATCGATCACGGCGCTGACGTGAAGGCCAGGGATAGGGCCGGCCGCACGGTGCTGATGCTTGCGGCGCATCTCGACTCCTTGCCAGTGGACACGGTCACGGATTTGATCGAACACGGCGCTGAGATTAATGCGAAAACCGCCGAGGGCAAGACCGCTTTGGATTTTGCCCGCCAGCAAGGCGAAACGCTTATCGTCGACCTACTGGTCAAGGCCGGCGCAGCGCCTGGGAGCAATATAAGTCAGCCGGTCCCAAAGCCTGTCCCTGCCGGTTCTGTTCGCGATGCGCTTCGACGCAGCATTCCGCTGTTGCAAAGGGCCGACGTAGCGTTCCTGGAGAAAACGGGCTGCGTTTCGTGCCATCACAACTCGCTGACTTCCATGATGATCGTGAAAGCGCGGAAACACGATGTCGAAGTGGACGACCAGATCGCCCAAACGCAATTGAAGAACGTTGCTTCTTATATCGAAAACTGGCGCGAGCGCGCTCTTGTGGGCGTTGGAATCCCCGGAGAGTCCAATACTGTCAACTACATCCTGGCCGGCATGGCGGCGGAGAACTATCCGCCCGATCTTGCCACCGATGCCATGGCCAGGTTCTTGAAAGGTCAGCAATCACCTAACGGTCGATGGCGGCGTGTGGGCCAGCGGCCGCCTCTTGGATCAAGCGAGATCCAAATCAATGCCATGTCGTTGCGGGCGTTGCAAGTATACGGACCCAAATCGCAGCGGCCGGAGTACGAGAAAGCCGTTCAAAAAGCCGTGAAGTGGCTGAAGCAAACCGCCCTCCAGACGACCGAAGACCGCACGTTTCAACTCCTCGGCCTGGCTTGGGCCGACCAAGACAGTGACACAATCCAAAGTGCCGCGCGTCGACTGCTCGCCGAGCAACGGACTGACGGCGGGTGGGGCCAGCTTCCAACAATGCCGAGCGATGCTTACGCGACGGGGGAGGCGCTCGTCGCACTGAACGAGGCCGCCGGAATCGAAGCGAGGGATCCCGCCTATCAGCGTGGCGTGCAGTATCTCCTGGACACCCAACTCGAAGATGGATCGTGGTACGTGAAGAGCCGGGCGATACCGTTTCAGCCGTACTTCGAGAGCGGCTTTCCTCACGGCCCCGACCAGTGGATCTCCGCTGCGGCGACGAATTGGGCCGCCATGGCGCTTGCTCCGGCTGTGAGGTGACATGAAATGTTAGGCCTCGCGCGCCGGGTTATTCTGTCGCATTACTACAAAGTTGTGATCTGGGGTGGGCCGCGACGGTCACATCGACCGCCTGCACCGACGACAAACCGTTTGGGCGCATCGGTGTTCAAATCCGAAGCGCTGGAACGGCTGCGTTCGGGCGCGCTCATGAGGGCGTGACCTTTTCGACGCCGGTGAAGACTCAATAGGACGGTTCGTCCTTGCTGCGCAAGCCCATTACCGTATCCAGCCCAGGCGGGGACGTCCAAAGCGTTGCTTTGGTGAGTGGAGCCTCTACTGAAACGTGTTTCAAAAACGGTCGTTACTTGGCTTGCCGCGCGCGAATGAGTTCTGCGACTCGCGAGACCGAAAACCCTTCGACGCTCTGGTCGAAGGGTTCGTTTCGAAAAATTGGCGGCGGTGACAGGACTAAGTTTGAACTTTTTCTGGGCGGCGTTAATTCTTGGCCGGGATTGCACCCGTAACAAGAATTTTCGGCTTAGACATTTGGGTTCTCCTCGATTGTGCGAAAACCAGTTACTGGGGAAAGCACTTTCCGAACGCCACCAGCAGCTTGAGGGGGCCGGCGAGCCGAATCTTCCGCCGCCGCAGTGCCCACACCACGTTTTTTTCCTTCCGCAAAAAGCCGATCCACATTAGCGCGTCGGCGGTGACGTGCAGATCGGGCTGGCCGATATGCCCCTCTTTCACGCTGATCTTCTGGTCCTTGATCACGACAGTTGCCTGCCGCTGTTCATCGCCGGTGAAGGTGAAGTGGAAGGTGGCGTTCAATCCCGCCGACTTGCCTGGCTGGAACACGTGCGGCATTCCGTGCAAGAAAACCTCGATGGTGTTCGGCCGCAGGCTGTTGCCCACGTGCTTGATCTTTTTGTGGGGGAACCGCATGGCGCGGACTCAGTATCCTTCATGCCGCGTCCAGCGAGAACGGCGGCTTTGCCTGCGCCGATTTCTTTCGCGTATCCCAATTCTCGATCGTGTGGTTTCACTTGCCTTCACTGGCTTATGATTGCTCGTCGTCGTTCCCCAAAGTGGCGTGCGAGGGGATGTTTGGCGGGGAACGCCGCCTTCTCGTCGCTTCGGCCACAAACATCCGCCGCGGCACCGGCCCGCTCGTAGCTTGGCCCTGCGAAAAACCGAAAGCGGTCCGCTGGCGATGTGAACTCTGGCGGGTGTAGCGATTCGGCGGTTTGTCCGGCCGTCCGCTATGCGACAAGCCGCAAATTCAGCACAACGAGCTAGTTCCGATAAAGGCGGCGTAAAGCGTCGGTCGAATCGTTCAGTGATGGTGCGAACTGAACATTTTCAGCACGCGTTCTTAGCGAGGCTCTGTTCGCCCGTGAATCCACCCAGGATCGTTCGATGTCTTTGCGCAAATGCTGCTCGCAGCACCAGTGCGACGTTGTGCACTTTCCGAATGCGCGTTTGACGATGACGATTCGCTTCGGCGCCTTTGCCACAGTCCTGTGTATCCTCTGTGTGAAACCGCTGTGGGCTGAGGATTGGCTTTTGCACGATCGACCAATGCGGTCTGCCGTCGAGACAAGCCATGTCGATCGCGACCGCTTTTCTTCTATCAGTGACCCGGCCATAGAGTCGCGTGAGAATTACACTGACGCGTCATCTGGCACGGGTGGCGCCACGGAGATCGACGAATTGCTCAACCAGGATCTCCGCACGCTGGCCAATACGGCCGTGGTCGTGCCGCAAATGACGGCCGAAGTCACAACCGTGTCGCGCACGGAAAGCTCGGTGGCAAAATCACCTGCGCCGATTTATGTCGTCACCAACGAAATGATCCGCCGCTCCGGCGCCCGCACGATACCTGATGTCCTGCGACTGGTTCCGGGCGTTCATGTGGCTCGCATCGACAGCAATAAATGGGCCATCGCGATCCGCGGCTTCAATGACCGTTGGACGAATAAGCTCTTGGTGCAGATCGACGGCCGCTCGGTCTACACGCCGAGCTTTGGTGGCGTGTATTGGGATATGCAGGAGCTTGTACTGGAGGACATTGAGCGGATCGAAGTCATTCGCGGCCCCGGCGGGACGGTGTGGGGAGCCAACGCCTTGAATGGCGTCATCAATATCATCACGAAACACGCCTCTCAGACGGTTGGCACTTTTGCCGAAGCCGGAGGCGGCAGCGAGGAGCGCGCCTTCACGACCGCTCGCTACGGCGCGCAGATCGGCGACGACGCCTACGGCCGGGTCTACGGTAAGTGGTTCGATCGCGACTCGGGCCTCGCACCGATTGAGAACGATGAGTGGCACCAGGGCCGCGGCGGCTTCCGCATCGATTGGGATCCTACCCCTTGTGACAAGGTAACGATCCAGGGAGAGGCGTTCGCCGGACGCTCCGGCGAATTCAGGGTTCTTGCAGCCGAGACGCCACCGTTTATGGACATCGACTCGTTCCAGCGCCTGGCCGGAGGGTTCGGGCTGATGAACTGGATTCACGAGATCGATGATGACACGGATTGGCAATTGCGAATGTATTATGACGGGTACGAAAGGACGATGGACACAGATCGCTCCTATCGCGAGGACCGCGACACCTGGGACGTCGATTGGCAGTTTCATTTCCGTCCCTGGGAGCGGCACCGCTTCGTCGGCGGAACGGGCTACCGCTTCAGCCAGGATCATTTCCGCAATACGTTTGGCGTGGGATTTGTTCCTAGCGAACGGGCCGTCGATCTGTTCAGCTACTTCCTGCAGGACGAGATCAGCCTGGTGGAAGATCGCTGGTTCCTCACGTTGGGCTCGAAGTTCGAGCACAACGACTTCACGGCGTTTGAGTTCCAGCCGTCGGCAAGTCTGCTCTTTACGCCGAGCCCGCGGCTGTCGACCTGGGCCTCGGTCTCGCGCGCCGTCCGCACGCCGTCGCGCGCCGAGGACGACCTGCGTCTCCGCGTCCCTCTGCGCCGACCTGAGCCTTCGGCGCTCGGGATCTTCGGAGATCGCGGCGTGGAATCAGAAGACGTCCTCGCATTTCAAGTCGGAGCTCGGCAGCAGCCAACGGACGAATTCTTCTGGGATGCGACGGCATTCTACAATCATTATGAGGACGTGATCGGACTGGCGCCCGGAGCACCCATCTTTGGTCCGCTGCCCGTATTCCCGCTTTTTTTTGCCAATAACCGCACCGCCGACAGCTATGGCTTCGAGCTCGCCGCCAGCTATCAGGCCACGCCGTGTTGGCGATTGACCGGATCCTACAGCTTCTTTGTCATCAACGTTGAGCCGGACCCCGGCGCGGTCGTCGTGGAAGAAAGCGCGCCGCGTAACCAGTTTTCGATACTGTCGCTGTATGACCTGGGCGGCGGCTGGCATTTCGACAGCACGTTCCGTTACGTCGATAACCTGCCGGCGTTCAGCATACCGAGCTACTTTGTAACGGACTTGCGACTTGCATACCGACCGGACAGCCGCTTCGAATTAGCGTTCGTCGGGCGCAATCTGTTGGATGCCGCACATCCGGAGTGGCAAGACAGCGGATCTGCAATCAACGAAGTTCAACACGAAGTCTACGGCATTGCGACGTACCGCTATTGATCACGACCGGCAGATGGAGGGCATGCCGGAGGAGCAAGCTGCTGGTCATCCTCGGTTTGGAGTCAATCAGAAGCAAATGGCATGGCAACCGGAACATCACCGATTGTTTCGCTGCATGATGGCGAGCAGCCCGTTGCTGTGCCTGATGGCGATCCTCGCGTGCATTGCGGTGACCGCGGGCCGTTGTGGCTTTGCCCAGGATGTCGTCAACCGAGAACCCGCGCTGAAGGCCGCATTTCTTGTCAAGTTCGCCAAGTACGTCACCTGGCCTCCGATGGCGTTCGCAGACGAAAAGGCGCCTTTGGTCATCGGCACGCTTGGACAAAGCGACGTGGCTGCGCCGCTGGCGGAAATCAGCAAACGGCGACTCCTCGTGCAAAACCGTCCCGTTACCGTGCGTCTGGCGACGCGCCCCGCAGAGTTGGCAGGGTCCCATATCGTCTACTTGCCTGCCACGCTTACTCACGAGCAGCGGAGCGAGGCGCTGCGCCTTCTGCAGGGGCGGCATGTTTTGGCCGTCGGCGATGACCCCGCGTTCTTGTCCGAGGGGGGCCTGTTGCGCTTCACGATCGACAACAATCGCCTGGGCGGGGTTGTCAGCTTGACGGCTTTCCATCGCGAACAACTGCAAGCCAGCTCCGAGCTGCTCACAATTTTCAAGCCAGCCGATTAGCGTCCCCGGTACTCCCACGCACCCGCTGCGCGTCAGCCGTATTCATTTACACCCTACTGTTGAGCTGTCCTATGAAGTGGCTTCGCGACGCCAGCATTTCGCTGAAACTTAACGTTCTCTCGAGCTTTACGGTGGCGGCCGCGCTCGTCGTGTGCGGCGCGGCCTTGATTGCCGCCCAGGTCTATGGCCTGTGGCAAGCCAAGGAATCGCAGGTTGGCACACTTGCCGAAGTCGTCGGCTCGAATTGCTCGGCGGCGCTTGAGTTTGACGATCCACAAACCGCCTCTCGGCTGCTTTCCTCGCTCCAGCGGCAGCCCACAATTCTGGAGGCCGTGATCTTGAACTCTGCCGGGCGCGTATTCGTGGCGTATCGGGACGAGGGACGAGCTGGCGGCCTCGGCGGCACGATGACCGTCGAGCGCGAAATCCGTCGCAACGGCGAAAGTCTGGGATCGATTCGAATTACGGCCAACTTTGCCGATGTCTGGCAGCAGGTTGGCTGGTTCATCGCCTTTGCCGCCGCCACGCTTACGGTGACGTTGGCACTCACTATCGCGGCCGGACGTACGGTTCAACGCCAGCTCCGCGAGCCAATTCTTCAACTTGCGACGGCGGTCCGTCGCGTCACGCGTGAACACGATCTATCGGCGCGCGTTCCCGCGAGCAGCAAGGACGAATTGGGGTTGTTATGCGATGGCTTCAATGAAATGTTGGGATGGCTCAACGACAGCCGCGACGCTTTGCAGGCAGCGAATCAAGGTTTGGAGCAGCGCGTGCGCGAGCGGACTGCCGATCTGCAAAAAGCGCTCGAGCAAGCGGAGGCAGCCAATGCGGCCAAGACCAACTTCCTGGCGAACATGAGCCATGAAATCCGGACCCCAATGACCGCCATTTTGGGTTATCTTGAGTTTCTGGAGGAAGACACGACATCGCGTGAGCAGCGCTTGGAATACGTCCAGACTGTCCGCCGCAACAGTCAGCACCTGCTCGGAATCATCAACGACATTCTGGACCTGTCCAAAATTGAGGCGGGCCGAATGGAACTGGAGCGGATCCCATGCTCACTGCGACAGATCGCCTATGAGGTCGCCTCGTTGATGGCCGTCCGCGCGAAGGAGAAGGGACTGGAGTTGAAGTTTGAAGTTCGGGGGCATGTTCCCGAACAGATTCAAACCGATCCTATGAGGCTTAAGCAAATCATCATGAATCTCGTAGGAAATGCGATCAAGTTCACGGAGCGAGGTCGAGTGGAGTTGATTGTGGGAATGACGTCACCGGACGAGAAGGGATGCCGCCGGGCCCGCTTCACCGTTCGCGACACGGGCATCGGGATGGCGCCCGAGGTGATACATCGCATTTTTCATCCCTTCACACAAGCTGACGAGTCAATGACGCGACGGTTCGGCGGCACGGGCCTTGGATTGTCGATCAGCCGCCGACTGGCGGTCTTGCTCGGCGGTGAAATCGCCGCCACAAGCGTCGCAGGTATCGGCAGCGAATTCGTGCTGGACATCGACCCAGGCCCCCTCAATGACGTTAAGTGGGTCTCCGATGACAGCGATACTACCGTCCGCCGTGAACTGAGCGCGCAGAGCTCCGAAGTGCTGGCATTACCATCCGGCCTAAGGGTTCTGCTGGTTGAGGACAGCAATGACAACCAACTCTTGATTACATCCATGCTTCGTCGCGGTGGCATCGCTGTGACGCTCGCCGAAAATGGACTTATCGGGATGCAGCAGGCCGAAAAAAACTGGGCGGCCGGCGAGCCGTTCGACGTGATCCTCATGGACATGCAGATGCCGGAGATGGATGGCTACGAGGCTACCCGCCGGCTCAGAGAGGGCGGCTACACCGGCAAAATCGTCGCGTTGACCGCGCATGCGATGTCGAGCGACCGTGTGCGATGCCTCGACGCCGGTTGTGATGATTTCGCGACCAAGCCGCTCGATCGGAGGACGCTTTATGCGGTGATCCAGCGGCAAGTCGCAGAACAATCGCCGAGTCCGGTCGCTGGGACACCGAGTGCCTAGCGCCTTCAATTTCTGTTCTCAACTGTTTGATGAGCGGCTCACGGCCCGTCCTGAATCACGCTGAGGATCGGCGTGTACGTCGTCCAGCATCGAGTCAGCCACCGTTACATAACATTCTGGACAGATCCCATGACTGAACTGGGCGTCGGTATGCAGGCTGAAATAGGATTCCAACTGGTGCCAGTAGTTTTTGTCATCGCGGATCTTCTTGCAATAACTGCAGATCGGCAGCAGGCCCCGCAACTGCTGAACATGTTGAAGGGCAGCCTCCAGATCGCTAATCCTGCGCACCAGCTCTGTTTGAAGCTGGACCACGCGCTCCCCCACCTGCAATCGCACTCGGAGCTCGTCTCGATCGAAGGGTTTCGTGATATAGTCATTCGCTCCTGCCTGAAGACCTGAAATAACATCTTCTTTACGGTTCTTCGACGTCAACAACAGGACATAAGGGGGATTGGTCCGGTGAACCGCGCGGAGATTTCGGCAAATGTCAACACCGTCCATCCCCGGCATCATCCAGTCAAGGACTGCAAGCGGCGGAGCTGCCGGCATCTGTAGTTGCCGCCATGCTTCAGCGCCGTTGTCAACGGAAACGACGTTGTGCCCCCATGACGTCAAGGTTTGCCTTAACACATGAAGCGACGTAGGTTCATCATCGGCGACGAGGATTTCCATGCTTCAACTTTGACCGGCAAAGGCGCACTGCCTCTCGGCGACATGCGATTTTTGACACCGATTCGGGCCAAAAGCGAGATATCTGGCTTATCAATGGGCACCTGCTTAATCATAGGCTATTTTTGTGATGCTCCCCTGAAAAGTGCGCGGGAATCTTTTCGCTCACCGAGCTTCAGCTTCCTGTCTGGGCTCTAAAACCGCAGACAAACGCGACTGGCTCCGAGTATACGCAGTTTTCGCGACCGAACGCGAGGCGACTGTCTCCCTGGGGGCCCTTAAGGAATGCCATGACGCCACAAGTCGAAAATATCGATGGCGATACCGGGCGTGGTCAAAGCCCGTTCAATCTTCATGCGCTGCGAACGAGGTTGGAAGACGACGACCTGTTGCAAGAGCTGATTGAGTTATTCCTCGGCAATTGCCCGGCGTTGCTGGCGGCGCTAGAAACGAGCGTGGCGAATCGAGATTGCTGTGCGATCGAGCGCGCCGCGCACGCCATGAAAGGATCGCTCCGCAACATATGTGCCGACCGGTGTGCCGACGCCGCCTGGGAACTCGAATCGATGGGCCGATTGAACGACTTCGCGCACGCGGAAACAGCCCTGGCCACGCTGCAGAATGAGTTGAACCGAGTCCGACAAGCCTTGCAGTCAGAATCCAAAATAATCGCCTTACAGGATGGAACGCCAACGTGACACACGATACTGCCCCAACTGTGTTGATTCTCGAAGATGACCCGGGCGCCGCGCTCCTCCAACTGCGTAGCTTGGAAAGGGCCGGATTCCGGCCGCTATCGGTCGCAACGCCGTCCGAGGCGATTGCCCTGCTGGCCCGCGAGCGAGTGGACATCATCGTCGTGGACTACCGTCTCCAAGGTAACCTGAC
This sequence comes from Pirellulales bacterium, assembly GCA_040901795.1. Taxonomy (GTDB): domain Bacteria; phylum Planctomycetota; class Planctomycetia; order Pirellulales; family JALHPA01; genus JBBDYH01. The sequence continues at coordinate 51,350 of JBBDYH010000005.1, forward strand.
TGGTATCGATTTCTATCAGCATGTGAAAAACGCCGGGTACGATGTACCGGCCATCGTCGTCACTGGTTTTACTGCCGAACTTACCGTCATTCAGGCAATCCGGGCGGGAGTGAGCGACTTCATTCCGAAGTCCGCGGATTATCTCGAATACTTGCCTCATGCAGTGGCTCGGGTTCTCGATCACGTGCACGCCGAGGAACGCTTTGTTGAGTCCGATGCCCGCTTTCATGCGTTCATGAACCACAGTCCCGCCGTTGCCTGGATGAAGAACGAAGACGGCCAAATCATCTATGCGAATCGCGCTTTTGAGCAGACATTCCGCCGTACCGATTGGCTCGAGAAGACTGCTTCGGATCTATGGCCTGACGATGTCGCGCGACTGCTCCGCGAGAGCGATCTGAAGGTCATGGCCAGCGACTGCGCGGCGGAAGTGACCGAGAAAGTACCTCTGCCCGATGGCCAGTGGCGCGATTGGCTATGCTACAAGTTCCCGATTCGCGACGCTACCGGCCGACGCTTCCTTGGCGGAATGGCACTGGACATTACGGAGCGCAAACGGATCGAGGACGCTCTGCGTCAGCGCGACGAACAACTGCGCCAGTCGCAGAAAATGGAAGCGTTGGGAACCTTGTCCGGTGCGGTGGCCCACGAGTTCAACAACCTGTTGCAGGCCATCCAGGGATATGTCTCCTACGCGAAGGAGGCCTTGAGGCCGACGGATCAGGCGTATCAAGACCTCGAACAAGCAATGAAGGCATGCCAGCCGGCGGCATCGCTGACACGTCAACTCCTAGGGTTCGGCAGGCGCCACGAGTTGCAGCGCAGCCAGTTCGAGGCCAATCACGTACTAAGCGATCTGGTCAAGATGTTGCGACCGTTGCTCGACGCGACGATCGAATTACAACTCGATCTTTCGAAACGGCCCATGACTCTCGACGTCGACGCGGGGCAACTGCAACAGGTGTTACTCAACATTTGCCTCAATGCGCGCGACGCAATGCCGTCCGGCGGCCGTCTACTCCTGACGAGCGGCCAAATAGAGGTCGGAGAGGCGGGCTTTGGAGGAATAAATGTTCCGCAGGGGCGATACGTGGTAATTACGGTCGCTGACACCGGATGCGGAATGTCGCAAGAAGTGAAGAGCCGGATCTTTGAGCCTTTCTTTACTACGAAAGCGGTCGACAAAGGAACCGGGTTGGGGTTAGCTGTTGCTTACGGCATCGTAGAACAACACAAGGGCCTCATAACGGTCGAAAGTGAAGTGGGCAAAGGAGCATCGTTTCGAATCCTGCTGCCATTGGTGGAGGCGAATGAATCGGCGTTTGAAGAAAGCCGGCCGCGCAAGATTTCGGGCGGCTCCGAAACCATCCTCATCGCGGAGGACGAACCACTGATCCTGCAACTGGCGGTCCGTGTACTTACGGCAGCCGGCTACCGGACCTTGACCGCGATCGATGGAGAGGATGCTATGCGGGTGTTTCAAGAGCACGCTGACGATATCTCCCTGGCGCTTCTCGACATGACTATGCCTAAGATGGGAGGCCATAATCTTCGTCAAAACCTACAGCTTTTACGGCCCGATCTCCCGGTCATCCTGTGCAGCGGTTACAACCAGACAGCGGCACAGCGAGATTTACGGTCCGATGAGGCGGTCCCATTCCTGCAGAAGCCGTTCGATAGAGATCAGCTGCTGCAGATGATTCGGCAGACACTGGATGTCGCTCGCGCATCCTCGCTTGCGACGATCGGTGCATAAGAGGGTGTTCGTGGCTCTTCGTCGCTGGTGCTGATTGAGCAACAATTCTGGCGGGTGCTCTGCCCCACTTTGCGGTAAGGCAGTCGCCGCGGCGAACGGAGTTGGCGTATCGCGGTTCTCCCAGAACCAGCGGATGGCCTGCGAATTGGTACAGAATACAGCAGAAGAGGTTAACCTGGGCCTCGAGAGCTGGCAATGAGCACTCTTGGGTGCCCCGCATGGATGCCGCGAAATTTAGTGTACGGGATGCATCAAAAGCTCCTTCGCAAAAATGCCGAAATAACCGTATCGTTTTTGGCTTGTTGCCGGAATGGGATATCTCATTGGAGAAAACCAGACGAGATGACTGTTGATTGGAATGAGACACTGTCGGAAGTGGGCACGTGAGTTGGCGCACTTTGAGAGGCATCCGCGATGTGGCATCCATGAGAGAAGCGGCCTCAGAGCCACCGGCGAACCTGCGTCAGGTTGCACGCGTAACAAGAATCTTCGGTTTCGACATTTTGGGTTCTCCTCGATTGTGTGAAAACCAGTTACTGGGGAAAGCACTTTCCGAACGCTACCAGCAGCTTGAGTGGACCATCGAGCCGAATCTTCCGTCGCAGCAGTGCCCACACCACGTTTTTTTCCTTCCGCAGAAAGCCGATCCAGGTTTGCGAGTCAGCGGTAACGTGCAGATCGGACTGACCGACATGCCCCTCCTGCACGCTCATTTTCTGGTCCTTGATCACGACAGTTGCCTGCCGCTGCTCATGGCCGGTGAAGGTGAAGTGGAAGGTGGCGTTCAATCCCGCCGACTTGCCGGCCTGGAAGACGTGCGGCATTCCGTTAAGGAAAACCTCGATGGTGTTCGGCCGCAGGCTGTTGCCCACGTGCTTGATTTTTTTGTGGGGAAACCGTTTGGCGACATGATCCTCAGCGTCGGAGTTTTTGGTGACGTAAATCGTCTCTTCCTTCTCTTGAAGCGGCCGCACGATTTCCTTGAGATGTGTCTTCCGATCGGTGAGGAACGGTCCAACGACGTCTTCTCCGGCCGGGCAGACCGCCAGGCAGTACGCCGCTTTGTAGTTCGCTCCGTAGGACAGACTCTGCCACATCGAGACCGACTCTGCATCGCTGACTCGACTGCGGTAGTCGCGGGCGTTCTTGCTGTCGGCCACCTGCTCGACCCAATCGGTGAAGCCGCCCATGAACTCCCGGTAGTTATGGGTGTAGCAGGCCGAGAAGTTAAAATTCCCTTCCGACGAGATGGCGCCCACAGGACATGCGGCCACGCATAGTTTGCATTCCAGACAAGGGTTGTAGTCGATCGGCTGGCTGGACTCTGAAACTTCGGCATCCAACAAGATGGTCCCCAGCAGGATGAAATTGCCGAACTTCTCATGGATCACGTTGCGGTGAATGCCCATCAT
>JBBDYH010000006.1:0-53693 GCA_040901795.1 Pirellulales bacterium
GTAGGTTCGAAAACCAAAGCGGCGAGTCGCCGCGGCGACCCGCACTCCAAGGCAGAATGTCAGGCGGAAGCTGACCTACCGCTGATCACTACTTCCCCAGCAACTCCCCATGCCCAAGCGCTTCGTACGTCGGCCCCTCGCGGCCGAGCTCGCTGGAGAAGACGGTGATCTCGGAGACCATCATCGGCCCGGCCTCGAAGTCGGCCTGCTGCTTGATCAAGCCGGCAAGTTGGCCGGGGCCTGTGGGCACGCTGCGGACGCGACCCAACGTCAGGTGCGGGTGGAAGCGGCGGGCCTCGATGCGGAAGCCGAGGTTGCCCAGCCGATCCTGGAGGGCCGTGTGGAGGGACGCCAATTCTTCACTCCCGTCGCCGACGCCGAGCCAGATCGTGCGCGGGTTGTCGTAGCTGGGAAAGACACCGACGCCGGCCATCTCGACGTCGAACGGCTTGAAAGGCTCTACGGCCTCGGCCACCGCCTTGCAGACCGCCGCAATGTCGTTCATCGGCACGTCGCCGAGGAAGTTCATCGTGAGGTGCATCTGGTCGGGCTTCGCCCAGCTCACCTTGGCGGTCGTCTCCTTGAACCGGTTGATGAGCACACGAGCGCGTTCGCGGATCTCGGGCCAGACTTCGACGGCAGTGAAAGTGCGGACGTTTTGCATGGCAATCGTTCTTGTCCCCAGGCTCCGCCTGGGGACACACTGCTTGCGAGGCTCTGCCTCGCGAAACGGCAGGCGGAGCCTGCGGGGCAGCCCGTTCCCAGGCTGAGCCTGGGAACGAGAAGTTAGATCTCAAGCGGTCCAAAGTGTTCAGCGTAACGCGCGGAGAACTCGTTCCAAGTGTAGGAATGGCTTTGGCCGCCGAGGTGTTCCAGCGCATACGTCGCCGCCACGCTTCCCATTTGCGCGGCGACTTGGATGTGCGCGCCGCGGGCAAGGCCCTTCATCAGCCCGCCGCGGAATGCGTCCCCCACGCCGGTGGGATCCACGATGCGGTGCGGCTTAACGGCGGGTACGTCGGTACGGCCCTTATGAGTGTAGATCGACGACCCTTGTTCGCCGCGCGTGACAATCAGCGCGGCCGCCTCTTCGAGCACGTTCGCTTCGCCGAGCGCGGTCTTTTCTCGAATCAGCTCGAACTCGTAATCGTTGGCGATCACGATATGCGACCCAATCATCCCCTCTCGCAGCTCCTGCCCGGACATCCGCGTGCATTGCTGGCCGGGATCGAAGATGTAGCGGATCCCCAGCGCGCGGCACTCCTCGGCGTACTGGATCATTGCCGCGGGGTCGTTCGGCGAGATAATCACCAGCCCGCAATCCTCGACCGTGCGGAAGGAGAGCTCGGCGGCGTTGGCCATCGCGCCCGCGTAAAACGAGGCGATCTGGTTGGTGTCTTCGTCGGTGCTGCAGAAGAACGAGGCGGTGAATTTGTCGGGCACTTGTCGCACCAGCGACGTGTCGACGCCGGCCGCGTCGAGCCACTTGCGGTAGTCGCCAAAGTCCTGCCCGGCGACGGCCATCAGGTACGGCCGCTCGCCGAGCAGGGCCAGCGTGTAGGCGATATTCGGCGCACACCCGCCGCGACGCTTGTCCATCGTGTCGACCAGAAAGCTGAGGCTGATCCGCTGCATGTGTTCGGGAAGGAAGTGCTCGATGAACTTCCCGGGAAAAGACATCAGGTAGTCGTAGGCGATCGAACCGGTGACGACGAGTTTCATCGGGGGATGGATGCGGAGGCGATTGAAGGGTGGGTCGCTATGGGGTTGTCGGCCATTATCGAAGAAGACTCTGGAAAGGCAAGGAGACGAGGGGATACGCCTGGAGATGAGGGGATACGGAGGGAGATGGGGGGATACGGAGGGAGATGGGGGGATACGGAGGGAGATGGGGGAATGAGGCGCAGTGGTTCCGTGTGTGTGTACAATCGGGGCTTATTGTCAGCGTTGACAAACGGCTTGGTATTTGATCATGGGCTTGTATTCGATTCACGTGATGCGACTTCTATTCTTCACGATCGGGCTGATCGTGCTGGGTGATTCGGCGGGCCTTGGTGCGCCCCCAATTCCAGCGAGCGAGGTGAACACCTCGCTCGCTGGCGCGATTCGTGAAGCGGTGGAAGCGGCCATCGAGGAAGAGAAACTGCCTGGCTGCGTCGTGCTCGTGGGCGCCCAGGGCAACGTGATCCATCGCGAAGCGTACGGCAATCGGCGGATCGAACCGCAACCGGAACAGATGACCGCGGATACGGTTTTTGACCTCGCGTCGCTGACCAAGCCGATTGCCACGGCCACCAGCGTGATGGTCCTCATCGAGCAAGGAAAATTGCGCGTCGATGATCCTGCGGCGAAGCACCTGCCGGAATTCTCGGCGAATGATAAAGACACCATCACCATCGAACATTTGCTGCTGCACACAGGCGGACTGATCGCGGACAATCCGCTGGCCGACTACGAAGACGGACGCGATCAGGCGATCGAGAATATCTATGCACTCAAACCAGTTGCTCCGCCTGGCGACAGGTTTATCTACAGCGACGTGGGGTTCATCGTGCTTGGCCTAGTAGTCGAGAAGATTACCGGCCACCCGCTCGATGAGTTCGCGCGCGAAAACGTTTTCGAGCCGCTGGCGATGAACGAAACGACGTTCCGGCCGAGCGAGGCGCTGCGAAAACGGGCCGCGCCCGCTGACAAGCGGAATGGCGAGTGGCTTGTCGGCGAAGTTCACGACCCGCGCGCGGCGCGGCTTGGCGGCGTAGCGGGACATGCGGGCGTATTCTCAACCGCCGATGATCTGGCGAAATATGCGCAAGCGATGCTTGATCGCGGCCGCCGCGCTGATCGCCGCCTGTTGAGTGAAGAAACCTGGCAGCAAATGACTCGGCCGCGTGATCTTCCCGGCCGCGGGCGGCGCGGTCTGGGGTGGGACATCCAGACCGGCTACTCGACAAACCGCGGCGGCAAGCTATCGACCGCCGCCTTCGGTCACGGCGGCTTCACCGGCACGTCGCTGTGGATGGATCCGGAGAAGGATCTGTTTGTGATCTTTCTCAGTAATCGCTTGCACCCCGACGGCAAGGGGAGCGTGAACCCGCTCGCCGGGGGGATTGCGGACATAGTTGATGAGCAGCGATCCCCTGCTGAGCGGAGCCGGGATTGATCCGCACGACATTGAAAACGTGGTTGTCCACAATTGCGATGCCGTTTAAGTTGCATCTATAATTGGGATATGCTTAACCGTGCAAGCAGCGCAGAGTGCCTGTCGGTCAAACTCCCGTTTCTGGCGTTGAGCCGGCGGAATGGTGCGGGACCCGTACCGGCCGAATGCCCAAATGGCAAAGGCTATGCATTAGCCTTCACCAGCTTGGTTGACGCCGGTTCTCATCTCCAATCGAATCAGTCGCCGGAATTTGAGCTCGAGCTGGTTTTCCGCCAGAGCCTGCCGAAGTACCTCGATGCGGTCGAGCGAGGTGGACTGGTCGGCGTCACGTTCGACGCCAAGTCCGAGCGGGCAACTTCGTTTACGGTTGACGAATTGCGCGCGCTGTTGGATTCGTAAACGGAGCCGCGGCACTGCGCCGCGCATCGCGGAGCTTAAAGCCGCTCGACAAACTCGCAGCCAACGAGCGTGCGCAGCCTGTCGTTGTGTTGTGTCACCTGCCAGTGCACCACGCGGGCTTTGATGCGAACGACATTCGGTGCTTCGCCAAAGACGACGAGCAACTCGTTGTGTTCGGGCGTACCGACTGCCCAATAGGCGCAGCCGGACCGGGAAAGGTCCTTACATTCCACGTCCAGAAGGTCCGCGTCGGCTGGAATCCAGGCCCCGCGCGCGTAGCCGATGCGCAACCTCGTTTCCGAGTGCTCGCGCTCTTCGCGGCGACGTTCGAGGACTGGCTCATTCATGGCGAACCCTCGCCAAAGGGGATCGTTGGCCGTTCCACGTAAGCGTGGGACATTGGCGCGCGCCCGGCAAGCAGGTTGCGAATAACCGCAACGTAGGGATCGCGCCATTCCGCGCCCCCACGAACCAAAGAAAAACGCCGCCGTGAGCGAAACGGCGGCGTAAGGGGTTGGGCAGGCGTGCTCCGAGCACCCTACAGTAAGGATGATCGACAGCTTCCGGATAATTCTTTCAATCGATCCGATGCTGGTTTCCGCAACCGGCACGCAATTTGATGCTCGGCAGCCGGGCAAGACGGAGACTCCGCGCGATGGCTGCCGTAGATACCGCAGAAAAAATCAACAACGCGATCGGCGATTGCTTGACGCGATGCTATTCTTCGCCGACGCCGGTGCTCTGTTTGACGGAGTACCTCAAGTCGCTTCTCGAAAGCGGTGACTGGACGCCGGACGATGTGGCCAAAGTGCGATCGGCGGCTGTTCGCATTCTGCGCAACATCGCCGCACCGGAAGAAGACGACGGCTTGCCGATTGGATTTCAGTTGACGTACTAGGGCTCCACCAGCGGCAATTCAACGAAGCTCGCCTGATCCGCCGAGTGGTAGATCCGCTGGACGGCCTTCCGATAGTCCTTCGGCTGAGCCCAGAAGATGTTCTCGACAAACGTCTGAGGATTGCGGTCGTACAGCGGAAACCAGCTCGACTGGACCTGCACCATGATGCGGTGACCCGGTAAAAAAACGTGGTTCGCCGTGGGTAACGCGAAGCGGTACTTCAAGGGCTTGCCCGATTCGATGGCCCGCGGTTTCTCCAGGCTCTCGCGATATCGGCCGCGGAAGACGTCGCCCGAAACCATGAGCTGATAGCCGCCCATCTCTGGCTGGACGGCTACTTCGTCGGGGTAGACGTCGATCAGTTTCACCACCCAGTCGGAGTCGGTTCCGCTGGTCGAGGCGACCAGGTTGGCGACCGGCTCTCCGCGGATGGTTACCGGTTCGGTCAAGACTTCGGAGACGAACGCTACGACATCGGTGCGTCCTGAAGCCTCACGTTGATCGTCGACGAGCCACTGTCGCCAGGTGCTGCTCGGAGCGTTGATCGCCGGAATGGGGCGGAGGCGATACGGAACCGGCTTGGCGGGATCGGAGACATACTCGGCGAAGGCTGCGTCGCCGGCCTTTGGCGCCTTGTAACTGAGTCGCAGACCAGCGTTCAGATACAGCGGCGTGGGGCGAACGCTGCCGTTCGACGATGCGGCGGGCCAGGCGGAGAGACGCCGCCAGGTGTTCGTTCCGGTCTCAAATGCCACAACAGGCGATACGTCCGCCTTGCTCGCCCTTTCCTTGAGGTATTGGTCCAGAAAGGGCCGGAGAATCTCCTGGCGGAAGTAGTGGGCCGTATCGCTGCTGAAGTTCAACTCGCCCAGCGTGCTGCCGTCTCCGATCATCTGGCCGTGACACCACGGTCCCATCACCAAGAACACTTTATCATTGGCCTTATCTTTGGGCTCGATCGCTTTATAGACCGCGATAGCGCCGTAGATATCCTCCTGATCCCACAGGCTGTGAACGATCATCACCGGCACCTTCAACGGTTGAGCGGCAAGCGCCCGATCCAGCGCCTGATCGCGCCAGAAGGCGTCGTAGCTTGGGTGCTCTGTAAGCTTTCGCCAGAAGCCGAGCTGATCCATGCCACGGCGACGGCCGAACTCGCCGGCCGACCCGGCGGTGAGGAACATATCGTAGTCGTCAAAGTGGCTCGTCCACCACTTTTCCTCCGACTTGCGAGTGGCCAACTGGTTATAGAGCCAGGGCGCCATCTGTTGGCGAAAGGCGCCGTTGTGATACCAATCGTCGCCGATCCAGCCGTCGACCATGGGGTTCATCGGCACGGCGACTTTCAGCGCGGGATGGGGCTCGACCAGCGCCATCAGGCTCAGAAAGCCGTTGTAGGAGATGCCCAAGATGCCGACTCGGCCGTTGCACTCCGGTACGTTCTTCACCAGCCACTCGATCGTGTCATAGGTGTCGGTTGCATGATCGACCGAGGTCGGGTTCTGCGGTCCACGTAGCGGGCGAGCGACGGCATAGTCCCCTTCCGAACCGTGCTTACCGCGGACATCCTGGACCGCGCGGATGTACCCTCCCTCGACGATCACGTCGACGGCGTTGTCGTAGCCTTTCAACGTCGGCCCGAGGTGAGCGCTTTGCGCGTGAGTGGTGAGTCTGTCGGCGTCATACGGAGTTCGAGTGAGGAGAATTGGCGCGTCTTTAGCGCCTTTGGGAACCAGAATCACGGTATGTAGTTTTACGCCGTCGCGCATCGGGATCATCGCTTCGCGCCGGACATAATCGAACTCATCGGTGATGCGCTTAAACTTCGCTGGTATTTCCGTCGGCAGGCCGCGCTTGGCGTCGGTGGGTATCGGCCGAGTCTGAGCGGGCGATGGTTCGTTGAATAGCAAGGCACAGAGGAAAAGAGCGAGTAATGTCAGGCGGCAAAGGGCGTAGCGGTTCATAAAAATGGTGTCATGCTTTCTCTTACCGGCAACGGACCAATCAGCCCGTCGCCGCTGGATGGAAATTGAGGATCGGGCGTCTGAGCGCAATACTTGTGAGGTTGCTATCGCGCAAGCGAGTGTAGTTTCATCCGGGGCCACTCACAAGCGCGGCCGAGCGTAGCGGCCGGTTTTTGCTGCACCGTGCGCGATCGGCAGGATAGAATGACGGTGGACAACCGCGGCAATAGGAGACGTCCATTATGCCCATGCACGATTGGACACGGGTGGATGCCGCGATCTTTCACGCCTTCCTTCATGGTTGGCTGTCGGCAATTAGCGATGTTCTAAATACCGGTCTGCTTCCTTCCGATTACTACGCGCTTCCCGAACAAGTGGCCGCCGGCTTTGGTCCGGACGTGCTGACTTTGCAAGACACGCGTCCGCATCAGCAAGACGATGGGGGCGGCGGTGTAGCGACGACAACGGCCCTTGAGACACGTCCGCAGACGACGTTTATGGCCGAAACGGAGGCCGAGTTCTATCGCCGCAAGAAGAACGCGATTGCCGTCCGACATGTCAGCGGCGATCGGATCGTGGCAATAGTCGAAATCATCTCTCCGGGCAACAAGGCGACCCGCCATGCCCTGGCCACGTTTGTTGACAAGGCGTGCGAGCTGTTGGAGTATCGCATTCACCTGCTGATCGTCGATCCGTTCCCTCCCACGCCGCGCGACCCAAACGGCATACACGCCGCGATCTGGCAGGAAGTCGAGGAAAACGGGTTTGCGCTTCCGTCCGACAAGCCACTCACGCTGGTCGCCTACGAGTGCGATATGACGACCAGGGCCTACATCGAGCCGATTGCGGTTGGCGACTCGCTGCCGGCGATGCCGCTGTTCCTCGAGCCGCACGGTTGCGTGCGCGTTCCGCTGGAGGCGACGTATCAGACGGCCTACACGACCCTCCCCCGCCGTTGGCAGCGCGTGCTGGACTAATCGACATGGTACCGCGTTGGTTTGTTTGGACTGTCGCGACGCTGCTCGCCTGGGGTATCTGGGCGATTCTCGCCAAGCGGATTGGCGACGCACTGTCGCCCGTCCAGAGTCAGGTGCTCTCGACGCTCGGGCTACTGCCAATTCTCGCGGCGCTGGCGCTGCACAAAGACACCCAGCCCACGGGAAACCGACGGCGGGGAATCCTCTTGGCGTTCGCGTCCGGCGTAGTTTCGTGCCTCGGCAACATCCCGTACTACACGGCGCTCAGCGGCGGCGCTAAGGCCGCCACAGTTGTGCCGCTAACCTCTCTGTATCCGCTGATTACCGTGCTGTTGGCCGCGGCGTTGCTTAAGGAACGCCTGAATCGGATTCAGGCGAGTGGCGTCGTTCTCTCGCTCGCGGCCATTTACTTGTTCAACGTACCCGACGAGCAGGGATATCTCTCGCACTGGATTGTGCTGGCTTTGGTGTCGATTGTCCTCTGGGGCGCTGCTGCGCTCTTGCAAAAGATGGCCACCAATGAGATCTCAGGGTCGGCCTCGGCTCTCTGGTTTCTGGTCGCCTTCACCGTGGTTGCGGGTGGCATGCTGACCTATGAGCCGCTGCCCGAAGAGGTTTCGCCGCGAATTTGGATTCTGGTGAGCGGGCTTGGTTTCGCTTTGGCGTTGGGCAATTTCACAATTCTGTTGGCCTTTGCCACCGGGGGCAAGGCGTCGATCATCACGCCGCTGACCGGACTGTATCCGCTGGTGAGCATTCCGATTGCAATTCTCGCACTCGGTGAAACAATGAACTGGCGTGAATCGTTGGGCGTGGCGTTTGCGCTGGCCGGCGTGGTCACGCTCTCTTGGGAATCGCGGCCGGCTGCTGAAATTGGTTCCGATTTGCTCAGTGAAAGTCCGCCATGACCCGCTTTCTGGAATTGCTGCAACAGGGCGTCATTTTGGGCGACGGCGGGTACCTGATCGAGCTCGAACGACGTGGCTATGTGAATAGCGGCTCGGAGAGCGAACAAGTCGGCACCGGACGAGGCAGCGGCGAGTTTACGCCGCAGGTCGCCATTGAAAACCCTGTCGCGCTGCGCGAGTTGCACCAGGAGTTTTTGAACTCCGGTTCGCAGGTTCTCCAGGCGCTCACCTTTTTCGGCACGCGCGAAAAACTCAGTCGCGCGGGCTATGGCGCCCGGACCGAAGCCATCAACGCCGCCGCGGTTCGGCTGGCCAAGGAGGTGGCTGGCGACAAGGCCTTGGTGGCGGGCAGTATTTCGCGAACTCAGCTTGTCGAGCGCCGCGAACCCGACGCGCTGGGCAAAGCGCGGGACCATATCGCCGAGCAGGTCTCGTTGCTCAAGGACGCGGGCGTCGACCTGCTCATCCTGGAAACCTTCTTTCACCTCGCCGAGATGCAAGTGGCACTGGAATGTGCCGCCGAAAGCGGGTTGCCCGTCGTGGCAACCATGAGCTTCCGCCCGCTCATCGAGGCGTGTTCGGACGGACATACGCCCGCCGAATGTGCCCGTGTAATGGCTGCGCTGGGAGCCGACGCCGTCGGCGCCAACTGCGAGCAAGAGCCGGAACGCATGTTGCCGATTTTGCGCCAGATGCGCGATGCGGTCGATGTGCCGATCGCAGCTCAACCCGCCGCTTTTCGCACGACGCACGAATGCCACTCGTTCACGCGCCAGCCGGCGTTTCCCGACGATCTTGAAACCATTCAAGTCTCGCGGCGCGAATTCGTGGAGTTCGGCAAAGTCGCAGAGAATGAGGGCATCCGTTTCGTGGGCGGCTGCTGCGGTTGCAACGCGGCTTATATTCGCGCTCTGTCGCGCGGGCTGGCAACGGCTCCATGACTTGCTTGATCGGCATTGACGTTGGCGGCACCAAAATCGCCGCGGGGCTGGTAACGCTACCCGCGGGGGAAGTGCTCGCCCGCCGTCTTCAACCGACATTGCCCGAACGCGGAGGCGAGGCCGTGCTGGCCGACGTGATTGCGCTGGCCCGCTCGCTTCAGGACGATTCGATTCGGCTTAACACGCCGGCTTGCGGCATCGGCTTCGGCGTTGCGGAGCTGGTGAGCCCCGCAGGCGTCATCCTCGATCAGGCCACGATTCGGTGGGTGGATTTACCGGTTTCCGCGCGCATCGAGTCGCAAACATCGTTGCCGGCCACGATCGAAGCCGACGTGCGCGCGGCGGCGCGCGGCGAAGCGGAGTTGGGCGCGGGGCGGGGGCTGCCTTCGTTCCTTTACGTCACCGTGGGCACCGGCATCAGTGCCTGCCTGATATTGGACGGCTCGCCCTACAGCGGTGCGCGCGGTCTGGCAGGTTCGTTCGCCAGCAGCCGGACTTTAATCGCCGCTGACAGCGGCGAGCTCGTTGCTGGTCCGCCGCTGGAACGGTTTGCGGGAGGACCGGCGCTTGCTTCGCGTCTTGCCGCACTGCTTCCGAAGTTCACCGGCGCCGCCGCCGACGTGCTGGCGCTCGCCGCGGCCGGCGACGACGCCGCAATCAGCGTCGTCGATTCCGCGAGCGGCGCGCTCGGAGCGGCGATCGCGCATTTGGTCAATGTTCTGGACCCGCAGGCCATCGTGATCGGCGGCGGTTTAGGTCTGGCGGGCGGGCGCTACCGCAGTAGCCTCGAACGAGCGCTGCGATCGCATATCTATTCCGATCACCATCGCGACGTTCCGCTTTTCGACGCAGTGCTTGGCGCCGACGCCGGATGGATCGGCGCGGCATTGGCTGCATATCGATCGTTGAAAGGCAACCACGAGCGATGACGCCGCAAGTTGTTGTTGATTATCAAGCGCTCAGCCGTTATGCCGCCGATTGGCTGATCGGGCGGCTGCGTCAACGGCCCGAGGCTCTGGTTTGTCTGGCAACAGGAGCAACGCCGCAAGGGACCTATTCCTTGTTGGCGGAGCACGGCGCCGCTGAGCCGGAGCTGGTTGAACGGATGCAGGTCATCAAGCTCGACGAATGGGGTGGCCTGGCCAGGGACGACCCGGCGTCGTGCGAGCAGTACCTTCGCCGCGCATTGATTGAGCCGCTTCGGCTTAAGGATCGCTACGTCTCATTTGACAGTGACGCCGCCGATCCCCAGGCCGAATGTGCGCGAATCGCACGCTGGCTCGCCGAGCACGGTCCCATCGACACCTGTGTGCTCGGGTTGGGTGTCAACGGTCACCTTGGCTTTAACGAACCGGCGGCCTCTCTTCAGCCGCACGCGCACGTGGCGCAGCTTTCTTCCGCTTCTTTGACGCACGCGATGCTCGACTGTGCGCAGAAGCGACCTGCGTTCGGACTGACCTTGGGCATGGCGGACATCCTGCAAGCGCGGCAAGCGCTGCTGCTGGTCAGCGGATCGACGAAAAGAGAGCCACTGCGGCGGCTGCTCAGCGGCCAGATTGCCACCGACTTTCCGGCGTCGTTACTCTGGCTGCACCGGGATGTGTCGCTAGTGTGCGATGCTGAGGCGGCGTGAAGGGGTCGGGAGTCGTTTTTCGCGGCCGCGCAGTCGCGCGAAAATCCGCCCTCTCAATGCCGCGAAAAACGACTCCCGACCCCGTTGGCGATTCCGATGTTAAAATTTTGGCATGTAGAGCTTGACCTCTTCCCAACCTCATGTTAAAAATTTGGCATGCGTCGATTAGGCAGGAGTACCGAAAGGGTCTGTCATGGGTAAAGCCGAGCGAAATCTCAGCCGCCGCGAGCGCCAGATCATGGACGTGATCTACGCCAAAGAGGTGGCTACCGCGGCGGAAGTTCACTCGGCGCTTCCTGATCCCCCCAGCAAGACGGCCGTGCGGACGCTGTTGCGGATTCTGGAGACGAAAGGACACCTGACGCACGCCGAGGACGGTCCACGCTACGTCTACCGCGCTGTCCGCTCGCGCCAGCGCGTCGGCCGCTCGTCGCTGCGGCGTGTGCTCGATACATTCTTCGGGGGCTCTTTGGAGCGGGCGGTGGCCGCCCATTTGACCGATTCGACGACAGAACTATCGCCTGCGGAGCTCAAGCGGCTTTCACAACTCATCCATCACGCTCGCAAAAAAGGAACGTAGGAACATGTCCACCTTGTCCATCGTTTCGATCTTTGAACGTTTGACACCTGCCTTGGCCGACCTGGCATGGAGAGGGATGCTCCTGTTTGCGGTCGCGAGCAGCGTGGTTATGGCGATGACCTTTTGCCGTTCCTCGGCGGCGGCACGCCATTTTGTCTGGACACTGGCGATTGCCGCATCGCTGGCAATTCCGCTGGTCGGCCTGGTCTTGCCGGCGTGGACTATGGAGCTGCCGCTGGCCGGCAGAATCCAACAGCCCGCCCCGAGTCCAGCCGACGTCCCGCTGGCTTTCGCCGAAATCGATGTCGCGAATCTGCCAGGCCGCATCGTCACGGTTGACTCGCGGACGGTCTCAAACAGCTTGCCGCAATCCGCGGCGACGCCAGCGGACGATCAACGTCCGATCGTTTCAGCATCGACCGACGGCGAATCGGCCGACGCTTTGCCGTGGCAAGTGATCGTCTCGATCGGTTGGGCGCTGGGGCTGGTCGTGGGGCTCGTGCCGCTGGCGATCGGTTCGCTGAGCCTGTGGCGATTGCGACGAACGTGCCGACCGGTGACCGACGCGCGATGTCTGCAGATGCTGGCGGAGCTGTGCGAACAACTCGCCCTCAATCGCCAAGTGGTTCTCAAAGCGACCGATCGTCGCCACATTCCAATGACTTGGGGCATCCGCCGGCCGATCGTGCTGTTGCCCCGCGAAGCAAGCACCTGGGCGAACCCGCGTTTGCGGGCCGTGCTGTTGCATGAGCTCGCGCATGTGCAACGGTTCGATTGTCTGACTCAGTGGATCGCACAGCTTGCCCGTGCCGTGCATTGGTTCAACCCGCTGGCATGGGTAGCGGTGCGTGAGCTGCGTCGCGAGCAGGAGCAGGCCTGCGACGATCGGGTGTTGCGAACCGGCCTCTTGGCCGCCGACTACGCCGAACACTTGCTCGCCGTGGCGTCGCAGCGCCCGCCGTACCGCTTTGCCACCGGAGTCGCCCTGGCGATGGCGCGCTCGTCGCGGATGGATCGACGTCTGCAATCGATTCTGGATGCTCGCCGCAACCGCAATGCGCTCACGCGGATCAAGGCCTCGGCGACGATCGCGGCCGCGTCTGTTTTGCTCGTACCTTTGGCGACCGCGACGGTCAGTTTCCAGGTCCAAGCCCAGGAACTCGGCGTACAAGCAGCGGCGAAGGATAACGCCAAATCGGATCGTCAAAACCTGAATGAGCGCGTGGCGGAGCTGCGGCGGATGCTGGTCGAACAATACGTGACGGCGCCCGACGAAGAGCAGGTCCTCCGCGGCGCCATTCAAGGAATGGTTAAGTCACTCAACGATCCGTATACAGAGTATCTGCCTGCCGACAAGCTGGCTGATCTGCAGCGGCAGATGGAAGGCAAACTCAGCGGAATCGGCGCTCAACTCGATACGCGCGACGGCCGAATCGTTGTGATCACGCCGCTCGAAGGTTCGCCAGCGCTGAAGGCCGGGGTCCAACCGGGCGACGCCATTCTGGGAATCGACGATCAAACCACGCGCGAGATGAAGCTCGACGACGCCGTGAAGCGGATTGTGGGCGACACCGGCACGAAGGTGCGGCTGAAGGTGCGTCGCACATCGGGGGAGGTAGTGGACCTGACGATCGAGCGCGGACCGATCGTCTTGCGTTCCGTGTCGGGCTTCGCGCGCGGCAAAGATCACGGCTGGGAATACCTGCTTGATCGCGAGCATAAGATCGGCTATCTCGCCGTCAGTCAGTTCGGACCCCGCACTGCCGAGGAGATCAAGGAGGTCGTCGCTGGTCTGCAGAAGGCGGATCTGAAGGGTTTGATTCTCGATCTGCGATTCTCGCCCGGGGGGTTGCTGCAAGCGGCGTACGAGACGGCTCAACTGTTTCTGGGTGAGGGGACCGTCGTCACGCTTCGCGGGCGCGACGGCGAGGACAAAGCCTGGAAGTCCAATGGCACGAAAAAAATCGGCGATTTCCCGCTGGTCGTGCTCGTCGGCGAGCAGACGGCGTCGGCGACCGAAGTGCTCGCCGGGGCGCTCAAGGACAACGATCGAGCGGTTGTCGTAGGGGCTCGGACTTTTGGCAAAGGGTCGGTGCAGACGTTGGTCAGGCTGAACGAAGGCGAAGGCGCGATTCGCTTGACGACCGCGTTTTACCATTCGCCCAGCGGTCGCAGCATCGACCGCCGGCCGGGCCAAAAAGTTTGGGGAGTCGACCCCAGTGACGGGTACTTTGTGCCTATGACACAGGAAGCGACGGAACGACTACGAGTACGCCGGCTACAGCGTGAGATCCTGGGCGCTGAAGCAAGCGACGTCAGCGATGGGTCAGCCGCGACGACTCCCGATGCAATCGCCAAGGACCACGGCGATCCGCAATTGGCCGCCGCCTTACGCACGCTGGTGGCCAGAGTCGTCTCCGGCGAATTCGAAAAGGTAGGCCAGTCGGCCGAGGCCGCCCAGGAGTACGCCCTCCGCCGGATCGACATCGACCTCCGCCGTGCAGCGCTCACTCGGAGCCTGGAGGAATTGGACCGCGAATGGAAGCTGTTGGATCAGCGGTAGATCGGGCGGCGGAGTCGGGAGCTAACTACGACCGCGGCAATGGCAATCGCAACTAAGACGAACGTCGAAGGCTCCGGCACGGCAGCCATGCCGGCGGCCGTTCCTTCGATCGGCGCAGCGAGCGGCGGCGCGTCGGGGTCGTAGAAAACACCCAACAGCGTGACATCGTCGTCGTCCACAAAGCCGTTGTAGTCGATGTCGCCCAAGGCCCACGACGGCTGAGGAACGCCGGGCGCATAGGTGGCCCCAATGATCGTCACGTCGTTGTCATCGACAATGCCGTCGAGGTTGACGTCGCCGGTGCGCGTAAACGCCATCAGCACCGAGGTATCGTCCACCGGCTGGCCGCGGAACGTGGTATAGGCGCCCAGCGGCAAGCTGGCGTTTTCGGCGAAGCCGATCGAGCGCGACTCCGGCTCGGCAGTGTTGGCCGCATTGGCGGCGCTGCTGGTGATTCCCGGGCCGTTCCCGGTTTTGCCGAGGCCCGCGCCACCGCGGCCGGCGAGCAGTTGGCTACGGATCGTGGCCACCGGGCTTGCACCGCTGTAGTCGATGATTGCCGCATTATTGTTGAGGTCGAGCCTGGCGGTAGGCGCGTCGTCTCCGGCTATTGATAGCGAACTCAGCACCGACGTGCCAGCGGCGGTGCCGAGCGGCGCGACGGCTACTGTACCGCCATCGATTAAAAGACCTGCGGCGCGAACATTCTTCAACGTCAACGTGCCGGCGCCGGCCTTGGTCAGGTTCTGTCCGGTTGCCGTCAGAGCGCCGGTGAGCGAGAGATTGCTGTTTGGGGGCGTGACGGTAATCGTCGTGTGATCCGTCAGCGTGACCGGCGCGCTGACGACGTGATTGCCGCTATGAACGTCGATCTTGGCATCCCCCCTTGTGGCATCGAGCATCAGTGTGTTCGAGCCGGCGATGGTGTACGTGTTGGCGTTGTCGAATTGGACGTGTCCCACGGTGATCAATCGGTTAAGTGTAACCGTTCGCGGTTGTGTGATCGCGTTGCCAAACAGTACGTCGGCGCCCGCAACATTCGAAACTCCCGCAGTCCAGTTAGGTCCCCAAACCCAATCGCCGTTAGCGTCGATTCTCCAGGTGTTAGGCGTCGGCTCGGCAAGGTACGCGACCCAGTGTTCTCTTTGTCCGGCGGGATTGGTGCCCGACCCCAAAATCGTCCGCCCATCGTCGCTGATATCTAGCGCGTGAGTTAGATTCCAGCCGTTGAGCGACGCGCCTAAGCCATAATCTTCGCGGAGCACCGTCGTGAGGTTACGCGTGCCATGGACGGCATCCCAGATAAACGGCTCCGGTCCGCTATTATCCACACCTCTGCCAACTAGGATTGAGCCGTCCGCCGAAATGCCCCAGGCAAGGACAGGGCCATTTCGAAGAGTGTCTCCGCCTTCGAGGTCTGGCAGCGCTACCCAGCCGGTCTCCTCGGTCCAGCGCGCAGGCACTTGCATAGACGACGCCACGGCGCCTACCCAGCCGCCAGCGGCTGATAAATCTGGCGTCAGACGAGTGAAACTAACACCGGGGAACCCCGGCGGTGGCGTAAACAGTCCAGTCATTCCCGGTACCTCCGCCCATATTTCCGTCTCTTCCGTCCAGCGGTACAGTTGCCTTGAAACGCTCGAGCCGACGCCAAATGACGCGGCTCCAAGCATCGTGCTGCCGTCGTAGGACAATCCGAACAAACCAGTGGAATCGGCGCCTGGAACAATTGGCGCAATTTGAAGTCCTTCAGTGGTCGTCCAGCGATAAGGGACATCGGGATCAGTTGGATTTCGACCGAGTAGGTGCCCCAGAACGGTGCTGCCGTCTCCAGAAACCTGACCGGCACTTGAGTCTATGTTCGGCGCGAGGTATTCCACTCCGTCCGCCGCCGTCCAGCGAAAAGCCTGTCTCGCAAAAAGACGACCGGAAGCTCCCACGATCACCGACCCATCGTCAGAAATGCCGGATGGGAGACCGGGAAAGTCGAGCACGAGGCGTTGTCCGCCTCGTTCCCAGCGGACAATGTCATAGTCATCGTTATTGAGCGTGCCCTCACCTCGACTCCATTGGCCAGCGACGACGTAACGACCATCGCGGGACATCGAAGCGCCGCCGGCGAAATTGAATGTAATACCTGTACCCACAAAGAAGGGCGCGTCTGCACGCACCGAGTGCACGGCGCATGCGAGCGCCGTCAACACTGCGCACCGCAACCCATATCTGTGGAAGTTGCACGTCGATTGATTTGTTCGCATAGCTTGATTTTGCGTTTTATTAGAGCCGTTCAGATTGGTTGTAAATATCTCTTACATTGCGCTAGATCGCTTGAATGCGCAATTTGCGCATCCAAGTACTCTCCGGATTGGCGAGCAGCGACTCAACCGCCACGGTGTTGAGCATCGCGGCCGAGTCGTCGACTTGCAACGGTTCATCGGTGGACGATGTCGCTTGCAATGGTGCGGTGGCTACAACTGGTGCGTTTGAGAATTGCTGGACGAATAAGTCTTGGGACGCGTTATTCGACGTGACGGTCGTTCCATCGGGAAACGTCGCCGTGCCCTCGAACAAGCCGGTGACCCAGAGGTTGCCGGCAGGATCGGTATTGATGTTGCGGAATTGGATGCCGGCTGCCAGTGGCCAACTTTTGATGAACTGTCCGCTGGCCGCATCAATTTGAGAGACAAAGTGGCCGGCCGGGAGAGCGTCCGATCCAAGCTGGGCTTGACCGCCCAGTACACCAGCCAGAAAAACGTTCCCCAGAGCGTCGGCTGCAATTGCCGGCTGCCGTCCGTTATCTTTGCTCGTGCTGCCGACGCCAATGGCCCAATTGACTTTTCCATTGGCGTCTAATTGTGTCACAAAGATGTCATCCCCGCCCGATTTGCCGTTCGCATTTCTCACTCGAATACTGTCAAAGTCGGCGTACTCGTCCTGGAATAAGCCGGTGACAAAGATCCCGCCGTTGCCTAGGGCTATATCCCATCCTGTCGCGATTGGGTTCCTATTGGGCCCGGTTGCAATTAGTTTCGCCCATTGGAAAGTTCCATTCAAATCCGCCTTGGCGACGAGCGCGGAGCGCCCCGATCGCTTGTCGAACTTGAAGGAGCCGATGATGGCCTCGTCGAACTTGTGGCCCGTGACATACACGGCGCCGCTGCCTGCGGGATCGACGGCGACGCCGGTGAAATTCTCAACTCCCTTGCCAGAAGTCTGGTTGGTCCAAGTGAATGAGCCGGTGCTGGCGTCGATGCGAGATAAGAACGCATCCTGCTCACCGGCGGTGGAACTAAGCTGCTGAGTCCCGAATTGCTGCGTGCCTTTAAACCTGCCGACGACATACACCGCGGAGGCGGCCGGAGCGCCGATCGGATCATGCAATGCGAGATCTCGGGCATACGTCGCCTCGTCGAACGACTTCGCCCACTCGACGTTTCCGCTCGGATCGAGGCGTATGACGACGTACGACTGCCAGTACGTCAGGTCCGACGGGGGGACAGAAGTTAACACAGTGTCGTCGAAGGCGACAGTGCCGGCGAAGGTTGTGAGCACGTACACATTTCCACCAGTGTCTACGGCAATGGATTGCCGATGATCGGCGCCAGTGTCCTGAAACTCGCTCCCAAACCCGCGAGCCCAGGCCAGGCTTCCGTCTGCGCTGTACTTTGCCACGAAAATGTCAAAGTCGCCGTTGCTGGTGAGATTCGAGACCGCGTCTCCTGGATCGAAATCGACCGTGTCGGAGAAGATGCCAGTCAGGTAACGGTTGTTTGCCTCGTCGACTGCGATCGCGTAGCCAGCATCGACGGCCTGTCCGCCAAAGGTGATCGGCGCCATGGGAGTAACGGCGAACAGGTCGCGGCGCTCCAAGGGCTCGATGGCCAGCCGCCGTGCTTGCCGAGAACGCCGCGCGTCTATGTATCGCTGACGAAACTTCGCTGAAGCCAGGCCGCATCTTTGTAAAGTATGACGAAACATGCTGGTTCTCCGCGGTTAAAGTTGGGAAGATTCAAGCAATGTCGTAAATGCGGTATGGTCCCGCCTGATGGTTGTGAAGCATTTGTGCGCGTACCGCGAGCGCGATGGCCTTGGGCGCCCTAAATCTGTCTGCGCGATGATCGATCGCGCTTGGCCAGAAGATCCTTCTGCCCCTGGCCGTTGAACTAGTCGCCGATCGAGTCGGCAGCCTCCGTTGTCTGGGACGACTGGCTTAATAACTTCTCGACTTCAGCGCTCAGCTCAATGAGATCGGCGCTTGATTTCTCGCCGATCGCTTCCTTCGCCTTCTTGTGCCACTTCTGTGCATCGTCGGCGTGGGCCAGGTGGCGGTGGCAGATTGCCAAGTGAAGCCAATCAAATTCCTGGCCGGCTGTGCGAAGCTTGGCCGACTTTTCTAAGTAATCGACGGTGATATCCCAGTCAGGGATGAGGCCCCACGAGAAGCCGAGTGCCTGGTTCACAAAGCCGGTGTCCCAGAGACCCGGCAGCGTGGTGAGGCTCTTGTATTGGTCGCGCGCGCTCGGCGGCAGACGCGCTGCGCCGGATCGAACATGCCAGACGAGGCGATCGCGTACCTCGCCAGCGAGTTCGGCCTGCGCGGCTGCGTCGGCAAAATAGGCGGCAACGGCGAGCCAGACAGCGTCGGCCGCGTTGCGCAATGGCTCGACGTCCTGAGGCCGGTAGGCGGCGACCAGGTCGGCGGCAGTAGACCAGGCGCTGCCGTACAACAGCATGTACCGCAGATGGTGGCCGTTCTCGCCGCTACAGAACAAATAGGCGGTCAGCATGCACTCACCGAGGAGTTTTTCGGCCTCGTACGTGCGGCCAAGCGACTTGAGCACCTGCACCAGCCGCAACTGCGTCTCGGCATAGCTGCAAAAGGGAATGGGTTCGTCGTTCTCGTCCAGACTGCCGTTGCGGTCGAAGACCGCGCGCATATGGAACACGAGCGGCGGCATCCGGGCGCGAAGATTTTGCTGTTTGAGGAGGAGGGCCGCACGGAGATGTTCGGCTGCGGACTCAGGCTGACGGAGGTCTACAAGCACTGAGGCAAGCTGCTCGTGCGCCTGAGCCTCCAGCTGGACCATCTCTCGGGCGTCGTGGAATGTTCCGCGTCTAATCGCTTGGATGTGTTCGAGCGTTTGCAGGGCGCGTTTTTTAGCCTCTTGGATTCGGTCCAGGCGTCGCAGCACGTCGCTGAGCAGCAAGCGCGCTTCAAAGTTTGCGGCGCGCCAGTCGAGGCGGATTTCTGGTTTTGGCTCAAGCAGCGGCTGCAGGCCGTCGAGCGCGCGCCGCAGCAGTGTCTCGGCATCGTTCAGGCGACCGGTTTGCGCTGCCAGTTTCGCTCCGAACAGATGAAACAGAGCGAGCTCAAAGCGGTGGCCGTCTATGTCGGGCGCACGGTCGAAGAGAGCCTGAGCATGATCCAGACCGGCGGCATACGTGAGCTGCGAGTCTTTCCACGCGGCCAGCGCTTGTTGAACATGCGCGAGCTTGCGATGACGTGCCGCCAGGACGGCCTGAACGGCGTTGGAAGCCGGACCGCCGTCAGGCGCAGGTTCGAGGTCGATCGACCGCCGCAATGCGCCGACCGCTTCGCGCTCCAGTCCAAGGAAGTGCCGAATCTCGCCGATGCGCTCGAATGCAGCGGCCGCATTGCGGCGCGAGGCGGCGTCGGTGGGGGGCTCGTGCGCGAGCCGCTCGTAAACTTCAAGCGCCCGCGTCAGCAGCTCGTGCTGGACGGTCGAGATGGCCGTATCTTTGGCAAGCCAGACCGTGGCGACGCGCGTGTACATATCATCGACCGCCCCGCGCGCCACGCGCAGATTCTCCTCGGCCCGTGTGCGCTGATGATCGGAATTGGCCAAGGCAGCGACGGTCTTGTCGCGCTCCATCACTAAAAGAACTGACGCAGCAGTGGCTAGGCCGGCAATCACGGCAAGCAGGATTGCCGCTGCTGCGACGAGCCCACGGTGCCGCCGCGACCAGCGCGCAATCTTTTGCACGGCTGTCGCACGGCGCGCGTGGATCGGTTCGCTGCGGAGAAGATGTTCTAGGTCGTCGGCCAACTCGCGGGCGGCGGAATAGCGCTCGGCTGGGCTTTTCGAGATCGCCTTGAGAACGATCGTTTCCAGGTCCTGCGGAATGGCGGGGTTGAGTTTGCGGGGAGGGGTCGGTTCGTCGAATGCGATCTGGCGCAGCAGCTCCTGGCGGTCGGCGCCGTTGAAGGTTGGGCGGAGCGTGAGCAGCTCGTAGAGCGTGACGCCGAGGGAGTAGATGTCGGTGCGGTGGTCGATGACCACTCGCTGGGCGAGCGCTTGCTCGGGGCTCATGTAGCGGAGCGTGCCGACGAGGTCGCCCGTCACGGTCATGCCGACGTCGGCCTGGATGCGGGCCAGGCCGAAGTCGGTCACCCACAAGCGACCGGCGGCGTCCAGGAGCAAGTTGGCCGGCTTGATATCGCGATGCACGATGCCTTCGGTGTGGGCATGGTCGAGAGCGTTGGCGGCCTGAATGGCAAGGTTGACCACGGAGCGGATGTATTTCTGTTTGCGGATGCCGCCGGCGAATTGGTTTGACGAGGAGGTGTCGGCGCGGGTGGGGAGAGCGGCGGCGACGGTATCCGCGGGAGGGTTCAGGGTTCCCGCCACGGCCGGCAGGCTCAGTTCAGGGTTCAGGCCGGGTGAGCACGTGGCCGAGTCTCTCCGAGACTCGGGGTCGCGTCTCGGAGAGACGCCACCACGTGGGGCACCTTCTTCGAAAAGTGAAAGCGGTGACGAGTCACCGCAGTCCAAAGTCGGCGTACCGCCGACTGCTAAGCGATTCGATGCTTCATCTCGCGGAGCGAGATGGCTACACTGGGCTTCATCTCGCGGAGCGAGATGGCTACGGATATCGATGCCTTCCGCGCGGCGGAGCTCGTCGAGGACTTCGGCCATGCTGCGGCCGGCGACGAGCTGCATGGCGTAGAAGTGAACTCCGCGCTCGGAACCCACGGCGTAGACCGGCACGATGTTGCTGTGTTGCAGCGTGGCGGCGGCGCGGGCTTCGTTCTTGAAGCGCTGGAGCTGCCGCTCGTCGAGCATGCCGGCCAGCGGCAGCACTTTGAGCGCGACGCGGCGACCCAGTGAGAGCTGCTCGGCTTCGTAGACGATGCCCATCCCGCCGCGGCCGATCTCGCGAACGATGCGAAAATCGCCCAGCTCGCGCGGCGGAGTCTGCCCCGGTCCCTCCGCCGCAGCAAGCTGAAGCTTGGACTCCAACTCGGGCTGGCCTAGCTGGGCGACCGCCGCCATCGCGGGGACCAGTTCACGCAGCGCCTCGGCGTGCTGGCGGTGTTCATGGGCAAGCGTTTCGAGGTCGAGGCACTCGCCCGCAATCAGCCGCGCGGTGATTTGTTCCAACAGCCGGCCGAGCTCCGGATCGAACGCGTCGGCGCTTGGGTGGGTCAGCGTATGGCCGGTGAGAAGATCGTTCATCATTCGGCTCCTCCCATTGCGTCGAACGGCCATGCAGCGTGGGCCTCGCGGACTCGGCCCACCCTACGTAATTCGCATCCGCGTCTCGGAGAGACGCGACCACGTGAAAACTTCATTGCGAAAGTCCTCCCGACTTACCAAGATTGCGGCGGAGCCGCTGGATGGCGCGGAAATGGCGCTTCATGTAGGCCTCTTCGCTGATGCCGAGCACCGCGGTGGCCTCGGCGACGCTGAGCTGCTCCAGGTAGCGGAGCACCAGCAGCTCGCGATCGCGCTGCGGCAGTTTGGCCAGCGCCGAGCGGACATGCTTCTTTTGTTCTTCTCGCATCAAGCGCTCGCTGGGGCCGGTGCCGGTGGCGACGAACCGCTCGGCGAGATACATGGCCGAGGCGTCGGACGGCTCGAGCGGCTCTTCGCGGTGGATGGCCCGCTTTTGCGTCGCATGGTGCTGCTTGAGCTGCAAGAGCTTCTCCCGCGCGAGTTGACGCAGCCACGGATAAAACGGGATCGCCTGTTGGCCGGCGTATTCCGGCAGCCGCCGCGCCGCCTCGACCAGCGTTTCCTGGACCACGTCCGATGGATCGGCACGCCGCGAGAGCCGGTTGTCAAAGTAAATGGCGATCATCCGTTTCAGCCGGTCACGGTGAATCTGTAGGAGCGACTGAATGGCTTGGGTCTGTCCGGCGGCCACTTGCGCAAGCAGGCCGGCAACGCTCTGGTCATCGGCCTGCATGCCCTGGCCCTCCGCTACAGACCCTAAGAAAAGCCGCCGCAACCGGACAGGAATTCTGGAGGAATTCTGGTTTGCGGCGATTTTAGCAGATGCGGGAGCGATCCATCAGCGCAATTGGTGTTGGACGGCCATCTAAGGCCGTTCTCAAGAGTCGACGGCGGAAGGCTGCCTAAGAAGGCCGTCAGACGCGCGACGTCAGCGTTCGTCCGCGCTTAATCCTTTTGAAATCCAAAGCGGCGACGAGTCGCCGCACTCCAGAAGGCAATCGCGATGCCCCCCAAAGCGAAGAGCGCCAGGCTCGCTGGCTCTGGCACAGCGGCAACGCCTGCCGCGGCTCCGTCGACCGGTGCAGCCAACGGCGGCGCGGCGGGATTATAGAAGACGCCCAACAGCGTGATGTCGTCGTCGTCCACAAATCCGTTGTAGTCGAAGTCGCCCAAGGCCCACGACGGTTGCGCGACGCCCGGGGCATAGGTAGCGCTGACGATGGTCACGTCGTCGTCGTTGACCACGCCATCCAGGTTCGCATCGCCGGTCCGTGTGAACGCCATGAGCACCGAGGTGTCGTCCACGGTCTGGCCGCGGAACGTGGTATAGGCGCCCAGCGGCAAGCTGGCGTTTTCGGCAAAGCCGATCGAGCGTGACTCCGGCTCGGCCGTGTTGGCGGCATTCGCGGCGCTGCTGGTAATGCCCGGGCCGTTCCAGGTTTTGCCGAGACCTGCGCCGCCCCGGCCGGCCAGCAATTGAGTGCGGACTGTGGCGAGCGGGCTGGGGCCAGTGTAGTTAATCACGGCGGAATTGTTGTTGAGATCGAGCTTTGCGGTCGGCGTGGCGCCCCCTGCGATCGAGAGAGAGCCAACGGACGAAGCGCCGGCGTTTGTGCCGTTGGGCGCCACTGTGACCGTGCCTTCGTTCACCGTCAGGCCCGCCGCGCGAACGTTATTGACCGTCAGCGTGCCGGCTCCGGCCTTGGTCAGGTTCTGTCCAGTCACCGTCAGGGCGCCGGTTAGCGACAGATTGCTGGTGGGTTGCGTAACCGTGATCGTCGTATGATCCGCCAGCGTGATCGGCGCGCTGATCGTATGGCTGCCACTGAGGACGTTCAGTCGTGCTTCGCCGCTCGTGGTATTGAGCGTCAGAGCGTTTGGGCCGGCGATGGTGTAGGCGTTGACACTCTCGAAAGTGATTGCGCCGACCGTGATCGGAACATTCACGGTCACGGTGCGCGGCGACTGAATGGCGCTGCCGAACAGCGCCTCTACATCCGCCGCATTAGGGACCGCGGTGAACCAATTGGCTGGGTCTGACCAGTTGCCGCCGCTGTCAATGTTCCACGTATGGCGTTCCGGTGCCCCGATAATACGGATGTTGTCGAGGCGGGCGCGATTGTCCAAGATGTCCGTGCGCTGGAACGTTTCAATCTGAATTAAAGCCACTGAGTCGAGCAGCGTCGTATAGGGGAACGAGCCCAGCAGGTTCGCGGGACTGATACTGTCCTGGTAGTAGCTGGTCATGCCGCCGTCGCCCGTGGTGTCGATCTCAATGAACATCGTCCGCGTGGTGGGATTGCCGCCGCCAACGATCATCGGGGGCGTAATCATCCCGCCGCCCTGCGGAAGCCGTCCGACGACACGATCCTTTTGTCCCTGCACGCGGGCCAGGTCAAAGCCCTCCGCGTCCTTCAGCATCATCTTCCAAATATTGCCGCCCTCGGTCCCCTCGGTGCTTAGGAAGAAGTCGAAGCTGGCGATGATCTTGTTGTTCGCGTCGGGAGCGATCGGCGATGGCAGTGACAGCATGGCATTGTGAAAAGGCGGGTCCGGATTCGGTTGGATGATCAGGCGGCCGTTCGTAGCCGTATTCTCGACGTTGATGAATCCCCGATCGGTCGAAGTGGTCCACATTCCGAGCGGGTCGTTCTGATCCGGCAGAGGCCCATCGGTGTACGCCGGAGCGTTGAAGTCGATCACGATGGCCCCAACCGGAGTCGCGGCAACCATCACCAGCACCGTTCCGATTCCAAGTAGCCTGAGCATTGGTGATCCTCCAGTAGAAAAAGAATGAGCTTCCGGCTCGTGTTGCTTGCAGCTTCGAGAAGCCGATTCACTCATCACACGGTGGTCTCGCATTAAATTGTGTTACCGCGCGCGGAGCGGCGATACAAGCAAAAACCGCGGCGACGGCTCCGGCATGCCGTTGCGTCGAAAACATCGCTCCACCCCGGCAAGCGGGGTGGGGGCGGAACCAGTCCTTAATATGGCATCTGGTTGCCAGACACCGCTCCACTCGGGCGAGCCGGGTGGTGGCGAGCAGCGATATCATTCCGCCTCGGCGCTTCCGGCTTTGGTACGTACGACGATGTTTATCGCGAGAGCCCGCGACGAAATCGCCGCCTCATCAATATCCCAACCGCCATCACGCCAAGCAGGACCATCGTCGAAGGCTCCGGCACGGCGGCAACGCCTCCGGCGACTGCCTCGACCGGCGCAAGAACCGGCATGGCGGTCGGATCATAGAAGACGCCCAACAGCGTGACATCGTCATCGTCTACAAAGCCGTTGTAGTCGAAGTCGCCCAAAGCCCACGACGGTTGAGGAACGCCGGGCGCATAGGTCGCGCCGATAATCGTGACGTCGTCGTCGTTCACCACACCGTCCAGGTTCGCGTCGCCGGTGCGCGTGTAGCGGACAAGGACCGCCGTGTCATCGACGGGTTGGCCGCGAAATTCAGCATACGGTCCCAAGGGCAATTCGATATTGGCGGCGTATCCAACCGAGGTGGCCTCGGGGTTCGTCGCGGCATCCGCCGCCGCCGTACTGCTGGTAATGCCCGGCCCATTCCACGTGGCGCCCAGACCGGTCTTGCCGCGTCCGGCAATGATCCGCTGGCGGACGTCCATGGTCGGACTCGATCCGGCCACATAGTCGAGCACCAGCGCGTTATTGGTCACGTCCAGTGTCCCGGTTGGCGCGGCAGGAGTGCCGGCGATCGTCAGTGATGGCGTCGCCAGGTTCTTGCTCGCGCCGGCCGTTAATTGGGCTGTCGCGCCCGCACCGATCTGTAATCCGGCCAGATGCTGCGTCGCGCCGAAATTGACCCTGGCGTTGGCCTGCACCGAGAGGTTGGCGCCACCATCGCTATTCAGGTTCGTCACGCCGCCATTCGCAGCGAGCACAGCCCCCGCGCCATGCGTTTGGACGCCGCTGAGGGTCAACGTGCCTGGTCCCGTCTTGTTCACCGTCTGACCGGCGGGAAATGAAATCGGCGCCGAAATCGTATGGCTGCCGGCCAGGACGTCGATCGTGGCCGCCTGATCGCTGTCGATGGTCAGCGGGCCGGTGCCAGCGAGCGTGTAGCTGTTGGCGTTGTTGAACGTCAGACTGCCGACGGTTCTGGGACCGTCAATCGTGATGGTGCGCGGGGCGGTAATCGCGCCGAGAAAACTCGCCGCCACGCCGACGCCGTTGGGTTCGCCATTGGTCCAATTGGCCGCGAGGGACCAGTTGCCGTTCACATCGACGTTCCAGGTGTGAATCACCGGCGCCTCTTTAAAGACGAACGCCAGATCCGCGAATTCCGCGTCGCCCGGCGGGTCGAGAATGCCCACCATCGTAGTGTTGCCGGTGACCGGGTCGATGCGAATCAACTCGCGGTGGTCGGGCTTTTTCGTGATGCCGTACAGCGTGGTACCGTCCGGATGCTCGACGAGGCTGAGCACGCCGGTCAACGCCGATAGCAACTCGTCGACGAGTACAACAGGGTCTCCGACAATCAGCCCGGTCATCGGGTCGATGGTGGACAAAGTCGGGCCGTCACGTTCGGAGAGCAGCAACCGGCGCTGGCCGTTGATGTTGAAGAAGGTGATGCCTTTCGGCTCCAGACCGCCGGGGTGACCGACGAAAGTTGATTCGCCCTCAGGCGTAAGGCGGTAGATACCGCGCTCATCGGCGCCGTAGAACAAGTGCTCGCTGCTCGACCAGGTGAGGTCTCGCAACGCGTGATACTCGTTCGGGCCATTTTGTCGGAACATCGGGTCAGTCTGGTCGTCAGTACGGCGTTCGGCTGGCAGCACGAAGTTTGGCCGAGGCGCCGGTAGGCCGTACGGGCCAAAGCCGGTATCGCCCGGGGCGTTGGAGTTGAAGATGCCAACTTGCGGGAAACCCGGCGTGTACACGTCGACCGTCTGCATGAACTGGTTGTCGTTGAAGGCAATTCTGTTCGGTTGGTTACGATAGGCTTCCGATCCGGCCGTGCGATACAGCAAGCCGTTCTCCGGATTGAACCCGATCGCCGTCGAGTCGGGCACGAACGGCAACTTGATGAGCGGCGTGACCGCTGCATTGGTGAGGTTGATCTCGAACAGCTTGTCGTCATCGGGACTCACTCCGCTTTCGCCGGTGCTCTGTTTCCCCGTGATGCCAATCAAGCGGATCTCCATCGGGACCGCCAGCAGCCGAGTCGAAGAAGTCGCGACCAACAACATAGCGAGCGTCACTAAGAAGCTGCGAATCATGCGTCTACCCTCAAAGTTTGATAGAGCCAGCCGTCAATTGTTAAACCCCGCAGACGGGTCCAGGTAGCTCGAACGCGCAAGAATTCACGAGTGCCGGAACGCTCACGAGTCCGATGGCCTCTGCCGTTGTGCGTAGCTTGCGGCTGCTATTCTAGCCGAAGCTATGGGCGGAAATGATTTGGGGCCATCATTTTTTGCGAATGCCAGGTCTTTCCCGGGGCTACAATTTCCCAAGGGAGTTTCCGGCGACCGGCCGCGGGGCGCCGCTAAGGTTCCCATCTGCCGTCCTAGTCAGGGTTTACATGCGCTTTCTCGCAAAACTGTTCGGCCAGAAACCTCCAGCGGCCGCCACTCCCGAGCGGGCTGACACCGAGCCGCCAGGTGAAGACGAACTGATGCGCGTCTTCAATGCGTATGGCCGCGAAATGATGATCAGCAAACAAGACTGGCGAGACAACGTTCTGCTGGACGGCCTGGAGAGTGCTCGCCACGATCCGGATCAGCTCTACAGCATGCTGGTCAACGCCCTGGAGGATGGTTTGGCAAAGGACGTGGTCCAATACGCCGAGCACCTGCAGCGGATCTCCCACGCTGTGAAACCTCAAGCCGACCCGTCCGCAAGTCGTCACGGAGTTCCGCGACAGAGTCGAGCTGCTGCAAAAGGAGAAACCTCTCCCGCAACCGGCGCGCCAACTTCTTGAGCAGATCCTGGCAGAAACTTTCTTACCATGATCGCTGAGAGCGTGTACAATTGGCGCGCACTCGAATCGAGGAGGTTCATCATGCAACAGTCTCATCGGTCTCATTTTGCTCGACGTGGCTTTACCCTGGTCGAGCTGCTGGTGGTCATTGCCATCATCGGCGTGCTGGTGGCCATCCTGCTGCCGGCGGTGCAAGCGGCGCGCGAAGCGGGACGTCGCACTCAGTGCCTCAACAATCTGAGGAACATCGGCCTGGCGTTCAACAACCACTTGGACGTCCACAAGCATTATCCGACGGGTGGTTGGGGATGGCTTTGGTCGGGCGATCCGGACCGCGGTTATGGCGCTCGCCAGCCCGGGGGCTGGATGTACAACCTTTTGCCTTACATGGAAGAGCAGGCGCTGCACGACCTCGGCAAAGGGCTGGCACAGGGAAGTGTGCCCAAGAAGACGGCGGCTCAACAAGTTGTCCAAACGCCGTTGGCCTGGGGGACGTGCCCCAGTCGCCGTGCGGTCGATACGTTTCCTGTGACCTGGAGCGGTATTTGTTCCAGCCCTGGGCATAATGTCCAGGGGCCGCTCCCAGGGTGCGTGGCGGCGCGATCCGACTACTCGGTCAATGCGAGCGACCGGGGTGACAATCAACATGGCGGCGGGCCGAGCAGTTACGCGGAAGGAGACAAGGGCGCCTTTTTTTGGCCGAACACGCGCTGCCCCGGCGGCAGCCCCGCCATGTGCGGCATCAGCTTTGAGCGCAGCGTAGTGAAGCTCAAAGACGTGAAGGACGGCGTCAGCAAAACTTACTTCGCGGGCGAAAAGTATCTCAACCGGCTGAAGTATGGCACCGGGAGCGACGGGGCCGACAACGAGTTCTGGAACGTGGGCTACGACAACGACATGTACAAGACCGCGGAGCGAGAGCCGGCGTCGGATGGCCAGGTGCTCAACGCGCAAGGCGTTCCCCAGGACGACGGCAACCGCTACGGCAGCTCGCACGAGCAAGCATTCCACGTTGTAATGGGCGATGCCTCGGTGAAGCGGATCCCCTACGAGATCGAACTGCAGGTCCACCGGCGGCTGGCGAACCGCGCGGACGGCCTGCCGGCGGAGGTGCCGTAAGTGTTCTCGTAGCGGAATTCGCCAGAATTCCGGACTGGATCAAACCGAGCCGGCGTAATCGCTCCGGTCCCAACCGGTGGCTTTGATCTCTTCCTCGGCAATTGGCGAAATGTCAATCTTCGCCTTCAGCCGATACAGCATCGATCGCCAGCCGAACATTTGACGCGCGATGGTGGGTGTGATTGGCCGGGCGCGGCTGTAGCGCTTGCGGACCATCTCGAGGAACAGGTCGAAGCCGCGGCGGAAATCCGCTTCGTCTGCAAAGTCAAACTCTCCGCCGCAGTAACGCGGTCGCCACGACCAGTCGGTGTACTCGTCGCTGAGCCGCAACCGCTCTGCCTCGGCCGGGTCGTCACCGATCCACGACCATTCCTTGACCGCGGCAATGCGTTCGTCGCGCCGCCCAGTCGTCAACGGCCGGTCCATCTTGCGCATCAAATCCCAGATGTCATCGGCGAAGTGCGGGACGTACCCGAAGTCAATCACGCCCAGCCGGCCGTCGTCGAGGAACAAGAAATTGCCGGGATGAAAGTCGGCGTAGAACAGCCGGCCGGCGTACATCATCCGATACCAGGCCCGCAGAATCTTCCGTGCGAACTCGTTGCGTTCCGCCTGTGACGGGTGGCGGGCCAGCAACTGGTCGATGTGTACGCCCTCGATGCGCTCCATGGTCAGGATGCGCGCCGTCGAGAACTGCGAAAAGACGCGCGGGATGACGATGCCGTCGTCCTCGCGAAACAGCGACCGCGCCTGCTGCAGGTTGGCCGCCTCCAGCTCGTAATCGGTCTCTTGTTCCAGCCGCATCCGCAAGTCGTCGAACTGGTCCTTGGTGTTTTCCCAATCCTTCGACAGGCGTGCCGGCAGCAAGAACGGAAACAAGTTGCGGAAGTCTTCGCGGATCGTGCGTGCGATGCCGGGGTATTGAATCTTGATCGCCACATCTTCGCCGGTCTTGAGCCGTGCTCGATGCACTTGCCCTAGCGACGCGGCGGCAAAGGCTTTTGTGTTGAATTCGGCGAACAGTTTCGCCGGATCGTCGCCCAGCTCGTTGTGCACCAGCTCGCGCAACAGCGACCAATGCATCGGCGGGGCATCAAAGTGCAGCGTTTCCAGCGTCTCGACGAACTGGCGCGGCGCGATGTCGGGGAAATTGGCCAGCGTTTGCCCTGCTTTCATCACGGCGCCGCGCAGATAAGTCATCGAGTCCAAGAGCCGTAGCGCGGTCCGCCAATGGGTCTCGGCGAGCAGGCGTTGGTTTTCGTCGGCCGATTTGAACCAGCCGCGGAGCCAGTGGAACAGATAAGCGGCGGCGATCTTGGCCTGGAGTGTGCCCAAGAGCGTCAGCCGACGAAACCGTCCGATCGGGATGGGCCGCAGCGACATCCGCGAAACGATCTCCGGCAACTCAGGCGTTGCAGACACGGCGCGCTCGTCCAGATCTTCGGGCAACGCGGCGATCAATTCGGCGATGGAAGTTGGCATTGTGGTGCTCCTTCTTTGGAGTGCGACGACTTGTCGTCGCTTTCTTTTTCAAATCAGGGTTTCCAACCAGACGGTCTTCTGCCTATCACGCCATACTGAAATCCAAAGCGATGACGAGTCATCGCACTCCAGAGCGCAACCAGGCGACGAACATCGCCAATGACTGGTCGAGCAGCGCGAGGGTGTCTTCTTGTTTGGGCGACTTGTCGCCGGCCCAGAACGCCAGCACTCCGGTGTAAAGCGTCCAATACATTTGCAGCGCCAAGGGTGAAAGCTCGGCATAGCCATGTTGCCGCGCCAGGCCGGCGACGATTTCGAGGTGTTCCGTTCGCAGCGAATCGTTCACCGGCGATCGCGACGTGGTGAGCGGCGAGAGCGTGGTCTCCAACAGCGGCAGCATCAATTTACGCAGCGCTTTGAGTTGGCGCAGCTCAGCGGCGACCAGCGCGAAGAGAGCCTCGTCCAGGCCTGCGTGTTTGGTTGCCTCGGTGAACGCGGCGCGGGCGCTGGCCAGCTTTTCTTCTGCCAATTCGGCCACGATCGCTTCTTTGGTCTCGAAGTAGTTGAACAGCGTCCCCGTGGCGATTTCCGCCGAGAGGGCGATATCGCGCGTCGTGGTGCCCTCGAAGCCGTGGGTGCGGAACAACTCGATCGCGGCATCCAGAATCCGCTGACGCGTGGCGGACTTTTGTTGGGCAGTGATTCGCATGGCTTCCCGCGCGCCAGTAATATGAGCACGATCATATTATTCGGCCGGCGGGGGCCTGTCAAGACGGAAAATGATCGTGCTCATATAAATTCCGGACTTGTCCGAAACAGGCCGCTCCTGGGGGAGCGAAGGAGAACATTTCGGTTACAATTCAGCGCAGCGGAGCTGGGGAGATATCAACAAGTCTCGGAGGGAGGGAACACAGATGAACACAGACCGAGATCGACGAACACAGATACAGAGCCGCTGGACTGCAAACGCGCCTGCCGCCGCCGAATCTCTGTGGCAATCTGTTTTTATCTGCGCCTGTCGGTGTTCCTTGCCAGGGCGTTGCGCCATTCTGTCGACCGCCATGGGCCTGGTCATTTGTGCGGCGGCTGTGTCGGCTGAGCCGGCGGACAATACGGTTCGGCTGGAGATCAAGGTCGCTGATGCCGCCGGTGAGCCGCTGCCCTGCCGCGTTCATCTGCGCAACGAGCGCGGCGAACCGCAACGCGTGGCCGGTCAGCCATTCTGGCACGATCATTTCGTCTGCTCAGGTGACATCGCAACGGAACTCAATCCCGGCGTTTACGACTATGAAGTCGAACGCGGACCCGAGTACGAGCGGAAGGCCGGTAAAATCGAGTGCGTTGCCGGCAAAACGACTGAGCTAGGGCTGACGCTCAAACGCGTCGCGAACCTGCGGCAGGCGGGTTGGTACTCCGGCGATCTGCACGTGCATCGACCGCTCGAGGAGATCGAGCAACTCATGGCGGCGGAAGACCTCGATTTCGCGCCCGTGATCACCTGGTGGAACAACCGGAATCTATGGAAGGATCGTGCGATCCCGCGGCAGCTCACGCGGTCGTTTGACGGACATCGGCTCTATCAGGTGATGGCCGGCGAAGACGAGCGCGAAGGGGGCGCCTTGTTGTACTTCGGTCTCGACCGGCCGCTGGATCTCACCGGCAGCAAGCGCGAAGTCCCCTCCCCGATGTTCTTTGTCGAGGAGGCCCGGCAACGGAACGCGAACGTCTGGATCGACATTGAAAAGCCGTTCTGGTGGGATGTGCCGGTGTGGCTCGCCAGCGGCCGGATGACTTCGATCGGCCTGGCCAACAATCACATGTGCCGCAGCTCGATGCTGGCTAACGAGGCCTGGGGCAAGCCGCGCGACCGCGGGCGCTTGCCCGACCCGCGCGGCAATGGTTTCTGGACGCAGGAGATCTACTACCAACTGCTCAACAGCGGTTTGCGGATTCCGCCGTCCGCCGGCAGCGCCTCCGGCGTGCTGCCGAACCCCGTGGGCTACAACCGCATCTACGTGCATCTGGATAAGCCGTTCACGCCTGAGACCTGGTTCGAGGCCCTCGCACGCGGTCAATCGTTTGTGACCAACGGTCCGCTGTTGGTCGTCAAAGCCAACGACCAGTTGCCGGGAGCGACCTTCAAGGCGGAGGACGGCAAGGGTCTTGCTGTCAACTTAGAGATTCAACTTACGTCGACCGATCGCATCTCGCGGCTGGAACTAATCCACAACGGGGAAGTCGTGAAGACAATCGATTGCTCCGACGAGCTGACTCAACAGCGCACCGTAAGGTTCACGCTTGACGAGCCAGGTTGGTTCCTTGTTTGCGCCGTCGCCGACGTCGAAAAGACTTTTCGCTTTGCCTCCACGGCGCCCTGGTTCGTCGAAACTGACGCGGCCAAGCATCGCATCAGCCGCCGTTCCGCGCAGTTCTTTCTCGATTGGACCGACGAGCGCATCCGCCGTGTCAAAGCCAACCTCGCCGACGAAGTCGACCTGCGGCAGGTGCTGCCATGGCACGATCGAGCGCGAACCTTCTGGGCGCAGCGCGTCGAGATGGCCAATGCGGAATGAACTACTCAGGCGCGGGAGACAGTTCAAATGGCGTTTCTGCATCATCAAGAGCGACAAAGCCGGATCATCTGAAGACGCCGTCGCTGCACTCTCGGTAGAACTCGGCTCCGAGGAGATTACGAAGCTCGAGGAACCATATGTTGCGCACGCAATCGCCGGCTTCGAATCGAGCAACAAGCGAGGGTGACGGGACTCGAACCCGCGGCCTCCAGCGTGACAGGCTGGCGCTCTAACCAACTGAGCTACACCCCCAAACGCTTTTCCCGCTAGGACTTGCGGCCAATCGACCGATCCGTGCGTCCGATCCAGTTGCCAGGGCGCGCGGTTCGGCAGACGCTGCCGCTTGTGCGGGAATTCTGAATTATAGCCCTGCGGTACAGGCTCGCAAGTGTGGCCGGTTTACGCGGAACGTCCGGATTGCGTCCCGTTTTATTTGGCGTGACCTACAGTTAAGTGCTGAACGGCTCGCAGACGCGTCGCGCAATAGACGCCGACGCCGTTCTGCGGGCGATCGACGCATGCCGCAATCACGAGAGGGCGCCCGATGTGGAACTATTTCAAGGAAACGGTCGACTGGGTTTTCCGGCTCGATAGCCAAGAGTGGTTTCTCGCCATGTGCGCCGCTCTGGTCATCGGGTTCCTTGCGCTGCGAGGATTCGGCTCACGGTCGAATTACTAATCGATGCCGAGCCTCGAAGGATCCGGCATCGAACTGAGCACAGCCTGTCCCCTCGCGCCACTCACCTGCAACAGTCCAGCGTTTAACAAAGATCAAGCGTATGTCTCTCTTCGCCTTCTGGGAATGGACCGTTCATTTGCCCCTACCGGTCGCGCTGGCGGCAGTCGCGACGTTGGGCTACGTGATAGGAAAGCGCAGCGCGGCGGTCGTTGTATCCATCGAGGAGCAGCATCGCCGCGACCTCAAGCGCGCGCAGCAGGTGGCCAAGGAGCTGGAGAAGATTGCTGAATCGGTCCGCCAGCACCTGGCCGCGCATCACGCCAGCATCGTGGAGTTCAAAGATCGCGTGTTCTCACTGGGGACGGAGCAGAACGAGCCCTCGTGGCACGAGCTCCGCAAAGAAGCCGAGAGCATGATCAAGCCGACGATGAAGTTGGCGACACAATTGGCCAGTGCGTATGACGAGATCCGGCAGCAGACCGGCTACTTGATGTCGTTCACCGAGGTGCGGACCGACCCGTTGACGCGCGTCAGCAACCGCCGGGCGCTCGACGAGTATCTGGCATCGCATTTTGCGCTGATGAACCGCTATAAGCTGCCGTTCTCGATCGTGATCTTCGACATCGACCATTTCAAGCATATCAACGATGAACAGGGGCACGCTTACGGCGACTCGCTTTTGGCGTCGGTGGCCCGAGTGTTGGCCGATAGCGTTCGCGACACGGACCTGGTCACGCGCTACGGCGGCGAGGAGTTCGTCGTGGTCATGCCACAAACGATGCTCGAAGGGGGATGCATCTTCGCCAACCGATTGCGCGAGCGCATCGAGACGACCCTGCCGTTGACCATCAGCGGCGGCGTGGCTGCCGCGGCCGA
This sequence comes from Pirellulales bacterium, assembly GCA_040901795.1. GTDB lineage: Bacteria > Planctomycetota > Planctomycetia > Pirellulales > JALHPA01 > JBBDYH01. Next base: position 34,178 of record JBBDYH010000006.1, read on the forward strand.
TGGCGACAACTCGCAATCGCTGCTGGCTCGCGCCGATGCCGCGCTCTATGGCGCCAAGGCTGCCGGTCGCAACCGCGTGTTCTTCCATAACGGCCCGCGAATCCAGCCCTACCCACCGCTGCTTACGGAGAACGGAGAGGATCCCTGGAATTCGTCCGCCTCCGAAGACCGGGGCGACCTTGCGGCGCCGGCCCATTTGGTTGGCGAGGGAGTCTAAAGCGCCAACTACCGGAACATCGCGCCGGCCGAGGCGGAACCACCGATGGAGACATTGGTCGGTGCGCCGGGAAGCGTAGACGAGCCGCCCGCACCGCTGTACCCGCCAGGTGTCGTCGAGCCGGCCGCGTAAGACGTTCCGTTGGCTGCCGAAGACGTGGCGCCTGCCGAACCCAGGCCCTGCGTCGGGGCTGGTTCGTAAGTCGCAGGCATGATCGCGCCGCCCGCGGCCGTTGCGCCCACGGCACTCGACCCGTGGGGGCCCATCGCGCGCGAGCTGCTGGCTGCGCCCATGCCCCCTAAACCGTTCGCGCCGGCGTCCAGACCGCTTGCGCCGGACGAGCCCGGCTGCACGCCCCAGGGAGCGGCTGAGTTTGCACCCGGCCGGTAGTCGCTGGTGCCGCCGGGACGATAGGGCTTGCCCGTGCGTTGCGATCCGCTGGTAGCATCCGCGGCGCTTGTGGATACGGCTCCGCTCTGCGGCGGGTTCGTGGCGCTCGTCCCGCCGCCATACGAGTAATCCGGAACTGTGTAGCCGTTGCTGCCCGGATTGTACCCGGTTGCGCCTGGGACATACCCATTCTGGCCAGGTGTGCCGCCGGATATATAGTTCGTCGAACCGGTGCCATATGCGTTGCGAGCGTCGGCTGTCCGCGTGTCGTCGAGCCCGCTTGGCGACGCGACGTAGCCGCCACCGGAGTATGCGCCGCCGGCGTCGGTACCGCTCAAATTACTGTGCGACGATCCATCGGTCAAGCTTTGACCCGCGCCCGCGCTCGCACCGTACGCGTTGACGCCCGCGGAACCCGGCGCGCTGTTGCTCCAGCTCGTTACGCCGGCGTACGGATTGGCGCCGCTTGCGGCGCCATAGCCGGGCGCGCTCGCCGCGGTGCTGACATAGGCGCTTCCGCCTGGCGTCCCATAAGTGTTCGCGGCATTGCCAGCGCTATAACTAGGAAGTGCGCCGTTGCTGCCGGTTGTGGCAACACTCGATCCGGCGCCATAGCCGTTGCCGTTATAAAAGCCCGATTGGGGCGTGGTGGCGGTGCTACTGCCGGTCGCCACGGCGCTGTGCTGCGCGGCGCCGTACTGTTGCGCCCCGTAGGGAGTCGCGGGATTTGTTGTGGCTACAGCCGCGCCTCCGGTCGCCGGCATGCCGGTCGACGGATACGACGACGGGGTGTAGCTGGCCGGCGTACCGGGATACGGATTCGCAGCCGTGCTGGCGCTGGCGCCGCCGTTCCAACCGGCTGGCACACCGAAAGGCGAAGACGCGTTGCTGGCCAGCGAGCTGGGATTTGTCATCGAGGCGGCGCCCGACGGCGAGCCCTGGCCGGCCATGCTCGACGGCAGCGAGGGCTTATGTGGCGGCGCCCCTGCCAGGGAACTTGCGTCGGCGGAGTCCTTCTTACCGAACGCGAACCAACTGCTGGGCGGGCTCGATTTGCAGCCGGACATGCCCAACGACACCGCCAGAAGAACCGCGAACCGGGCCGGGGTGAATCGCATCGCTCGTGCGCCTTGTGCAAGCCTCGGAAAGAGATCGGCGGCACACGCCGCGACATCCTTGTCGCGTTGGCCCGCGTTCTCTTCCCTGAGAACGGAATGAAATGATTGATCGACCGGGCTCTTGTCGGAACCGACAAAGAGATAAGGACTGCCTAACGCTCTCAATTCTCAAAATCGGAGTTTCCGCGGTCAAACTACACACAAAGCGAAAACTCGGCGCAGAATGCCGCTGAACCATGCTGGCATTTGCGGGCCGGATTATAGAGACAGGTCCGGTCGGGTCAATGGCAGCTTTTGCAGAGCTGACATGCTAGCAGTCGCTGGAGTTCAAGCTCTAGCTGGCCTCTTCGTCTCGCGAAACTCCGGCGACTCGACCAGTGTAAACAGCACCACCTCTTCGCCGGTCGTGGTACTGATGTCGTGGTGCAGGCTCAAAGCTTTGACACCGGTGACCTCCTGAACGAGCGACTCCAAGACCCCGCGTGCCGCTTCGATGAGCTGGGTGCGAACCTCTTTCAGCAAGTCTCTCCCCTTTTCGGCGGGTAGCGAACGAACCAAATGTTGTTCGGCCGCAGTCAAAACGCCCTTCAGCCGTACAACGAGTAAGTCGCCGATCAGGTGTGCGTGGATATCCTTGGGTCCCCGGCCCATGTATTCCTGCTCAAAGCGCGTGATCCCCTCGCACATGGCGGCTTCGATTTCTCCTTGTGACTTCATTGCAACCCCGAAATCTGTTGCGATTGCCAGCGGCACGCCTTTCATGGGTAAAGGCCCGAGTTCGCAATCATAGACGTGATGCACCGTAATCATCCGGCGAAATGGCCGAACCAATCATAACTTGTACCGAACCGATACAGAATGCCATTGCATTCTACTTTTCCTGCCCTATACTGAAGGCGGCAAGTGACGTGCCGGCGGTCTGGGTAATCCGCCGGCAGGAAATTGCCTGACGGAAGTCATTCGGATAACTAGCTGAACGGCAACCCGCCGCGGCGGGGGGCCTGTTAACGAGTAAGCCGACGTGGCAGCATACCTCAGGGTGTGCAGCCACGTCGGTTTTTTTTTGGCCGTGTGGAACAGATGCGGCCGCAAAGGAGTGAACGCGAATGATCAAGTCCATTTTACCAACGGAGAACAAGCTCAGTTCAACTGTGGCGCAGCAGCTTGCTGAAGCGGCAAGCGCGTTCGAGGAGCGCCTTACAGGGCACGCACCGAAATCGGTGACCGTCGTCCTGAGTGACACCACGCTGGTGATCACATTGCACGGCGCCTTGTCGCCGGCCGAGAGGGCGCTGGCACAAACTCCGGGGGGCGCGAATCGAGTCCAGGAGTTTCATCGGGAGCTGTTCGCAAACTCTTTCGATTGGCTGCGGAAGGAGATTAAGAGGATCACGGGTGTGGAGGTGCGCGAAGCGACTGCGGAGGTCGAAGCGGAGTCGGGCACCGTGGTTAAAGCGTTCACGACGGGAACCGTGGTGCAGGTGTTCCTGCTTGCCGGCAGTGTGCCGGCGGGCACATGGAGCGGAGTTGGATCAGGACATTCATTAGAAAGGGAGCCCATCGATGGGCGCAAACACTTGGGAGGGATCGAAAGCGGCGGCAAACCGCGAAGCTTGTGAACCAGTTCAGACATTCGCCGAGCAAGTCACGACTTGGCGACACGACGACGAGAGCGTGACCATTAGGGCGGCCAATCGTCCGCTTCGGGTGCTGATTGTCGATGAGAACACGGATCTGGCGTACATGATGTCCGTGTTGGTCCAGAAGTGCGGACATGAGGTCCAGATCGCTTACGACGGGCCGACGGCGCTGAAAATGGTCGCGGCGCTCCACCCGGATGTGGCGTTCGTGGACATTGCGATGCCGAAGATGGATGGTCTCTGCCTGGCGCGCGAACTACGCCGGTCGAGTGTGGTCGACGACTGTTTGTTGATCGCCGTAACGGGATATGCCGACGCGGATCACCATGCGCTTGGGATGCAGGCGGGTTTCGACCATTACCTGATCAAACCCGTCGCCTTTCGCACTTTGTCGGAGCTGTTGCTCTTGGCGCGAAATCGGCTGGTGCGATCGGTCGAAGAGGCCGTAGCGATGAACGAAGCGGATGAAGTGAACTATGCGAGTGCGATTTGTTAGATCCAGCCGTAGCAGCCATGTACGTTCTTGGCTGCCGACCGGCTGTACCCCAAGAAATGGAGTTTTCTCCCATGTTGGTGTTATCGAGAAAAGCCAGTGAGTCTGTGATGGTCGGCGGCAACGATCGCCACGAGCGGATGCTCAAAGTGACGGTGCTCGAGATCGAGGGGAGCAGGGTCCGGCTCGGGTTCGAGGCCGATAAGGATGTTCCCGTTCACCGCTTTGAGGTCTGGGAACGCGTCCACGCCGGACCAAAGCGCGGCATTTCGCCGGATGGCACAGCGATGCCTGTCGGTTTTTGAGGTCTGGCTTCGACGGGGTCGCTAAGAGCCGTGCTTGATTGAAATCGTCAGGGAGGGGGCCACTTAGGCGATTCGCCGCAGGCGCCCCCAAGAAGGAGTTGATACATGAAGAAGCTATTCAGGCTGCTGATCGTGGTCGCAATCGTCATCGTTGCCGTCGGCTTCTACCGAGGCTGGTTCGCCCTGTCGAGTCCCGACGGCAACGACGGAAGCAACAAAGTCAATGTGAATCTGACGATGGATAGGGACAAGATCAAAGACGATGCCAAGGCGGTAAAAGAGAAGTCCGCCGAGTTGACGGAAAACGTGATCGGGGGAGAGAAAAACTCCGCCGATCGCCCAGCAAACCATGTGGAAACGAAGTAAAGCTCCCCATCAAATTACCAGGTTCGACTTTTGATTTAAGGAGACTGAAAATGCTCGGCACGATCTTGATCGTGATATTGATTCTGATGCTATTAGGGGCGATACCCAGGTGGGGGCACAGCAGGAACTGGGGTTATGGTCCGAGCGGTGGACTGGGACTGATCGTGCTGATTCTGATCGTCCTGGTGCTGATGGGACGTATCTAAACCGATGCCGAGTCCAAATATCAGTGTACCTGGATTCATCGATGAGCTGCCGCGCTACTTGAAGTCGCTGTGCGCGAGCGGTGATGCGACGTACAGAAAGACGACATGATGGAACGACCGCTGGTCGAAGACATTCAGAACTACGCGCAGGACATCGTGGATACGGTGCGCGAGCCGCTGTTGATCCTCGATGCCACGCTGCGCGTCCGGTCCGCCAACCGCGCTTTTTACCAGACGTTCCACGTTTCGCCCGGGGAAACCGAGGGCCAGCTCATCTACGAGCTGGGCAACGGCCAATGGGACATCCCCGATCTGCGCACGCTCTTGGAGGACATCGTCCCGCAGAGTTCCGTCTTCGACGACTTCGAGCTGGAACACACCTTTCCCGCCATCGGCCGCAGGGTGATGCTGCTTAACGCGCGGAAACTCCAGGCCGGAGACCACGGCGAGCTCTTGGTTTTGGCGATGGAGGACGTGACGGCTCGGCGGCGCATTGAAGCGGATTTGAAGGCCATCGAGACCTACGCTCAGAACATCGTCGATACCGTGCGCGAGCCGCTCTTGATATTGGATGCTACGCTGCGCGTCCGGTCCGCCAACCGCGCTTTCTATCAAACGTTTCACGTCTCGCACGGAGAGACTGAGGGCCGCCTGATCTACGAGCTGGGCAACGGTCAATGGGATATTCCCGACCTGCGAACGTTACTGGAGGACATCGTCCCGAAGAGTTCCGTCTTCGACGACTTCGAGCTGGAGCACACCTTCCCGGCCATCGGCCGCAGGGTGATGCTGCTCAACGCCCGCAAGCTCCAGGCGGGCCACCATGGCGAGCTACTCGTGCTGGCAATGGAGGACGTCACCGAACGGCGGCGCGTCGAGGAAGAGGTGGCTAAAGCGAAGGAAGCCGCCGAAGCCGCCAACCGCGCCAAAAGCGCCTTCTTGGCGAACATGTCGCACGAAATTCGCACCCCCATGAACGCCATCCTGGGGTTCTCGCAATTGATGCTGCGGGACCAGGCTCTCACCGCCAAACAAAGCCAGTACTTGGGCACCATCAACCGCAGCGGCGAGCATTTGCTCGCACTGATCAACGACATCCTAGAGATGTCGAAAATCGAGGCCGGCCGCACCACCTTGAATCCAACCACCTTCGATCTGTCCGAATTGCTCAAGGACCTGGAGATGATGTTCCGCGTCCGTACCGACGCGAAAAGGTTGTCTTTCCGCGTGGAGCTGATCGGCGACGTCCCGCAATACATCGTGTCCGACATCAACAAGCTGCGCCAGGTGTTTATCAACGTGTTGGGCAACGCGGTCAAGTTTACGGAGCGGGGCGGTGTCGGCGTGCGCGTGTGCGCGGACCGTCAGGGCGAGACCGGACCCTGCCTGCGCGTCGAAGTAGAGGACACCGGCCCGGGCATCTCGGCGGACGAGCAAGGCAAGTTGTTTCGACATTTCGAGCAAACCAAAACCGGGCAACAGGCGGGGACCGGAACGGGGCTCGGTCTGGCGATCAGCCGGGAGTTTATACGCCTGATGGGCGGTGACATTACGGTGAAGAGTCATGTCGGTAAAGGCAGCGTCTTCGTGATTGACTTGCCGCTGAGAGAGGGTGAGGCGCACGCGGTGCAAACCAAGGACACGGGCCGGCATGTGCTGAAGCTCCAACCCGGTCAGGCGAAGTGCCGCGTGCTAATTGCCGACGACATTGAGAATAACCGCGAGCTATTGGCGCAGCTACTTGGCCCTGTGGGTTTTGAGATCCGGCTGGCGACCGACGGCGAGGAAGCGGTCAAGGAGTTTGAGCAATGGAAGCCTCATCTGATCCTGATGGATTTCCGCATGCCAGTGATGGATGGCCATGAGGCGATTCGCCAAATCCGAGCGGGCCGCCGCGGCAAGGAAACCAAGATCATCGCGGTAACTGCCAGTGCGATGGAAGAAAACCGCCAGGAGCTGCTGGAGATCGGCGCCGACGATTTTATTGGCAAACCGTTTCAGGAAGCGGAGCTGTTCGAGAAGATCCACACGCACCTCGGCGTCGAGTACGTTTACGCCGATCAGCGCGCAGCCGCAGCCCCGGAAGAAACGATCGACTTCCCGGAGTCGCTGGCGAGGTTGTCGCAGGATCTCATACATCCGATGCTTGAGGCAATCATCCGGGCGGATTTGGATGATCTGCTGGAAAAGATCCACGACGTTGAAATCCGCGATCAACGCCTCGCCCAGGAGCTGCGTCGCCTGGCCGAACACTTTGAGTATCAGAAGCTACTCGACTTATTCGGAACGGGAGAAGCCGCGGCAAGTTCATTGACTTTTGCCGGGAGCGATCGATGAGTTTGCAAACGGTTGACATTGAAGCCGGTCGCGAGAATGGCGCCGCGTCTTCCGTACACGGTGCGACCACCGCCGCTCGGGACTTGCTCGTATCCGCGGGACAGGCGAAGTCCCCACGATCCACCGGTGGCATCCTGGTGGTGGACGACGCAGCGGCAAATCTCCAGGTGCTGGCCGGCATGCTCAAAGACCGCGGATATAAAGCTCGCCCCGTTCCCAGCGGCAAGCTGGCGCTCCTGGCGGCGCGGCGCGACCCCCCGGACTTGATCCTGCTCGATATCAACATGCCGGAGATGAACGGCTACGAAGTATGCGAATGCCTTAAGGCAGACGCCGAGCTCAAGGACATTCCTGTCATCTTCATCAGCGCTCTTACGGAACCGCTGGACAAGGTCAAGGCTTTTTGCATCGGCGGCGTGGATTACCTTACCAAGCCGTTTCAGATGGAAGAATTGCACGCGCGCGTCGAGACGCACCTGAAGCTCCGCCGCCTGCAAGTCGAGTTGGAGGAGACCAACGAGCGACTGGCGAAGGTCAACACCCGTATGACCCGTGACCTGAAGGCGGCGGCAAGGATCCAGGAGTCGTTCTTACCCCGCAAGGTACGTCGCATCCTGGGCACGGACTTCGCTTGGAACTACCAACCCTGCGACGAACTGGGCGGCGACGGCCTGAACATCATCGCGCTTGGCAATGACAAGGTCGCGCTTTATGTCCTGGACGTGAGCGGCCATGGCGTCGCGTCGGCGCTATTGTCAGTGACGCTGAGCCGCCTCCTCTCGCCGCCGTCGGAGCCGTCCTCGATTCTGATCCGCGATGATGATGCTACGGTGGGGCCGGGAGACGCGCGCGGAACAAGGTTCGACATCACGCCGCCGGCTGAGGTCGCCGACCGCCTGAATCGACTCTTCCCGTTCGACCTGGCCACCCAGCAGTTCGCTACGATGATCTACGGAATCCTGAACGTTTCGAGCGGGGAGTTCCGCTACGTCTCCGCAGGCCACCCCGGCCCAGTGCATGTGCCGTGCGGCGCCGATCCGGTGATTCTGGAAAGCCAGGGGTTCGCGATCGGCCTGGCCGAAGGGGCCTACGAGGAACGGTCGGTTCGATTGGGCGCCGGGGACCGTCTGTACCTTTACTCGGATGGCGTTCCCGAAGCGATGGATGCAGCCGGCGAACAGTTTGGCAACGTCCGGCTGCTGGAGGCGATCGGCCGAGGGTCGTCCGGGCCGATACAGGAGAGCGTCGCTGCCCTCGTGAGCACGATCGCGCGATGGCATGGATCGGCGAGACCCCAAGACGATATCTCCATCCTTGCGGTCGAGGTCTAACCTTACGGCCCCCTGGAAAACATCAAGCTCATTCACTTGTCACAGCAACCCTTGAATTAGTTTTCCCTCAGATTCGGCAACATGCAGAGCACGCAGCACAAAAAAAGCAAATAGCCAACAACCGCTTCCCAAAAAAGAGCAACTAAATGCCGCACCGACTAATCCCAGCTTGGAAAGAATCCAGGCCTCTCGTTCGACCCCTGTTTGTTTCGACCTATCCCCCCGAAGAATGCGGCCTGGCAACCTTTACGAAGGATTCGGCCGACGCCGTGGACCTGGCGGCGGAGGATACGGTGTCGTCTGTGGCGGCAATCGAAAAAACGAGTGGGTTGAAATACGAAGACCCGCGAGTCGTTCATACCATCGACAATAGTCACGAGGATGCCTACCAACTCGCGGCCGAGGCGGCCAATGATGGGCCCATTGAGGTCGTGAGTTTGCAACACGAATTCGGCCTTTACCCGGACGAATGGGGCGCGCGGGTGCTGGACCTGGTGGACGCTTGTTGCAAGCCGGTGGTCACGACCTTCCACACGCTCTTGAGTCAGCCGGATCCCTTGCCCCGCCGTATCATTCAAAACCTGGCGGCAAATAGCGATGGGATTGTCGTCATGACGCACGTGGCACGACAGCTTTTGGCGCGTGTCTATGACGTGTCCGGACCACATGTCCGCGTGATTCCTCATGGCGTTCCAGAGGTAGCCTATCCAGGCACGAACGGGCGCGCGAAGGCGGCGCTCGGCTTGGGCGATCGGCCGGTGATTTGCACTTTTGGACTTATCAGTCGTGGAAAAGGGCTGGAGTACATGATCCAAGCCATGCCCCGAATCGTCGCCGCCCATCCCGACGCCGTTTATCGGATCGTCGGCGCTACGCACCCGCAAGTCAAACGCCACGAAGGCGAAGTCTATCGTGAAAGCCTGGCTGAGATGGCGCGATCTCTCGGGGTCGGCGCCAACGTCGAATTCGTGAACAAGTTCCTGCTTCTGGAGGATCTGCTTGCGCACCTTGAGGCCTGCGACGTCTACGTCACTCCCTATCCGGGGAAAGATCAAATCGCGAGCGGCACGCTCGCATATGCCATGGCGGCCGGTCGTGCGATCGTCAGCACACCCTATTTGTACGCCGAGGAGGTCTTAGCCGAAGGGCGTGGTCAGCTCGTGCCTTTCCGACAAAGCGAGGCGCTGGCCGAAGCCACTTTGCGGTTCTTGAGTGATTCCACATTTCGTATTGCTGCACAGCGAAAGAGCTACGAATATGCCAGGCCAATGTTTTGGCCGAACGTAGGCCGGCAGTATTTGGAGTTCTACAACGAAATTGCGACCGCCAGCCGCACGCGCCGGGAGAGGCTCTTTCGCACGATCTATTCAACTGCGGCGCTGGCTACGGTTTCCAGCAACGGTGCAGGAAGAGGCCTGTAATGCAAGTTCGTGGCACAATCTCGCTGGATCATCTGGATCAAATGACCGATTCGACGGGACTGATCCAGCACGCAATCTATAGCATCCCGCGGCGCGAAAGTGGTTACACCACGGACGACAACGCCCGTGCCTTGCGGCTGTGCGCGCGTCTGTGGCGGCAGCGCCCCGAGCGCCATATGCTCAGCCGAGTCTCCGGCTATCTCAGCTTTCTGGAGTATGCCCGCTGTCCCGGTCGCGGGTTCCATAACTTCCTGAGTTACGACCGCCGCTGGCTGGATGCGGAGGGTTGTGGCGACTGCCAGGGCCAGGCGGTCCGCGCTCTGGCTGAGGTGCTCGGCAGCAATCTTCCGGACGACCACCGTGCGTTGGCTCGGGAATTGATCGACGCGGTTGTCCCAGCGCTTGCCGACTTGCGGAGTCTGCGCGCACAAGCCTACATCGTGCTGGCTTGGGGACATCTGTGGACAGCCGGAGTGAAGGACATCGAACTGCTCGAAAGCGTCGCCTGGTCCGCGGCCCGGCGGCTGGTCGAATGCTACCACCGCGCCCTGCGTCCCAATTGGCCGTGGTTCGAGTCGCGGATGACGTATGCCAACGCAGTCTTGCCACACGCGTTGTTCATCGCGGCGCGTCGTTGGCCCAATGAGCCGTTTCTCAAAGTCGCGGAAACCTCGTTTGCCTTCCTCGATGGCGTGACGACGTCCGGAGACGTATTTTCGCCCATCGGCAATCAGGGTTGGTTTCCGCACGGTGAAGCCAAGGCCGCCTACGACCAGCAACCGGTGGAAGCGGTCACGATGGCGGAGGCTGCGCTTGCCGCGTTCGGCATGCTCGGCCAGGAGAAATGCCTGGCCACGTTCGACCGCGCCTCCGCTTGGTTTCATGGCCAAAACAGCTTGAAACAACCGCTTGCCGATTCGGAACGCGGCGCCTGCCGCGATGGCCTTCAGTTTTCCGGCGTGAATCGAAACCAGGGAGCGGAATCGACGCTCGCTTATTTGTGGACCAAATTGCAGAACGTGGAACTCCAGCAAGCGCTCGGCGATGATCGCGCGGCTGAGGCGATTGCGTAACCCGTAACAAAAGGGGACTGGCTCCGAGCAGAATATGCGAGCCTTTGCGAATTTGGCATGCGTCTCGGTGCCTGTCCCATTTTTTCAGACCAGAAACCTTCCAATTCAGGACATCCTAATGCTGCGAGAATCAAAAGCTCCTAACATTTACACGGAGCTTTTCCATCGTCATTCGGCCAACCCGATCCTCACCGCCGCGGACTGGCCCTACCCGGCACATACCGTGTTCAACGCGGGGGCGTGTCAATTGGCTGAGGAAACCGTCTTGCTTGTGCGAGTTGAAGACCGCCGCGGCCATTCACATCTCACCGTCGCCAGGAGCAATGACGGAGTATCGAACTGGCGAATCAATCCCCAGCCTAGCTTCTCAGCCGATCCGGAGAACTTCTCAGAAGAAGCCTGGGGTGTGGAAGATCCGCGATTGACCTGGCTGGAAGACCGGAAGGAGTGGATCATCGCCTATACGGCTTACTCACCGAGTGGTCCTCTAGTTTCCATGGCGCGTACCAAGGACTTCCACTCGTTCTCTCGGCTTGGCCCCGTCATGCCGCCCGAAGACAAGGATGCCGCCATCTTTCCCCGCAAGTTCGGCAATCGGTATGCGATGATTCATCGGCCGGTTTCGGCGGGCAGTTCGGGGGCTCACATCTGGCTCTCCTTCTCTCCAGACCTGACGCATTGGGGCGACCATCACATCTTATTGCACGCGCGCCGCGGAGCGTGGTGGGATGCAAACAAAATCGGCTTGAGCCCGCCTCCGTTGGAAACCCCCGAGGGCTGGCTGATCCTCTACCATGGGGTGCGGAACACCGCCGGTGGATGCCTGTATCGCCTGGGGTTCGCACTGCTGGACTTGGAAGATCCTTGTCGAGTCCTCCGCCGCAGCGACGAATGGATCTTTGCGCCCGAAATGCCCTACGAGCGCCAAGGCGACGTCAACGGCGTGGTGTTTCCCTGCGGTTGGATTCTCGACAAAACGAGTGGCAGAATCCGCATCTACTATGGCGGCGCGGACTCTTGCCTGGCGTTGGCGACTGCACAGCTCGACGACGTGCTGGACTACGTGCGAAAGTGCCCCGCGCCACCGGCGCCCAAACGTGCGCGAATGATCGTGGTTGACTGAGGGACTCCAGCGGCTCAATCGCGTTGTCGAGCCAAGGGGATCGCCGCGCCTCGGGAGCGGGTTTTTGCGAAAATAAGTCGAATCACGGATTCTGCGCGGTAATTCGAAGTTGGCGGCCCGTGCAGATCCGCCGCAAGGCGTTGTGGCGTGGTGAAATGGGTCGTCGCTACAGACAGCGGAGGGGATTTGCCGCGATTTTGTTTGCGGGTTCGCGCCGATTTCGATGGCCAAGGACGAATTTTTTTCTATTTGGCGAGTTGTTGCACGAAAACGGGGGTTGAGCGGAAATAATCCCAGTCGGCGGGTGGCCTTGTTTTGGTGCTAAGTCTTCTTCGCCGCACGATTTCAGTCGATTGCAGCGGCTGGGAAGGCGGCGAATTCTTGCACTTTTGAGCGCACTTTAATTCGACCACCGCACATCAGAGGGCGTCATTCGGGGCTCCTGACAGGTGTCGCTCTGCCGTGGCCTTACGACAGGAGGTCCCATAAACGCGGCAGCGCACGCGGACGTATCGCGGAAGCGGCGTTGGACTTGTCGTCGAGTTGTCAAAGAGCGGAGCGGCACGGATGAGCGCGCATGTGATTATTCATACACTATAAGTGGCCTAGTTGTCAAGGGGGGGTCTGTTGTGCTTGCGGCGAATCGCGCGCGAAGCACAGTAAACCGATGGCGATTAGACTGTTGCGCACAGTTGACTTTGGCTATCTGAACCCCTAGCTTGCGCCCATCTCCGTTCGTTTCGATCGGTTTAGCATTAATGGGGGCGTCCATCGATGCGATATTTAGGCAGGATTCTATGCGCAAGAAGCGCACGGCGTCGATCAAATATCCGGCGTCACAGGCGGCAAGAGTTTATACGCCGCTCTTTCGGGCACACCGAGCAGCTCGAACCGCGGCAAATGCTGGCGACTTTTACTTGGGACGGCGGCGGCGACCAAACATCTTGGCACGATGCCACCAACTGGCTGGGCGATCAGGCGCCTACGGCGGCTGACGATGCGACAGTCCCGGCGGCATTCAGCGCGGCGACCGTCACAATCAGCGTGAATACGTCGGTCCGCCGAATCGATTCGCAGGCGAGCCTATCCATCTCCGGCGCAACTATGACCACAGAATTCGTTGTCGCGCCGCACTTGGCAATGTCGTCGAATAGCACGCTGACGACGTTCGACAGCATCGCGACGACCGTTCACAAGCTGGAGCTCGAAATCGCCGGCACGTTGACGATTGACCTCACCAGCAGGATCGACGTGACGGGCAAAGGGTATCTGCCAGGACGCACAACGGGCAACACTATTGATGGTGCAGCAACTGTTAATGGAGGTGGCAGCTACGGAGGTCTAGGTGGCATCGGGACAACCAGCGGCTCGGGCAACGGTGTTCCGAATGCTGTGTACGGCGACTATACCGACTATGCCGAGCCAAATCACTGGGGCAGCGGCGGTGGCAGCGGTGGTGTTGGAGGAGGACTTGTCCGCCTACAAGCTCAGACGCTGCAACTTGACGGCCAAATCCTAGCCAGTGGCTTTACGCCGCCAGACACAGGTGGATTCGCCTTCGGCGGCGGCAGTGGAGGCGGCGTCTTGATCCGCGCTGGGACCCTGGTCGGTACCGGATCGATTGAGGCGACTGGAAGCGACGGAACTCAGTTTGTTGCTCAAAACGCACAAGGCTTCAGCTACGGTGGTAGTGGTGGAGGCGGTCGCGTCGCGGTCCACGCTCAAGACCTCAGCGGCTTCGACGCCGTCAATATAACGGCGCACGGCGGCCTTCCGGGACCGGGCGGCCGGTCTGCGCCAGGTGGCGCTGGCACGGTCTTTATCAAAGACACCGACAACCAACACGGGACGCTGATTCTCGACGCCGGAACCGGCGGTGCCGGTACTACTCCGCTCGGCTTGGCGGACGATACCACGCTCCCAATTCCGGATGCAGTCGTCATTCGAGGGGCGGGGACGCACGTCGTTCCTCAACACGCCGGCTTGCTTCTCGACTTTCGAAACACGCTGACCATCGAAGCTTCTGGCGGACTGACGGTGGCTGCGGCGTCGCTAAATCTCGGCGGCACAGTCACACTGGCCAGTGGTGGCACGCTCCGCATTACGTCTGGCACGTTTTCTCCACCGGTGCCGTTGATCTTCAACGGCGGCGTACTGGCGGTGACTGGGATTCTTAGTCCTGAAATTCCATTGGACATCGGCCCCGCCAGCCGAGTGTTAGTGAACGGTTCACTGTCCACCGGGAGGTCGCTCAACGTCACCGGCACGGGCTTTCTCTCCGTTAGTGACACGTTGACTTCCATGCTTCCCCTAACAGTCACGGCCGGCACGATCGCGGCGGGGCGCATCAGGGCGCCAAGCATTTCACTGGTTAACGGCGCGGAATTGACGAGCCTCGAATCCACCGAGAGCCAAATGCACAAGCTGGAAGTGCAGGTGGCTGGGACGATCCTCGTCGACGCCACGAGCAAGATCGACGTATCGAGCAAAGGCTATTTGCCGGGCCGCACCAAGGGCAATACGACCGTAGGAGCAGCGACTCAACTTGGAGGCGGCAGTTATGGTGGCTTGGGCAGTGGAGGGTTTGCGGGCACAACCAACGCAGTATATGGAGACTACGCCGATCCGGAAGAGTGGGGCAGCGGCGGCACGCGTTTTAATCTTCAAGACCACACCGATGGCGGTGGCCTAGTGCGGCTCCGATCGCAAGCCTTAATCTTGCATGGCCAGCTTTTGGCCGACGGACTGGGACCAACGCTATCCATGGGAGGCGGCGGCAGCGGCGGGAGCATTTTCGTTGATGCCGACACGTTGAGCGGTACCGGCACCATTCGCGCTGCAGGCGGTGCGGGAGTCGGCGGCAATGCCGGCGGCGGCGGTGGAGGTAGAATCGCTGTCTACGCCCGTGACTCCAGCGGCTTCAACCTCCAGAACGTCTCTGCGCCAGGTGGGATGGCGCCAGGCAACGGTCGCGCAGGCACAGTGCATGTTGTACAAGGCAACCTTCACACTCATGTGCGATCACACGCGCCAACCGGACGCAACAAAGGTCATCTTTCGAGCGGACTCGATGCCGTCACACTTCAGTTTAATAAGCCGATCGAAGTTTCGACCCTCATCTCTTCGTTGGCGATCGCCGGTCCGCTCGGGGCTATTGCGGCGACCGAGATTCGACTGGTGGGCGATCGCGAATACGAGATTGTTTTTCCCCGCCAAACGGTGAATGGCCGCTACAACTTCACACTGCTTCCGACACTTCTCGATGCTGAAGGCGTTCCGCTCGATCAGAACGCCAATGGCATACCTGGCGAACTTGTTCCCTCGGGTATGTCGAGAATCGTCCGCAGCACCGAGCCGGTTCCCGATACGGATCACTACCAGTTCACGCTCATAGTTGACACGGTCGCGCCTCGCCTAACAAACCATACCCCGGCCGGCGACATTGCCGGAACTGTTGAGTCGCTCGATATATGGTTTAGCGAATCCATCGACAAGACAACGCTTTCAACCGCTGATCTAGCAATCACCGTCCCAGGTGGTCAGGTGATCGCCCCAACCAGCGTACAAGAGGTCGGGCTCAACCGCTTCCGCATCCGCTTTGCCCCGCAAACTGCCACGGGCAGATACCAAGTCCGCATCGGCCCCGACATCCGCGACCTCGCAGGCAATCTCCTCGATCAGGATCACGACGGTACACCGAGCGAGGCGACCGTCTCGTTCAACCTCGTGCCGGTTGATCTCGGTCTAAGCAATCTTCAGGTTGAGCCAACGCAGCTTTGGGTGGGCGAACAGGTAACGATCACCTGGAACGGCGC
Source organism: Pirellulales bacterium (assembly GCA_040901795.1). Lineage (GTDB taxonomy): Bacteria > Planctomycetota > Planctomycetia > Pirellulales > JALHPA01 > JBBDYH01. The sequence continues at coordinate 50,013 of JBBDYH010000006.1, forward strand.
GAACCGCAGCGGTGCTCCTTTGATCGGAAGCTGGTTCGACGGCGTTTACCTGTCGACGGATGATCGGTGGGACATCACTGATATTCTGCTTGGTATCGACGACCACCCTGGGGGCCTGGCGGAAAACGAACCCTATCCCGGCGAAGTTTCAACAATCCTACCGGGTGTGTTGCCGGGGATGTACCACTTCATTGTTCGCGCCGATATCCGCAATGACGCGCGAGAGGGATTAGGCGAAGCTGACAATGTTATTTCGAGTGGCTCGATTGCGGTTGGCGTGCGCGGGCTGCCGACGACGGGCGTACCGGCTGAGGGACTGCTCACCGCGGATGACCCGGCCGATTACTACGCGGTATTTGTGCCGGGCGGCGAACACCTTGGTTTGGTTCTCGATGGCCAGGCCGTATCGGGCGTGAACGAGCTGTTCATCAGTTTTGAATCGATCCCCACTCGGCAGGTATCCGATTATCGCGCGATTGGCGATGAGAATCTGATTGAGCAACTAGATCGAATGATAGCCGTAACGGCGCCCCCTGGTGGCGGCACCTTTTTCGTTCTTGCGCATGGCGCTGACGTTGAGAATGAAACGCCGTACTCGATTACAGCCAACGTCGGTGACCTTGTAGTTACAGGGATTACGCCCAACCGCGGGACGGCGTCGCCACCATTGCAGAGTTTGCGAACGCCCGCGATTATTACGATCACTGGCGCGGGCTTCGATCAATCCACTACGGTCGATTTCATCGGTCCCGATAACGTGGTCCGGTCGCCTGAATCGACGACTGTGCTCTCGCCGTCAACAATCACGCTGAACCTTGATCTCACGGATTGGCCGGCAGCCGAATATACGGTGCGCATCTGCAAGGGAGATACCACCGTACTCCGACCGGCAGCGTTCCGCGTCCTTAGTTCCGGTCAACCCAACCTGGTTACGAATCTGGTCCTTCCATCGGCCTTGGGTTTCAACATCCCAATTCGCCAGACGATTTGGATTGAGTACCGCAATGACGGTGATGCCGCGATGCACGCGCCTATTCTAACGATCGAGGGCGACAGCGGCGCGCTGATCACTGACGATTTCGATTTGGCGGTTCCGTTCCGCGGCTTCGACAGCGCCTCCGTCGGCGTGACGAACTCCGTTCAGGTTATGGCCCGCGGCAGCGGCGCAACGCCCGGCATACTTCAGCCAGGCGACTCTGGCCGCATCCCGATCTACTACATCGGCCTTAGCAGGCCGGGCAATTACCCTCGCATATCGTTTACGGTCCGCGCCACCCAAGTAGACGACGAGGTCTCACGAATCGTCGAAGGCGTCGATGGTCCGTACCTGGATGACCATTCGGTGCCCTGGGTCAGCTTCAACAATCTTGGCCTCCGCCCGGAGTTTATGCCCCCCGACGCTTGGGCCGCGATTGTTGAGAACATGTCGCAGATGGTTGGCCCCGACTGGGCCAATTATGTCGTGGGCTTGAACGATAATATGAACTTTCTCCATGCGGTTGGAGTTGAGACGAACGACGTTACGGAGCTGTACGGTTACGAGGTCGCTCAGGCGTCGGCAAACCTGAATCCAATCCGCTACCTAGCCGGCTCGGTCGATGCTTCGGTTCCAGCACTCGGCATCCCTCTTTCCTTTAGCCGAGTCTTCGGCCAATCCATCGCCTCGCGGTACACGGATGGCCCTCTTGGCCGCGGCTGGGCGCACAATTGGCACGTCCGCGCCGATGTACTGTCTAACGGAGATATCATCTTGCGAGGTCCCGGCGGCGCCGACCGCTACTTCACGCGTCAGCGAGACGGCAGCCTCAAGCCGGCCGCTGGCGACTTCAGCAGCCTCGCGTTCGTCGGCGGAGCGTATCAGCTCACTGAGACCGATCAGACTATCTGGCGCTTTCGGCCCGATGGCAAGCTCGACTTCATGGCTGACCCCAACGGTAACCGAGTGAGTTTGACTTACGACGCCGAAGGGCAACTTGTCACGCTCACTCACTCTACCGGTGCGCAACTTCGGCTCGAATACAACGCCGCCGGCCGCATTGCGCGCTTGGTAAATCCTCTCGGCCCCGGCACCGATGACGACCTCGTAACCAGTTACAACTACGATGTTTCCGGCGAGCATTTGATCGGTGTTACGCAGCCCGGAAATCGCATAACTGACTACAACTACGACACCGGCGCGAACGCTGCTCGTCGTCACGCCTTACGAGGAGTTACGTACCCCGACGGCACAAGCGACCACTTTACCTACGATGCCTTTGGTCGGCTCATTCTCACCTCCGCCGATGGTGGCGCCGAAGCGTTAAGCTTTCAATACGACTCAGCGGGCGGCGTGACGATCGCCGATGCGACGAGCCGCAAGACGTTTTTGGCATATGGGCTGAACGGGCGCCTGGAGCAAGTCCGTGACGGCGATGGGCGAACTGTCAACTTCGACAACTGCGATTGCGGCCATCTTCGCGCATTGATCGGACCGAGCGGCGAGCGCTATAACTACGACTACGACACTCGAGGCAACCTAACTGGCATTCGCGATCCGCTCCGGCACGATGTCGCCTTCGAGTACGACGCGACGTTTAATCAAATCACGTCGGTTATTGATGCGCGCGGAAACGGCATGCAGTACGGTTACGACGAGCGCGGCAACCTCACTTCGATTACTTCTGAGGAGGACTCGCGTGAACGATACACCTACGACGACGCTGGCAATCTCCTGACCTACTCGAATCGCCGCGGACAGACGATCACCTACACCTACAATGCGGTGGGGCAGGTAACTGGCAAAGACAACCCAGACACGCCGGGCGTCGACTACGTCTACTCGTACGATACTGCGGGGAACCTCGTCTCCGCCACTGATCACGCGGGTACGACGAAGATGCAGTATGAACCCGCGACAAACTTCCTGACGCGGATCGACTACCCCGGCGGGCTTTTCTTTACATTCGCCTACGACGCGCTAGGCCGCCGCACACAGCGCACCGACCAAGGCGGCCACGAGGAAAACCTGACGTATGATGCTGTCGGCCGGCTGGATGTCATGACCGACGAGAACGATACGCTTATCGTCGATTACGATTACGATGACGCCGGTCGGTTGAGCCGTAAGAAACTCGGCAACGGTGTCTTTACTGAGTATACCTACGACAACGCGGGCAACATCTTATCTCTTGTAAATCGCCGTGTTGATGGTTCGATTCTTTCTCGCTTCGACTACACCTACGACGCATCCGGCAATCGAGTTTCGATGACCACGCTCGACTACGCGTTTATCTACGGCTACGATCCGCTCGGTCAGCTAACATCCGCGACTCGAACTGATCTGGCCACTGGCGAGATAGACGTCACGACATACGTCTACGATACCGCTGGTAACCGGCTTCAAGTGGTTGAAAATGGAAATGCCACGACATATGCGACGAACGACCTTAACCAGTACACGACAGTGGGTAACGTCCTCTACCGCTACGACCTCGACGGGAACATGATCTCGAAGGTTGAACATGGAATCACAACGAGTTACAGCTACGATGTCGAGAACAGACTGATCGGTGTTTCGACACCGACTGACACGTGGACGTATGATTACGACGCTTTTGGTCAGCGGATCAGCACATCTCACAACGGCGCGGGTGCATTCCCGTTTTGCGGTGGTAGTTTTGTCGGGTTTTCAGGGGTCATGTG
>JBBDYH010000007.1:0-9304 GCA_040901795.1 Pirellulales bacterium
AGGTGCTTCCCGGCTATCTGTCACGTAAAAGATGCTAGCTACAAAGCCCTGGCCTTAAGGCTGTGCCAATCGGCTACGACTTGGTACGCCGTACCTCGTACTCCATGCTTGGCGCTTCGCCTTCGTTCTCTGTGGCGTGTTTCATCCGTTGGTCCATTCCCCATTCCCCAATCCCCATTCGCGCATTCCCCATTCTGCCTATTCTCGCGCCAAATCACGCTTCCCGATTCTCGCCTATGCCGCTACCATCCCGCCGATGCATTCTCTGTCCATTCGACAGCTCTGGACGCTCTGCGCACTGGCCGCGCTCTGCGCCGGCTGCGGCACCACGCGCCGCAGCGACACCGTGCGCACTGCGACCGAACAGATGCTGCTGTCCGACGCCGTCGACCGCGCGATCAGCCGTATCGACTTCGGCTTGTTGGCCGGCAAGGAAGTCTATTTTGACAATACTTACCTGGGCAGCACCGTGGACAAGGAATACATCACCAGCACCTTGCGGCAGCATATGCTCGCTTGCGGCTGCATTCTGAAAGACAAGAAGGAAGAGGCCGAGCTCGTGGTGGAAGCCCGTGCCGGCGTCGTCGGTACCGACCGAAATGACGTGCTCTTCGGCACACCGGCAACCAGCGTCAGCTTGGGCGCCCTGTCGCCTCTGCCAGGCACTCCCACCCAAGTCCCCGAGATCGCGCTGGCCAAGCGAACCGACCAGATGGGTGTGGCGAAAATCGCCGTCTTCGCCTACGAGCGCGCCACCGGCGCGCCGGTCTGGCAGTCCGGAACCGACGCGGTTGCCAGCCGCGCGCGCGACTTGTGGGTGTTCGGCACGGGGCCGTTCCAGCGCGGCAGCATTTACGATGGTCCCAAGTTCGCCGGCGAAGAGCTGCACGTGCCGTTGATCGGCAGCAAAAAGGACAACAAAAAGCCGCCGGTCCGCGTCGCCCGCGAACGGGTGTTCAATTCCGAGGTGTTGGCCAGAGACGGCGCGGCAACGAAAGCGGCGGATCGAATCGCTGCAGAGACCGATCCGGCTGCCGGAGGTGAGTCCGCCGTGACGGCCGCAGAGGCAAACCATCTTTCGGCGCAAGCCGATAAGTCAAACAGCGTCACTCGCACCGCTGCCGCGGAGACTACCCCGGCAGCCAATCTACCGCGCTCGCAGTTCGACGCGCTCTGGGCCACCACGCCGCTCGAGCGGCAAGACGCGAACACAGCCACCGCCGATCGCCGCTGGCCGCCTATGAGCCAAACTCAGTAGCGGCCCATCGCTGAGATATCAGCCGCCGCGAATCGCGCCCAATCAAGCCTATTGCCCATTGGCGGCCGCTATATCTATATTCGCCGGTGGGCTCACACAGACGCCTAGGAACGGAGGACCTCGTTTGCCTGTTACCTCTCCCGGCAAGCTACTTCGCGCGGCGGTCGAAGAAACGACCATCCAGATTCCCGGCGCGTTCAATGCGCTGGTCGCACGGCTGATCGAGCGGCAGGGGTTCGACGCGGTCTATCTTTCCGGCGCCGCGTTCTCAGCCGGGGCGCTGGCATTGCCGGATGTGGGCCTGTTTACGCTCACGGAACTGACTGCTCAAACGGCCGTCATTACTCGGGCCGTTGATATCCCGGTCATCGTCGATGCCGATACCGGCTTTGGCGAGCCGGTGAACGTCGAGCGGACGGTCCGCGAGCTCGAATCCGCCGGCGCCGCGGCGATCCAGCTTGAAGACCAGCGATTGCCCAAGCGCTGCGGGCACCTTGCGGGCAAGTCGCTGGTGAGCACAGAGGAGATGTGCGCCAAGCTGCGGGCGGCGGCCAGCACGCGGCGCGATCCTGAGTTGGTAATCATCGCCCGCACCGACGCACGCGGCGTGAGCTCGCTGGACGATGCGATCGAGCGGGCCAAGGCGTATGTGGCGGCCGGGGCCGACTGGGTTTTTCCGGAGGCGCTCCAGAACCGCGAGGAGTTCGACCGCTTCAGCCGCGAGATTGACGTCCCACTCTTGGCCAACATGACCGAATTCGGTAAAAGCCCGCTCTTGGCGCTCGACGAATTAGCCAACCTCGGCTATGCCGGCGTGCTTTATCCAGTGACCACATTGCGGGTTGCGATGAAGGCGATCGAAGCGGCGCTGGCGGTGTTGGACCAGGAAGGGACGCAGGCGGAATTGCTCGACTTGATGCAGACCCGTGAGGAACTCTACGATTTGCTCGACTATGATGACTATGAGCGGCGGGATAGAGAGTACCGAGGAAATGACGAATGACGAACGAAATGCCTAAACCTTGAACTTTGAACCGATTGCTATGTCCGACGAACTCTACCGTCCCGGCCTCGAAGGCGTGATCGCCGGCGAATCGAGCGTGAGTACGGTTCAAGGCGGGCTGACGTATCGCGGCTACCCGATCGAGGAGTTGGCCGAGCGTTCGACGTACGAAGAAGTCGCCTATCTGATTCTGTACGGAGAGCTTCCGAAGGCGGACGAGCTGAAGGCGTTTCGGCAGAGGCTCGCGAGCCAGGCCGCCGTGCCGGGAGCGGTGATCGAGATGCTCCGTCATGTGCCGAACTCTGCGCCCTTGATGGATGTCATGCGCAGCGGGGCCAGCTATCTAGCGCATTGGGATCCAGATCTCGATGACACGTCGCCCGCAGCGCGGCTGCGGAAGGCGGAGCGGATGCTGGCGCGGTTGCCTACTGTCTTGGCGGCAAAGCACCGCCTGCGCCAGGGGAAGGAACCGGTTGCGCCGGACAAGCATCGCTCGCTGCCGGCCAACTTGTTGTGGATGATCAGCCGGCAAGAACCGAGTGAGCGGCTGGTGCGGGCGCTGGACGTGTCGCTCATCCTGTACGCCGAACACGAGTTCAACGCCTCGACGTTTACGGCGCGAGTCATCTGCAGCACGATGTCGGACATTTACTCGGCCGTCACCGGCGCGATCGGCGCTCTGAAAGGCCCCCTGCACGGCGGGGCGAACGAGCGCGCCATGGAAGTGCTCAGCGAAGTCGGATCGGTCGACAATGCTGAAAAATGGGTCCGGCAGGCGTTGGCCGAAAAACGCCGGATCATGGGTTTTGGCCATCGCGTCTACAAGCAAGGCGACCCCCGCGCGGCGATTGTCAAGCCGCTTTGTGCGGAGCTTGCTCAGGAGGTCGGTGAGATGGCCATGGAGACGATTGCCGAGACGATCGAGCGCGTGGTGCTCGAAGAGAAGGGACTGCGGCCGAACGTCGATTGGCCCTGCGCGCGGTTGTATTACTATCTCGGGCTGCCGATCGATCTTTATACACCGTTGTTCGTCGTGGCGCGCGTGGCCGGCTGGTCGGCGCACTTCCTGGAACAAGCGGCATCGAATCGGCTGATTCGCCCCTTGTCGAGGTATACCGGCCCCGATCGGCGCGCGTTCGTCCCCTTGGAAGAACGGCACTGACGATTGCCCGCCAGACGATTGCCCGCTCAAGGAACGCCCCGTGACACCAACTCTTCTTGCCGAGGCGCCGCTAGCGCTTTCCCTCTTCGACGTGGCCACTTGGGATGCGGCGTGGCAGCGCGTTGTCGTTCAGGTCCCGAGCGTGGTGACCGGCATTGTTCTGGTGCTGATCTTCTGGATCGGCGCCCGGATCGCGCGCGCAGTCATCCTGCGTATGGGGAGCAACCGCCGCATCAACGCCGATGCCGTGCACATCCTGGCCGATGGCCTGAAATGGACGGTCCTCACCATCGGCCTGATCACCGGCCTGGGAACAGTGGGCGTCGATGTATCCGCACTCATCGCCGGTCTGGGCTTGACTGGATTGGCGCTGGGCATTGCGCTCAAAGACGTCGTCTCGAACTCGATCGCCGGCATCATGATCCTGATCTACAAGCCGTTCCAGCGGCATGATCGGATCACGATCACCGGACTCGAAGGAACGGTGGTCCAGATCGATCTTCGCTTTACAACGCTCGAGACCCCTGAGCAGCGAATTCTGATTCCCAACGCGAACTTGCTCACCAACTCGATCGTCGTCCGCCGCAAGCCGCCGCCCTCGCCGATCCAAAGCGAGACGGACTAAATCAGCCGGCACGCGCTAGCGTCCGGTTGTTGCCGAACCGGGGGCTAGCGCCCCGCGGCTGATAGCTGGAAGTAGACTACTCTCCCACGCGCAGGCATTTCAGCGTGTTCTCATCGCGAACGTAGAGCAGCCCATTGGCCAGCGCCGGCAGTGGCTGGGCGGTGCCGTCGAGGATCTGAGCGCGGGCCAGCGAGCGGTAGCGCGATTTGTCGGCGGCGGCTAAGATCAGCTCGCCATCGGTCTTCAGGATCAGCAGCTTATCACCGGCGAGGATCAGGTTCCCAGTACCGAAGTTCTCTTCAGTCCAGAAGATTCTTCGGCTGCGCGGGTCGAATGAGCGGAGGCGCCCCGGTGGTTGATCCTGCCGGCCGTCGATGCCGAAAAGCGCGCCGTCCTGATACACGCACGTCGCATACTGGCTCGACATGACCTCGTCACTGCGCCACAACTCCTTGGCGGAGTCGGGACTGAGCTTCGCCCAGACGGCGCCGACGCCGTAGCTGGCCGAGACAAACAAATGCCCGTCGATCACTAACGGACTCGCCGCGTTGACGGTTGGGCCGCGCTGGCCGAACGGAAAGCGGAACCGTAAGTTGCCGCTCGCGGGTTCGAGGCCGACCACGGCCAGTCGCGTGACGAAAACCGCCAATTGCCGACCATCGACCATAGCGACGGTAGGGGACGAGTAGCTGGCGCCCTCGTCGGTCGCCTTCCAGGCGGTCGTCCCATCGCCCATGTTGAAGGCCACGATTCCGGCTCCGTCTCTCCCACCGACGTTCACCAGGAGCTTGTCGCCGACCAGTAGCGGCGTATTGCCGACGCCGAAGTACGATGGCGGCACGTCGAAGTCCTTGAGCAGCTCGCGCTGCCAGTGCTCCTTGCCGTCGGCCAGTGCAAGGCACCGCAGCCGGCCTGCCACGCCCAAAACATAAACGCGGCCGTCGCGGACCAGTGGCACGCAACGCGGACCGTCGTCGGGTGCGATCGTGCTTTCATACCGCACGGGCGCCTTTACGGACCAAAGCTCTTCGCCCGTCCTGGCGTCTCGGACGGTCACGACCTCAGAATCCGCCTGACGGTCGAAGACGACTACCTTGCCGGCAGCCACCGCCACGCCGGCAAAGCCACGGCCGACCGGGATTCGCCATTCGACCTTTGGTCCCGCCTTAGGCCAGCGTTCTAACAGTTTTTCGCCTACGGCGATTCCGTTTCGGTTAGGCCCCAGAATCTGCGGCCAGTCGCCGGCTACTGCGTTGAATGACGCGAGTATCGCTATCGCAGCCACGAGTACAGCAATCGGCCGCCGCACGGAATCCAGAAAACCGGCCAGAAGGCAATTCAGCGTGAAAACGAACCCACCATTCACGCCGGCCCCCCTTTTTCGATAGACTGGCGAGAAGAAGCGGCTATTCGTTATCCGGCGTTCGTCGTTCGTCATTTTCGTGGATGCCGACCATTCGATCGTTGGTTGTGGCGCCTCGGCATCATCGCACTTCATCGCCTCAAAACGCAAGCACTGTGGCACGTTCGCTGCGCATGTACGGCAAAAAACGCGGCCATCGCCGCACGGGCTCCCGAACTTGGGGCAGCCTGGGTGAGGCCCTGTTCTTCGGTTTCTTCCTCGTGCTCGGCTCGCTGTTTCTGGCTGGTCTGCTCAATATGCTGGTCGTGCCCGAGTGGCGCGTCAACCACGAGTTTATCGAAACGCAAGGCACCGTGCTGATGACGCGGCTGGGCGAGCCCGAGGACCATGAGCCCGACGATGAGCCTGCCGACGACGCGCCACCGCTATACCGCCCGGAAGTGCTGATTGAATATCGCGCCGGTGGCAAGACGTACCAGGAAAAGACGTACGACATCCATTTTCACAGCGATCGCGCGTTCACTGCGGATCGCGACGCGCAGGCGGAGGCGCTGGCCGCATTTGAAGAGGGAGAGAAGATCGCGGTCTGGTACGACCCCGCCGATCCGCAAACGGTCGTCGTGGTGCGCGGATATACCTGGCTCTTGTGGATCCTTCTCTTGTTGCCTGTGGCCTTCATTTTGATCGGCGGCGTGGGTTTGGTTTTGACGCTGTTTCACTGGGGCAAGTCAATCGAACATCGGGTCGCGACCACGCAAATGGCTAGCCGGCTCAACCCGCTGAAGGAGGCAAAGCAGGGCGGAGTCGAGTTTCCATTCGTACCGCAGGACTCGAACCTGACCAACAGCCCTGGCACGCGGCTGAAGTACCGGCTGCCCATCGACCTGTCGCGCGGGTGGCGGTTGGTGGCGATTCTGGCGGCATGTCTGTTTTGGAACAGCATTGTGGCCGTGTTCGCGGTGATTGCTGTCAACAGTCATCTGGCGGGCCGGCCGGAGTGGTTGCTCACGTTGTTTGTGTTGCCCTTTGCGGCGGTTGGCCTGGCGATCATCTACTTTTTTGTACGGGAGGTACTGGTGGTTACGGCCGTCGGTCCCACGCAGCTTGAGATCTCCGATCACCCGCTTCGGCCGGGTGGCAGGTATCATGCGTATGTTTCACAAGGCGGGCGTCTGACCATCAATTCGTTGGACCTGTCGCTGGTCTGCGACGAAGTGGCCACCTATCGTCAAGGCACCGACACGCGAACGGAACAGGCCTGTGTTTACTCTCAGCCGCTGCTGCACCGGCAGCAAGTCGAGCTCTTGCCGCAAGCAGCCTTCGAGGAGCAGCTCGACGTCGAGATCCCGGCTGAGTGCATGCACTCGTTCAAAGCCGACCACAATGAAGTCCGCTGGCGGCTGTTGGTCCGCGGTGACATCGCCGGCTGGCCGCCGTTTGAACGCAGTTTTCCGGTCGTCGTCGTTCCTTTGCTCGCTGGAAACCAACCGTGAAAGTCCCGCTAGTTAGCATCAAGATCGATAATCGCCAGGCGGCGCACGTGCCGGGCGAAACGCTGAGCGGCGAATATCAGATCGACGCTGTCGAGGCGGCGGAGCTGGACGCCATTGAGCTCTCGGTCCTGTGGTACAGCGAAGGCAAGGGGGACGAAGACCTGGGCGTGCATCATTTCGAGCGGCGCACCGATGAAGATGAAGACCCCACGCCGCTCACCGAGCTACGCAAGTTCTCAGTCACGCTGCCCAACAGTCCGTTGAGTTACGAAGGCGTGCTGATCAAGCTGCGGTGGTGCGTGCGGGTGCGCGTGTTTCTGAAGTCCGGGCGAAATCACTTTGCCGAGCTGCCGTTCCGTCTGGGAACGGCGCCCGAAGGGCGGCTTGTGGCGCCGCCGTTGGAAACGGTGGAGGAACCTTCACCGGCGGCCGTCACCGATGGCGCGGCGCGCGGAGGGGTAGACTAAGCATGTTTGACGGCAATTTCGGCACAAATCCGTTTGCGACGCGATGGACGCGGCCGGGGGCGATACCCTATCAGTTCGCCGACACAATGACGATCGATGATGCCGTGCGGCGGCTCAATGAAGGCGAGTGGCGTGGAGCAGTCGTTGGACCGCATGGTTCGGGCAAGAGCTCGCTTTTGGTGATGCTCATGCCCGCGATTGAGGCGGTCGGCAAACATGTGGTCGTCGTTCGATTGCACGACGGCCAACGCCGCTTGCCGCTGTCACGTCAAGAGTTCAAGCAGCTTGGGACGGCTGATGTTCTGATGATCGATGGGTATGAGCAACTTGGCCGCTACGAACGCTGGCGCTTGTCGAGACAGTGCCGACGCCGAGGATGTGGCCTGCTCGTGACGTCTCACACTCCGTATGGCTTGCCGATTCTTTTTCGCACCGAGCCGAGTCTCGGACTGGTTGAGCGGCTCATCGAGCGCTGCCTGCCGCCGCACGACGGCCGGATCAGTCGCCAGGACATCGAACAGGCCTGGCATCGCCATGCGGGGAATGTGCGAGAAGTGTTTTTTGAGCTTTATGACCGGTTCGAAGCCCGCAGGCCGATTGTAAGAATTACAACGGAATTGCCGGCGATCGTTACAAGCGCAGTGGCACGGCCTCTCGGCTGGATCGCGTCAGCCACTTGAGCCATTGCACCCCTCAAAGGTTTCTTACGAATATCCGACGTCGCCTGCGCAATTTGTGTCCTACGCTTGTTGGAACGAACGCCGGCATGGGGTGTGCTCCGGTTATAGCCGCTGTCATGCGCGAACGGTGCTGTCCAGACCGTACAGCTTCGCGCAGGCTCAAACCCGCCGCAGGCGTAAAGTTCTTCCAAATGCACGGCGGCGATGCAGAAATGATTGACACGGCGCTCAAGCGCCGGTTTAACAGAGAATGGTCCATCAGACTACTGGAGAGATACGCATGCTGCCCCGCAAACATCCTCGCCTGTCCGCAATGATCGCTGGGCTCGTCCTGTTCGCGCTGCCGGCGCAAACGCAGGCCTGTTGGCTGTTCAACTGCTTTGGGCACCAGAGCCGGACGACGTTTTACGCGCCCGCCGTCGCGGCGGCGCCGGCTTGTTCTCCGTGTGCGCAGCAGACCGTGCGATACGTGCCACAGACGGCGTATCGGCCGCTGGTCACGACGATGCCGGTTACCGCGCTGCGTCCGGTGATGGCGACGGACCCTTGCACGGGTTGTCCTACGACGGCAATGCACCCAACGACCACGTATGTTCAGCGCACGGTGTTGATGCCGTATACGACCTATCGACCGGTGATCCAGACGAGCTTATTCGCGCCGGCGTTCGCCGCGCCGATGGTTTCGGCGGCGGCGTGCCCGACGGGCGTCTGCGCTCCCGCCGCGTCAACGACGTACTATCAGCCTGCGGTTGCGCCGGCGATCTCGCAACCCGGTTGCTGTGCACAAAGCGCCGCGCCGACGTTTGGACAGATATCGACAACCACGATGACACCCTCCGCGGGGACGCCGGTGTACAGCGGAGCCGCAGGAACGCTGCCGGCTGGCGATCAGCGAAAAACGTTTAGCGATGGCAACGGCGCCTCTACCGAGGAGAGGACCAACAACGGCGCCAATGGAAACAGCAACGGCAGCGGCGGTTCATTGACCGACCCGAGCGCGCTCGATCCGACACCGGACGTTAAGAAGAACGCCGCCAAGAGCGAAGCGACCTCGTTGCCTGAGTTGCGCGACCCCCTGAACCGCACGACGTCTACGACGACGGGGCGCGCGTACGCCGTGGCCTGGAACGCCAACAAGCCGGTCAGCGCCGAGACCAAGGTACCGAAACTCGACGACAGCGGCTGGGAAGCGGCGCGCTAAGCGATCGAAGCCGTTAGGAACGAATCAAGACCCACGCCGGGGGGGGGGGGGG
>JBBDYH010000008.1:0-9258 GCA_040901795.1 Pirellulales bacterium
GTAAAAGTCGGGGCGGGCGGATTTGAACCGCCGACCTCTTGCACCCCAAGCAAGCACGCTATCCAGGCTGCGCCACGCCCCGAGTTGGTCGAATGCCGCTTGCGCCGTGATGGTCCAAGAACCAACGGCCGCGGGCGACACGGTGCAACGACTAAGTATTGCAGAGCGGCGGCCGACTTTCAATGTCCGCACTCGCCGACGCACTACTCTGCGGCTTCCTCACGATATTCCACGACTTGCCAGGGGAGAAAATACACCGGTCGACCCATTGCCACGAAAAGCTTCTTCGGTGGTACGGCGCCTTTGACCTGAAAGGTCACCGTCGCGCTTGCAGCCACGATCGAGTTCGATGAGACGCTTGACAGTATGCTGAGACTCTCCGCTGGGGTTCCTTGCTGCGACACGTGAGCCCTGGCGACGTCCGAGGGCGAGGGCTGCAGGTAGGCGGCGACCACGCTCGCAACCACCAATGCGGTAACGATCCCGGTGAAAATTCGACTTTTATTCATAAAACCCGGGCTTCACGGAATCCGAAGCTTGCTAATCATGGCCGGCGCTTGCAGTCAACGGAGCTGCGTGGCATTGTGACCCGGCAACCGGTCCCATACCAGAGCCAGTCCGACGCCCAGCATCTGCGAAAGCGGCAGATAAGTGGCGAACTCCGGCGCGGTCACGAGCATCGTGCGGGCGTTCGCCAGCGCGTGTACGCCGACTACAAACAACAGATTGCCCGTTCGCACGTAGAGCCAGCAATAGACGCATCCCCAGACTACCAGCCATCCCTGATCCATCCCCATCGCCGCCCAATTGGCGTAACCGCCGCCGATGCCCAACCGGTGCGGTAAGTGCGCAACGGCAAACACCGCCGAGGAAACCAGACCCGCCGCCATCAGGCTGAGTGTCGGCCGATGGGGCAGCCACCCAGCGAACCGCACAGCGCATTGCACGAACACGAACCCGCGAAACAGCACTTCTTCGCAAAGCGCGTTGCCCGCCAACTGGGCCAGCAATTCGCCGATTAGATATCCCACACGCGAGTCATCCAGCTCGGCAGCGAGTTCGGGCGTATCGGCATCGGAGAAGACCAATCCGAGCGCGATGAGCTGCATCAGCAGCCAGACCACCAGCGTGTAAGCGACGGCCTCGGGGAGTTTCGCGAGCTCCAAGCCGAGCTCAGACGGCCGATAGCGCCCGATGGCCACCAGCACCAGGCCGACGACGACGAACGTGCAGAGCAAGCCGACGATCAAAGCCGGCCAAACCAGTCCGTAGCTCCCCTCGCGCCAGGGAAGCCAAATCCGGCTTTGTCCAAACCAGAAGTTCGCCGGCAGTAAGATCGCCAGCCAGGCTGCCACGAAGAGTACCAGCAGCCAAAGCGGAGCGAGCCGTTGCTGTGCCATCTTGTCGAACATGGGAAAAACCTCGGGGGCATTTTAGGACAACGGGGTTTGCAGTGCAGCGTCGGTTTTTGCAACTTTGCGGCGATTCTGGACAGCGAGCGCGATGGTGGGGACAATCAGCGAGGAAAGGACCAACATCATGGAACGCATAATCGCCGTCGACCGACGCTCGCTCCTTAAGACCGCTGGAGCAGGTCTCGTAGCCATGACGCTAAATGGCCGCGCACGTGCTCAGGAAAGATCGGGCGAACCACGCGCGGACAAATCGGACCAGAAGCCGACGCAGTTCCAGATCGCCTGCATGACGCTGCCATACAGTCAGTACCCGCTCCAGCGCGCGCTGGCCGGCATCAAGGAGGCCGGATACAAGTATGTCGCCTGGGGGACCACGCATAGGGAAGCCGGCGAGGGGAAACCCGTGCCGGTGATGCCGCCCGACGCCTCGCGCGCCAAGGCGCGCGAACTCGGTCAGCGGTGCCGCGACATGGGCCTTGAGCCGTTGATGATGTTCTCCGTGATCTATCCCGAACAGCCCAAGGCGATCGAGGTGCTCACGAGTCGCATCCGCCAGGCCGAGGCCGCTGGAATTCCGCACGTGCTGACCTTCGGCCATACGGATCCCGCAAGCCGAAAGCTGTGGGTGGAGCGGTTGAAGAAGCTCGGTCCAATCGCCCGCGATCACGGTGTGCTGATCGTCGCCAAGCAGCACGGCGAAGTCGGGCAGTTGACGGGCGAGATCATTCGCGAGGTGGACGACGAGGGGGTCAAAGTCAACTACGACGCCGGCAACGTGATGGACTACACTAAGGGCCAAGTCAATCCGCTGGACGACATCAAGACCTGCGTCGAGCTGATCCGCAGTTTTTGCATCAAGGACCACCGCCTGTTTCCGGTGGATCAAGACTGCGGGCCGGGGTTTGGCGAGATCGATCACTATCGTTTGCTGCACCACGTCGCCTTTACGGGCCGGGCGATGCCATTGTGCTGTGAGAACATCTCGATCCCGCGGATTCGGCCCACCAATCCTGAGCAGATCGACGCTCAGGCGCGTCGAGCGCGCGAGTTTTTGGAGCTTGTGATTCGCGGATTACAGGCGTAGAGGAAAGAATGAAGTACGAAGGACGAAGTACAAAGGACGAAGTACGATGGATGATGGATGATGGATGAAGACCGGAGCAGTGGGCTGCTTAAGTACTTATGTACGGAGTACTCTGTATGGTCTACCCAACCCGACTTCCGCCACAAACCTTTCCGCCTACCGCCTACCGCCTACCGCCTACTGACCACTGACCACTACTCAGAGGACCACCATGGCCATGGCCGGATTCTCCTTGATCGAACTGCTTGTCGTACTCATGTTCGGCGGTTCGCCGCTGGGTTTGCCGCTGTCGCTGCCGCCGTTGCCCGAAGACCCGGCGATGGCCCAGGTCGCCCCCGAGGATTGCTTGTGGTATCTGTCGTGGGCGGGTTGCGCCAAGCCGGATCCGGCAAGCAAGAACCACACTGAGCAACTGCTCGCCGAACAAGAGGTTCAGCGGTTCATGCACGAGCTGGAGACACGCTTGCGCGAAGCGATCAAGCGTGGCGCTCCGCAAGGGCCGCAAGCTGCGCAAGCGGCGATGCTGGCTGAAGAGGGGCCGAACCTGGTTAAGTTTCTGGTAACACGTCCGGCGACTTTGTTTGTCGAGCAGGTGGCTGTCAGTCCGGCAGGCGTCGTTGTGAAAGGCGGCGCCGTCATCTCGGCGGGCGATCGGTCGGCGGAGATTAAGAAATCGATCGACCGCCTGGCTCAAGCGCTGCTCCCCCGTGTGAAAAACGACAACGAGCAGACGGGCGAACTGAAGCTGCCGATGCCCCCAGGCGCCCCGCCGATCGAGCTGCGCTGGCATGAGGATTACCTCGTCATTGGCGTGGGAGACGGCGCGGCGGACGAAATCATCAAGCGGTTCGGCGGTAAGACGCCCGAGTGGCTCTCGACGCTGCGCAAGGATCTCCCAGTCGAGCGCCCGGCGATGGTCCACTATTTGAATATCCGCAAAGCCGCCGGCATTGCGATTCCATTGATCGGACTGGAGGGCTTCAAGATCGTGAACACGCTGGGACTCGATCGCTTGAACCACTATGCCAGCGTTAGCGGTCTGGAAGGAACCGGCGCCTTCAGCCGCTCGCGGTTGGCGATGGAGGGGAAGCCGCGAGGGATCTTCGCGCTGGTGGAGACCGAGCCTCTGAAGCAGTCGGATCTCGCCGCCGTACCAAAAGACGCCACCTTTGCGATCGCTGCGAAGTTCGACGCCGACATGGCGCTCAAGCGCCTGATCGATCTCATTGGCCAGTTCGACCCGCGGGCGCAACAGCAGTTCAAAAACGAGCTGGCCGCAGCCGAAAAGCAGCTTGGCTTCAAGATCTCCGAGGATGTGCTGCAATCGTTGGGCGACACGTGGTGCCTGTACAACTCGCCGGGCGAAGGCGGGTTGGTGGTCACCGGACTGACAGCGGTGGCGCAGGTGAACGATCGCGAGCGGCTGATGAAGGCTCACGACAAGCTGTTGGCGAGTATTCGGGCGGTCAACGCAGAGCTGGCCCGGCTGCAAGCCAATGGCAACGACGGCGGTCGGCGGCAGCGCGGCGTGGAGATCTCGGACTTCAAGTTCGGTGGGCATACCGTGTACTTCTTGAGCTTTATCGGAGATGACGTCCCCTTCGCTCCTTCCTGGTGCATGACCGACAAGGAGCTGATCGTGTCGGCGTTTCCGCAGATGATCAAGGCGCGGCTCGCGCGCGGCACTATTGGCGGCACACTGGCCGATCTTCCGGAAGTGGCCCAATGTTTTCAGGGGAAGCAACAGCCGTCGACCGTCTTCTACCAGGACACACGCAGCGTGTTCCGTCTGGTATATCCGGTGCTGCACGTCTTCGCGGCGATGATCTGCAACCAGCTTCAGGCAGAGGGCGTCGATATCGACATCTCGCTGCTGCCCTCGATGGCCGCAATCGAGCCGCACTTGCAGCCCGGCGTGAGCGCGGTCTATATGACTGCGGACGGGATCCGCTGGGAGGCGCGGCAGACGCTGCCCGGAGCGGGTTCGGCGCCGCTGCTGTTGGCTCCGGCAATGTTTTTTGGCTTTGCCGTTCCAAGCCCTCGACAATTTCAGGGCGCCGGACCAGGGCTGTTCGACCTCGAAGAGCTGACTCCGGCCGGCGCCCAGCGGACGGTGTCGATCAACAACCTGAAACAGATCGGGCTGGCGCTCCACAATTTCCACGATGTTCATAAGCACTTTCCGATTGCGGATGGGGCCGGAAGCGACGGCAAGCCGAAACTGAGTTGGCGCGTCCACATCCTGCCGTTTATCGAGGAGGAGGCGCTGTTTCAGCAGTTTCGTATGGATGAACCCTGGGACAGTGAGCACAACAAGAAGCTGATCGAGAAGATGCCGGCTGTTTATCGCACTCCGGGTAGCAAGGTGCACGCGAAACATATGACCAACTACCTGACCGTTCGCGGCAAGGACACCGCTTTTCCGCCGGCGACAAAAACGAGTCTGGCCAATCTGCGCGATGGCGCCTCGAAGACCGCCATGGTCCTGGAAGTGGACGACGAGCAGGCAGTGATCTGGACCAAACCTGAAGATTTCGGGCCGGACAAGGACGATCCGCTTAAAGACGTGATCGGCCT
Source organism: Pirellulales bacterium (assembly GCA_040901795.1). Lineage (GTDB taxonomy): Bacteria > Planctomycetota > Planctomycetia > Pirellulales > JALHPA01 > JBBDYH01. The sequence continues at coordinate 5,077 of JBBDYH010000008.1, forward strand.
TCGTGACGGCAAGTTTCTGGTGCTCTTTGCCGACGCGTCCGTTCGCACACTCCCCGAATCGCTGAGCAAAGCGACCGTGCGGGCGATGTTTACGCGCGACGGCGGCGAGGTGGTCGAACTGGAGAATTAGTGGTCGTGGCGGACACAAAGCGAGATGTGGCACTGCTCGCGGCGAGCAGTGGTGCGCCCAGCGGCTTACTGTGGTAATGCAAATGCTCATCCAATTCGAAAACGTCATCAAGACTTACGGCGCAGTCACGGCGCTCGACAATCTTTCGGTGACGATCCCCACGGGCGCGGTCGGACTGCTCGGACCCAATGGGTCGGGCAAGACCACGATGATTCGCACCCTGTTGGGTCTGATCCCCGTCGACAAAGGCTCCGGCACGGTCCTGGGCATGGACTTTCGCCGGCGGCAGCTCGATATCCGCCGGGTCGTCGGCTTTGCGCCCGAAGACGAGTGCCTGTTTCCTCACGTCGTCGGCATCGAATTCGTGGCTTATGCCGGCGAGCTGGTGGGCATGTCGCGCAAAGACGCGATGCAGCGCGCCCATGAAGTGCTCGATTACGTCGGGCTCGGCGAAGCGCGGTACCGCATCGTCGAGTCGTATTCGACCGGCATGAAGCAGCGGCTCAAGCTCGCGTCGGCCATCGTCCACGACCCACAGCTCTTGATCCTCGACGAGCCGACCAACGGCATGGACCCTGCCGGCCGCGTGGAAATCCTCGAGCTCTCCCGCGATTTGGCGCACAACAAAGGGATGAGCCTGTTGTTCTCGAGTCACCTGCTGCCCGATGTCGAAGCGGTGTGCGAGTACGTTGTCGTGCTCGGGAACGGCAAGCTGCTGGCGGAGGGGAAGATCCAGGAGCTCAAATCGGTTCACGACCAGTGTTTCGAAGTCCGGCTCAAGGCGGACATGGCGCCCTTTGCGCAGCGTCTGACGGAGATCGGCTGGTCGGCCGAAATGCAGGACGACGTGTTGCGCGTGCGGATTCCAGAAGGTCAATCGCCGCAGACGCTCTGGCAGGTCGCGGCGGATGAGCAACAGCAGATCCGCTATTTGCGTCCGCAGCGCAGCACGCTGGAAGAAGTTTTCTTGAAGGCCGTGGAGTAACCGTAATGCCCATCTTCGATCAGGGCTATCAGCATTGGTCGGGCAGTTTGTCCGGGCATGCCTGGCGGTGGTTTGCAATCACCCGTCATGGCATGCGCGTCGGTGTGCGGGCGGGCAAGGCCGGCCGCTCACTGCGGATATTCCTCCTGATTTCTTGGTTGCCGGCGCTCGGACTGGCGGGCGTGCTCTGCCTGTGGGGATTGTTGGAAAGAAACTCCGAATGGGCCAAGTTTTTGGGTCCGATGTTGGAGTTTCTCGGCCCGGCGGTCGTGGCCGACCCGACGCATTATCGCGTCGACGTCTGGACGCTGTGCTACCACTATTTCCTGAGGACAGAGCTAACCCTTTCGATGATCCTGGTGCTATTGGTTGGACCCAACCTGATCAGCCAGGACCTGCGCTACAACGCCTTGCCGCTCTACTTCTCCCGACCGCTGCGGCGAATCGATTATTTCGCCGGCAAGCTGGGCGTGATCGTGGGGTTCCTCGGCATGGTGATCATCGTGCCGTCGCTGATTGCGTATGCGCTGGGACTCTTGTTCAGCCTCGATATCACGATCCTCCGCGACACGCTCCATTTGCTGATCGCGAGTGTGATGTATGGATTGGTGATCGCCGTTTCCGCCGGGCTGTTGATGTTGGCGCTTTCCACAATGTCGCGCAATTCGCGTTACATCTCGCTTTTGTGGTTGGCCGTTTGGGTAGGCAGCGGGATGGTGTCTCATGTGCTGGAACAGACGAACGTTCAGCAACAGCAGATGCGGCAGGCCTGGCGCGCCAGTCAAGGGATGCCTGCAGAGGAGTTTTTTTCCGAGCAGCTCGAAGCAGCCAAGTCCAATTGGCGGCCCCTGGTTTCCTACACGGCCAACCTGTCGCGCATTGGACAAGAACTGCTGGGCACCGATGCAGTCTGGCTTCGACTGAGCGAACTACAAACTGGTCCCCAAAGAGGCCTGTTCTTGCTTCAACTCATGGGTCCGCAATATCCCTGGTACTGGTCGGCGGCCGTGGTGACCGGATTATTGGTATTCTCCGCATGCATCCTGAACTTCCGCATCAAATCGCTGGACCGGCTGAAGTGATTCCGGTCGTTGTCTTCCACGAAGTCTCGAAGTGGTACGGCAACGTTATCGGCATCAACAAGCTGACGCTCGAAATCCGTTCCGGCGTGACGGGTCTTTTGGGCCCCAATGGCGCCGGCAAGTCCACGCTCTTGCAACTAGCCACCGGTCAGCTTCGCCCGAGCCAGGGCAGCGTCCGCGTCTTGGGTCGCCGCGTCTGGAACAATCCGGCGCTGAACCGCTTCATTGGCCTGTGTCCGGAACAAGACGCCTTTTACGAGTGGATGACCGGTTGGGACTTTGTGCACACCTGTGCGCGCTTGAGCGGCATGGGCCGTACCGAAGCGCGCGAGGCCGCTCAGGCCACGATCGATGCGGTCGGCATGACGAAGAACCAAGGCCGCGCCATCCGCGGCTATTCGAAAGGGATGCGCCAGCGGATCAAGCTGGCCCAAGCCTTTGTTCATAACCCAGAGGTGCTGTTTCTCGACGAGCCCCTGACCGGCACCGATCCCGTAGCCCGCCGCGATCTGATGAACATCATCCAGCGGCTGGGCGGCGAAGGCAAAAGCGTGCTCGTTTCCAGCCACGTGCTGCACGAGGTGCAATCGCTGACTCCGAACATCGTGCTGTTGAACCACGGCCGATTGGTGGCCGAAGGTCACGTGCGGCAGATCCGCGATCTGATCGACAAGCATCCGCACCATATCGTGCTGGTCTGCGACGAGTACCGTAAGTTGGCCGGCCGCGTGCTCGCCTGGGACGACGTCGAAGGCGTCAAGGTGCTGGCGAGCGAAAGCGGCCTGATCGTGGAAACACGGTCGCCCGATGCGTTTTATAGCCGCTTGCCGGCGTTGTCGCTCGAAGACGGCCTGGCGATCAAGGCGGTGTACTCTGACGATGACAATCTGGAAGCCGTTTTCAAATACCTGGTGAACAAATGACGTCGGACTCCTCGCTGGCCCCAGTCCATGAATCGCGCGGCGCCGCCGTCACGCAGCAGCGGGTCTCCGGCGGTTCGCGCGTCGCTGCGTACTGGACGCTGTATGTCTTGACTTTGCGTCAGCACCTGTACGGCAAGCGCTGGTTGGTCATGGCATTACTGTTTCTGGCGCCTGTCGGCCTGGCGATTCTCGTCCGCACCACGGCCTCGGAAGTGCCGGGTGTCGTTCTGGAGTTTATGTTGGCGATGATGTTCATTCCGCAAGCGCTCTTGCCGATCGTAGCGCTGCTCTACGCCTCCGGGATTGTGCAGGACGAACAAGAAGAGCAGACGATCACTTACTTGCTCATTCGGCCCATTCCCAAATGGGCGCTTTACACGGTTAAGCTGCTGGCCACGGTCACCACCGCCGTCCTCCTTACCGTGTTGTTCACCGCGCTAACGTACGCAGCCATCTATACTGGCGCCCACACCGGCGGCGAGAACATCGCGCTGCGTTGCCTCAAGACGGCATCGATTCACTCGCTCGCGGTGGTTTCCTATTGCTGTCTGTTCGGCCTGATTAGTCTCTTGACGAGAAAAATTCTCGTCATTGGTGTGGTTTACACGGTGATCGTGGAGGGCTTGCTGGCCAATCTGCCCTTTGGCATTCGCCTGATCACCGTCATCTATTACGCTCGTTTGATCACGTATCGCTCGCTGGAATTTGTCATCGACCGGCCAGACCGGCCACAAGGAGGCAGGGAAGACATGGCCGCGTCGGCATGGCAGTTCGATCTCAGCCGTGATCCGAACCTGCTTGAGCACCCGGAGGTGAGTACCTGTCTGACCGTCCTCCTGGTCGGCAGTTTGGTCTGCACGGTCCTCGCCGCCTGGCTCTGCGCTCAGCGGGAGTTTCACGTCAAGACGCCGGAAAAAGACTAGGAAGCGGCGCCGCCAAAGCCGGCGACTCTCCGCGCAAAAAGAAATCCAAATAGCTTATTTACGTATGGCGACTTGGTTCGCACCCAGCGGAGGGCATGGGATTCGAACCCACAACCCCTTGCGGGGCATCTGATTTCGA
>JBBDYH010000009.1:0-52209 GCA_040901795.1 Pirellulales bacterium
CTACCAAATTGAGCCAATATCAATTGTTCAAGTTATTTATTCGCGAGCCCTAAGTGGATATCGAAGGTGACTTCCTTGCCCTCCTCAACCGTGACGTAACCAGAAGTCCCCGAACCACTCATCGAATAGACGTAGTTCCGGCCAGGAGCGACTCGCAGCCGATAGGTGCCGGCGGGTTGCACAAGGGTCGAGGTTACGGCGGCGCCCGTTCGGGGCCGGGCGGGACCGTAGTGGGCCACACGCAGATCAGATTCCTTTGTCGGTGAAATGGGTTTGCCATCCGCACCAAACACAGTGCCCACCACGAACCCGCCGCGAACCAGGCGGATGTCGGCGTTCGAGGCGGTTTGGCCTCGCTCGGCGCGGAGCGCTTTAACGGCTATGGCAATCCGATCTTCCGCCTGCGCCCAAATGTTGTAATGGTCCCGCGTCATCCGCAGGCGATAGCGGCCCTGCGCGTCAGTGCGCGTCTGATGCCAACCGCTGCGCGCCACTCCTTGGGCGCTCACCGTCACATTAGCTGCCGGTTGGTTTGTGACTGCATCGATCACTCGTCCCTCGACGATTGCTGGCGGGTACAGCGTAACATTAACCTCTTGCGGTACGGCTGAATGCCTTGCCATTGATGTCGGATAGTCCGGATGTCTCAACAGAAAATTACCAGAGGTCACCATCGTCCCCGTCCCGGTGGTGGGGTCGAAGGTTCGTGTGCTTTCCGGCGTCCATCGCTTCAGATCCGTAATCGCGTATCGACCATTCTCGTCCGTCACCGAACTTAGAATGCCAGGCAGCGGCTCGTCGCTGACGCAACAAGACAAGAACACCGTCACCCCGGGAATTGGTCGGCCTTCCGGATCGCTCACCATGCCTGAGAGCGTGCCGGGATTCGATGAGAGCTTCAGTTCCTGCTCAATCATCGCCACCTCGGGATTGGCTAAGGGGACGCAGGCCGACACATACCCTTTCAGCGCCGCCACGGCGAATAAGTCTCCGTGATCGAGCATCGCCGTCTCGACATTGCGCAGCTCAAACCGCCCCGCGGCGTCAGACTTTGTTTCACCAACGCTGACCTGCGAACGGTAGTCTTCGGAACGACGAACGATGAGGACACGCACTGCCGCCAGCGGCTTTGCTTGGTCGTCCACGCACTGACCTCGAACGACCACCCGCCGCAGCTTAGTCACAGACTCTGCTTTGGCAGGAGGTTTAGCAGCAGCGACCGACGGATCCTCTTCTTTCGACTGTTTGGGCGACGTGTTTTCAAATTCGACGGCGCGAACACCGCCGATCAGGAAACACGCTGTTCCCAGTATGACAGTAATGACGGCGAGAGCGCGGCGTTTGGTCCGGGTCATCATTTCTCTCCCTGGTTTGAGCAGTCCACGGATACGTGCTTCCAACGTCCAATGAGATTCGAACAATCCCAATGAGGGGACTATCCGACCCATTTGGGCGCACCTCTCCGAAAGTTCCAACAACGTGTTCGCGTACTGCGAAGAATCGCTGCGGCTAAGCACAAAATTATCACACACCTCTTCCCGCGACCGGGTAATAGTGCGATTCAGTACAAGCACCGCCGGATGCCACCACCAAAGGACCGACGCCAATCGTTGGGCCACGCCAATCCACGCATCGCGCCGCGCGACGTGAGCCGCCTCGTGAATCAAGACATCCCGCAGTCGAGCCTCGGCGCCAGTCCGCAATAGCTCGCAAGGAATGACAATAATGGGCCTCCAGAGGCCGAGCACAAGCGGCATCGGCATGACCTGGGAGATTGCGATCGGCGGGAGCTTGCGAATCCCCACCGCTTCGCAGACTTCGCGAGCGATCGCCAGGAAGTTGCCACTCCCTCCGTCACTCCATTCTCGCGCGCCGAACAGCAACGGACCGTCAACCAGACGCAAGGATCGCGCCAGCCGCCGGAGCTGGCGTCTCCGCCATATCCATAAGCCAGCCGAAACGGCGGAACCTGTGATCCAAACGAATCCCGCGAGAATGACCAGCCAAGTCCGCCACGCCCAACCGCGGTGCGGTACTTCGTCCGTGTGGACCGTCACTTGACGCGGTGCGTCGCTACTAGACTCCGGCGTCGCGGCAATCGCAGTGTCAAGCGGCGATGGTTGTGTTACGGGATCTGTAAGCGTTTCGGATTCCTCGATGTGAACCGGTCGAGCCTCATTCATTGAAGGCTGGACCGGCATTGCCGGCGTTATTTCGCGACTGCTTAATGCGATCGGCGACTCCTCTTCGGATCCTAAAAAAGCCCATCGCCACCAGTTCATCTCTGGCAACAGCAGCGTGACCAATGGACTGCTCAGGACCAACATCAATCCCAGAACTCCTAGGGCGTGCCGCTTGGCCGGACTGTGCAAGCTAAGGGCGGTCAACGTCAAGCTTAGGAGGCTGATCACCGACACCTGTACGATCAGCGTAAACACATAGTCGTTCACGGAAGTCATGGTTTTTTCCTACCGGCAGAGTCAATGAGCTTGCGAATACGCTCAGCTTGAGACTTTGAAAGGGCACCACCGTGGAGGAGAGTCAGCACAAGCCCTTCGGAAGATCCCTCAAAGACTATCTTGATGAATCGCTGGACACTCGACTTTTGCGAATCTTCCCGGGAGACTCTTGGGAAGTAGAGATAGCCGCCGTCCTTCTCACGATGGTTTAGCCAGCCTTTTTCTTCGAGGCGGACGATCAGCGTCTGCACGGTGTTGCGCGAGACACCTCGCCGTTTGTTAAGCACCTTCCAGACGTCCGCGACCGAGCAGGCGGATTGGTCCCAAATGACGTTCATGATTTCCCATTGCCCTTCGGAGAGAGCGGGAAGTTCACTGGCGTCGGTCATAGCAAATTCTCGTCAGTTCGTGTTGAAGGCCTGGTGACTACCGCAATTTAAGAGGGTGCCTACAGCTGTAGGCTATACCTACCGACAACTGTAGTCAACCGCTTCTTGGTCTTCCGACGGGATTTTCTGAGTGGTTGAATGCAGCCCTTTCCACTAGAGAATCGGAGCGATTGTGGCGAACCAAGTTCCGACCACCGGCCGCCCGAAATGCATTCAAGAGCAGCCACGTCGGCAAAGCCCACTCTGTTCGACACGACGAGAGTTGCGACTTCCGTGGATGTGACCGAACCACGCCGGCGTTCGGCGGCGATCCCAGGCGGCCGAAAAACAAATCTCTCAATCCGCCTCATATACGACCCGGCCGCCAACGACGGTGATCGCGACGCGCGGTGCTGAGCCGGGCTTAAAGCCGTCAAGGATATCCTGCTCCGGCACCACCAAGTCGGCCAGCTTGTCCGGCGCAATTGAGCCGCGGTTACTCTCTTGAAACGAGGCGTACGCCGCGCCGAGCGTATAAGCCTTGATGGCCGCAGCGACCGTGATCCGCTGTTCCGGAAACCAACCGCCGGCGTGCTTACCGTCGAGCGTCGCTCGGTTGACCGCGGCGTCGATGCCCACAAGCGCGTCGATCGGCGCTACCGACCAGTCGGATCCGAACGCCAGTTTCGCCTTCGCATCAAAAAGCGAGCGGAAGGCATACGACGGGGCGCAGCGCTTGGCGCCAATTCGGCCCTCCACCCAGCGGCCGTCATCGATCACGTGATACCGCTGCATCGACGCAATCACGCCCAGCTTCGCGAAGCGCGCGTAGTCCTGCGGTCTTAGGTCTTGCGCGTGCTCGATGCGGAAGCGGCGGTCGCGCGGGCCGTTACGCTTGATCACCTCCGCGAAGATGTCGAGGAGTTCCGCATTCGCCCGGTCGCCGATCGCGTGGACGGCGACCGACAGGCCAGCCCGATCTGCTCCCTGCACCAGCTCCAACATCCGCGACGGCGGCGTGACAAAACTCCAGTGCTGTCCGGTTGGTTAACGTACGGCTCATACATCTTCGCCGTGCTGGATCCGAGCGAGCCATCCATGAAGCCTTTGACGCCCGCGATGCGAATCCAATCATTACCGGGTTGTGCTTGAACCACGAACTGGGCCACGTCCCGCCACTGTTCCAGCGGCCAACGCAGGTTGACGCGGACGGTGAGTTGCCCGTCGCGGGCTAGTTTCTGGTACAGCAAGAAGAGTTTGCGCTGGGTCTCCCGGTCGTGCGCCAACCACCTGCCGCCGATTCCCAAAGTCGATGCAATAGTTCTACGGCTGATGGTTACTTCGGCGGGCATCGACCGCCAATTTGCTTCCGCGCTGAGGACAAATCCACCGAAGCAACTTATCGCTCGTGACGGAACCCCACGGGATATGGCAAGAGTCCAGGCGATTTCGCATTAGTTGCTTTTATCAGAAGCATCTGCGAATCGGGAGAGGGTTACTTCATTGCCCTGGGCGTTATATGCGACATCATGCATAAACGCCCGCATCAGCAGCACCCCGCGTCCATAGGGTCTTAGCAGATTTTCCGGGTCGGTCGGGTCGGGGAGCTGTGTCGGGTCGAAGCCGGGTCCTTCGTCTCGGATCACGAACCGAGCCGAGACAGGGGTAAATTCGGCGCTTACGAAGACGCTGCGGTGACAATAGGGAGGCTCTGACAGCCTCTGCTGGATTTGTTCCTCGTAGGCACCTTCGTGCTCGCGGAGCTCGCTAGAGATCTCCAGGTTTCCATGTACCAGTGCATTGATCAGTGCCTCATCCAGGGCGACGCCCACCTGTATCAAATCGTGCGGATCGCAAATGCTCGTTGTCCTGGAGGTGCGTTACGACCACAGGGATCATTCGAGAATCGTTGCCAATTGTCAGTTCCTGTCGACTCGCTCGAAGGCACTCGGACAGTCGCCGAGAGTGTTCGCGCCCACTGATGGCAAGCAAGCGGGCAATAGTTTGAGGCAACTCGCGCGCGGCTCGTCCTCGCGGAATGAAGCTGGCGGCGCCCAGGACCAGTGCCTTCAGCGTACCTTGTCGATCGCTGTCCGCGGTAACCACCAGAGCCTCGGCCATGTAGTTCATTCCCACCGCGTGTTGGAGAATGTACGAGCTGACGGCGTCGGTTCAGGACATGAGTGCAAATCATCGTCGTGCGAACGCTCTTGTGGCCCAAGCGTTCCTACACGGTGCGGATGGCACCGACGTCGCGTATATTCCATTCTCACCTGTCAAGAAGTAGCTACTATAGCCACGTCAAGCGAGTGCGTGCTTTTCATCATCTGCCAAAGTGCTTCTAGCTCGTTTGCGGACTCGGGCGGGACTCGTCGCGAGGCATACGCCATTTCGCCATACAGCCGCACAAGTTGTCGTGCCGGTTCGTACATGGGCGACTCGGGGTCCAGCGCCAACACTACCAGCTCGTGGGGCGTGCAATTGGGCGTGCGCGTTCGACCGCGGTCATTGGCCCAGGCTTCAAACGCGGCGAATGAATAGCGCACCAGTTCCTCGGGCGACATTCGGCTGTGCTGGCCGGTGGAGAACGGGTCGTGAAAGTCATTGAAGCTCGCCGGCCGCGCCTTTAACAAAGCCGCCTGCTCTTCATACACCGCCGCAATCGCCGCTTTTCCGCCAAATAATGCCCGCAGTTGGCTCAAGATGTCTGCCAAGGCCTGCACGATTCGATCACGATACCTCCATGCGAAAAACGCAAGCAGCAGGGCAAGAAATGCATAAAACAGGATTTTTAGTACGCCAGTTAGTCCGCTAACTGCTGCCGAAATCTTTTGAAGCGCTTCCTTCGCATCTCCCGAGTGAGGACTAGACGGCGCTCGGTCAGATTCCGCCTGCTCTCTCGTTTCAGCAGTTGGCTCATTACCCTTTGAATTGCTTTGGCTGTTCGCCTGGCCGGCGTCTCGAGCTTTCTGAGTCGATTGTCCTGACTCCGATTTTCCAGTATCGGACCCCTTGCCCGATTGATCCACACCGGCGCGATCGCTGGCTTCGTCAACCGCTGAGCCCGAGTTTTCGCCTTCGCGCTTTGTGCTTGAATCGTCGCCGGCGTCGGCCGATTCGCCACGAGTGCTTGACGGGTTGCCGTCTTGCTCCAGCCGCTGGTCTTGTCCGTTGTTTTGACCGTCGTTCGCTGTAACGGTGTCATTTGCCGCTGTTTCCGGTGATCGCTTCCCCCCGCGATCCTGAACAACGCTTTTCTGCGATGCCCGCAGGTTGTCGGACGAACTACGTTGCCATGGCACACGCGACAAAGCGATTTCCGCGCCGGGTCGTGGTATCAGGGCCGCAAGCAACATCACGACGACGATCAACACCGCCCCTACGCCGACCCAGGTTCCGGCAATCGGCAGCGGCATTTCGACGTGTCTCTGCCGCAGGTACCTGCGGAGATTCAAAAAGCTGGTCGTCACCAAAAGCGCCAGCGCCGCCGCCACATACACCAGGAGGAGTGCAAAGACGTACCGCCGCCGCCCCACTTCAGCAACCGGGATCCAATGCTGGCCAATCCCAAACAGCGGCAGGGCCGCTAACGAGAAATAGAGCACCCACAATCCTGGCGTATGGGGTCCGCCTTTTTTTGACAACGGCTGCTGCCACCAGGGTACGAGCTTTGAATTGGCCGATGAGGATGCGAACAGTTCGTTGTCTTTCGCTCCGGCAGCCGTCGAATTATCGGTCTTCGCGCCTGCGGGATCGTCGACGCCGACCCGTTGCATCAATCCTTCGCCCGATGCATCCTCGTCGTCATCGATCACTGTGGAATCCCAGGTGAGCTGGTGGGCACACCACCAAACGAGACCCAATAGTGCAAGATTGATCAATTGGCCAAAGGCGTTCGGCTGATCGACGAAACGCAGCAAGAATAAGAACATCACGATGCCCAGCGGCAAGGCAAACAGCGCAGCATGATCTGAACCCATTTCGATCGAGATGCGTGCAATCAGCACCGCGGCGAACACAAACAGCGCAAACGCATAGTTCATTCGCGCCTGGTACTGGCCGACATACAGCACTTCGATCAGAAAGAACACCAGGCTTCCGACGAGCGCCATGATCAGCGCCGGGCTGATGGCGATGGTCAGATAGTCGGCATTCGTCATGGTGAGTCGTTTGGCCATTACCGCAACACGCACTTCAGACAAACTCTGGGAATTGCCGCGCGATCTTTAAGATGGCGCGTCTCGATCCGCTCGCTCAAAAGCGGAGCGGAAAGATCGGCAAAGTGGTAATCCTCAAACACGTTGATAATTGCAGTGACTGCCATGCCGCGGCGCCGAAGATTGCCCAAGGATACCGCCATTTCCGGCGTGACCTGCGTGAGAATAGCGATCACCGAAGCGCTCATCGGCAGTTGACTGGCCGCCTCAGTCACAAGCTGAGAAAACGACAATCCATCCGTCTTTTCCAGTCGCGCCAGGGTGTGCAGAATGTCCGTGAGCTGCGTATTGCTGCGGCGCGTCGGAACGACCACCGGCCGAAGTCGCTGGCTCTTCTCCAGCATACCGGCGGCCAGTGCTGCGCGGCGGTTAATAAACTGGTCATGCCGCCAGCCCTCAGTCCGAATTCGATCCGCCGCATCGCGGCCATTGGTGACCAGCCCGACCTGTTGCCCCATCTGAAGAATTGCACCTGCAATCGAGGCGGCAGCCGTCACCACCAGTTCCGAACGCACAGGTTCATCCTTTGCGGCAAACGATTGTTCGTGGAAGTCAATAAGCAAGGTTGCTCCCGCGACCGTCGAAGGCTCATAGATCTTACTGTGCAACACCGCGGTGCGCGCCGTAGCCCGCCAGTGAATGCGATTGAGCGGATCACTCGGCTGATAGGCCCTGACGCCGGCGATCCGTGTGGGATCTTCAAACAGGCGATGCGACATCCGCACCTCGCCAATCGGCCGTCGGGAGGCGATATCAAATCCCTCAAGCGGTATGACTTCGGGCGCCACGAGCAGAAAACTCGGCTCGCCCAGCACACGATAGCGCCGATAGAGTCCAAACACATCGCCGGTTTCGGCCACCAGCGGTCCCAATTGATAATAGCCCCGGCAGTGGCAATTCAATTGGTACGCAACAATCTGTTTGGTTCGTCCACGAAACGACACCATCTGTAGCCTACGCCCAGTTACCTGCAGTTTGGGCGGATGGTGAAACAAATCGCGGCGCGGCAGAAGATCTTCCACCAATAGCCATGGGATCGGCAGCCAGTTCCGGTTTTCCAGGACAATCACCACGGCCGTCTTGTCGCCAATCTTGATCCGGTCACGACTCATTTCGCGCGTCGCAACCACGTTGCCCGACCAGCCAATTACCAGCAGGCGGCTCGCCACAATGACTCCCAGCAAGGCATACATCGCGTAGGCAAACAAGCCTAGATCGAGCGCGATCGCCACGACGAGCAAAGCCACGGCTCCAATTAGCCAACGCATAAACTGTGATTAGACGAGAAACGAAAGCCAAAACGGATCAGTAAACAAACGACAGCGAAATTGAACATAAGGTAACAGAGTTAACGGAGGTCTCCGTTACCTCTGTCAACTCTGTGGCATCAACCGAGGTTCGGGGCAGGATCAGTCGCACAAGGCTCCCCCCATCAACTTGAGTCGAAGCTTTGGTGAAACGGATGCATCGGGCGGTCGTTGAAAGCGGAGAATACATAATGAAAACGGGAGCATTGCTGCTCCGTTAACTCTGTTAACTCCTGTTCTTTTCATGCCTCGCGCACCGCCGGCATCGAGTGAATTTCGATCATCGGCACCGGCGTCTTATCAAGGATATCGACGATGAGCTCTTCGGCGCTCACGTTTTGCAGGCGCGCTTCGGGCCGCAAGATCATACGGTGAGTCAGCACCGACGGCACGATTTGTTTCACGTCGTCGGGTTCGACGTAGTTTCGTCCGCGAATTGCCGAAATTGCCTGCGCGGCGCGAAACAACGCGATCGATGCCCGTGGACTGCCGCCCATCCGTACGTCATGGTGTTTTCGCGTAGCATGCACGATTTGCGTGATGTAGTCGCGGATCTTGGCGTCGACGTGCACGGTGCGGACTGCGCGCTGGCACAATACGAGTTCGTCCGCCGAGAACACGGGCTGCAACTTTTCCAGGGGATGCTCTCGCTTGAGCATGTCGAGCATTTGCGATTCTTCCTCCAGCGACGGGTAACCAAGTGACAGCTTCATCAGGAAGCGATCCAACTGAGCTTCCGGCAGTGGAAAAGTGCCTTCGTGGTCGATTGGGTTCTGGGTCCCAATCAACAGGAAGGGAGGCTTCAATAGATGGCCAACGCCGTCGATCGTTACGGAGCTTTCGGCCATTGCCTCCAAGAGTGCGGCCTGGGTTCGTGGAGTCGCCCGATTGATTTCGTCGGCGAGCACGACTTGTGCGAAAATCGGCCCTGGGCGAAACTCGAACTCGCTCGTCTTTTGATTGAAGATCGAGCCGCCCGTGACATCCGTCGGCAATAAGTCGGGCGTGCATTGGATTCGCCGAAACGTGCACTTGACCGTTCGAGCAAAAGCCCGCGCCAAGATCGTCTTCGCAACTCCCGGCACATCTTCCAAGAGCACGTGCCCTTCGCAATACCAGGCCACGAGCACTTTGATGATTTGCTGTCGTTTGCCGACCACGACTTGTTCGATATTTGCGATGATCCGCCGGCTAATTCCGACGACGTCGATCGAGGCCCGCGCTTTTTCTGACACGGCGAGTAGTCCTCTTGAGTCCCGAGGGCCGGGCGCAGGGCGTGGCGGTAACCCTGGCTCCGCCAGTTCCCGGTGCACATGATCGTTGTTGTTCCGATGTTCGCCTACGCCCAGCAACTGGGTCGCAGCAAGTGCGGCAAAAGAGAATGTTCCGGCCGCATCCGCGATTTTATCTATTCGGGCAAGCTAAACGCAAGCAAATTCGCAAGCGGCGAAACGCATCGGTCATATCGACAAATGGCACTTAGATTTTGCTAACGCCTTTCGCCATTTTGCGTTTGATCTCGGCGCGTGGTTTTGTCAGCCAGCCGTAGTGATTGCGTCGCTGCTTTTTTACGCGCGGTTCGTAGCGATCGGGTCGGTCAGCGAGAGAGGCCTTTTTGCCTATGTCAGTACACGGCAATTGCTTCCGCCATATCTATGTGCCATACGTCGCTTTCGCCGAAGCAGACAATCGCAGGTTCGCTCGCAACCGGTGTTCGTCACCGCTGAGGGATCAATCGTCCAACGTCCCTACGATCTGTTTGATTTCGGCCTCGGTGAGATTCTTGCGCGTCTCGTGGAGCATCTTGGTGAGATGGCGGCGGCCTTCGTAGCTTGACGGGTGGCCGATGTTGCCGACGGAAGATTCGCTGTCGATTAGGAGTCGCTCGTTCGCCTCGAAGATCGTGTGGAAGGGGACTCCAAAATGTTCACGATTGCTGACGATGCGGTTGGCGACTTCGACTCCATGCTTGTCACGGACATTGTCGATTTTGAGCAGCACGTAGTCTCGCTGGAGCAGCTCGCGGTTGTCGTCGATCCAGCGGGACAACCGGAAGCACGGCCCGCAATATCGCTGGCCGATTTGCGCCCAGACGCGTCGCCCGCTGCGTTTGGCCTCGGCGAAGGCCGCGTCCCATTTCGCTCTGGCGTCGGCTTGTGGAGGTGCATGCTTGCGAAGGAACTCGGCAGCCTTGGCCGCAGCGTCAGCCTTGCTGGCGTCGAGCTCGATGCGGCCTAGTTCGTTGCCTGTTGCATCCAAAGCACAGGCGAACACTTTGCCCTGCATCGGCTGCGGCCAGTTTTTCGATTCGGCAAATTTGCGGTCGGCATCCTTTGTCAACGACTCTTCCTCGATGCGAAGGTTGAGAAACGACATGACTTCCCGCGTCGCCTCGTGGTCGAGCAATTTGGTGTTAACGAAATCCTCGGCCGCCGCATCGTAACTCAGCACGAGCAGATGATAACCACCGAGGTTCGCGTCCCGCAGCACGCTTTTGTGTTTCTCGGAAAGCGTGCGATCGTCCGGCTTACTCGTGCGATCGAGCCGGCTGACCATGCGCGGCCGCTGGTCGCCAATCATCAGATAGAAGTCGTCCAAGTACGCATCGTATTCGGAACCGTCGATTGGATCGGCTCGCAGCGTCATGTCGATTTCGGTCGGCAGGTTCATCAGCGTGTAGTTTCCATTTGCGTCGGTCTTCGTTTCGAACGTTATTGTTTCGAAGCTCGTCGCGAACGACTTGTTGAAGTCGCGTTTGCCGACTCGTGGATTGACGCGTACCCCGTGATTGGCGAGCGGCTCGTCGTTCTTGTCGAGCAACTGACCGTGCAAGTCCATTGTCGGCTTCAGGTGTATCTCGATCGGGCCGTCTAGCTTCTCGGGTTTCACGACTCCGGCGGCTTTGCCGTCGGTCGTATAGGCGAAGATGCCAAGCTCAATCGCCTTGGTTTTGAAGGCGAAACGGCCATCTGCGTCGGCCGTGACCTCTAGGTGCTCGTCGGTTTCTCCATCAATCGAACCGAAGATGATTTCCGCGCCCGCAATTTTGACGTGGACCTCGGGCGGAGCGAACAATTGCCCCTTCACCTGGCGCTCCACATCGAATTTGCGGTGAATCTCTACCAGAGTGACGCCCTCCTCTTTCACTGTCACATGCCGATCTTCCGACCGCCACTCGCCTGCGTAGACGGTGACCCGCAGTTCAGTACCGGCGAGTGCCCGAGCGCGGGCGACTCCATGGTCGTCGGTGTATACAGGATAGTCGCGGGCGCCCTGTCCGCTTCTCTTTTCGCCGTCTTTCAGCCATTCGTATCGATGACTCTGGCGGACATAAAGCCATTGGTTCCGCATCGGCTCGCGGCGAGGCCCAGAAGTAACGCGAATCTCGACGGGACTCCCTTCGGAGACTTTCAGTTCGGCGAGGTTGGACTTGCCCGTGTCCAGCTCATACGGAATCAAGTCGATCATGTGGCTAAGCAAACGCCCATCGTTGACGCACACGGTGTAGGTCGCCCCGGGAATGCAATCCGCTGTGAAGTTGCCGGCTTCATCGGTGAACGCATAGACGTGATCGGAGTGACCTTTTTCTTCGCCCTGAAACGACTTGACCTCCACGAGCAAACCGCCGACGTCAAAGCGATCGGAGGTGATCTTGCCGACGATTGGTTTGCGAGGAACACGTCGCTTCAGCGTCACCACCAAGGCGCCATCGTCGGCGGTCTTCAGGTCGTTATTTTCCACGGCGGTCGCCCATTGCGGGTCAATGATTTCGACGTAAGCGCCGTGCGTCATCCAGTCTGGGAACCAGCGGCACGTCGCTTCACCGTCCTTGTCGGTCGTCATGCGACAGTGCGGGAAACTCGCAGGAACTGCAGCAAAGTTGTAATTCGGCTTTCCGGTCCCAATCACAAGCTCGAACGGCACGTTAGCTACCGCCGAGTTGTCCTCAGCATTGAGAAAGCGGATCGTCTGATCGCGGCAGTCGTCTAGTTCGATCGTAAATTCGGTGCCGAGCGGATCGCGCCGCGGCTTCCGGCTAAACGAAAAACCGCCGATTCGAAAGTCGTCTGTCCACGCAGTGAGCTGACTTAGCTTTTCGCCTTCGCGGAGCCGGAACGTCGATTTTCCTCTCGCGTCGGTTTTGCTCTGGAGCAGCATGTTCGGCGAAAGTTCCGCGTTGACATGAGCATTCGCTACTGGTGCTCCATCGTGCATTACCGAAATCTTGACCGTGCGGTTGGTAGGAGCCAGCCGGAGGTCAATTCCCTCGATGGCGGCTTGTCGCAGTTCGCGATTCTCGACTCCTTCAACGGCACGCCTGCTTCCATTCTTTGCCGTGGCGGTGAGCCCAAGATTAAACCAATGCGAACCGCTGATGGGTACCCAAACTTCGAATTCGCTTCCTTCGACTGTCGCCGGCAAAACTTCACGGCCGAGATGGCTCTTGTACACTGTGGCGACGAGCTCAAATCCGCGCGCGGGCCTGCCGTCCACATCGAAGACGCGACCACGCAACAACATCTCGCGGTTGTTGCCTTCGCCCCGATGCGTCGGCCCGCCGAGTAATGCGTTTTCGTTTGTATTGGAACTCGAATCCTCCTTCGCCTTCTTAGACGCAGTCCGTTCGGACTGAGCTGTCCCATCCGAGTTCTCCCCGACGGCGAGCGTCACTGTCCCGAGCGCCGCGACCGTGGCAACCACAAAGGACAAGGCTGCGATCAGCAGCTTCGCCCCGCTCCCAAGGTCCACCACGCGACACCGTTGCTCGTCGAGCAAGCCTGCCACGCGGTTTTCGAGCTTCCATCGCGACGTGAACAAACCGACGGCGCCCGGCAGCGGCCGCGGCGTGACGAGCTGGGCGAGCACTAGCAGCGTGCGGCTGTACGACGGCGCGCTGGTCGTCGCCAACACGTAATTGTCGCAGACTTCTTCGCGAGCCTGAGCCAACACTCGGTTAAGGCACACCGCTAGCGGATGGAACCAATAGATCGCTCCCACGACATTCTGCAGCAGCACCGTTAACTGATCGCGTCGCAGAACGTGAGCCAATTCGTGAACGAGAATGCTGTGCAAGTGGGCTGCAGAAACGTGCTCGATGAGCCACGTCGGCAACACAATGCGCGGTCTGAGCAACCCCGCCGAAACTGGCCCGGACACCTCACCAGACAGCACGAGATCCGGCATGTGCGTGAGCGGCAACTCGCCGCCAACGCGCGCGAACACCTCGGCGAGCCTCGGATTTGTGTTCGCCACTGCGGTATTCAAAATGCGGCGAACCTGCCAGCAGTTCACGCCAAGCCGAGCCAGCAGAAACGCCGCTCCCGCTAGCCACACACCAACGAACGCTCCTGCGACGAGCCGCCATGGACGGGGCAACTTCGACTCTCCTGATGCGCGGGGACCGCCGCGCTGCGTCTCAACCCTTGTGAGAGCGTTCGACGCTTCCGCAAATGCACCATGTTGTGGCGCATCGTACAAGCCCGAATCGCCAGCGAGCGAGCCCGGTGCGATTTTCGGCGGGACTCTCAGCTCCATGTCGTCTGCAAGAGTCGAGTCCGCCGCTCCAACAACCGCAACCTCTTTCATCATCTCTGAAGGTGCTCGCAAAGAACCCGACTCCTCCCTCTCCGGATGAGAGAGGACCGGCGCCAGCGACCGAGCGTGCGGCTCCTCGTCGCTTGTTATGCTCGTGGGCACCTCGACCGAAATGAGGCTCGCTCCCAAGCCCTGCATCACCGCGGCGACGAGCGGACTGGCCAGCATCAAGAGCAGTGTGGAACATAGTACCCAATATTTTGCCGTGGCATGTTTTTGCACGAGCACCGCAATCCCGAGCCCCAATGCACTCAAGCAAGTCACCTGTAACAATACGTTGAACGCCCAAAGGAATACGGAATCGTTCATGGCAGTTACCCTTCTTGTTGAGCGCCCCGATGACTCGTAGCTTTCATTGGGATAGGGGGACAAACGGAGCGGTGACAGGCTGTCGCAGGCCACTACCGTTTGCGCTTCGCTCGTTCGACTTTGTCGATCATTTCACGAATTCGATCCGCTTCGCTCGGCGTGAGCCCGCGATACTCGATGAGCGCCGTCACCATTTCCTCCGGTGAGCCCGCGAACAATCGATCGACCATCTGAGACACTTTCGCTCCGAGCGACACCTTCCTCGCTCTCCTGGCTGAATACACGAACGACCGCCCCGCTTCGCGATGCGTTAGCCACCCACGATCCTCGAGCCGCACCATCATCGTCTGAACCGTATTCCGCGCGACGTCTCGTTTCGCGGACAGTGCCTCGCGGACGTCAGCGACGTTTACCTCGCCGCGCTCCCATACGATTTCCATGATCTCCCGCTGTGCGGCCGTGAGCGGACTTGTATCTGGCGTCGCCATTCTGTCTCCAAGAAGATGCCTACATGCTGTCGGCAATCATACCGACGCGATGTAGGCATGTCAAGTCTCTAGTGAACTCGCCCAGACTAGTTGAGCTGAGTGAGCTGAGTACGCGATCGGCAGCAGCCGAGCATGTGAACGGTGCCCGCGTGGGTGGCCCAAAGCTGAACATTCATCGGATCACAAAACGACCTAGAGCGCAGTGCATGGCTTGAGCCATCGCCTCCGCGAACATATTTCTATTCCCGTAGAAATTATCCCTTGCAATAAAGTCGCACGACGATAAACTCTACAGAAATAGAAATCATCCTTGCGTGAATAGCCATGCCTCGACCGCCGTCCGAACATCCTACAGAGCTGGAGCTGCAAATCCTCAAGATTCTCTGGGAGCAGTCGCCGCAAACGGCGCGGCAAATTCGCGAGAGGCTGGAGCAAATCGGTCGCAAGTTAGCTCACACCTCCGTCATTACCACCTTGCAGAAGATGGTCGATAAGCGACAGCTAAAGCAGCTCGACGCAATCGAAGGCAAAGCGTTGCGGTTCTCGCCGCAGATCAAGGAGCGCGACGTCTCCCAGCGGATGCTCGCGGACCTTGTCGACCGAGTGTTCGATGGCTTTGCCGAGGCGGTGATGTTGAGGCTGTTCGATGTGAGTGAACTGGATGAAAGTGCGGTCAAGCGGATGCGACGCGCGCTCAACGACAAAATGCGGGAGAAACAGTCATGATGAGCAGCGAACGGGAGCTATGTGGTGACGACTTGGTGGTTGCGTCTGGCAAAGAACGCCTGCACTATGCAGAAGCGTTGCTGGAGATGGCCACTTTGTGCCTCGGGGCAAAGCCTGCCGGGGCGGCGCAACTTGCCGCTGCCGGCAATAGCCCATCGGAGTTCGAGCTGCGGATCGAGCGGCTGATGGAGGCCCGTCCGCAAGCGCAGTTGCGCCTTTCACGAACAGGCCTTTGCGTCATGTTCGCCTCCTTCACACTTCTGCTTGCTGCACCGGGAGTCTTTGGGACTGCGGCAGACGAGGCAACTTCGAACGCCGCGAATCGGTGCTCATCGCACAAGAATCAAAACGCAACGACGATTCAACGCCGAGCGACACGCAAGCAACGGCCATAGAAGTTTCGACAAAGGAATCACGGGCGGCTGCACACCCGGTAAGCGTGCTCTGTATCGACGCGGGCGGAAAGCCGGTCGAAGGAGCGGAGGTCCATCTATTCCAAGCGCGTCTCCAAGGGAGTGATGCTCGTTATCTGCACTTCGGCCCGTTGAAGTCCGACGCACGGGGAAAAGTGCAGTTTCCACAGGCTGTCTTTTTAAATTCGCTCGGCAATTTCGATCGCTGGATCTACGCCCGAGTTCCGGGGAAGCTAGTAGGAGTAGCCCGTAGCGCCAGATGGATTGGCCTCCGGAGTATCCACAACCCCGAAGCGCAGGTGAAGATGATGCCGTCACGGTCTATTGCGGGAAACGTCTCTGTGCCGAACGGATTTGACGCTAGCAGCGTCACGGTAGAGGTAAGGGCCATGCACGTGATCATCGGCGACGGCGACGTCCAATACGAGTCGTTCGATCGCACAGCTCAATTCCCAGGTATTGAAGCCTCGTTGCCGAGGCGCCTCCAGCAGCAGGGTGATCAGCTCAGTGACGCGGAAGAATCGCACCTTGCGGCCCTGGGCGCAAGCGGCCATCTCCAGCGCCGCGGCCAGATGTGACTTGCCGGTACCCGAGGGAGCCACCAGCAACAGATTCTCGCGCTTGTCGAGGTACTCTCCCTGTACCAGTTGCAGTAGCAGCGGCTTGTTGATGCTGGGGCGGGCCGAGAAGTCGAACTCATCCAGCAGCTTGTGAGCCGGGAACCGGGCGGCTTTCAGCCGCCGCTCGGCCGCCTTGCGTTCCCGCTCGATCAGCTCCAACTCGCAGAGTTGGAGCAGGAATGCCAGGTGATCGGCATTGTCGGCGGCGCAGCGCTGGGCGATCTTCTCGCACTCAGTGTGTACTCGTGGGGAGCTTAAGTGCCTTCAGATGATGCTTGAGCAGCACAGCGCTCTTGGTGTCGGTCTTGTTCATGACGTCACCTTCCCGAGCAAGGCCTGGTAGGAGGAGACGTCGGTCGCTTCGACTCGAACGTGCGCCAGGTGGGGCCGGCCATCGAGCGGGAAGAGTTCCACAGGCTGGTCGCTGCGGTGCTCGACGATCGTGCGGATGCTGTCGGCATCGATCACGTCAATGTCCAGGGCATACGCGACCGCGACGGCCAACTGCGCCAGCGAGAACTTCTCCAGCAGCCGCAGTACGCGGATGTACGAACGCGTGCCGCGCGCGTCAGCCGCCTCCAGCCGGCAACGCAACAAGGCGAAGCCATCAGGCAACTGCCAGTTCTCCAGCGGACGGGCATAGTCGAGGCCGCCCGGCTTCCGCTCCAGCAGGGCCAGGTAATGGATCGGCTCGAAGAAGGTCCGCTCCCGGTCCCAGCAGCGTGCGTGCTTCGCCACCAATCGGTCTTGATAGACCAGCGGGACTTCTTCGACGGTGGCCACGACAAGCAGCTTGCGATGGGCGTACTGGACCGGTACGGAGTACGCGTTGTCGTCGAACCGGACCAGCGACTGGGAATCGGCCGTCCGATCCACGACACGTCGCCCCTCGAACGGCTGGTTGGGCAACGGCAGGAAGGCGGCTTGGTCTTCCCGCAGCAGGTCGCTCTTCGGGACTGGCTTCCCGCGGGTGCGCTCAGCCAGATCGGCCAAACAGCGCGCCCGCAGAGAGTCATTCAGCGTCTGAAGTGAATCGACCTGGGGCACCGGCACCAGGAAGTTACGCCGCGCGAACCCCACCAATCGTTCGACGTGACCCTTCTCGTTGGCCCGTCGCACCAGGCAGAAGTGTTCCTGAAACAGGTAATGGCTCTGCAGCCGCAAGAACTCCTTGGTCAACTTGCGTTCCCGTCCTTGGAGCACCTCGATCACCGCGATGGCCAGGTTATCGTAGCTGATCCGCCGCGGCACGCCGCCGAAGAACTCGAACGCCGGGCGATGCCCTTCCAGAAAGGTCTCGGTGCACTCCCGAGGAAAAGCTTGAATGAAGATCGCTCCCGAGTAGGGAAGCGTCAACACGAACAGTGCCACCTTGGTCTGGACACCGTTGAGCTGAATGGTGGCTTCGCCGAAGTCGACCTGCGCTTCGCCCGGTGGATAGGCAAACGCCGGTTCATAGCCGACGAGCCTCAACGCGAGGCTGGAGGCGGATTGCAACCCTCCGTCATGGATCGGAGGCGATTTGCCCGAATCGTGCGAGTAGTTCTTCGTGTACTCATTGAGAAAATCCAGGTCGTGGCTACTACGATTTGTTGACTGCAAGTAATCAGGTGACGCGCGCTTTCCGTTAAGCTGTCGTTACGACTGATCCGTTGTCCATATATCTGGATTCTGGAAATGGGACAACGACATATCCGAACATTGCCTTCCAAGGAGGATGCAGAAACATCAATTCGGCTCAAATTGTGCTGCGTGCCGACTTTCCGAGCTTCTCACCTTCAGGAACTACCGCGACCCACGTAACTCAGCTGGCATCGACCGGCGGAGCCTGAAGTGCGGTTGCGAGCGATCATCTTCTCCCGGTCGCTTCACCGCCGTCCACACCACCTCGTCGCGCAGTTTTGCTTCCAGGCCGCCAGAAGTCTGGCGCACGAAGGCATACTGCCATTGGTACTCGTCATCGCCCGTCCGAAACGCCTCGATCATCAAGGCGGCTTCCGGGTCGGTACCCATGACATAACCGAACAGCGCTCCATCGATGACCTCCTTGCCTTCGCCGCCGTAGCGGTACAACGGCTGCGGCAACAGGCGTAACTTTTCAGGGTCGGGCTTGTCCAGCGACCAGCCAATCATCGTGACTTGGAATCGATCGGCGAGTTCCTTGAGCTGGAGCCGACGCCGCGCCTGGCTCTTGGCGGGCGGCGGCGCCTCGGGGAATGGGTGGAATTCGAGGCCTGTCGCCATGGGCTTCCAGACCACTCGGCCGTTCGCCTTGGCCGCCACGTTGGCCTCGCGCGCAAGCAGGTCGTACTCCTGGGTCAGAATTCCTTCCCAAGGATAAATGGACGCGATCACCTGGGGCCGGGTCTCGTCGGCCCAAACGACGGATAGTCCAACGTCCACGCCCTCGCCACGCGCCTGATTACCCCACTTCATCACCACGTGCGGTTTGAGAGGCGTCTCTTGGTCGGCGATAAAGTACTGATTCCACTCGATGGACTTTTCCAGCTCGGCTCTGACCTTTTCGATATGGGAGTCTTCGGCTGGGCGGGGCTCGTCTTGCGCGAGGCCGTGTTCGGCGAGCAACAGATACAGATAACAAACGAACAGCCATGTCACGCGCTTCATTTCCAGCTCCAATTTGCGTTGAATGCAAAGCATGGGAAGCAATGTCGCCCCTACGGTGCTACAGCTCTTTTGCGCGGCGATTCCGGGGGCTGGCGCCCGCGGCTAGTGAAAGTCGCCCCTCCGGGGCTGGTTCCTATTGACCGCGCTCGAATTCGGGCTTGGGCACGACCTCGATTGCACTAAAGAAATGCGGGTTGCCGTTCTCGCTCCAGTTGCCCTTGGGCGCCTGCACAACAGCCTGGTCGCCCATCTTCAGGAACACGTCGTAGTCCGTGAACGACGCGTACGCGTAGCGAAACTGCCGGCGGCCGTCGACTTTCCTGGCCTCGACGACCAGCAAAAGTTCCGTATCGGTCCCCTGGCAAAAAGCGAACAAGGCGCCGCCGAGGGTGCCGGCTGCATCCACTTCGTATTCGAAGATCGGCGTAGCCACCTGCCGGAGCTCCCACCGCTTCTGGCGATTATCGACGGTGTGGGCCTCAAAGCGGCGGGCGAGCTGCCGCACTTGCGACCGTCGCCGCGCGGGGGTAGCGGCGGGCGCAGGCGTGTCGGCGGGGAAATCGCGCCATTCCAGTCCCGGCGTGCGCGATTGCCAAAGCTCGCGGTCGCGGAACTTCGCGGCAATCGGCGCCGCGTGGAGCGAATGGAATTCGACGTGCGTTCGCCGCGAGGTGTCGTTGAGTGACCAGGCGAACATCACGCCCACGACGGCCGGTCTGCCGTCCTTTTCCACCCAGACGTGCAAAGCGCCGATATCATCGCCCCGGACAGACTGCGTGTGGCGAAAGATCGGCTCCGGCACGAGCTTGAAGACGGCTTTGCGATCGTCTGCAGGGGCGATCTCGTACTCGGTAGCGTATTTCTTCGAGACCTCAAGCCAATGATCGATCACGGCCTTGTCGGCTTTCTGCTTCTCGCCAGCATCCTGGGCGGTCGCCGCCGAGAGCGGCAATACAAGCGATAGCGTCCCGGAAATGGCGTGGAGGATCGCGATGCGAAAGTTCATGCTTTGCCCTTTTAAATAGTGCAACTTTTGGTTCTAGTCCCGCGCGTGAAGAATTCGCACATGGGCGGCTCATTTCCGAGTTAGCCTCGGGTTGACGGTGTCTTGCCGGTCCACCTGGTGCACGGCAAAGAAGTTGCCCTTGGGATCGCCAAAGGAGGGGTACGCCTGGGGTGTTTGTTCGCCTTTCCACACGTCCACCTCTTTGTACGTCAAGCGAACCGGCGTCGTATTGAAGCGACCCACTCCATAGTGCCATTGCATGCCCTCGCTGGTCTTGCGGGCCTCGATCAGCAGTATTAGCTCCGGATCCCATTCTTTGAACATACCAAAGACGGCCCCGTCCAAAACTTCCGGCAGCTTGCTCTCGTAGCGATAGAGCGGCTGCCGCAGCGTCCGCAGCCGGAGCTCTTCTCCGTGCGGCGTGCTGTAGCCCGTGAACTGATCTGCCAGAGCCCGCAGCTGCGCAAGTCGTAGGGGGGCGGACCCCTTGGGAGCCGGTGCGTCGGGGATTGGCTTGATTTCAATACCGGACTGCGGCGCCCATGTGAAGCGGCCGATCTGAACCGGCGACAACGGCTCGAGCGACAAAGAATGAAATTCGTGCATTACGGTCCTCATTCCGCCTGGTATCTCGTCCGACCAGATCGAGCCGACGACTTCCGGACGCCCGCGGCGCGTCCAGACGAAAAACGCGCCGTGCGTACCCCGCATCGCGGCGGGATGCGAATAGGACATGATCGGTTTCGGAGTCACTTCGAGACGGGTTTTTGGCTCTGAAGAGAGATAAATGTCGTAAGCATTGGCGACTTCCTGGTAATAGTCGAGCCAGCGTTGGAACTCGGCATTCTTCGAGGCGTCCTCTTTGGAGGCGTCCTCTTGAGCGGAGGCTTGTCCAACGAATAGGGCCAACACCAGCAACAGGATGGCGGCAATGCGTGGCATGATCTTCCCTTTCCCGAACGTGACTATGTCGGCATAAGTGTTTTTCAGAACGCACAACTGCGATGCAGTGGCACAATTCCCTCGCTTACGCGTCGGATTACCGTTCCGACTCAAGCAACTTGGGGGGCAGCGATTCGCGGAGTGTGCGGTGCGGCAGCGCGGGGTTAACATCGATGGGGGTTCTCTCGGCGCTCCAGACGACGTCTTTCTTCCAGCGACCCTCCAACGCTGCGGACGTCTGACGAACGAAGGCAAATTGCCACTGATAAGCATCGTCGTTTGTTTTGAAGGCTTCCAGGAGGAGCACGGCCTCCGGGTCGGTGCCCATGGCGAATGAGAAGATCGCGCCATCGAGGCATTCGGTCCCTTCGCGGCCGTAACGGTAGAGCCATTGCGGCATCATCCGCAGCTCCTGGCGATCGGAATTGTCGGGGTTAAAGCCGAGCATCGTGGCCTCGAACTGGAGGGCAAGCTGTTTAAGCTGCAGGCGGCGCCTGGCAATGGTCTGTGCGGGCGGAGGCGCTTCGGGAACCGCATGAAACTCGATGCCGGTCTCCTTAGGCTGCCAGAGAAGCCGTCCTTCGCGCTTGCCGATGAGGTTCGGCTCGCGGGAGAGCAAATCGATTTCATGCTCCAAAATGCCGCGCAAGGGATAGATCGACGCGATGACCTGGGGGCGAATATCATCCGCCCAAACCACGGTTAGCCCAACCGCAGAGTTGCGCCCGCTAACATTGTTGTCCCAGCGAAGGACGATATGGGGCTTGAGCGGTTTTTTATCTTTTGGCCGCTGAAACTGGTGCCAACCTACGGATTCCTCTAGTTTTTTCCGGAGCCGGTCGACCTGCGTCTCGTTCCGCGGCGCCTCGTCTTGCGCCATTGTTGCGCGGGAAAGGGCCAAGGAAGCGGCAAACGGCGCCAACAGCCAGGCAAGGTTTCGAGCGGACATGAAGGCGATCCTATTGTTCGGCGGGAGGTGCTGTTTCTTTTCGCACGATCGAACCCAGGTCGATGGACTTGGCGAGAGCCCCGTCCTTTTGGGCACGGATTTGGGCCGCACGGACGGGCGGGGGCGCGGTCGCATCCTCGTCAATAACGTAGTTAAGCTGCAGCTCGCTGCCGCGGCCGTCGCCGTTATCGTCGAGCTGAGCATGCTCCGTGGCCAGCAAGGTCTCGTCCGCGTAACGCTTCGCAACATCGAGCGCCGTCGCCAGGTAGAGGTCCAGCAGCGAATAGACGCCATCTTTGTCAACATCGTGGTCGCTCCCCCCCGGAAACGTCTCCAATAGCTTGGCGAGCGACGAGTGGAAGAGCGTCTCGTTCACTTCGAGGTCCGGCTCGGTCGCCGCGGCGACCACGCGACCTGGCCGGGCCAGCGGCTTGAGGAAGTAGCCGCTCGACGGCGTTGTCATGAAGAAGACCGAGCGGCGGCAGGGAACATCGGCGAACCACCGAGCGAACTCGGCAACTCCCACGTCCGGTCCCGGCACGTTGAGCTGCACTGTGCGATCCGCATGATGCGCATGCCCAATGACAAAGACCCAGAGCTCGTCTTCGATGCGCAAGAGCTTCTGCAACTCGGCGGCGTCGCTGGCCAAGGCCTCTTTCGTGGCCGGACCGCGCGATGCTTCTAATGTTTTTTCGTCCTTCGCTTCAACGCCAAACCGAATCCACACGTTGCTCGCTGGAAACCCGAAACGGCCAACGAGCGCCTTGCGGATTCTACCGGCCGAATCGGCGAATTGCTCTCGATGTGCTTCGTCGCCCGGATGGCCGCAGACGATGAAGGCCCATCGGTCGCCGGCGACCGCCGGAAGCGTAGACAATAGGATGAGCGCCAAGGCGGCGACACTGTAGACAGGGGTCAGGGGACAGCGAACAGGGGACAGGCAGACGGGTTGGACGTGCCGGTGGATCATCATTGCGCCTGCATTGCGGTTAAAACGTGTCGGCCGTATTCTGCTCCAAATCCTCCAGCACCCGCGAGTCAGCCGAGAACGAGGCGGCAGAGACCAGCTCCTTCGCGATCGGCGGCAAATCGATCGAATACAGCCCGGGCAACGTCCACTGACGGGCTCTTCCACTCCACTCAATCGTTAGGAGCCGGTCCCGAGAGGGAAAATCCACCGCACCGGTTGGCCCCGTGACCTCCCATTGCAGCAGGCGAGCGCGCGACACGACGTCGTACACGGCCACCGTAGCTGCCGCAGTTGTTCTCCACGTGTCAGTGACGACGGCCAATCTCGACCCATCGGGCGAGAACCGCGCGCAGCGAACGGGAGCATCTAGGCGTGCCAGCACCTGACGGTCGCTCGGCGCTATCAAGCTAATGAGCTCGACGACGCCGTCTTCGCCCGCCACGACCGCCTGGTCGCCGGAGGGCGCGACGCAGACGGAGTACACGGCGCCTTCTCGCTCGGTGAGTGTGTGGAGCACTTCGCCGGAGGCTGCGTCCCACACCCGCACGACTCCTTGCAGGTCGCCGGTAACGAACCGGGCACTGTCGGGAGCAAAAGCGACGCACGTGACGCGGTGCTCGACCAGTCTGCGAACTTGATTCCCGGTGACTTCGCGCAGCTCGCAGTCGTAACCGCGGCTGACGGTAATGTGATATCGGCCGTTCGGCGAGATTGCAGTCGCCCACTCGTTTCGCTCGGCTTCGGTTGGCTCGGGCAATACGGGACCTGGCTGCGGTTGATATGTTGTGGCCGGTTGCACCGGGCTGCTCAGTCCGGCTTCGGGCAATGGTATCGACTCAGGCAGCTCTTCGAGGCCGCGACGTATAAGTTCTCGGCCGGCATCCGCAGTCGCGGCGCCAACTGTGGATGCCTCGGACACGAAGAGCGCCGGATGGCACAACAGGGAGACCGCGCCCGCGATCATGATCGCGCGCCGAGTAAGCGGCGTCATTGTCGGCACATAACGACGCCTCATCAGATCCACAAGACGCTTTTGCAGCAGCGGACGTTGACCGATGCCGCTACACATTGCGGGCCGCATGCGCCGCGGTGGTTCGCTGATCAGATCGACGATGTCGAGCAGAGCCTCGGCATACACACGCGTCTTGCCGGCGCACAGGTCGATGACATGCGCATCGCAGCATTGCTCTTCGGCAATTTCGATCCGCTGCCGTGCCCACCAGACCGTGGGGAGCCACCAGTACAGACCGGTAACGATAACTTCCACCAGCCGGCCCCAGTGATCGCCCCGCCAATAGTGGGCCAGCTCGTGGGCCAACACCGTCGCCTGCGCTTCCGCGCCAAGCCTCCGCAGCAATGCGGCGGGTATGAGGATCGACGCTCGAGATCCCAAACCGTAGAGCATCGGCGACCCGGTGCCGGCGACGATCCGGACTTGCGGACACCTCCACAAACCCATACGCCGAGCGATTTGCTCGGCGGCCCTACAAAGCTCGACAGGCGCGGGCGTAGACGCCCGCGACATTGTGCGGAGACGCAGCCCCAGCACGAGCTGCAAAGCAACCCATGCAATCAGGCCGAGCAACCAGACCATCGCCGCGAGTTGTTCCCAGCGAATCCAAGACGGAGTGTTCGGAGGGGGTGTTGAGATTGCGGGCTCGCTCGGAGGTGAGGGCTGCGGAACGTTGCTGTCTGCATTTTGCATTGCCGCCCGTTGTACGGGCTGGGCGATTGACGCGACGGGCGCTTCCAACACGCTGCCAAACGAGCGGTTGGCATCGACGCCGATCGGAGCTGAAAGAACGGGGTCGTGATTCAACGCCGGCGGTGCGATCGACGCTTGCTCGTGGTTTGCGTCCGCGTGGCTGGTCGCGACCTGGTCGATCCGAAGAGGCAGCGCCGCGACATCGCGTTCCGCCGGTACGTCAAGAGCCTGCCGGTCAACCACCTGAGTCCGAACAATCGAAATCGGTAACGGAAGCTCGAAGATCGGTGGCGTCAGCAGCTTGAGCAGGACCACCACCCAAAGGGCATGCGTCACCGCCGGCCGCCGCCCGATTCTGCCGACAATACACGCCACCAACGCCAGCGCAGTGGCCGCAAGTGCGTTGGACAGACCGACCTCGACGAGCCATTGCATCGGAGATTCCCCCGCTCATGGAAGCTTCGTCAGTCTCTCATCATTCGGGCTCAGGTGTTCATAATCTTTTTGTCGCAACGACGGTTGCGCGCTTCAGGCTCGTTTGCTCCGCCTCGTCGGTGTCTGCTCTTGGTCCAATTCGTCGAGCAACGCCCGCAGCGATCGTCGTTCCTGGGAGCTGAGTTTTGTGTTGCGCACCAGGTGCGTCAGCAACGGTTGCAGTGAACCACCACAGAGCCTCTCGGCCATGCCCTCCAAACGTCGTCCGATGAGCTGTTCGCGCTGCACCAGGGCCGTGAACTGATGCGGCCAAACCGAGCGGTCGCGGTCTACACAGTTCTTGGCCTTGAGCCGATCGAGTAACTTTTGCACGGTCGCATGCTCCGAGCTGGTAATCTGCGGATAGATCGCCTCGGCAATTTGGCGCACCGTGGCGATGCCTCGCTCCCAAAGGATCTCGAGGACCGCCAACTCCGCCTCGGTGACGTCGCTTTGCGATGGAGCCATGGCTTCGTAGATTGTTGCTTGAAAGTTCACGTACGATACAGACACTTTGTCTGACATGCAAGCGACTGGCAGAGGCAATTGAGAGATTTCGCCCGGAACGGCAGTCAGTGGCTTGACAACTAAGACAACTTGTCATAAAACTCGATCGCGGGGACGGCAACTCCATCAAGCGTCAGCAGGAGGAGCAGCTTGAACTCACCCCTTTCGCCGTTAAGGCACATCTGCGTTCTCGCGGGTCTGTGTGTGCTGCTGACTGTTCAGACACCAAGTGCTGCTGCGGAGCCGACAGGTTCTGCGCGGATTGCCACGCCGCACGAGCTGGCAGCGTGGATCGACGAACGCCTGGCGAACCATTTTGTCAAAACCGGCGCCGCGCAGCCGGCGCTCGTTGACGACGCCACGTTTCTCCGCCGCACCTACCTCGACCTGGTGGGCACGCTCCCCAAAGTATCGGAAGTACGAGACTTTCTCGACGATGAGTCGGATCAGAAACGAACGCGGCTGATCGATCGGCTGCTTGCCGACCCGCGGTTCGCGGCGCATCTAGCTCGGACCTGGCGGCGGGTGCTCGTCACCGATTCCAATTCGGCCGCCGCCTTTGGCGGACAAATCGAGCAGTGGCTGACCGAGCAACTCGCCCAAAACGCAGGTTTTGACGAGTTGACGCGCAAGCTGATCACTGCCGGAGGCGCCGAGCCAGCGGCCGATGCGAACGGAGAGGACGATGCTGATGACGATCAAGAAGCCCCCGCATCCCAGCAAACGTCCGCCGCCGCGTACTTGCGCAGCACCGGGGGCGACCCGGCGAGCGTAGCCGGCTCCGTAAGCCGAATCTTTTTAGGCGTCCGCATCGAATGCGCGCAATGCCACGACCATCCCTTTACCGATTGGAAGCAACAAGACTTCTGGGGAATCGCGGCCTTCTTCGCCGGGGCGCGTTACAACCGGCCCCTTCCGGTCCCGAACAACCAAGAGCAACCCCCCACGACCGACGAGCGAGTGACATCAATCACGCCGCCGGACATCGGCCGCACCTATCAAGCTAGCTTCCTCTGGGATGGCGAAGCGGTGCCGCAGATTCCCGAGGACAAGCTCCCGCGGCAGGTCTTCGCGGACTGGCTCACTTCGCAGGAAAATCCCCACTTCGCCGCCACGGCCGTCAATCGCGTCTGGCAGCAGCTTTGCGGTCATGGGCTCACCGAGTCGGTCGACGATCTCGATCGGGCTGAAGAGGTCGAGCGGGCACTGCTGCTCGACGATCTGGCGCATCACTTCGCGGAACACCAATTCGATCTCAAGTGGCTGATCAGCGGCATCTGCCGAAGCAAGGCGTATCAATTCGCCCCCAACACAACGGCCGACGGGGCGGGGCAAGTCGCAGCGCGGCCGCTGAAGGTTCTTTCGCCGGAGCAGGTCTTCGACGCACTGGAGGTTGCACTGGCACTCCCCATTTCGCGGCTGGACGAGGGACCGCGGTTCAACGGCCAGCGGAACGAGATGATTGCGCGGCTCGGCGAAACGGCCAGCACTTCGCCCGATAAGTTTCGCGCCGGCATTCCCCAGATGCTGATGTTGATGAACGGCGTGCTCACGGGCGAGGCCACAAGCCTCGATAAGAGCCGTACGCTGCGGGCCGTCATCGATGCTCCTTTTCTCGACGATCCGGAAAAGATCGAAACGCTTTTTTTGGCCACGCTGACGCGGCGGCCCAGCGCGGTCGAAGCCCGCCGCTTGACGGAGCACGTGGAAAAGCGGGCCGCCGCTGGTGAAAGAGGGCAGGCCTACGCGGAGATTCTCTGGGCACTGATTAATAGTCCCGAGTTCGTGTTGATTCGCTAACACCTGCACTGGGAGACGCGTCATGTCGCGTACATTCCTCAACACCGAGTACACTCGCCGCGACCTCATGCGGTTGTCTTTGGCCAGCGCGCTAGGCGTCTCGTGCTCGGGCTGGCTTCCCAGCCTCGCCCGCGCGGCAGCCGAACGCAAGAACGGCCGCGCTTGCATTCTCTTGTGGATGAACGGCGGTCCGAGCCAGACCGACACCTTCGACCCTAAGCCGGACCACGACAACGGCGGACCCGTTAAGACTATCCAGACGGCCGTCCCCGGCATCCAGATCAGCGAATATCTGCCAGGCGTCTCCAAAGAGATGAAGAATTTGGCGATCATCCGCAGTTTGACCTCGCGAGAGGGGGACCATGGGCGGGCCACGCAGCTTATGCT
Source organism: Pirellulales bacterium (assembly GCA_040901795.1). Taxonomy (GTDB): domain Bacteria; phylum Planctomycetota; class Planctomycetia; order Pirellulales; family JALHPA01; genus JBBDYH01. The sequence continues at coordinate 27,871 of JBBDYH010000009.1, forward strand.
CACTGGCTATCGTCCTCAACCGGCAACCGACTATCCCAGTCTGGGGTCTCTTATAGCAAAGGAGCTGGGGGATTCTTCAAGCGAGCTGCCGAACTATATCAGCCTGTCTCCTGTCCGCTTTGCCCAGGCCGGTGGGCCGGGATTCCTCGGGCCCCAGTTTGCGCCGTTGGTCGTTTCGGGAAACAGCAGCGACACGCGGGCGCGGGCCAATCTGAACATCGAAAACCTCGCGCCGCCGGCTGAGGTCGGCCTTGGCGGCATGAAAAGCCGCTTGCAGGTGTTGGATCTGCTGCAGTCCGAGTTTTCTTCGCGGTACGAAAGCGAGGCCAGCCGAGCGCACCGCGCCAATGTCGAACGGACGGCGCGGATGATCGAATCGCAGGCCAAGAACGCTTTCAAGCTGGACGAGGAACCCGACGAGATCCGCGAGGCGTATGGCCGCAACCGATTTGGTCAGGGGTGTCTGCTGGCCCGGCGTCTCGTGGAGCGCGGAGTGCCATTCGTTGAGGTGACGCTCGCTCAAGTCCCCGGCGCGGGGGCGGCCTGGGACACGCACGCCAACAACTTCAACAGCGTGCGCGCGCTGTGCGAGGTGCTCGACCCCGCCTGGTCGTCGCTGGTCCGCGAGCTGCGCGAGCGGGGGCTGCTCGACAACACGCTCGTCGTCTGGATGGGCGAATTCGGCCGCACGCCGCAGATAAACCCGAACACTGGGCGCGATCACTTTCCCGGCGCGTGGACGACCGTGCTCGGTGGGGCAGGAATTCGCACGGGGCAGGTGGTTGGCAATACGGGGAAGGACGGAATGGCTGTCGTTGACCGGCCCGTTACGGTTCCCGAATTCTACGCGACCCTCTGTGCGGCGCTTGGTATCGATTACGCGAAACAGAACTTCACACCGCAAGGCCGGCCCATTGCGCTTGTGGACGAAGGCGGCAAACCTCTCGCCGAGTTAGTAGGATAGTCGGTTCTCTCCGACAACATGCATCCATGCAAGCCTATCGGTCACGTCAGACGAGAGCGACTTCGGCCGCAAATCCCGGCGGGGAAAGGCGGGCGGTGTCTTCTCGATTGCGGGCCGTTCTGGCTTTGTTAGTGTGCCTGGGGTCCGAATACCTGCCGCGCTCGGCGACGGCGGAGGAGTCCGCCGTTGTATCGAAGAATATTGCGGCCCGCCACGCCGACGTCCGCCATGCGGTGCTGATGCTCGATTCGGCGCCCTTGCATTTGCGGTTACGGCTGTCGAAGGGGGGCCAGTCGCTCTCGGCGGCTCGCCAGGCATACGTCGAAAAGCTCCTGCGGCAACTTGACGCCGATTCCGACGGCAAGCTGACTCGCGACGAGGCCGCGCGCTCGCCGCTCTTGCGTCAAACCGAACCGTCGCAGGCCAGGGCTTTTCTCGATACTCTCGATGTCGCTCTCAGAGTCTCCGCCGCCGAGGTGGCGAAAACGGTCGAGCGGGTGGTGGGCGAGAACGTCGTCTATCGCCAAGACGATTCGGCGACCGAAAGCGACAGCCTCGTTTTTGAGCTGCTCGATGAGGATCGCAATGGCGTGCTCGATGACAAGGAGATGACGACAGCGGCCGCACGGCTGACGAAGCTCGATGCGGATGGCGACGCATGCGTGGGGTTCAATGAGGTGCAGCCGCCGCCTCCGGCGCCGACGCCGGAACAGTTGGCGCAGCTCGCAACGCCTGCGGGACCGCCACCACCGCGCTCGACCTTCTCAGAGATCCTCCGCGACGCTCGCGATCCTCTGCTGCCGCGACGCTTGATCCGCCAATACGACCGCGATCGTGACGGCGCTCTCTCCGCCGCGGAATTGCAGTGGTCGGGCGCGCGGCTCGCCGCGCTCGACACGAACGCCAGCGGCACGTTAAGCGTGACCGAGCTTCGTGACATCTCCGCCGCCGAAGTTGACCTGGATCTGGCAATCGATATCGAACCGGTCGATCCGTCGCAGCCCAGGCTGACAATCGCCGATAGCGGAGGGCAAGCCGTAGCGTCGCAACACTCTGGCCTGATGCAGGTGAAGCTCGACGCCGCACGCGTGACTTTCTCTTTTCGCGAGACTGAACCGATTGCTGAGGCCATTCGCGCCGCGCTGGCTCGATTCAATCAGCTCGATGCCGACGGCAACGGGTATCTGGATATGCCAGAAATCCAGACCGACGTGCGGCTGCGACGCGGGCTGTTTGAGATGATCGATACGGACGGCGATCGCCGCGTCTTCGGCGAGGAGGTCGAAGAGTACATCCGCCTGCGCGGCGAGCCGGAGGCAATCACCTGCCGCATCAATGTGTATGATACCGGCCGAGGGCTCTTTCAATCGCTCGACCGGAACAACGACGGCCGAATCTCGGTGCGTGAGCTGCGAACGATCGAACAATCGTTCCAGACCTTGAAGCGAGAAGACGATGCGGGCCTGGCGCGCAACGATCCTCCGCGGCATTTTCACGTGGAATTCGTCCGCGGCGACTACCGCCTGTTTGGCCCGACTGACCAGATGGTCAGCCAATTGCCGGCGTTCAACCGCGGACTGCCCGCCGGCCCGGTCTGGTTTCAACGCATGGACCGTAACAACGACGGCGACTTGACCTGGCACGAGTTCCTCGGCCATCGCGAGGATTTTTACCGCTTCGACGAAGACCGCGACGAATTGATTGATCCCGAAGAGGCCACCAGCGCGGGCCACAATGAGCACGGCGCAAACCCATCGAGGTTCAGATGAGCAATATCTCTCCTTCATTGACCCGGAAATCAGGCAGCAGTGCAGTAATTGAGCAAAATGGCAATCAAACCGTTGCATTGGTCGATGCCGCTCAACCTGGGGACGACGTCGCTGTCGTTCAGCGGCTGCGCGACGCCCGCGACCGCGTGAAGAGCGAGGTTGGCAAGGTCGTGGTTGGCCAGGAGGGCATCATTGATTCGCTGTTGATCGGTCTCTTGTGTCGCGGGCACATCTTGCTCTTCGGCGTGCCGGGCTTGGGCAAGACGCTGATGGGGCGAACGCTCGCCCGCACCTTGGACATGGACTTTCGCCGCATCCAGTTCACGCCCGACTTGATGCCTTCGGACATTACGGGCACAGATGTGCTCGAAGAGGAGCAAGCCACGGGCCGTTACAGCGTGAAGTTCATGCGCGGCCCCGTCTTCACGAATTTCCTGCTGGCCGACGAGATCAACCGCACACCGCCCAAGACGCAAGCCGCACTGTTGCAAGCCATGCAAGAGCGCGAAGTCTCGATCGGGCGCGAGACCTATCCTCTGACCCCGCCGTTCTTTGTCGTGGCGACGCAGAACCCGATCGAGATGGAGGGGACTTATCCGCTGCCCGAGGCCCAGCTCGATCGGTTCATGTTCAATTTGCGCGTCAAATACCCGTCGATCGACGAGGAGGTGGCGATTGTCAAGGGGACCACGAGCCTGCAATCCGCCGAGGCGAAGCCCGTGCTCTCTCAGGAGGACGTGATCCGCCTGCAAGAACTCGTCCGCGGAGTGCCGGTAGCCGACGCCGTCATCCGCTTCGCCGCCCGCCTCGTCGCCGCCACACGCCCCGGCGAGGGCGAGACGTTGGAAGGGATTCACCATTACATTTCGTACGGCGCAAGTCCACGCGCCTCGCAGTACCTCGTGCTCGGCGGCAAAGCGCGGGCGGTGCTCGCAGGTCGGTACCATGTCGACTTTGCAGATATCCGGGCCTTGGCACACGCCGTGTTGCGGCATCGGCTCGTGTTGAACTTTCATGCTCGTGCCGACAAACTCGACGCCGATAAGTTGATCGACCGGCTGCTGAACGCCGTGCCGGATGAGGAGAAATGAAGTGTTAGCCACCGACCAATTCATCGATCCCGTCTTCTTCTCCAAGCTCGACAACCTCGAGCTGCGGGCACGCTCCGTCGTGGAGGGTTTTTTGCAGGGGCTACATCGCAGCCCGTTCGTCGGATATAGTGTCGAGTTCGCCGCGCACCGGGAGTACGCGCCCGGAGACGACCTGCGGCACGTCAACTGGAAGCTCTTCGCCCGGCAGCGGCGACTGTACGTCAAGGAGTACGACGCCGAGACGAACATGAATCTCTACCTGCTGCTGGACATCAGCGGGTCGATGGAGTGCGCCTCCGGTGGGCTAAGCAAGCTGCAGTACGCGTCCACGCTCGCGGCGGCGCTGTCGTATCTGGCTCTTAAGCAGCGGGACGCCGTCGGAATCACGCTCTTTGCAGACCTGGTGCGGGCGCACCTGCCGCCGAGCTCCAAGCCGCATCACCTCGATGAGATTCTGCGGGTGATTGGGGACACGCAGGATCGGCCGGCTTCCAACGCGAGGCGGGCACTGCATCCGGCGGCCGAGCTTGCCCGGCATCGAGGCCTGGTCGTCATCATCAGCGACCTGTTCGATGATGCCGAAGCCCTGATTGAGTGCATCGAGCACCTACGGTTTCGCCGCCATGAGGTGATTGTGTTTCATATCCTCGATCCTCTGGAGCGCGACTTGGCGCTCGATGGCAACGTCCGCTTCCGCGACTTAGAGACCGGCGACCACGTCGTTGCCCGAGTTGAGGGCATCCGCGACGAATATCTGCAAGCTACGCGGAAGTGGCGAAGCAGGCTTGAGGATGAATGCCGCGAACGCTTTGTGGATCGCATCGAGCTGACGACGGCAGATCCGTTGGATCAGGCGCTGGTGAGTTACCTGGTAAAGCGGAGTCAGGTGTGAGGGGACAGGGGACAGGAGACAGAACTCTACTCAACTCGATTTGTAATACAAACCCGAAACGATTGTTTTTCTGGCAAGATTATTTCACCACGGAGGCACGGAGGACACGGAGCAGCAAATTCTGACGCTAAGGAGTCCAGGCACGCAGGAAGGACTTGTCGGGTCGACTTTTCACTTCCTGGTTTCCTGGCTTCCTTAGAAAACGTCCGTGGTCTCCGTGACTCCGTGGTTCAATTCAACTTTTGGTTGCGGCGTGAGCCGCGCCCTGTCTCCTGATCATGAACTTCGGTCTCGTCCAAACCGCTTTCCTCTTGGCGCTCGCCGGCCTGGCGATTCCATTGCTCATTCACTTCACGTTTCGCAGCCGGCCCCGGACGGTCGATGTGGGTTCCATCCGTTTCCTCCGCGAGATACTGGAGCGGAGCCGCAATCGCAAGAAGGTCATGCGTTGGTTGCTTCTCTCGCTCCGCATGGTTTGCGTGGGGCTCTTGGCTCTCCTGTTCGCCCGCCCGTATCTCACCGACCGCACGAGTGGTAGCGCGGGCCGGTTCATGGCGGTGTTGATCGACGACTCGGCCAGTATGCGTCTCAACCATCAGGGACGGCCACTCTTGGACCGGGCATTGTCTGAAGCCCAGCGCCTGATCGACGACGCAGACGATGACACTCGAATCGAGGTGGCGTTCTTTAATCAGGATGTCGCACCGTTTCAGTCTTCTGCCTCCGGCACCACTAGCGATGCCCGTTCAACTCAAGACGGGCGCGGCAGTCTCCGCGAGATGCTCAAGCGGCATAACGCCTCCTACGCCGTGACCGACTACGCGGCGGCCCTCCGCTGGGCCAACGACGTCTGCGCAAAATCCACGGCGCGGCGGAAGGAAGTGCATCTGTTTACCGACTTGCAACAGTCCGGGCTGGCTTGGAGCGAGGCGCCGCTTTTACCAAAGGACATCGCCTGGAGAATCCACGATCTGGGCCGCGAGCTGGTTAATAATGTAGCAATTACCGCGGCCGTTCCGTCGCGTCTCGTGGTTCGCCCCGGAGGGTCGGCGGAAGTCACCGCCAGCGTGTTCAACTCGGGTCCATTTACGCTCGAAGACTTGCCGGTGGCGCTCGAGCTGCGTCAGAGCAATCGGCCGATCGCCATGCAGCAGCGGATCAAGCTAGCTGCCGGAGCTACTCAGGAGGTCCGTTTCGAGCTTCCGCCGCTGACAGAAGGGCTCTGGCAGGGGGCCATCAGCCTCGAGGCGCTCGACGACCTGGCGTTCGATAACAGGCGGCACATTGCGATTCTGTCGGCGCCGGCGTGGCCGGTGCTGCTGGTCGACGGCGACTCGCATGAGAAGGCATTTCAGCGCGAGACCTATTTTCTCGACTTGGCGTTGCGGCTCGCGGTGCGTTCAGAGCGGAGCGAAACGAGTCAGTACGCGCCGCAGACCGTGGCGGTGCCCGAAGGCGAACTGCCGGATTTGGCTAGCTTCTCTGTCGCAGTGTTGGCCAATGTGGCGGATATGCAAGAAAACGACGTGCGGCGCTTGGCTCAGTTCGTCCGCAGCGGCGGCGGTTTAATCGTGTTTGGCGGCCCGCGGCTTTCGCGCGAAAGTTCACTCGTCGACGCCGGGCTAATCCCGGGCACTGTCGCCCCCAACCGACTGGCGGGCGATCTCCCCTTCCGACTCCGCGAATGGGACGCCGCGCACTCGATCCTGCGCGCGTTCGACGACCCACAGCATGGCGATCTGCGCGGCCTGACGTTCCGCGGCTACACACCGCTCGTTCCAGCCAAAGGCGCGCAGGTGCTGGCGCGGTTTTATGATCAGGCGCCGGCATTGGTCGAGCAGTCGCTCGGCAAGGGCCGCGTGTTGTGGTTCGCCTCGGCCTGTGACCTGGAGTGGAGCGAGTGGGCCCGCGGGCCGCTGTTTGTACCGCTTGTGCACCAGATGTTGGGCTACCTCACCGGGCTGAACGAAGGCGGGCCGGTGCGAATGACGTTGGTCAACGTGGGCAAGGACTCGGCTGGCGCCCGTGCGCCCGGCGTTTTCCAACAGGACGGCTACTGGCAAGTCGTGAACGTCGATCCGCGTGAGTCCGAGACCGATCGGAGTACAGTCGACGACTTCGCCAAGCGTTTCGGCGTGTCCGTTGAAACGAACGAGGCGGAAGATCCGGTACTGGCGGCCTCGACCGGGGCGGTCAGTTTGCAATTCCGCCAGAACGAGATTTGGCATTGGATCATTGTGGCGCTGGTTGGCCTTGTTGCGTTGGAGTTCTTTCTCGCCAACCGCGCGACCGCATGAGTTTTTTCCCGTCAATAAAAGGGCTCGACGCCTATGCCTGGCCACCATTCAACGAGCGACTTCCTCAGCCGGTTTGACCGCCTGGTTCGAAGCTACCGGCGGGCAAGCGTTTTGCAAGCCGTGTTTGGGGGCCTGCTGGTCCTTTTGCTGGCCCTCGGCGCCGTGGCGGCGATCGACTTCTTCTTTGAAGTCTCACGTGACGTGCGCGCGGTGGCCACCTCGGCGATCCTGGTCGTCACCGTCGGGAGTCTGGCGTGGCTCTCGTTTCGCGCGCTGGTCAAGACAAGTGACGACTCCGTTGCCGCCAAACTGGAGTCCGACTTCCCCGAACTCGGCCAGGCGGTTCGCACCTCGGTGCAGTTTCGCCAATCGGTCGTCGGCGCCGGCGTATCACCGTCCCTGGTCTCCGCTATGCAGCGCGACCTGTCCGTGCGCTCAAACGAGTTGCCGCTTCATGAGACAGTCCCGACCGGCAAGCTTTATCGCGCAATCGCCCTCTTCGGCGGAGCTGCGGCCGCACTGATCATTCTCACCGTAATAAGCTGGCAGTGGCGGACCGCAACGCTGCGGACCCTGTTCGGTGACCAGCCATATACCGAGCTGACTGTTGAGCCCGGCGACACGCGCGTGGACGAAGGCGGCACACTTCAGGTGACCGCCGAAGTGCATGGTCGCGTCGATCGTCCGACCACGCTGATGACGCGCCCCATGGGCGGCGATGAGACCGCTTGGACCAGCCAGAAGCTTGGGGAGGAGAATATCGCCGAACAAGCGGCGGACTATCTCGTCTACCAGGTGGCGCTCGCCAATGTGCGCGAGCCGCTGGAATACCGCGTGACATCAGGACCGTACGTCACACAGGCGCACCGTGTCGAAGTTCGCCACCCGCTCTCGATCGAATCGATTCGCGTCGAGCTGTCGCCGCCGGCGTATACCGGGCTATCATCCACGGTCGTTGACGAGGGAAATTTCCACGCCGTCGCCGGCTCGCGCGCCCAAGTCGCAATCAAGCTCGACCGGCCGGTAAAGTCGGCTACGATCACGCTCGCCCCGCTGAATCGACGCGGAGCTCTGGCTGGCGACGAACAGCCGCAGGTCCTGCCGCTGACCGTGACAGGCGAGACTCTTAGCGGGGAATTCGACCTGACCCAAGACGTGCTGTACGCAATCGAAGGCCGCGCCGCCGATGGCAGCCAAATCCGCAAGAACCGCTATCGAATCCGCGTCCGCGAAGACCGCCCGCCGCGGATCGCGTTCGACGAACCCTCCGGCGAAACGGAGGTCCACGCGCTGGCCGAAATGATCATGCGCGCCCGCGCCAACGACGATTATGGCCTGACGCGAGCGGGCGTGGTGTTCCAGGTTAACAACGGGCAAGAGTATCCGCTCATCGTGCGTGAGTTCCAGAACGGATCCGACGCGGCCGCGGCATCGCCCGACAAAGAACGTAGGGTGGCCCGAGTCGGCGCGGCCCACGCAGAAGAACAGCAGCAAAACGTCACCAAGGTCGAAATGGAAAAACAACTCCCGCTGGAGCACTTCGAGCTGACACAGAAAGACAGCATCACCTACTACGCGTTCGCCGAAGACAACCCGCCGGGCGGGCCGCGTCGAGTACGGACGGACCTGCAGTTCATCGATATCCGTCCGTTCCGCAGGCTCTATCGATCCGTCGAAGGCGGCCGCGGTGGTGGCGGTGGTGGGGGCGGCGGACCTCAGCTCGCCTCTCTGGAGGAGCTCATCAGCCGGGAGCGGTTTGTGCTCAATCGCACGCTTCGCCTCGCGCGTTCGTCGGAACCAGGCCGGCGAATGAATCTGGACGAGATCGATCAAATCATTCCCTTGCAGCAGAACAATGCAGAGCTCACCCGCGAGTTGGCCGATGCCGTGGCCGAGTTTGAGGATGAGGAGGGCGTGACGGAAGACCGTGTGAGCGATCTTTTCTATTCTGCTGAGCAGGCGATGCTGGCCGCGATGGACTCACTCACGGTCGGCAACTACGATACAGCCGCGCTGCAAGAGCAAGATGCGCTGCGTTATCTCGTTGAAGGCCGCAACGCCGTGGAGGTGCTCATCGGCGGCGCGGGGGGCGGCGCGCTGGCCCGCTTGTTCCAGGCCAACCGCCGTCTGCTGCAAAAGCTTCGCCGGCCGAAGTCTCAGGTCGAGCGAGCGGCCGAAGCGTCCCGCATGCTCCGCAATCTGGCCAACCGCGAGCAAGAGGTCTACGACTCGCTGGCCGAGATGCTTCGTTCCTCCATGCCAGGCGACGACCCATCGGCCGATGCGGAAATGCAACCGGGCGACCGTCGCCAGCGCCGCGAGCTCGAAAAGAAGCAGCTCGATATCTCACTGGACGCCGAGCGAGTCGACGAAGTCGTGCAGGAGATTGAGAGTATGACCGAGCTGGCCCGCGCGCGATCGACAAAAAGCGTCGAGCTGGCCTCGCAAGTGACCGGTGCCCTCGAACAGGGGAACACCGGCAACGCAGCCGATCAGGCGCAAGTCGCCAGCGGCTTGTTCCGCGAGCTGGCGGTGCAGATCGATGGCGTAACCGCCTTGGAACCTGTTGGCCGCATTGCCGTGGCGCGCGATCTGGCCTCTCGCATGGCCGTCGATTCGCGCAACAATCAGGCGGACCTTTCCAAACAGATGCAGTCGCCGCCGGAGTCGGCAAGTGAAAGGGAGGCCGAACAATCCGGCCTGGCGGCGGCCCTGGCCCGCCGCAGCGCGCAGTGGTCCGATACCGCCGGCACGATCGAGGACGTGCTCAAATCCATCGTCCAGACGTACAACGCCGAACAAGACGACGCAGTCGGCCGAATCGAGCGGCTGCTTGCCGAGGCCGGACTTTCGCGAGTGACCGAACACCTTCAGCGGTTGGAGAATACGGTGGAGGGCCGGGATTGGCGCACCGCCGAATTGGAGCTGGAGGCGCTCGCCGATCGGATGGACGACCTGGCCCAGCGGCTCGATGCCGTCCATCGTTCGCTCGTGTCACCGCGGGTGGAGCAACTCAGGGCGTTTGAAGTCCGCGCCGTCGAGCTCGCGAAGGCCCTCAGCCTGTTGACCGGCGACGAGCAGATCACGCGGTGGCATCGAAAAGCGGACGCACTCTTGGAAGATCTGGAGTCGGCCGAGGTGCAACTCGCGGCCACCGATCGCCTGCAAAAGGCCATGCAGGCGGCCGGCTGGAAAGCTGCGCCATCGCAGCGTTGGGGCTGGGACGCGGGCGAGAGCAACCTGCGCATCGCTCCCGAAGAGCACGCCGCGGCCATGCAGGCCCTCGTCAGCGACATTCAGCGATACATCCAGGAACTGGTCGTGGGCGGTATCTTTGCCGCCGACGCCGATGCCGTACCGCCGCAATACGTGCCCCTCGTCCGCCGCTACCTGGAGGTGCTTTCGAAGGACGGAGGCGATTGACCAACCTTAGAATTGCTAACAAAAGGGGACTGGCTCCGAGTACCACGCCGGTTAGCCCGACAATTTGCACGTAGTTGCGCGGTGCCTGTCCCCTTTTGTTAGGGCCTTTTAATGCAAACCACCCTCGATCTCGTCCCTCGCTACTCTTTACCGCTCGTGGCGATCATGCTGGCCACGATCGTGGGGAGTTATCTCGTTGTTCGACTGGCAACAGGGCCCGCCGTATCCCTTGCGCGGCAATGGGGCCTGTTGGCCATCCGCCTGACGCTGATCCTGCTATTGATCGCGCTCTTGTCCAATCCCGTCTCCGTGGCCGAACGGCCCGGCGCGCTGGAGCCAGCGGACGTCTTCCTCGTGCTCGATGCGTCTCAGAGCATGGCCCTCTCGGATCAGGGTGCAACCCGCTGGGACCAGGCGATCGACATGATCCGCCGCTCGCTGCGCGACGCCGGCCAATCGATCAACGCGAATCTTAACTTGTTCCGTTTCGGCCGGCGGTTGGAAGCCGTCGCAGATTCTCGTGCGCTGGGAATAGCGCTCCCCGATCCTGTGGCCTCCAAATCGCCGGAGACGTCACCGGATGGACCCACCACCGAAGCCGGGCCCCCGAGCGGCAATGCTCCGCCTGCTGCAGGCAAGCTCGAACCGGTGAAACCCGACGAGCCCGATACGCAATTGCTCGTGGCGCTGCGGCAGATGACGAGCCGCTTCGGACGCCGTCCGCCGGCTGCGGTCGTTGTCTTTTCCGATGGTCGAGCCCGCGATGCCGAGACGGCCGACGAGGTCGCCGGCCATTTCGCACGCCTGGGCGTGCCAATCCACGTTGCGCCGCTCGGAGACGCAGCCAAGGGAGGCGACGTCTCGGTCGTTTCGCTGGTCGCACCGGCCACCATTCGTAAGCACTCCCTCGTGAATGTGCACGCCTTCGTGCGAAGCTACGGCTATTCCGGACATCGTGCCGAGCTCGAGCTCTGGAGCGTCGACACTAGCGGCAACACGCAGCAGAAGCTCGACTCCGCCCCCTTGACCCTCGCCGATGGCTTTCAGTCCGTCAACTTGAGCTTCCAATCCGACGAGAACACGCGGAATCTCCGCGCCCTCGTTCAGCCGCGCAGCGACGAAGTCTCCCCCGAGAACAACCGCTTCGATACCGACGTCCGCGTCGACCGCACGAAGATTCGCGTGCTCTATGTCGAAGGCAGCCCGATGCGGATCACGGCCGTACAACGTGCAGGGCGGTTGGTCGCTCGCGGGCCACATAGCTACCTGCAAGAGGCACTCGAAGAAGATCCCGATATCGAGTGCACCGTGTTGAGCATCGCTGGCAGCCGCATCAACGCACTCGTCAATGCTTTTCCCGCGACGTCCGCTGAGCTGGCGGCTTACGACGCCATTATCCTTAGCGGCGTACCAAGCTCGGCGTTCAGCGAAGAGCAGCTCGCGTGGATCGACGACTGGATCGGCAAACGCGGCGCGGGTCTGTGCATGGTGGGTGGCGCCCTTTCCTTCACGGGCGGCGGCTGGGAGCGCTCCCCCTTAGAAAAGATCCTTCCCGTGCAGCTCGGCCAGCAGGCCGGTGCCGAGGGCGGGGAGAGAATCGGCGTGCAGCCGAACCTCAGCGAACCGCTGCATCCCATTTTCCGCCTGCTCGACGACCAGCGCCGCAATCGAGATCTGCTCCAGGCGTTTCCCGCCTTTCGCAGCGTGCACACGGAGCTGAAGTCTCGTCCGAACGTGGCCACCGTGCTGGCAACCGCAGGCGCGGGGAACTTTCCCGCGATTACGGCTGGTCGCTACGGACGGGGCCGCACGTTGGCCATGGCCTTTCCGATTGTCGCCCCGGCCGCCGAAGAGTTTGTTAACTGGGGCGTCGGTGGTTTCGGCGCGAGCGCTCGGTCGAGCGGCAGCCAGTACTACAATCGCTTCTGCAGAAACGTCGTTTACTGGCTGACGGAAAACTCGTTTATCGGCCGCCGGCGGCTGGCGGCCACAACCGACAAGCGGTTTTACGAGCCGGGCGAAACCGTCGTGCTCGCGGCCTCGGCGTATGACGAAGCCGCGAATCCGACCAGCGCCTATCGCCTGGTCGCGATGATCGAGCCTCAGGAGCTCGATGTCGAGTCTGATTATGCGCTCGTGCGCTGGCCGAGCGGCATCGAGCGGACCAGCGGCGCCGATGGGCCGCTCGTCATGTGGGGCGAAGAGTTCGAGATTCCCCTGCAACCGTCTGACGCTGGGCCCTCCAGTTACGGGCTTACGCTGCAGTTGGCCGACGCCGAGGCGATCGGCGAATCGAGCGGCGGCATGCGGTTGGAACTAACCGCTTACGAAGGCAGCACGCAGCTCGATAGCATGTCGCTGCCGCTGCAGGTGGTCTACGACCCATTCGAGCAGCAAAACCCGTTTCCCAACCACGAGCTACTCAAGCAATTGGCGACCAAGTCTGGCGGGCATGCAATTTCGACGCCCACGCAGCTTGCCGAAGTGCTCCGCAATGTCCCCGTAACGACCGGCCCGTCCGAGGTCCGCAAAACACCCGCCTGGAGCAACTGGTGGTTATTGGGCGGCCTGCTGGGCGTGCTCAGCATTGAGTGGTGCTGGCGCCGCCGGATTGGCCTGGCCTGACATGCCGTTGAAAAGTGGGACTGGCTCCGAGCAGCGAGCCCGAAAACCTGAGAAAAAGGGAGGCCTCTCGGTGCCTGTCCCACATGCTTCTAGCGTCAGACACTTTCCACACAACCAATCAAATCGGACGACCAGCCATGCGATTTCGTCGAGTTTCGAGAACCTGCGTCCTCCTGCTGGGGTTCTTTTGGATTGCTCATCCATCGGTCGCGCAAGACGTCGCCGATGACGCGAGTGATAAACAAAAGGAGCGCGTCGGGAAAGAGACGCTTGAACACGTTAAGAAATTCGTCGTGACCGACAAGAACGAGCAGCGATACGATCCGGTGGAGACCCCGCTCCTCTCCTCGACGGACCCCGCCCGCGGCGAATGGGGCTCACTGTGGGCCTTCGGCAAGCAAGGCCGCCCAGTGGTAATTTTGGAGCTGTACAAAAACACGGGGCGAGAAGAGCGGTGGGTGCAGGTGCTGACGCTCACCTCCGACAAGCTCGTGCAGTGCCGTCTGCCCACCGGGCCGAGCTGGGCGCCGCAACAGACTCAGGTCGAGTTGCAGCCCGTCACGGGCGCCGCGCCCCCCGCCGAGCGGACCCCCCGCCGCGAGCGTCAAGCCAAACTCCTGGCGCGCCGATTCGATGCTCACGAGTTCTGGGACCCCAAAAACTCCCGCTTCGAGCTGCGGCTGCTGGAAACGCCTCTGCACACGTACCGCGACGAAAAGACAGGTCTCCTCGACGGCATCCTCTTCGGTTTCGTGCACGGGACCAACGTTGAAGTGCTCCTGTTCCTCGAGGCCCGCGCGGAGGGACAACAGCCTCCGCAGTGGATGTACGGCCTGGCGCGAGTCGGCAGCGCCGAAATGCACGTCAACCTGGACGGAAAGGAAATCTGGCAACTCGCTCGAACCCCAGGAGTCGTCGGCCGCTCCAGTGACTCCTACTGGATAACCATCACCTTGACAGGATCGAAGTAAATTAACGTGCGACGGCGGCGAAACTGATCCACATACAAATGGCGCCGCATTCGTTTTCGCTTTTGGGAACAATCCAGAGACGATCTTGTTCGTCGAGGCGCATATGGCCGACTCGGGTCCCAGCGCGCCAGGATCGTGGAAGTACGCACTGATTCGCATGGCGGCGGCCGCTGTGACTTTCCGGCTCGGTGACGCCGAGGTGTGGGCCGTTCCTCAGAGCTTTGGCAGTCCCACTGCCGCGCACTACGCGTTTTCGGGCCCGCTTCCGGCTTCGCGTGCTCCGGACGTTGATCTCTGAAAAGGGCAATCGAGTAGGATGGGCTCGGCTGCGTGCTCGAATTGAGTCACTCGTTTCAGCAGTGTGGTCAAGCTCGCCGGTCGCGATTTGACGTCGCGTAGAGCTAATCGTGCAAGCCGGGTTGACGTGCCTGCGGCCTCGCGTGGTTCGCCACTTCTATGCGGCAATTCATGTGCGAAACAACGACGAGACGTGCATCGTTCCGGCCGAACAACCTTCGCGCGACGCCTAACGAACGCCATAGCTGCATCCAGGCTTCAAGTAGCGTTTTCAAAACATCCAATAAGGGTCCGTCGGTATCCCCACCACGCCAGGCGTCCGGTCCTGCTTCCAAACTTCCTTGCCGTCGAGTTCGACGTGCAGTTCTGCGCTGGACGACCGCGCCAGGCTGAAGTGCCAGCGTGACGCTTCGAGCTTCTCACCAAGGGCTTCGATCAAAAGCACAAGTTCCGGATTGGTGCCGTGGGCCAGGATGAAGGCCGTCCCGTCGTGCAATCCCGCCTTGGCGTCGCTGTAGCGATGCACGGGCTGCACGAGCAGCCGTAGCTCGAACCGCGAATTGTCGGGGTCCCAGAACTCGTGGGCGGTAAACCGCCGGGCGAGGTCCTTCATCTGTCTAAGGCGAACGGTCTCTTTGGCGGCCGGCGCAGGGGATGCGGTAATCAGCGCGGGATCGATCTGAGTCTTTTGCGGCGTCCACCGAGTCCCGTTAGGCGTCCGCATGACGACCCCATGCGTCTGCGACGTGAGGGTCACGGCCTGGCTCCAATTCGCCCGCCCTCGCCCCTGGAACAATTCGATGAACGCGACCGGCCGGCCCGACTTGCCAAACGCCCACAGTGTGCCGTTTTCGTGCAGGCGGACGGTATCGCCGAAGATCAAGAGCGGCTGCTCGACCAGCTCCACGACCTCCTCAGCGTTCTGCGTGTCTTTGCCTTCGACCTCTTTTCCCGCGCTGCGCATGTCGATTTTCTTGATTTGCTCCGTGGCGCGGCGAATGCGGGCTCGCTGGTCTTCTTCAGGGCGATTCGAGTCGGCGTCCTGCGCCTTCAATGCCAAAGCAATGCCGGCGATGGTCACCGTCAAGAGCAGGCACTTGCCCAGAGACTTCCACAAACAGGAGAAAGCTTTCCAGAAACACGACATGGTTTCGCTCCTTGTAGATAGTGCAAAGTCGCATGTTCCGACGCGCCCCCCGCCCAAGTGCCGGATCAAAAGCTCGGCATCGGTCACATCTCGCGATGTACGAGGCATGCCGTGGCATGCCGGGACTTGGCGTCCAAAATTTGCGCCCCAATACGCTACCGGACAAAACCGCGTGAATCTAACGGTATTTCTATGTCAAATCGGCGTCTTCGTGCCTACATCTCGGATAGCCGAGTAGATTCCACGACTGCCGCATAGAACGGACTGGTGGGATCACTCATGGGCACTAAGCCGGACTCCCAAACGGTCGTGCCGTTGTGCTCCAGGCGCACCGGAGTAGCATTGAAACGGGCAATTCCATAGAACCATTGCGATCCGTCTTTCCCTCCGCGAGCTTCGATCAAAAGAATTAAATCCGGATCCCAATCGGCGAACATGCAGAAGATCGCCCCGTCGATCAGGTTGGCCTCGCCGCTCGCATATCGGTACAGCGGCTGCGGCGGCGTTCTAAGTCGAAGTTCGCGGCCATGGGGAGTGCTGAAGCCGGTAAACTCGCGGGCTAGCAAGCGCATTTGGGCCAGACGCAGCGGGCGCGAATCCTTCGGTTTCTGAGAGTTGGGAATTGGTTTGAGTTCGAGCCCTGGCGCCGGCCGCCACGTCCTGCCGCCGACGCGGACGGGCACTAATCGGCCAAGCGCCAGTGAATGAAACTCGTGCACGACGTTTCTTCGGCCCCCGCCCACGTCATCCGACCATATTGAACCGACGAGCTCGGGCCTGCCCTTGTGCGTCCACAAAAAGAAGGCGCCGTGCACGCGCTCGGAAGCGTGTGAATAAGACATGACCGGCTCGCGAGTTACTTCCAACTTCGTTTGCTTATCCGACTCCAGGCGAATGTCATAGGCGGCTGCGACGTTCTGGTAGTAATCGAGCCAGCGCTTAAACGCGGCCTTTTCCGAGCGATCGTCCTGCGTGAACGCCGGTCGAGTCAGCGAGGCCAGTATGCCGGCAAGAGGAACGATCAGGAAGCAAAAGGAATGATGTGGCGTCCTCTTCATTGCAGATCGCCTCCGTCTCGTTGGTTTAGGCATGCGTGTGAGGTCCGATTCTCGCGCACGTTCCAAAACAAATCAAGACACAACGTCTTCCGATTCCGAGATTGTCCACATGCGTCTGCCCCGGCCACCCCCGTCCACCCTGTGCCGGCACTCTCGTCGTTGGATCACGGCAAATACTTGTCCTCGTTTGCCGCGGCGAGCCAACGACTGGCCTCTCTTTGCCCACGACGCCCCACGTTGGGCCATGTGCGGGTGTTCGATCTATGCGCTTAACGTGCGACGGCGTTGAAGAGTAACAGATGGCTCGTGGCGGATCTGCTTGACGTGCTCATCATCGAGTGCGGCAGACGCCGCCTCGGCCTGGCCTAATGGGGTCCTGGGATCCCGGCGCGCCCGGACGAAGCCCACGCGTTGAAATTGATTCGACGTTGCTATGCGCGTGGGCCTCACTGCGGTCGGCCCACCCTACGCCTAAGCGCAAGATCGCTACAGGCGGCGCTACTCCGGATCAACAACACGACCGGGAACCGGGCGCGTAAAGGCGTAGTATGTCGCGCCCGAGCTGCCGAAGGACTGAGGAACGGTCCACACCTCGGTGTCGCCGTGCTTAAAGGTCACCGCGGCCGCCGACATGCGCGCTAATCCAAACTTCCACGATCCCGGCGCGCCGGGATCCGTGTCGGCTTTGTGCGCCTCGACGAACAAGATCGCTTCCGGATTGCTTCCCACGGCGAAGGCGAATGCTGCGCCATCGACCAACCCGCTCTCGGCGTCCGAATACCGATAAATCTCCGTCGGCAGCAGCCGCAGTTCGGCCCGCTGGCCCTGCCACTCCTGGCTGGCACTCAGGCTCCGCGCGAATTGTTTCATTTGCCGCAGGCGGGCCACCTCGGTCGCGCCCGGGGCTCGCGCCTCCGGGACAGGCAGCAGCTTGAAGTCCATTTCGCGCGGCGCCCAGCGGCCGTGGCCCGCGACAACGGCTGCTACGCGCACGTCGCTGGTGGCAACCAGGTCGTGGCCCCAAACGCCTTTCGTGCGGTCGGCCGTGCGGAACTCGACCATCATCACCGGCCGGCCGTCAATGGCCCAAGCCCACACCGAGCCGTCCGAGTGCAAACGCGACGGATCACTGAAGCGAAAGAGCGGCTTTTCTATCAACTTCGCCTCTTTACCCTTTTCGCCTTCGCCCACCGTAACCTGGATCGTGTCGGCGAGCGTGCGCATATCGGCGAGGTGCCGCTTGCTTGCGCTTTCCTGGGTTTCGTCTTTTCCTTCGGCGGCGGGCTTCGCTTCCTGACCGGGCGCGACGTGAGCATCGAAAAACGCCACCGAAATCCAAGCCATCACCAAGCCGCACGAAACTGACACAGCTTTCGTTTTCATGTTGCCACCTATTTCATTACGTGATGCTGTACGTCTAGCGGCTGCACGCGCTCGACTCGACAGCCAGGTAGACGCCGGCGGTATGCATTGGCACTGGCACGAACAACGCCGCATACGCCACGCCTAATCTGGGCTATCTGCACCGGGAAAGCGGCGCGTATAGGTGTAGTACGTTGTGCTGGAGCTGCCAAAGGTCTGAGGAACTGACCACACCTCAGTGTCGCCGAGCCGAAAGGTCACGGCGGCCGCCGACATTCTCGCCAATCCATACTTCCACGATCCTGGCGCGCTGGGACCCGAGTCGGCCTTATGCGCCTCGACGAACAAGATCGTCTCTGGATTGTTCCCAAAAGCGAAAACGAATGCAGCGCCGTCAACCAGCCCGCTGCCGGCGTCCGAATACCGATAAACCTCCGTCGGCAACAGCCGCAATTCATACCGCTGGCCCTCCCACACCTCACTGGCACTCAATCTGCGCGCGAACCCTTTCATTTGCCGCAACCGGGCGGCGTCTGTGGCGGCCGGGGCGCTGATCTCCGGAACAGGCAACAGCTTGAAGTCGAGTTCTCGCGGCGTCCAGCGGCCGTTGCCGGGGAGCTCGGCTGAAATCCGCACGTCGCCGATCGCAACCAGATCCTGTGCCCAAAAGCGCTTAGTAGGGTTGGCGAGGTGGTACTCGGTCATCACCACCGGTCGGCCGTCAGTTACCCATGCCCAGACCGATCCATCGGAGTACAATCGTGCCGGATCGTTGAAGCGATAGAGCGGCTTCTCGATCAGCTGCGCCTCCTCGCTCTTTTCGCCGTCGCCCACCGCGACCTGCATCCTCTCGGCCAACGTGCGCATCTCAACGAGAAGCCGCTTACTGACGCCTTCCTGGGACTCATCCTTTCCTTCGGCGGGCTTCGCTTCTTGACCCGATGCGAGGCGAGCGCCAAACATCGCAGCAGTAACCCAGGCGGCGACCATCACCAAGCCGCACGAAACTGACATAGCTTTGGTCTTCACGTGTGGTCTGCCTTTTTATGTGTTCTGCTGGTGCCGCACCTGCTCTCTTAAAGCACTAGGGGACGTTATATCGCAATCTGCGCGCGCCAACAATCATTGAAGCTGACACGAGAGACTCGCTTTGAGCACGCAGCCGAGTGCATCCTGATCGATTGACTATTTGAGATAATCGTCGTCAGGACCACGGGCAGCGGGAACCGTACGGGTAAACACGTAGTACGTCTCACGGGGACCGCCGAAGCTCCGAGGAACGGACCATATGTCGGAGTCGCCAAGTCGAAATGTCAGGGCGGCCGCCGACATTCTCGCCAATCCGTACTTCCACGATTCCGGGGCGCCGGGACCCATGTCGGACTTGTGCGCTTCGACGAACAAGATCGCCTCGGGATTGTTGTCCTCTGCGAAGGCGAATGCCGCGCCGTCTACTAACCCGCTTTTCGCATCCGAATACCGATAGATTTCTGTCGGGAGCAGCCGCAATTCGGCCCGTTGAGTTTCCCATACCTTCGTGGCGTTGAGGCTGTCGGCAAAGTGTTTCATTTGCCGCAACCGGCCAGCCTCTGACCTAGCGGGGACTCCGAGGTCCGAAACAGGCAACAGCTTGAGATCGGGCTCTTGCGGTGCCCATTTACCGCGATCAGCGATCTGTGCCAATACGCGTACATCGCTGGTCGCAACCACGTCGTGCGCCCACACGCTTTCATTGCGGAAGTGCGTGCGGAATTCAACCATCATGACGGGCCGACCAGCGATCGCCCAAGCCCACACGGATCCGTCGGAGTACAATCGCGGATCGCTGAAGCGAAAGAGTGGCTTCTCAATCAGCTTTGCTTCCTTACTCTCGTCTCCTTGGCCAACCGTAACCTGTATTGTGTCGGCGAGCCTTCTCATCTCAGCGAGCCGCCGCTTGTTTGCGCTTTCCTGGGTTTCATCTTTTCCTTCAGCGGCGGCCTTTGCCTCTTGACCCAATGCGACACGGGCGTCGAAAAACGCCACAGGAACCCAAGCCATCACCAAGCAGCGCGCGACTGACATAGCTTTCGTTTTCATGGGTCGTCCGCCCTTATTTAATTGTGAGTTGGAATGCCACGCATTTTCCAACTTACTCGCTTGCCTTTTTCAGGGTATCAACGTCCGGAGCACGCGCAGCGGGAACTGCGCGCGAGAACGCGTGATACGCGGTACTGAGACTGCCAAACGTCTGAGGAACGGCCCACACCTCGGTATCCCCAAGCCGGAAAGTCACCGCGGCGGCAGACATTCGAGCCAATCCGTACTTCCACGATCGTTCGCCAGAGTCGGTCTTATGCACCTCGACGAACAAGATCGCTTCGGGATTGCTCCCGACGGCGAAGACGAATGCGGCGCCGTCCAGCAGCCCGCTTTCAACATCCGAATACCGATAAACCTCCGTCGGTAGCAGCCGCAATTCGGACCGCTGATTTTGCCATTCTTCACTGCCGCTCAGGCTACGCGCGAATTGTTTCATCTGCCGCAGGCGGCCCGCCTCCGTCTTGGCCGGCGGAGGGAATTCCGGAACGGGCTGCAGCTTGAAATCCGACTCTCGCGGCGCCCAGCGGCCGTAGCCAGCAACCGCGGCTGACACCCGCACGTCGCTGGTGGCAACCAGGTCGTGTCCCCAACGGCGTTTGTTACGGTCTCCGCAGTTGAACTCGGTCATTACTACAGGCCGGGCGGTAATGGTCCAAGCCCAGACTGATCCGTCGGAGAACGTTCGCGACGGATCGCTGAAGCGAAAGAGCGGCTCAGGGATTAGCTTCGCCTCTTTGCTCTGTTCGCCCTCACCCACCGTAACCTGGATCGTGTCGGCGAACGTTCGCATTACGGCGAGGGATTGCTTGTTTGCGCTTTCCTGGGATTCAACCTTCCCTTCCGCGGCGGGCTTCGTTACTTGCCCCGATGCGACTTGTGCGCCGAAAGTCGCCGCCACAACCAAAGCAGCAGCCATGACCAACTTGCATGAAACTGACGTAGCTTTGCTTTTCATGGGTGGTCTGCCTTGTTTAGGCGATTTGCTGGAACCGTCATTTACTTTCTCGATTACCAGGGGACGTTCTGTCGCGATCTGCGCGCGGGCAACTATCTTTGAATTGCTGACAAAAGGGGACTCGCTTCCTACTCGATCGTCTTTTCGGGGAATTTGACGTCCGAAGTATCGACACGACTAGGAACTGTACGCGTAAACGCATAGTGAGTGGCATTGCCAAAACTCCGCGGAACCGCCCACACCTCGGTGTCGCCGCGCCGGAAAGTCAGGGACGCCGCCGACATTTGAGCCAATGCATACATCCATGATTGTTCGCCCGAGTCGGCCTGATGTGCTTCGACGAAAAGAATTGCCTCGGGATTGTTGTCGACCGTGAAAACGAATACCGCGCCATCGATCAGCCCGGTCCCCATGTCCGAATACCGATACACCTCGGTCGGCAGCAGCCGCAATTCAAATCGCTGATCCTTCCACACCGAACTGGCGCTCAGGCTGCGCGTAAAGCGTTTCATTTGCCGTAACCGGCCTGCCTCTGACTTGGCCGGGGCGCCGATATCCGAGATGGGCAGCAGTTTGAACTCGGTCTCTGCCGACGCCCAATGGCCGTGGCCGCCAATAACGGCTGCTACGGGCATGTCGCTCGTCGCAACCAGCCATTGTCCCCACTCGGGCTTCAGACGGTCCCCTGTGTGGAACTCTGCCATCATCACCGGACGGCCGGCGAACCCCCATGCCCAGACCGTCCCATCCGAAATAAATCGCTTCAGATCACTGAAGCGATAGAGCGGCATGGGGATCAGCTTGACCGCTTTACGCCGTTCGCCTTTGCCGATTGTAACTTGGACCGTGTCGGCGAGCGTTTGCATGTCAGCCAGATAGCGTTCGTTGGCGCTTTCTTGGGATTCATCCCGTTCTTCTACGGCGCGCTTCGAATCTTGGGCGAATGCGAGATGAGCGCCGAAAACTGCCGCAGAAACGCAACCGGCAGCCATCACCAACCTGCACGAAACTGACACAGCATTGGTCTTCATAGGTGGTCCGCCTTTAGGTCAATTGCCAGCAGCGAGTCCGTCGTTGTTGGACGAAGTGAACTTTGTCCGCTCTACAAACCCAGCGCATCCTACTCAATTGTCTTTTCAGACGCATTGGCGGCCGGAGCAGACAATGGCTCAGGACTGTTACGCCGAAAGGAGTAGTAGCTGGTATTCAGGTCGCCATGACTCTCGGGAACCTCCCATACCTCGGTGTCATCCAATAGGAACGTCACGCGGGCCGCGGACATTCGAGCCAACCCATATTTCCACGACAGTTCGCCCGAGCCGGCTTGATGCGCCTCGACAAACAAGATCGCCTCCGGATTGCTTCCCACAACGAAGATGAAGACGGCGCCGTCCACTAGCCCACTCGCCGCGTCCGAATACCGATGAAATTCGGTTGGCAGCAGCCGCAGCTCGGATCGCTGACCCTGCCATATCTCACTGGCACTCAGGCTGCGTGCAAATTGTTTCATTTGCCGCAGCCGGCCTGCCTCGGTCTTGGCCGGGGCGCCGATATTCGGAATAGCCAGCAACTTGAAATCGGGCTCTCGCGGCGCCCAGCGGCCACGGTCGGCGACCTCGGCTGACAACTGCACGTCGCTCGTCGCAACTAGATCGTGTCCCCAAACGCCTTTCGTGCGGTCGTAGGTGCGAAACTCGGCCATCGCCACCGGTCTACCGGCTATGGACCATGCCCAGACTGATCCGTCGGAGTGCAAGCGCGATTGATCGCTGAAGCGAAAGAGTGGCTCGGGGATCAGCTTCGCCTTTTGACGACGTTCCCTCTCGGCGACCGTAACCTGGATCGTCTCGGCAAGCCTTCGCATGACAGCCAGTTGCCGCTTGTTGACGCTTTCCTGGGATTCATCCTGTCCTTTTGCGGTGGGCCTAGATTCTTGCCCCGATGCCACGTATGCGCTGAACATTGCCGCAGAAACCCAAGCGGCAGCCATCACCAGCCGGCACAAAACTGACATAGCGTTTGTCTTCATGTCATCACCTTTCTTTTACGTGATGCTACCACGTCTTGCGGCCTTCACCCGCTTAATGCATGCCACGCGCACCATCGCCGCATGGTCCTCGCCTAATCCGGACCATCCACAGCATCGGGGACCGACCGCGTAAAGCAGTAGTACGACTCACTAAGGCCGCCATAGAAGCCAGGAACGGTCCAAACCTCGGTGTCGCCGAGCAGGAAAGTCATTTCGGCCGCCGTCATCCTAGCCAATCCATACTTCCACGACAGTTCACCCGAGTCGGCCTTGTGCGCTTCGACGAAAAGAATTACCTCCGGATTGCTCCCCACCACGAAGGCGAATGCCGCGCCGTCCACCAGCCCGCTTTGGGCGTCCGAATATCGATGAATCTCCGTCGGCAGCAGGCGCAATTCGTACCGCTGACCCCGCCGTACCTCGCTGGCGCTTAGGGTCCGGGCAAAGCGTTTCATTTGCCGCAGCCGGGCGGCTTCCGTCTTGGCCGGGGGCGCGCTATCCGAAACTGGCTGCAGCTTAAAAACGGGCTCTTGCGGAGCCCAGCGGCCGTGGCCGGCGACCTCGGCTGATACCCGCACGTCGCTGGTCGCAACCAGGTCATGTCCCCAAACGCCACCGTTACGATCTTCAGTACGGAACTCGACCATCGCCAACGGCCGGCCGGGAGTGGCCCATGCCCAGACCGATCCGTCGGAGTACAACCGCGACGGATCGCTGAAGCGAAAGAGCGGCTTGGGGATCAGCTTCGCCTCTTTACCCTGTTCGCCGTCACCGACTGTAACCTGGATCGTGTCGGCGAGCGTTCGCATTACCGCGAGTTGCCGTTTGTTGGCGCTTTCCTGAGTTTCATCCTGTTCTTGTGCGGCAGGCTTCGCTTCCTGGCCCATTGCGACATGAGCCGCAAGAATCGCCGCAGAAACCCAAGCGGCAGCCATCACCAATCTGCATGGAACTGACACAGTTTTGGTCTTCATGTGTCGTCCTGCGTCGCTACGTGGTGTGCAGATAAGTTCCCTGTTTTTCTTTCGCCTAGTGCCGTGCGACCGCTCCGTGGATGGAATATTCATTCGTCATTACGGATAAGCGTGGCGACTGTAGCAGGCAACACAATGGTGGGACCGTAGCCTGTGCCGTTCGATTCTGTTAACTTCCAATTTGGAAAGCTGTCAAGCACTCAGGGCGTTATAACGGAAACAGTGCGCCGCAACAATCTTTTGAAGCGGTGACAAAAAGGATTAACTTCAAGCAAGCAGCAACGCAGTTCTCACCACACATGTCGACCAGAGCGGCGTGTCGACTTTTTGGGCCCCTTTTGACAAAAACTGCACTTTCTGAACATCGGATGTTATTAAGCCGCTAATTGTAGCAGTCGTTGGT
>JBBDYH010000010.1:0-52087 GCA_040901795.1 Pirellulales bacterium
AGGTGCTTCCCGGCTATCTGTCACGTAAAAGATGCTAGCTACAAAGCCCTGGGCTAAAGCCTGTACTCCATCAGTCAGCTTTAGTTGACCCTACCGACCCGTCATTGTGTAATTGATGCAGAGAGGTGCGTCATGCAAGCGTATGAAGAGTTACTCGACGGTCAACCGGACCGGGCGCTTCTCGAGGGAAGTATGCACTTTGAGGAAAAGAGCGCGGTCTATCAAACTCTGCGAGCCATCGCGGGCCGGCTGGATGAGCTGCAAGTGCCCTATGCGGTCGCGGGAGGTATGGCGCTCTTCGTTCACGGTTTTCGACGCTTTACGGAGGACGTGGACGTACTCGTCACGCGCCAGGCGCTGTCGGCGATTCATCAGGAACTAGAGGGCCGAGGCTATGTCCCGCTTTTTCCGGGCAGTCGCGGTCTGCGGGACGCCGAACATGGTGTGCGAGTCGAGTTTCTGGTGACCGGCGATTTTCCAGGCGATGGGAAGCCAAAGCCGATAGCGTTTCCGGATCCGTCGGCGGTTCGATTCGCCCGCGATGGCATTCAGTACGTCAATCTGCAGACGCTGGTGGAGCTCAAGCTGGCATCAGGCATGACCAACTCCGGCCGGCTGCGCGATCTGGCCGACGTGCAGGAGTTGATCCGCCATCTGGCGCTGCCGGCGTCGTTCGCCGGTCAGTTGAACCCGTACGTGCGCGAGAAATTTGCGGAGTTGTGGCAGGGGGTTCAAACGACGGCAGGACCGCCGGAGTAGTCTTCATTTGCCAACAACCCGCGGCTTGTCCATGCCACGCGCCGACGTAATCACCAGCCCCGACGACCCGAAGCTGGACACGCTTTGTGAGGAGCTTACGGCGCGAACCGCCGAGCTCGACAAGACCAGCGATTGGCCGGCCGAACAGCTCGAACTGTGCGGCCGGTTTGGCGTCTATCAATGGTTTCTGCCGCAAGAATGGGGCGGGCAAGATTGGAGCGAGCTGGATATCGTGCGCGGTTACCTGCGGCTTAGCGCGTCTTGCCTGACTACGACGTTCATCATCACGCAGCGCAGCGGTGCGTGCCGGCGGATTGTCGAGGGTGCGCATCGCGCCGTGAAGTCGCGGCTGCTGCCCGGGCTGGCCAGCGGGGCGACGTTTGCAACGGTTGGCATCTCGCATCTGACGACCAGCCGGCGTCACCTGGGCCGGCCGGCACTGCGAGCGGAGGAAACGCGCGCAGGTTTTGTGCTCGACGGCTTTAGTCCGTGGGTAACCGGCGCGGCCTATGCCGACGTCGTGGTGCTGGGGGCGCAGTTGGACGATGCGCGGCAGATTCTGGTTGCACTTCCGGCCGGCACTGAAGGCGTAACGGTCCCGCCGCCGGCCGAGCTTGTGGGTTTGAGCGCCAGTCAGACCGGCGAAATCCGACTCGACCACGTGCACCTCAGCCGCGAGTGGCTGTTGGCCGGCCCGGAGGAAAACATCATGAAAGGCGCCGCCGGCGCGAAGACCGGGGGCTTGCAAACCTCGACGCTGGCGGTGGGGCTGGCCGCTTCGGCCATTGCTTACCTCGAGGGTGAATCGAAACAGCGCGCGGACTTATCCAAGCCGACCGCAGAACTGCGGCGCGACCACGCGGGGCTGGAAAAGGATCTGCTGGCCCTGGCTGCCGGGAAGGAAGTTTGCACGAACGAGGCGCTGCGGGCGCGGGCCAACAGCCTGGTCTTGCGTGCCACCCAGGCCGCGCTCGCCGCCGCCAAAGGAGCCGGTTACGTCGTCGGCCACCCAGCCGGCCGGATGGCACGCGAAGCGTTGTTCTTTCTCGTTTGGAGCTGTCCTGCGCCGGTCATGCAGGCCAATCTGTGCGAGCTGGCGGGATTGGAGTGAAGCTCGAAAGAGGTGTCTATCCGCACTTTATTGACTGTACTGCAATTCGCAGTACACTTGACTAAGAGGATTCATCATGTCCACAGCACGCCGACCAAAACGCGCCAAGCGAACCAAGCCAAGTCCTCTCATGGTTCGACTTGATGAGGAAAGCAAGGACTATCTGACCCAGGCCGCCCAATTGCGAAGGATTAGCGTCAGCGATTTCGTGCGCACGGTGACAGTGGCACAGGCTCGACGCGAGGTAGCGGCGGCTCGCGAGAACATTCTGGTTCTCAGCCCCGAAGAGCAACTCGAGTTTTGGAACGCATTGAACGAGACGCCCGTTCTCACTGAATCGCAACGCGAGTTAGGGGCCATTATGCGAGGCGAGAAGTGAATGGCGTTCGCTTCCCTCCCGGTTATCGTCTGGAGAGACTTCACCGGGAGCACCCACGGCGAAACTTCCAATGCGGCGAGGAAGCGGTCGAAGACTGGCTTATAACCAAGGCGCTGCAGCAGCAGGAGAAGCACCTTTCTACCACCAAGGTTCTCCTTGACATACAAACGAATATCGCTGGCTATTATACGCTGGCAACTGGTCAGGTGGACTTCGGCGACCTTCCGGAGGAGATTAAGCGTGGACTTCCGCGCCGCCTTCTGCCTGTCGCAAAGTTGGCTTGGTTCGCCGTAAGCAAAGATCGGCAGGGCCAAGGCCTGGGTACGTACCTCTTGGGGCAGGCATTGCGCGACTGCCATGAAGCGGGCAAGATATTTGCTTTCGTCGCCGTGCTGCTCGACTGCATCAACGATGCTGCAAAGGCCTTTTATCAGAAGCGCGAGTTTAAGGAAGTTCCGGGGCGGCCCTATCGCCTTTACTTGAGCGCCAAGCAGATCGACGCGATGATGGAACGTCCCTAGCTATTCTTGACCGCGTTCGTTCACCGCAGAGCCTGGTTCCGCGCTGCCGACCGCCCCCGCGGCCCTTTGCGACAGGCGACATCTCGGCTATCATCGATTGTTTCCCCCAGCGTTTCTCGAGGAGCCCGCCGCGAATGTCCGACGAAAAAGTCCATCTCCATTGGCATGCCCATAGTGTTAGCCGCGACGAGCGCGAACAGCTCAACGGCCACAAAGGCTGCGTGATTTGGTTCACTGGTCTCTCCGCCTGCGGCAAGAGCACTATTGCCAACCTGGTCGATCACAAGCTTCACTCGATGGGCGCGCGCAGCTTCGTGCTCGACGGTGACAACGTTCGCCACGGATTGAACGCGGCGCCGGCCGGCCTGAAGGAGCGCCATGGCGAGGAGTTCGCCAAGCGGTTTGGCTTGGGTTTTTCCGCGCAGGACCGGGAAGAAAACATTCGCCGCATCGGGGCGGTCGCGGAACTGTTCGCTTCGGCAGGCATCGTCGCCTTGACGGCCTTCATCAGCCCCTATCGCCGCGACCGCGACGCCGTCCGCGAGCGGCTTAAAGCGGGCGATTTCATCGAAGTTTTCGTCGATGCCCCGATCGAAGTTTGCGAAGCGCGTGACCCCAAAGGACTCTATAAAAAAGCCCGCGCCGGTGAAATCAAGGGTTTTACCGGCATCGACGACCCGTACGAGTCCCCGGCGAAGCCTGAGCTGCGGCTCGATGCGGCGACGAAGTCGGCCGAGCAGTTGGCCGACGAAGTCATCGCCTATCTGCATAAGTCCGGCAAAATCCAATCTGCCTGACGAAAGACTCGTTGTTTCGCCGGTAAGGCGTCGCCCGAAGGGAACTTCCGACGCGCGCCAGCATAAGAATTTTGCATCATTTCATTAGCGGGCATTGACAGTTGCCGCGCGCGATCACTACAACGATAGAAAGCGGCTTGTAGCCAAGGATGGTGTCTCATGACGGAGCATGTACTCGACGACATTGAATCTCGAGTGCAATCCGCGCTGGCCGCTAGTCCCATCTTTGCCTTGCGGGAACTGCGAGTCGAACGTCAGGACTCGTCGCTGCGCCTGCGTGGCCTGGTCGGAAGTTTTTATCACAAGCAACTCGCCCAAGAGGTGTTCCGCTCATTGGCGGGCGATCTCGGGGTGATCAATTCCGTCGCGGTTTGTTCGGAGCACGAGCGGAGAGAGAACGGGCCGCAAGACACGCGGCGGAAGCTCAGTCGGGGGCGAACGACCGACAGCGTATCAAGTGCCACGAGGGACACGGGAGGTTCCTCACACGCCGGCGATGTGCTTGGATGGATCTGGCCAGGCCGGCCGCACGAGGAGGTTACCGTGGAAAAACTGTCGCAGGTGTTCGAGGCGGAGACGGCCACCAATCCGACCCCGATTGTGGATCTGCAAGCATGGAGCGCGCGAATTCGGCGCGCTGTTCGCCGCGAGACCCGCGGCGGCGTCAGCCAGCTCAAAGTGGAGATCGACCCGCGCGGAGTGCATCTGCGCGGCCGCTGTCGCAGCTTCTATTGCAAGCAGCTTGCCCAGCAGGCCGCGATGCGGCTGGCGGGCGACACACCGCTGGATAACCAGATTGAGGTGCGGGATCGATAGTTGGAGTTCAGCTTTAGGCTGTTTGGAGCGCCGCCCATATGCCGCGGCAGCAAGCTAAAGCTTGAACTCCAACGGAATTCCAACGGTTGATCTTGCTTGGTTTTCCAGCCTTTCCTACCATACCGCCGCGCGGCTTTGCTTCGCCGTGATCGAGCAATTGCTGACGCACCGGGCTCAGACAGGCCCCGACTCAGACATGGAAGTCGAGCGATGCGCCTTTCGGTCATTCTTAGCACATACAATTCGCCGGAGTGGCTGGAGAAGGCGCTCTGGGGCTACTCCGCTCAGAGCCATCGGCATTTCGAGCTGCTGGTGGCCGACGATGGCTCCACGGACGACACGCGCCGCCGCATCGATCTATTGCGGAGCCGGACCGGCCTGACGATCCGCCAGATCTGGCACGAGGACCGAGGCTTTCGCAAATGCACGATACTCAATCGCGCGATCGAGGCGGCGTCCGCCGATTACCTGGTGTTTAGCGACGGCGACTGCATCCCGCGCAGGGACTTTCTGGATACACATGCGCGGCTGGCGCGCTTAGGAATCTTTTTGTCCGGCGGGTTGTTCCGCTTACCCTTGGCCGTCAGCCAGCGAATCGACCGTGACGACATTGTGGACGGACGCGCCAGCGATGTGCAGTGGTTGCGGTCGGCCGGGGTTCCCTGGTCACCGAAGCTGCTAAAGTTGGCCTGCCGGCCGCCTTGGTCGCGCTGGCTCGATCGAGTCACGAGCACGCGGGCCACCTGGAACGGCCATAACAGCTCGGGTTGGAAGGCAGATCTGTTGGCGGTGAACGGCTTCGACGAACGAATGGAATGGGGCGGCGAGGACCGCGAGTTGGGCGAACGGCTGGTCCATCTGGGAATTCGTCCGGTGCAAATTCGCTACCGGGCCGTTTGCGTGCACCTAGACCATGAGCGGGGTTATGTGCGCGAGGAAGCGTTGGCCCGCAACCATCGGATCTGGGCCGAGACGAGGCGCACTCGCTCGACTTGGACCGCGAATGGAATACGCAAGGATGCGATTGCACAACGATGTGCGGCGTAGTTATGGAGTGCGGGAACTTGTTCTCGCGTTCATTTTCAAACCAGTTTTCCAATCCAAACCACGTCGTTCGAGTTGCAACGGGATTGAAATCCAAAGCGGTGACCAGTCACCGTACTCCCTAGGTCTGAGCGCGGCAGCATGAGCAACTTTGTCGTCATCGATCAATCGGTCAAGCGGATCGGCGGGCATAACTACGAGTATGCGCTGCACGTTTTGACGGCCGCCGAGCGAGAGGGGTACCGGCCGATCCTGACCGTGAACCGGCGGTTCTTCGAACGGCAACGGTTGCCCGCCTGTTGGCAGCTCTATACGCCGTTTCGGCATACGACGTATGAGGCCGCGCGGTTAGCGGCCAAACAGCGGCAGCTCGATCCCGACGGCGTGTTGACGAGCGAGGAGGCGAACCGTTTGTCGCTGCCCGCCGAGCGGCGCGGGCAGCGAAGCTGGATTCGTGCGCTTCCTGCTGGGCCGCGGCGCTACTTCATCCGACGCTATGAGAACATCCGGCGGCGGATCATTGGCCATTATGCCGAGGATCTTGCACAGCTCTTTAGTGCGCTGCACCTCGATCGCGGCGATCAGGTGTTTGTGCCGACACTTTCGGAGGACGACCTCGTCGGCCTGTTGGCGTTCTTTCGCCGACACGAGTCGTCGGCGAGCCAAGTGACATGGCACTTGCAGTTTCACTTTAGTCTCTACGAAGGCCGCGAACCCGGCTACGCGAGTCAAGATGCTCGGCTGTTGCAACTGAAGCAACTCTTCGGCGCGGCCGCCTCAATGCTGCCGCCGGGCTGCGTGCATTTTTATACGACCACCGAAATCCTCGCGGACCAATACAATCGCCTGGGGGCCTCGCACTTTCAGACGTTGCCGTATCCCGTGAACCCTGCTCTGCTGGAGAATCGCCGCATCAGCGGAGACTCGGGCGGTCCGCTGCGCGTAACCTGCGCCGGCGGCGTACGCGCTGAGAAAGGAACGCAGGAGCTTTATCGCTCGGTGGCGCCTTTGTGGCGCGACTACTTCGAAAGCGGCCGGTTGCAACTGGTCGTGCAGGCTAAGCGGCTGGGGAAATTGCCCAAGGAACTGCGCCGGCATGCCCGCTATGATCGCGAGTCGGTGTCCGTTAACGGAGCCATGCAATCACCTCCCAGGGTCGCAGTCATCCGCTGGCCGCTGTCTACCGAGAAGTACCTCGATTTGATCCGCAATTCGCACATTGGACTCTTGCTGTACGACGCCGACCAGTATTACGCCCGCTGTTCGGGCGTGATGGTCGAGATGCTTAAGGCGGGCGTGCCGGTGATTGTGCCAGCCGGCTGCTGGATGGCCGAGCAGATCGCCGAGCCGATCTTCATCCATCGCGATCGTGTTTGCCAGACCATACCCATCGTAGCGCGGCTCACACCCGCCGACGCGGACTGGGAGGCGGGGCGTGCCCAGCGATACTACCTCTGGCGGCGCGATGCGCGGCTGTTGGTCGGCGGCCAAGGCGCTGTCCTGGGCACGCGTCTGTCTGTGCCCCAGGGCGCCAGCCACTTGTGCGTTCGGTTTCGTTGGGGGACAGCCAATGCACCGGGAAGCTATTTGGAATTGACCGCTGCCCAGACAGGCATCGCCGCGCGGCCGTTGCAAACGACGCGCGAGATCGTCGGCGCCCGGACGGAAGGAGCCGCGGTGCCGGTCCTCATGGCGCTGACGCCGGCAACGAAGCACGTGCAGCTCACGTGGCGAAACGCTTTCAATGAGGATGCACTTTCACTGGAGGACGTGGAGTTTACGTTTCTTTCGGCCGAAGCGGGCGCTTGTCCGCTGGGAGCGGTGGGTTTAGTCAGCGCGGGCGTGGATCAGGCGGCGCGATTGTTGCGCGACATGGCCGATCATTACGGACACTACCGGCGAACGGCTGAGGAGTTTGCGCCAGTTTGGGGCGAGTGGCACAGCCCGGAGAAAGTGGTGCGTTTGCTCACAGAAGCGCACGCTGCCGAGCAACGCTATGCCGCTTAATTATGGAGTGCGATGACTCGTCATCGCTTTGGATTTCAATTTCGTCGAACAAGCGAACGACGCGACGCCCTACGAATAGCCGGATTGAAAAAGAAAGCGGCGACCAGTCGCCGCAGTCCAAAGATGCCGGCTGTCAGCCCGCCTCTTGCCATTTCGCCGAAACGACCTCCGAGAGCTTCAATTCCAGATCGGACTGTCCGCTAAGGAACTCCAGTCCCACGCGGACTGCGTAGAGCGGCTTGTCGCCCAGTCGGTCGAGACCGATTTTCACCAGGTCTTTCTGTGTGCAGAGGACTGCGGCGACTTCGGCCTGACGCGCCCATTCGGCCAGCGACATTAAGTCGCTCCGCACGTACGGATGATGGTCGGGAAACTCGCGGAACAGGCTCACTTCGTAGCCGCAACTGGCCAGCGTGTGCCGAAAACCGGCCGGGTTGCCGATGCCGCAGAAAGCTCCCACCCGCTGTCCGCGCACCGCGTCGAGCGGTGTTTCTTCACCGGTGGACGAGACGAGCGCGACGGGTTTGTGGACACACTCCGCCCACACGGCGAGGGGAGCCAATCGAGCGACGCGCGTTTGCACGCCCGCGCGATCGTCGGGCACAAGCATGTCGGCGCGCGTCAGGACGATAACATCGGCGCGCGCCAGTCCATGGAGCGGTTCGCGGAGTGTGCCTCGTGGAAAGACATGCTCAAAGCCGAAGGGCTCCTGCGAGTCGAGGAGCACGATATCTAAGTCGCGGGCGATCCGCCGGTGCTGAAAAGCATCGTCCAGCACGATCGCCTGACACTCGAACTCCTCGATTGCCATCTGCGCCGCCGCGACCCGGTCGGGATTTTGCACGTGCGGCACGTCGGGGAGTTTTTGTTCGAGCTCCAGCGCCTCGTCGTTGGCCCCGCCGTCTTCGGCCTTGTAGCCGCGGCTGACGATCGTCACGCGGATGTCGCGGCCGCGCAGCCGGCGGCACACCCACTCCACCATCGGCGTCTTGCCAGTACCGCCGAGCGTGATGTTGCCGATGCTGATCACCGGCACGCCGACGCGTTCGACCGGCCTGCCGCCGCTGTCGAACTGCCGGTTGCGCCAGCGGACCGCCAGGCTATAGGGCACTTCGGCCAGGCGCAGCGCCCCGCGGGCCACGGTCGCCCCCACGCCGCGGCGTTTGCCGCTGACGAGATCGCGGAACTTGGAGGCGAGGGAGTCCTGCACGGTAATTGACCGCTAAGGAGAAGGGGATAGGGGGATACGCAGGGAGATAAGGGGATGAAGGCAGAAGAGAAAGGGACGACGCTTCAGATGTCTTCAATTGAAGGGGATAAGGGGATACGCAGGGAGATGAGGGGATGAAGGCAGAGGACGATCCTCTGCATCTCGCTATCTCACTGCGTATCCCCCGATCTCCTTCTCAAGAACCGTCACTATTTGCGCAAACGATCACAAATCGCCTGGGCCATTTCGCGGGTCCCGACGGCGGTCGGATCATTGCGGTCGGGCTTGAGGTCGTACGTGACGTGTTTTCCCTGGGCGATCACGGCGGCCACCGCCTGCTCCAATCGATTCGCGGCGTCGTGCTCTTTAAGATGCCGGAGCATCAGCATGCCCGAAAGGATCACCGCCGTAGGGTTAACTTTATTCAACCCCTTGTACTTGGGTGCGCTGCCGTGGGTGGCTTCAAAGACTGCGCCCTCGGGGCCGATGTTCGCGCCGGGCGCTACACCGAGCCCACCGACGAGCCCTGCCGCCAAATCGCTGACGATGTCGCCGTATAAGTTTTCGAGCACCAAGACGTCGTATAGCTCTGGCTTTTGCACGAGCTGCATGCACATGTTGTCGACGATGCGGTCTTCGAATTCGATGTCTTTGTATTCACCGGCCACTCGTCGCGCCGTTTCCAGCCACAGGCCGTCGGTGTGCTTCATGATGTTCGCTTTGTGGACGCAAGTGACTTTCTTGCGTCTGTTTAGGCGTGCATAGTCAAATGCCGCGCGGATGATCCGCTCGCTGCCCGAGACGCTGATCGGCTTGATCGAGACGCCGGTTTCGTCGCGGCCGGTCTTGATCTTGCCCGACTGGCTGTTGGCGTTGATGTAGTCGAGCAAGGCGGCGGTTTCCGGCTTGCCGCGCTCGAACTCAATCCCTGCGTACAGGTCTTCGGTGTTCTCGCGGAAGATGACAATGTCGACCTTCACGTCGTTGAAGAACGTTCGCACGCCGGGGTATTGCTTGCAGGGACGGATGCAGGCGTAAAGTCCGAGAGCTTGCCGCAAGTAGACGTTGATGCTGCGAAAGCCGGTGCCGACAGGCGTGGTGATCGGCGCCTTGAGCGCGCACTTCGTCCGCTTGACGCTCTCCATCGTCGCGTCGGGCAACGGCGTGCCGACACGGGCCATCACATCGACGCCTGCCTCCTGAATGTCCCAATGGATCGCCACGCCGGTGGCGTCGATGCAGCCGCGCGCCGCCTCCGCCAACTCGGGACCGGTCCCATCGCCGGTGATCAGGGTAACGTCGTGCGCCATGAAAGCGGTTCCTTGCGGCAAAACCGAGAATGAGGATGACGAGCGTTCAGAATAGGGGGCTAACTGCCGATCGTCAACGTGCTAGATGGGCCGGATTCCGTTGCGAATAGAATAACAAGCGCCTTATAGTAGAGACGCCGCTTCTTTGAACGATTAGCGCCGCTGGAACGGCGGGAGTCACTATGTCGCATGGATCAGTGCCAAACGATACCTCGCCCGAAGTCGAGCAAATGCAAGTCGAGCTCTATCGGCACATGACGCCGAGCCGCAAGTGGGAGCTGCTCGATGGCCTGTTTCGCATGGCTCGCCAGTTCCATGCGGCCGGGGTACGAATGAAGAATCCACAGGCCACCGATGAGGAAATCCTCACCGAATGGTTCCGCGCTACCTTGGACGAACACCTCTTCAACGAAGTGCAGCAGTACCGCGATGAGCGAGCCCGCCGAGCAGTCTGAGGTGATTGGAACGGTGGTCGCCGCGCTCGACCGCATGAGCCTGGCCTATGCGATCGGCGGATCGATCGCCAGCTCGACCTACGGAGCGCCACGGTTCACGCAGGACGCCGATATCACCATCGAGCCTTTCGCTGGTAAAGAGGCCGAGTTCGCGGCTCACTTTGAAGCCGACTTTTATGTCAGCATTCCGGCCATGCAGGAAGCGAATCGGCGTCGCTCCTCATTCAACCTGCTGCATTTAAAATCGGCCTTCAAGATCGACTTCTTCGTGCGGAAGGATCTTCCCTTCGCAAAATCAGTAATGGAGCGCCGCCGAATTGAGCCTCTATCGCAACTGGATGGTCAACGGCTGTTTCTGGTGTCGCCCGAAGATATCGTGTTACTCAAGTTGGAATGGTACCGCCTCGGTAACGAAGTATCGGATCGCCAATGGTCGGATGTCGTTGGCGTTCTCAAGATGCAGCGCGACAATCTGGACCGAAAATACCTCCTCGATTCCGCTGCCACATTGGGCGTCGCAGATTTGCTGGAACGCGCGTCGAGAGAAGCAGGTTGGTAGCGCCGCAGCTACACCTCAGTCTGGTTTTGTGGCCCTGTTTTCGCTAATATGGCGTTTTCGCCAGTGCTGGTCGGTCGGTTGTCAATCGGTCCGCCAGAAGACATTCCTTTACGCCGTTTAACGTATCTCCAGACCATTCATGCCCACGATTACGTTTGTCAAAGAAAAGAAGGAGTTGCAGGTTCCCGTAGGCGCCAATCTGCGGCGTGAGATGATGCAGGCCGGCATCCCGGTTTATTCGGGACCGCACAAGCTGCTGCATTGCCCGGGGATTTCGATGTGCGGTTCGTGTCGCGTGTTGATCTCAAAGGGAGCGGAGAACGCCAGTCCGATGGGCTTCTCGGAGCGAACGCGGCTGAAGATGTCGATTCCCTATATCGGCAACGAAGACATCATGCGGCTTGCCTGCCAGACGCAAGTGATGGGTGATATGACCGTCGAGAACACGCCGGGATTGAACCTGTACGGGGATAACTTCTTTAGTTAGTGTCTGGTTGTCTGGTGACCTGTTGGTTCGTCGTCGGGGCGACCTGTTAGTGTTCTTCTCTGACCACTGACCACTGCTGAACCCTGAACCCCGAACCCTGAACCCTTTGAAGCAGATCCTCGCCCTCGTGAAGCCGTACCTCGCCGAGAAGGTGCTCGATGCGCTGCGTCGAGCCCCGCTCGAGGCCTGCACGGTTCGCGAGGTGAAAGGCTATGGCCGACAGAAGAGCTACCTCGACCAATACGCCGAGAGCGAGTACTCGCTGGCGTTTCTGCCGAAGGTCGAGATCACGCTATGGGCGGACGACGCGCGCGTCGAGGAGATCGTCCGCAAGATCGTCGAAGTGGCGCGAACGGGGCGGATGGGCGACGGCAAGATCTTTGTGCTGCCCGCGGCCAAGGATCAGGCTGTGATCGACTTCTGAATTCAACCCCGCACCATTGACTGCCCCGGCGCGCCGAAGCTGGCGCCGAGCACGTGCGCGGGGATGGCGTGTGGACCGCGGAGTTTGCCTTTCGCAGCCGCGCGCATCTCGTCGCGGTACTTGAACCAGATGTCGGCATGCGGATGGTCGAGGTACTCCTTGAACCACGGGCCGCCGTTGGTGTAGTGGATCAGCTTCGTGGTGTCGTCCATCCAATCGAGGGTATTCCAGGTTTTGGGCAGCTCGCCGATCTGGGCATCGGGGATGTCTTGAAAACGGTGCAGGTACGCGCCGGTCTGCATCTCGACCACGTCCTTGCTCCAGAGCCGCAGCTTGGCGCAGTCCATGAGCATCATGCTCGACCAGTTCTTGCGCGGATAGCTGGACTGCACGGCGCCGTACATTTTGACCGTGTTCGCGGGGCTATAGTCGTGCTGAACGACCCGCAAAGCGTACGGACGCATGTCGAGATCGTCGAGCTCCTTCGCGTCGGCAAAGCAAAGCATATCGTTATCGAGGAACAGCGCCTTCCCCTGAAAGTTGCACAGGTGCGGCGCCAGGAACCGCGAGTAGGTGAACTCGGTCGAGGCCAGCGGATCGTGCTTGCGGTCGAGGCGGAGTTCGTCGAGCTTGAGATAGTGGATCTCAAGCGGGATCGACGCGTGCTTAAGCAGACTGTAGCGAAGCACGTCGGCAGGTTCCGGAAAGCGCGAGTCCCAACCAATGAAGATGCGGAACATAGGGTTCAGAATTCGGGGTTCAGGGTTCAGGGAGTTGGAGTTCAGCCTTTAGGCTGTCTGCGGCCCGCCGCGGCGGGAAGTCCAACAAGGTCCATCCCTTTCATCGGAGCGC
Organism: Pirellulales bacterium; assembly: GCA_040901795.1. Taxonomy (GTDB): domain Bacteria; phylum Planctomycetota; class Planctomycetia; order Pirellulales; family JALHPA01; genus JBBDYH01. The sequence goes on from JBBDYH010000010.1 coordinate 12,732, forward strand.
GGCACAATCGGAATCGATGGAAAAATCGATAAAGTCGTGGCGAAGTCAGCATGGCAGAGCCTTGCGGGCAGTGCGTTCCCAGGCAGAGCCGGGCAGAGCCTGGAAACGAGCCCCCAACTTGCTCTACGCCTGCAAGGAGAATCCGGTGCGGGCCAGCGGTGAGTCGGCCGCGGCGGGCGGGGGCGCGTCGGCCAGACGAGTGCAAAGGGTCTGCCAGGTTTCGCGTTCGACCTGCAGGACCGAGATCGCCTCGTCGAGCTGGCCCGCGTCGGAGCGCAGGTGTGCAGCGACCAGGCAGCGGAACACAAATGCGTAGATCGCCGAGATTTTGCCGGCTAGCGCTCGGTCGGCATCGGGCCGGATGCCGGCCATGATCTCGGTGACAATCTGCTGGCAGCGCAGGACGGCTTCGCCCGCTTCGGCGTTTTCGCCTGTGCGCCATTGCTCCTTGGCCTTGACCGCAAAGCGTATCGCCGCGTCGATGAGCATGAGCTGCAACTTCTGCGGGGGTGCGGTCATCACTTCGGTGACCAGGTATTCTTGTCGGCTGTTTGCGTCCATGACGAATCCTTTCGCCTTATGTGTCATTCTGAGCGGGGGTCATTCTGAGCGGGGTCATTCTGAGCGCAGCGAAGAATCTGAAGTGGCGAGGAGATTCTTCGCTGCGCTCAGAATGACAGTTCCTCGAATGACAGTTTCTCAGAATGACAGGCCCGTTATTGACTCGGTTGGAATATCGGTATCGGCGCGATGGCGCTTAAGGCGGCCAGGCTCGATTGCAGCTTGGCGATGACGGTCTCGGAATGCTGAAAGCTCTTCAGCAGCCGCTCGCGTTGATTCTCCAGCCGCACGTTCCAGACGTCGATCCGCTGTTGGTTCACTTCGATTTTGCGCGTGAGGACCGTTACACGTCCGACGAGCACCGTGTCGCCGATTCCGGTGAGCTGCTCGATGAGGCTATCGAAACGATCCGACAGGCCGGTCTCGTCGGCCGAAAAGAACTCGGTGACGTTGGCCGGGTCTGCGGCGAATCGCTCGCTGAGCTTGGCTTCGTCGAGCCGGAGCTGACCATTTGCTTCCAGGCTGATTCCCACCGCTTCGAGCGATTGGAAAACGCCCGCGCCGACAATTCGCCCGGAAACCAGTTGGTTGAGGTCGTTCTCCGCGCGCAGCACTCGGCCATCGCCTTGCAGCACGGCGGCCGTTTGTGTGGTCTCGTCGAACCGCGTCAGCTCCTTGATCTTATCGCGGACCTTGTTGTACGCGTCGACGAAATCTTTGACCGCCTTGACCAGGTTCACATCGGTCGGCGCAACGCTGATCGTCACCGGCTCGGCGCTCGCGCCTTTGACCGTAAGCGTGATGTCGGGCAGCACGCCCGCAAACGTGTTGTTGCTCGAAGAAGCAATGACGCCCCCCGCGCCGGCGGGTCCGATTTGCAATAAAGCGTCCTGGGCCTTGACCGATTCCGCAAGCGTGAAGTTGACTGCGGACGTGTCCCAAAGAAGCTCGCCTGCTTTGCCGGAGCTCTGGTTGAACAGCGTGAAGCGGAACGGCTTGACCGTCGAGCCGTCGTGGAAGACCGACGCGCGCACGCGTGTGGTCACTTCGTTGATGCGGCTGACGAGGTCCTGGAGCGTGTCGGTGTCGCTCAGTTCGATGCGATGCGTCGTCGAGCCCTCGATGACTTGTTTTTCCGCACCATCGACCGTCTTGGTGGTCGCTGCACCCAACAAGCCGAGGTCGCGGGCGGTGGTGCTGTTTCCCTCTTCGACTTTGAGCGAGGTGCCGGTCGTTGCTTTGCCGATCAGCAGAATTCCGTCCCCCGCGTCGTTGATCCGGGCCTCGACTAGCAAATCGAGTTGCCCGATCTCTTCCAGCACGTCGCCGATCGTGCGATGGCTGCTGTCGATCGTCAGCGTCTTGGTCGTCCCGGCGTTGTCGGTGATTTTGACCGTGCCAAACGTCACCCCGGCGCCGCCGTTGAGCGAGCTGAGCGTCGTCGCTTCGTTGAGCACTTGCCGGCGGAGCGAGCCGCTCGACGTGCTGTTCTCGGCGGCGTTGATCGTCAGGCCTAGTTTGTCTGCGGTGTTCGTGGCGTCGGCATTGTCCACGATCAGGTTCCCGGCGGTCGACCCCGTCGTATCACGCAGGATGATGCCGTTGCGGGCGGCATTCAGTTCAGCCGCGATGCGGACGCCCGCCGTGTTGATCGCTTCGAGAATGTCATCCACCGTCGCGGCCGCCGTCAAATCGGCCGTTGCCGTGGCGCCGCTGCGATCGATCAAGCCCACTTCGCCAAGCGCGCCAAACCCCTTGCCCCCGTTAAGGCTGGCCGCAAGCGAAGTCTTTAAGCCGGCCAACAGGCGGCGGCCAGTGATCGTATCGACGCTGACCGCGCCATCGAGGCCCAGGTCTTCGGCCGAATGCGAGCCGTTAAGCTGCTCGACTTTGAATACAACGCCCTTGTCGATTGACAGATCCGTGAGCACCAGGTTGTTGTTGGCGCCCAGCGAGGCTCGCAGCTTGTCGGGCGCCGCGGCGTTGATCACCTCGAGCACCTGCCCGATCGAAATGTCCTCGGTCTTCGACGATTCCGCGATGAGCGCGCCGCCGCTGGTGAACGCCGTATCGGCCGAAGTCACCAGGCCGCTTCCGTTGTTGTCGATCGCGTTCTTGGCGGTAAATACCTGACTGGCGGTCGGGTCGTCTTCCAGCGCGGCGATGATGTCGTTGGCCGTCGTGCTCCCCGTTGCGATATGAAACGTCAGCTCGCGATTCAGCGGGTCGGTATCGTTGTAAGCGACTGTTTCATTGCCCTTCGTAATAGCAGGGTCATCAACGAATCGAATCGCGACGTTGTCATAGTCGTTGCCAGGCTCAATCGCTTCAAAGATCAACGCGGCGTGCGGGCCGCCGGGCGTTTTGGCGGTGGCCTTGGGCGCTGTGGTCTTGGTCCCGTCAGTGCGGGCGACGAACCCGCTGCCGTCGCCCCCTTGGGCTCGCGCGGCGGTAAAGTCGTCCGACGCAGCCGCATCGCGCGCGAGCGCCGCAATGACCTGGTCGGCCGTCGTGGCCCCCTCTTCGATGTGGAAGATCAGCCTCTTCTCTTCGGCGTCGTATTCGACGGTTTCTTGGCCCGCCGTGACCGCGTTATCATCGACGAATAGGATGTCTACGCCGTCAAAGTCGGGTCCGGCATTCGCCGCTTTAAACGTGATCGACGCGTTGACACCGTTAACCGACTCGGTCGTGGCCTGGGCAAACGTGGCGGCAGTGGTCAGCTTGTTGAAGTCAATGTCCAGGCGGCTGCCGTCCCGGACGGTGATCCGCAGATCGCCGGCAAACCCGTCGAAGCGCACCCCGTTGCCGTCGTTGAGATGCGAGAGGGTCAGGTCTTCGAACAGGTTAACCACGTCCTGCCCATCGACCCGGTCCGCGGCGACGTTGATGCCCCCCAGACCGAGCGAGGCGGCTGTCGTACCGCCGACCTCTTCGACCTTCAGATTGGAAAGGGCCGCGCCCGTTTCGTCGATCAGGCGGATGCTGTCGTTGTGAACGGTCGCCCGCACGCCGAGGGACTGGTTCGAATTGATCGCGTCGAGGACCTCGTCGATGTTGCGGGCCAGCGACAGGTCGATCTCGGCGGCCGTTCCGCTGCGGTCGGTAATGCGTATCTTGCCGCGGCTGAACCCCGCCCCCTCGCCGAGCAGGTCGAGCCCGACGCCGGTGTCGATGAATCCGCCAAAGCGGAAGCTGAACGCGCCGCCGCCGAGAGGCTGGTCGCTGCTGGCGAAGCGCGAGCTTTGCAGTTGCTGCGCCTGGGCGGCGCGGAGCGGCGTAAACTGGTAATTCCCGAGCTGCGGCGTGCCGGATGCGACGGCGTCGAGCAGCTCCGTATGGCTGCTCGTGACGGTCCGCTGCTGGAAGACTGTGGGACTCGCCAGTCGGCGGATCTGGATCTGGATGGCCACCATCTGCGCCGTCAGGCCGGTCACCGCCGTTCGCTGGCCGTCGATCTTCTTGTTTTGATTGACGAGCAAATCGCGGCGGCGCGACTGCAGCGCGATCAACTGATCAACGGTCTCCTGGATCGGAAACCCGGTGGCCAAGCCGATGCTGCTGGTGATGCGGCCCATGGAGAGGAGGAGTGGTCTGGTGTCCTGGTCGTCTGGTGGCCTGGTGAAGGAGTGTCGGGTGGCCTGGTGTCTCGTGGACTGGTTGCTGACAGGTCACCAGGCACCAGGTCACCAGACACCCGCCGACTCGCCTCAGTGGTTCGTTATTCGAGCTTCGAAGTTCGTCATTGCCGCCGCGGCGGGCCAATGCGGTCCGGCAAGCGTCCGCATCGAGTTTGGTTCGGCCGTTTGCGCCAGGCGCTTCAGCAATTCTTGCCGGACCCGCATAAACAGCACGTCCCAGTCATTCGCCGCCGCTTGCCGAAACAGTCGCACGCTGGAGTACCACGGTGTATCGCTGCGCCGCTGCAGCCAGCGCCAGCCGCCGTGGGCGGGCAATAACGACCACGCCGGCACGCCGAGTGCGCCGGCCAGATGCACGTTAGCATTGCCCACGGAAATCACCAGATCGAGCGCCGCCATCCGCGCAGCGAGCCCCTCGACATCGTTGCGGTTGTCGGCGTCGCGCCAATGGTGCACGGTCACGCCGCAGGCCCGCCTGAGCTCGGCGATCTCTTCGCCGCAGTCGCCGTGCTGGAGATTGATGAACGCGGCGCCCGGCGTTTCCAAGAGCGGTCGCCATTGTTCCAGTCGCGTGGTGCGCAGGCGGCGCTCTTTCGGTTTATCGCCGGCTCGCCACGAGATGCCGATCTTGAGCCCAGATCCCAACGCGGCAAAGCGTTCGCGCCAGCGGGCGACGAGCTCCGGTTCCGCGATGAGAAGCGACTTGCGACGCGGAAAACTGGCCTCACTTTGCCGCACGTGCATGGGCAAGCTGCCCGCGGCGATTTGCACGTCGACGTGCAGGCGCGATGGAATTTGCCACTGGTGTTCGGTACCGCGCACGACGGCGAGCACTGTGGCGGAGGGGAACGAGCGGCGGAAGAGTCGCTCCAGGCGCGGCTCACAGACGATGATCGTCTGGGCCGCTTGCTGAATGACATCGGGATAGCACGTGGCGAACATGATTTCGTCGCCGAGGCCCTGCTCGCCATGGATGAGGATCGTACGGCCAGCTAGTCCCGGCGCGCCGGGATCCCACACCGGCGCGGCAAGATGATCGCGCGGTCGGCCGGGTGCTCCGGGACACCGCCAGCGCCACTCGTACTCGCGCCATCCCTCGGCAAGTCGGCCAAGCTGCAACAGGGCGAACGCCCGGTTGGCGTGCGCGTTGGGATAAGGCTCGTCGCCGCTGATGGCCAGCGCCTCGTCGTAGCGGACGAGCGCTTCTTCGAGGCGGCCTTGATCCGCCAGCGTCAGGCCGAGCGAGTTGATCAATTCTCGCGGCAGTTCACGTGGCCGCGTCTCTCCGAGACGCGATTGCGAGTCTCGGAGAGACTCGCCCACGTGGAGAGCCATCGCACCGCGGAAGCATTGCTCGGCGTCGCAGGCGCGGCCTAATTGATCGTAGAGTGTGCCCAACTGAACGCGCGCCGCATAGTTTTCGGGTTGCAGCTCGATGACGCGCTGATAACACACCACGGCTTCCAGGGCGCGATCGGTCTGTGCCAACAGATCCGCCAGCCGGAACTCGGCCGCGACGAGCCGTGGATCGACTTCCAGCGCACTTCGCAGGCAAGCCTCGGCCTCCGCATACGACTGGTCGTCGCGATGGATCTCGGCCAAGGCCAACAGCGCGGAAGTACACTCTGGTTGCTTCTCAAGGACTTGCCGCAAGCAGGTGGCCGCCTCGTCGGGGCGGCAGAGCGCAACCAATGATGTGGCGCGCGCGATAAGCGGCGCCGCGTTGTCCGGTTCGATCGCCGCGGCTTGTTGGAAGCGCGAGATTGCCTCGTCATGCCGACCCATCTTCTGCAGCATCAGGCCGAACTCGAAATGAGCTTGAAAGAGCTGTGGGTTGAGCTCGATCGCGCGGAGGTAGCTCTCGCTGGCTTCGTCGTAGCGGCCGACGTCGGCCAAGGTGCCCGCCAGGTCGCAGCGCCGTTCGGGGACGTTCTCAGCGGTCGCCAAAGCGCGCTTGATCGAGCGGATGGCCAGTTCAGTCTTACCCATGCGGCGCGCCACTCGGCTGAGACCTTGCAACGCTGAAGGATAACGCGGCGAGAGAGTCAGGACGCGGCGATAAATTGCTTCCGCTTCATGCGGTTCGCCGAGCGCGGCGTGTATCTTGGCTTGCTCCATCATGTCGGGAAGCGCGTCGATTGTCGCCTTGACGCAGAATTGCGAGGCATCGAGCCACTCGTCACGTGGCCGCGTCTCTCCGAAATCACGTGGGCGAGTCTCTCCGAGACTCGGATTCGCGTCTCGGAGAGACGCGGCCACGTGAGGTGACTCGCCTACGCGAACCGTCAGTGCTCGGCGGCGATATTCCGCTGGCGGCGAATTGACTAGCTCGCGGAGCATTTGGCCAATCCGCTCGAACACCGGCCGCCAGTCGTTGCGCTGCGGTTGCCGGAACAGCCGCACGCTCGTGTACCAGGGGCTGGTGTCCCCCTCGACCATCCACCGCCACGAGGGGACCATCGGCAAGAGCGTCCAGGCGGGCGTGCCCACCGCGCCGGCCACGTGAACCGTGGCGTTGCCGACCGAGATCACCAGGTCGAGCGCCGCCACTTTCGCGGCGAAGTGGCCGACGTCAACCAGCGGGTCGCCTTGCTCCCAGTCGAAGAGCTCGATGCCAAACCGCTCGCGTACGGACGCGGCGTCGTCGATGGCGTCGCCGTACTGCAAATTGATGAAGTTTGCGCCGGGGACTTCGAAGACCGGCGCCCAAAGGTCCAGCGGCACCGAGCGCTTGCGGCGCTCCAGGGGCTTGCCGCCGGCACGCCATGAGACGCCGATTTTGATGCCGGTTCCGAGAATGGCGAACCGCTCGCGCCACTGTGCGACCAGCGCCGGATCGGGAACGAGGAACCGTTCGCGCTTGGGAAAGCTGGCCCGCGTCGGCCGCAAATGAAGCGGTAGGCTGCCCATCGGGATCTGATAATCGACGCGCTCGTCGATTGCGCAGGGGGCCCAATTCTTGCGACGCGCGTAGCCGATGACTTTGCACCGCGGGAACGAACGGCGGAAAAGGCTCTCCAATCGCAGTTCGCAAACGATGATCACGCGGCGGGCCTGCGGAATCAGCTCCGGCAGGCACGACGAAAAGACGATCTCGTCGCCGATCCCCTGTTCGGCGTGGACGACAATCGTCTTACCGGCCAGCGGTTCGCCGTTCCAACGCGGCTCGGTGAACTGGTCGATCCTTACTTCTTCGACCGACATGCGGTTCTCGTACCGCGGCCAGCCTTGCTCGTAGTTGCCCAGGTGCAGATGACAGATCCCGAGATTCCAGTCGGCGCGAACGTATTCGGGGTTGATCGCTACCGACCGCTCGTAATGCACAATCGCCTCGCGGAGGCGGCCGAGCTCGCGGTAGTTGTTCGCCAGGTTGTAGTGGGCCATGTAGCAGTTGGCGTTCTGCTCGACCGCTTTGAGCGCCCAGGGAATCGCCTCTTCGTAGCGCTCCTGCTGCTCCAAAATGCCGGCCAGGTTGATGCAGGCCGGCTGGAAGTGCGGACGCAGTTCGTGGCAGCGCAGGAAGCAGTCAAACGCTTCTTTATGCTGATACTGCTCCAGGTACGTGACGCCCAGCTCGAATTGCAGCGCATGAGCAAAGGGGTCCGCCTCGACGGCTTTCAGCAGTCGTTCGATCGCCTCGTCAATCCGCCCCGCGCGCCGCGCCGCCACGCCGACGATCCGCAGCGCCACCGGATGATTCGGCGCGACGGCCAGGACTTCTCGTGCAAGGGCGTCGGCTTCGTCGAAGCGCTCTTCGTTGTACAACCCGCCGGCCCTCTGCAACCGCTCGGCGAGCTCGGGTGGCAACGGCGGCGGCAACTTATGTAGCGCAGGCGGCGAAGCGGGAACTTGCCGGGCCTCCTCGTGCAGGCTGTTAAGGTTGTTCTTCGCTTGCGAGTTTTGCGGATCGATCTGCAAGACGCGCTCGAAGCAAGCGATCGCTTCATCGTGCCGTGCCTGCCGCACGAGCGCACAGCCCAGATTGTTCCAGGCGGCGTGATAGCCGGAGCAGATCTCAACCGCGCGGCGGAAGGCTCTCTCGGCCTCTTCCACTCGTCCCAGTTCCAGGCACGTCGCCCCCATGAAGTTGAACACCTTGGGGTTCGAGAACTGCAGCGGCGCAACCGTGCAGTAGGCGGTGTAGGCTTCGTCGTACCGGCGTGCGGCTCGTAAGGCGCCCGCCAGCTCGAACCAACCCTCGGCATGTCGAGAATCAATCGCCACCAGGCGCTGATAGCTGGTGATTGCCGCGTTCCCATCGCCAGCGGCGAGTTGGCTTTGCGCCAGGTCAAGCCAAACGGCGGGTTGCGTTTCGCCGACGGCGGCGGCGCGAGACAGCGTGCGGATCGCCATGTCTACCCGTCCATTTTGTTGAGCGATTTGACCCAGGCAGTGCAGCGCGCGGAGATCGCGCGGCGAATGCGCGAGGACGTCCGTGAACAGCTTTTCGGCGCTGTTGAAATCGCCCGCGCGGAAGCGGTCGAGCGCCCGGTCACGTGTCTTTTGGACGTTGATCCGCTCCAGCTCTGGAGTGCGGTAACTCGTTACCGCTTTCATTTTCACATCCCCCTCGTCTTTACACGGCATGGCGACTTTCGGCAGGGAAGGGTACTCAGAAAAAGAAAGCGGCGACGAGTCGCCGCACTCCAAAACCATTGCCCGCAACCTGCCTGCCGCTGCCTCAAACACCGGCCGCCAGTCTCCTGCCATCGTCTGCCGGATCGCCCGCACGCTCGGATACCATGGGTTACGCTCGCCCGCGATCAACCAGCGCCAGCCGGGAACCGTCGGCAGCATCGCCCAGACGGGAATGTCCAACGCCCCGGCCAGGTGCACCGTGGTATTGCCGACCGAGATCACCAGATCGAGCGCGGCGATCTTGGCCGCGAAGTCGTCGAGATCGACCAGCGGATCGCCGGCCGCGTAGTCATGTAGCTCGATCCCCAGGTTCTTTCGCGCGGCGGCGATCTCGTCAGCGCATTCCCCGTACTGCACGTTGATGAACTGGCAGCCGGGCACGGAAAAAACCGGCAGCCAATCGGCCAGCGTCGTCGAGCGCTTGCGGCGCTCGTGCGGCTGTCCCCCGGCCTGCCACGAGATGCCGACCTTCCACCCAGGTCCAAGTGCCGCGAAGTGTTCGCGCCATTGGGCCACGCGGCCGTCGTCGGCGATCAATGTCCGCGGCTGATCGGGAAAACTCGAAAGATCCGGCCGCAACCACCGGGGCAGATCGCCGAAGGGCGCTTGAAAATCGACCGGATCGTCGATGATCGCGGGCGCACGGTCCTTCCGCCGCGCATGGCCATGAATCTGGGCCTGCGGAAAAGAGCGGGCAAAGAGCGGGGCCAGCCGCGGCTCGCAGACGACGATGCATCGTCCGGCCTTTGCGATCAGGTCGGGCAAGCAAGTCGAAAACAGGATCTCATCGCCCACGCCTTGCTCGGCGTGAACGAGGATCGTCTTGCCGGTCAACGACTCACCTTTCCACAGCGGCTGCGGGTAGTTGTCGATCGTGACTTCTCCGGCGGCGCGTCGCCAGCGGAACCCGCGCCAGCCGTCGGCAAATTCGCCGGCCAGCAGATGACACAGCGCCTTGTTCCAGTGCGCTTTGGCGAATTGCGGCTCCAGCTCGATGGCGCTCGTGTACCAGTTTTTGGCTTCATCGAGCCGCCCCATCGCGTGCCAGATGTTGCCGAGGTTGTACCGCGCAATGGGGCAGCGCGGGTCGAGCTCGACCGCGCGTTCGAAACATTGGCGTGCTTCATCAAGGCGGTCGAGCCGGTGCAGCAGTGTACCGACGTTGACCAGCGCGTCCTGGTAGTCGGGCTTGAGCTCGACGGCGCGGCGGAAATGCACCAGGGCCAGCTCCACCTGGTCGAGGCGGTTAACCGTTAGGGCCAGATCGAAGTGATATGCCGGCACGCTATCGTCGAGCCGGACGGCCTGGCGGAGCACTTCGGCGGAGAAGTTCAAGCGCCCGGTGTTGCGCGCGAGCACGCCCAACAGGTGCAAGGCGTTGGCGTCGTGCGGATTTTCCGCAAGACGGCACTGCACCAGCTCCTCGGCGCGGGCGTAGTCCCGCTTCTGGAGAAGCTCCGCGGCGGTCGCGAGCGCATCCTGCGCACTTTGCATATGCATCCCTGCTGCGATCACGTGTGTTGCGGGAACGCCCGTCGCGACGTTCTCAATCTGTAGGGAACGCCCTCTGTGGCGTTCCGGAAGCGGCAAGCGGCGTCGCCAAGTCAACTCGCCCAACGGAACGGCACGGAGGCCGTTCCCTACAGACACCTCGGCGCAACGCGCCGTTCCTCGTATTACTTCGGCACGTTACAGCCGTTAATCTCGGAAAATCTTGCCAACCAGCCATACGGTAGGTCCCGCGAGCCGAGCAGGAACTTTTCTGTAGCCCAGGCGTTCACGCCTGGGTTTCACGGTCCATAAAGAAATCATCTGCCCCTTTAGGGGCTAAAGCCCCAAACAGATGATTAAACGGCCTCGCACCCAGGCGTAAACGCCTGGGCTAGGGAAAACTGCGGCTCAACACCGCTACCAAAACGAAACCGGCCCGCGTCTTTCCTCGACGCGGGCCGGCGGAGGTTCGTGTTTTAATTCTCCCCTTACCGCAACAGGGCCAACACGTTTTGCGGGTTCTGGTTGGCGATGGCCAACACCGACGTGCCCGATTGGACCAGGATCTGGGCCCGCGTGAGGCGAGCGCTTTCGGCGGCGAAGTCGGCGTCGCGGATCTGGCTTTCGGCGTCGGTCAGGTTTTCCAACACGTCGTTCAAGGTGAAGATGTTCGTCTCGAGCGTCGTGCGTTGGAAAGCACCCAATCGACCGCGGATGCCGGTGACGGAGGTGATGACCTCGTCGACGACCTTAGCGGCGCCCTTGGTGTCGGTCTTCAGGTCCTTGGCGCCACCGCTGCGGAGCTCGTAGAGCTTGCCGCTCACGCCGCCGAGCGTCGCGGTGCTCAGGCCCTGGATGCCGAGGCGGGCTTGCTGGTTGCTGACCACGTCGGGGCCGATCTGGAAGTTCGCCCCGCCGCCGGTGATCGAGAAGTCGAAGTCGTCGCCGTCCTGCAACTGGTCATTGACTTGGAAGTTGAGATCCAACGTCGAGGTATTGATCGAGGCTCGCAGACCCTTGCCGGTAGCTTGCACGCCGTTGATCCGCAGCTCCACGTCGGTGCCGGTGGTGCGATCGGTCGAAGTTCCCGCGAAATCGGAGACGGCGAACGTGGCGGAGTTGAGCGGCCTGGCCGACACGAACGCATCGCTGCCGTACTCCACCGACTCCAGACGCAATACCGAACCGCTGGTCGCACTGGACGTAACCGACGCCGAGACACCGATGGCATCGGAGATCTGGTTGATGGCGCTGGCGATCTTTTCGACGGTCGTGCCGGAGCCAAAGTTCAACGTGTCAAAGCCGTTCTTGCCGCCGATTTGCAGCACCAGGTCGCTGCTGAGCGTGCCGCCGGAGTAGATCAGCGTGGCCTGCGTCGCCTGCGTGTCGATTTCGACTTGGACGTTGATCGAAGAGGCGGTGCCAAAGTTGGCCTGCTCAATCTTCAGGTCGGAAAGCGAGGCTGCACCAGTTGAACCACCTGACGTCGCGCCGAGAAATGTTCCGGAAAGGATTCCGTAACCGTTGCTGTTAGTAGAGGCGCTGAACACGCCATTGGTGTTGACCGCCGTGATCAACTCCGCGACCGTGGCCAAAGCGCTGCGCGAGATCGTCAACGTGTTTGTGCCCGTATTGTACGCCGCGGTCGCGGCTATATCCGTGGTGACAACATCGACGGTCGCACCGTTGTAGGCTGTTCCCCCTACCGTTGCGGAAAGGATAATGTTGTTGCCGTTCAAGCCGCCAGTGGTCGCCGAGTTAAAGGCCACGGCCGAAATTATACCGGCGCCGTTCCCGGACACGCTCGCTTGAAATACACCATGGGCGGTGATTGCGGATGCAATTTCGCTGGCTGTGGCATTCGCGCTGCGAATGATGGTCAACGTGGTATTTGCAGTATTGTACGCGACGTTGTTCGAGGCACCGACAGTCACGTTGACGTTCGCGTTGAATCGCGTACCTCCCGCCGTCGATGACAAGTGAATCTGATGAGCGAAGTTGCCACCGCTGGTAGTGCTGGTAAATGTTTCTCCTGCCGAAACCGTGGTCGAGAAGACAGCACCCGCAGCGTTCACCGAAGCCTTGAATTCGATGCCGCCGCTCGCGTTGACAGCGGAAGCGATGTCCAGCGCAGTTGCAGTCGCGGACGCCTTAATGGTGAGTGTATTGTTTGCGAAAGAAGCCACAGTGGCGACATTGGTCGCCTGGAATATAACGTTGACATTGTTGAGCCCCGGGCCGGCGCTGCTAGCGCTGAATTGGACAATGCCCGGCCCTAATGCGTTGACGGTAGCGCCCGCGAATGCATCGGCTGCTCCGCCTGTGAATACGCCCGTTGAAGCCACGTCTACCGCCGTCCCCACCGTGCCGCTCGCACGCAACAGCGCGTTATCGGGGTTCGTCGTCAAGAAGTCCAAGCTGCCGTCGAGCAATCGACGGCCCTGGAACGACGTGGTTTGGGCGATGCGGTCGATGGCTTCGAGCGAGCTGTCAACCTGGAGCTGGTTGGCCTGAATCTGCTCGTCGCTCAAGGCGCCCGTGTTGGCCGCCTCGGAGACCAGCCCGCGGATATCGTTCAACAGAGCGCTCACCTGGCCCAGGGCGCTATCGGCCGTGGCGATGATCTGATTGGCACGCTCGCTGTTCGTGATCGCTCGCTGCGTGGCCACGATGTCGGACCGCAGGATTTCGCTGGCGATCAAACCGGCCGGGTCGTCCTTACCGACGTTGATCCGCAAGCCCGTGCTCAATCGCGTGAGCGAGGTTTGCAACTGCGTGTTCGAGCGGGCCAACTGCTTCTGCGCGACCAGTGAACTGACGTTCGTGTTGATACGGGTCATTGCCGGATACCCTTGCTAGGTACGGGAACTTTGTTCGATCTCGGTAGCTGAACTCGCCAGAGTTCAGGACTACCGCTTTACTTCTCGTAGCTGAACTCGCCAGAGCTCAGGATTCCCGAAGTCTGGGGACTTCGGCTACCGCTTGTCTGGCCACTTCGGCTACCGCTTCGTGCCGGGCGCAGTTCGTTAAGACCTGTGCCTCAGCATCGTTCATCGGCCTGCTGGAGTGCGAGCTTTAGGTAATCTGGGAAACAAGCCCGCACTGCTCGCGCTTATTCCTAGCAGTCTCATTCGTCACGTCGAGCCGCTTAGGCAAAGAAAAACGTCCGTCGATGGAATGGCAGGCGCTGAGACTGGGCGGAAGAACCGTTACAGGCCGCAAACTTTGCAGAAACGAGCCTTGTGGGCGCATTGCGGCAATCCGCAAATTGACAAAATGCTTGCATACCTTGTTGCTAGCTGCTATCACGTCTGCAACGCGAAGGAAGCGTTTGTTGGGAGACGACGACGGCACGTGCTTGGCACCCTGGCATGCCGCCTTCGACTTCACGTTCTCTTCCTAACGCAGGGCTGCGTTTCTTGAAGCTTTCCGCGATTTACTTGAAAGGATGCGCAATGGCTTTGTCGTTTCATTCGATTCGAAAGCTTGTTCCCTTGTTCGGGGTCGGCACGAGGTTACGAACTCGCCGAAGAAGGAAGCCCTTCGGAATTGAATTTCTAGAATGCCGACGATTGCTTGCCTCAAGTGCCTCCTTTAACAGCGTTACGGGCGCATTCGTTGTCGCTGGCGATTCCAACAACAATAATCTTCTATTCGGCTATTCAGGTGCTTACGTAGCGGTTACCGATTGGGGAAATCTTCTCTCGTTCGGTAACGTGCTTCCGAGCGATGTGAAATCCATTACCGTCACAGGCGCTGCAGGCGACGACACAATAAATCTTGGGCAAGTCGATTCAGCGCACTATACGCAACTCTATCAGCGCCCCCTCGTTGACGCAGGCGATGGCATCGACACCGTGTACGGCAGCGCGCTGGCGGACAATCTGTATGGTGGTCTAGGAGACGATTGGCTTTTTGGGCTCCAGAGCGGGGACTACATAAACGGCCAAGATGGCAATGACAATCTGCACGGCGAGTACGGCAGCAATAACGCTGCCAATAGTGGTGCCGACGGACTATATGGCGAAGGCGGTAACGACACGCTTGTCGGCGATCAAGGAGATGACGATCTTTTCGGCGGTCCAGGGACCGACATATTGCGAGGGGATGACGGAGCCGACGACTTGGATGGCGGCGCCGACAACGACTCTTTGACCGGCAGCAAAGGCAACGACACGCTCCTCGGTTCGACCGGAGATGACACTTTCGTCTTTGCGGGCGGCGTTAACCTCGATAGCGACACAATTACCGAGGCAGCGAGCGCAGGGTACGACGTCGTTGACTTGAGCGGCGTTGTTGGCGGGATGCAGCTCGACATCGCTAGCACGAGCGCGCAGCAGGTTCATCGCAGCAACACGTCAGGAAATACGCTGTTGTCGTTGACCATTCAGAACGCCACATCGCTTGATCGAGTGATCGGAGGAACAGGCGACGACATTCTGACAGGCAATGCGAATGCAAATCGGTTAGACGGCGGCGGGGGCGCCGATGAACTCGCCGGCGGGGATGGCAACGACGAGCTGAATGGCGATGGTGGAAATGACGACTTAGATGGTGGTGCAGGCAACGACAATCTGGCGGGAGGAACGGGCGACGACACGCTACTTGGTTCTACAGGGGACGACTCATTCGTATTCGCCAGCGGCGTCGACCTGGGTAGCGACACAATTACCGAGGTCGCGAGCGAAGGGTACGACCTCGTTGACTTGAGCGGCGTCGTTGGCGGAATGCAGCTCGATATAAGTACCACGAGCACTCAGCAAGTTCATCGCGCCGTCGCGACTGGAAACACGCAACTCGTGCTGACAATGTCGAGCCCAATTTCACTTGATCGAATCACTGGTGGGGCAGGCGACGATCTTCTGACAGGCAACGCCAATGCGAACGAGTTAGAAGGCCGAGGCGGCAACGATACGCTAAATGGCTTAGATGGCGATGACTCATTCGTGTTCTCCGGAGGAATAGACCTCGGAAGCGACACAATTACCCAGGTTGCTAACCAAGGTTACGAGAGCCTTGACTTCAGTGGTGCAGTGGGTGGCATCCAAGTCAATATTGGTACTAGTTCTCAGCAGACAGTACATCGGACTACAGACCCGGGCACTACGCGCTTAGTCTTAACCATTCAGGACACAGCAGCTTTTGATCGCGTTATTGGCGGCCCCGGAGATGACATTATCCGGGACAATGCCATAGCGAACAGGTTGGATGGGGGTCCGGGCAATGACGAAATCTACAATGTGTACACAACGCCAGGTGATTACCTCTACGGCGACGGCGGAAATGATACGCTAGACGCCTCGGCTGGTACTGGAGCGCATATGGATGGCGGGGAGGGAGACGATGAACTGCTCGGCGCCGATCTCAATTATGATTGGTTGACCGGTGGTCCAGGTAATGACACGTTAGTTGGTGGAACTGGAGGGGATGCGTACTATTTCACTGGCAACACATCCCTTGGCAGCGATACCGTAATTCAAGGTGGCGGTGGTGCTGCTGTGGGCCTAATCGACTTTAGCGGCTTGGGTGAGGGCGTCAGCTTTGATTTGACTACCAGCACACAAACCGTCAACTCATTGTTAACGTTAACGGTGCAAGGAAATATTTATCAATTAGTTGGTTCCGGGTTCGCAGACGTGTTGTACGGTAATGGAAATAACAACTCCATCGCCGGCGGCGATGGAGACGACACGATCGCAGGGCGCGGCGGCGCGGATAGTCTCTATGGCGAGGGAGGAACGGATACGTTCGACAATGATCCCAATGATGTAGCAGTTGTTCAATAGGTACACGTGTGACAAAGGACCAACTCGGCCAATTCTCCCGGCGAGCCGCTTAGGCACAGAAAAACTTCCGCCGATGGGTTGCCCGGTCGTGTCGGAGGTCGGAACAACCGGCAAAGGCCGCAAAGTCGGAGTGAGCGAGGGGATTGAATGAGACAGAACCGGGGGGTGGCACTGACAAGCGCGGCGCTTGTCAGTGGAGAGACCACCATAGAACAACACCGACAAACCGGGTTTGTCAGTGCCACCCAAGGTGATGTGCGCTTTACCAGTTCACCGCGATCGCGGTTGATCCTGATCCGGCGAGCGGCCGCGACTCGGGCCGGGACCGGGGCCCTTGCCGAGGGCTTGCGTGTCCTTGGGGTCGAGCCGCGCGGCGCGGAGATTTTCGCGCTGGATCGCCTCGTAGACTTCCTGGCGATGGACGGGAATCTCGGTGGGGGCGTTGATGCCCAGGCGTACTTTGTCCCCACGGATATCAACAATGGTGACGACGATGTTATCGCCGATCATGATGCTTTCGTCGCGTTGTCTCGACAAAACAAGCATCGGTGGCTCCTTGTGGCTGTTAGCGTCCGACTGGGCGGGCGGACGGTTTGCTGACCGGCGAAGTCAGGATTGAATGACCAATGACTAATGACCAATGTCCAACGACCAATGTCCAAATCGCGCTGCGTCACCAATAAATGGTCATTGGTGCTTGGTCATTGGTCATTTCCTTCACGCGCTTTTCCGCAGCGCCGTCGTTCCGTCCGTCAACTGGTACTGCACCGGCTGTTCGCCGTTCGCAATTACCTGCCGGCCGAGGCGTCGATCGATGTTGATCACCACCGGCGCCTTCAAATTCAACGTCGCGCCGTACTGGTTCTTACCGACGATCAACAGCACCTGGGCTTGCTCCAGGTCGTCGAGCGCCAGCGGGCTCATTTCGCTTTTCGCGACGCGCAACTGGTAGTCCGGCACAAATCGCCGCGGGCTGACGACGGCCAGCGCAATCTCGCCGCGCGAGATGCTCTGCAGCCAACCCAACGCCTCGTTCTCGGCATCGGCCAGGAGCACCCAGTGGCGGCAATCCTCCAGCCCGAGCACTCCGTTCGGGAACAGCAGTACGTCCTCCGCCTCAATTTCCAGGCGGCCGAAGCGCGTCGTGGTAACTCTCATCGCATTCGCCTCCATGCAAGGGCTGGTGCGGTCGCGTACCGCCCACGTGGGCGAGTCTCTCCGAGACTCGCCTGGAACGCGTCTCGGAGAGACGCGACCACGTGGCTCCCACGTGCTATCACGTGTGCCGCCGCACCCACATACGGTTCATCGGCCGCAATGGCGATTCCGGGAGAGAAAAAGTTTCGGCAATGTACACAAAATGAGACGACTAGGATAAAAAGGGGATGCCGCAATAGATCGATAATTTGAGTGTCGCAACTGGATTGGAACCGCAGAGTCGCGGAGACGCATAGAAAACAGGCAATTTGGCCACAGATAAACACGGATGAACACAGATTAAAGTCCTTTCATTCGCTCGATCTGTGTTCATCTGCGTTCATCTGTGGCTATCAATGTTGCATTGTCTTCTCTGCGTCTCAGCGGTTCATTCCCCTCATCGCCAAATAGTCCGCCAGGGCGCACTGCCAAGGTGGCATGGGCGGGCCGCCCAGGGAGTGGTATTTCGTCGTATCCAGGACGCTGTAGGCGGGGCGGGGAGCGCGGGCGCCGTACTGGGCCGTTGAAATCGGCTCGATGGGGGTGGTGATGCCGGCCAGGCGGAAGATCTCGACGGCAAAATCGTACCAGGTAGTCGAACCGCCGTTTACGACGTGAAACAGACCGTAATGACGGTGCTCGACCAGAAACAGGATGCCTTGCGCCACGTTGCGGACGTAGGTGGGTGTGCAACGCTGGTCGTTCACTACGCGCAGAACGTCGCGCTCGCGGCCCAGGCGCAACATCGTATCCACAAAGTTGGATTGCGTGGGCTTGGCGCGGGGTCCATAAAGGCCGCAAGTTCTTACGATCACGTGCCTTTCCCAAGTTGCCGCGGCTTGCTCGCCGGCGAGCTTACTACGTGCATATACACCTTGTGGTCCCGGCGGGTCTAGCTCGCGATATGGGCTGCGGCGCTGTCGATCTGCACCAAAGACGTAATCCGTACTGACTTGCACGAGTGGGCAACTCAACTCACCGCAGATGGTTGCCAAACGCTCCACGGCCTGGGCATTGATCCGCAGGCATTCCCGCTCTTCCTGCTCGGCGCGATCGACTTGCGTGTACCCGGCGGCATTGATCACCGCGGCCGGCGCCAAGTGTAACAAAACGGAGCGCGTTACCGACAAGTCGCCCAAATCGCAATCGCGCCGGGTGAGGGGAATCGCCGCGGCGCCGAGCTGCCGCACCAGCTCGCCGCCGAGTTGGCCTTCGCTGCCAAGAACGGCGATGGTACGCTGAATCGCCATGTGATTCGCGGTCCGCGTAATTTGGGTGAAGTTTTCCGATTATGCCGACGATAAGACGTGTGAACTTTCGGCAGTCTGAGGACTCGTCTCGCGCTTTCTTTTTCCACCCGACACGGAACACAGAGATATGGCAAGCGTTGCAGCGGACGAATTTCTGACCAACCTGTCGGCCGACGAGCGCGAACTGGTCGACCAGTTTCTTACGCTTTACTACAACGCCCGTTATAGCAATTTGACGTGGGGCAACACCATGTGGCGTGGCGTGAAGACGCTCCGCTGTCCCCTCGATCTGTGGCTGTATCAAGAGATCATCTTTGAGACGCGGCCGGAATTGATCATCGAAGCCGGTACCGCCAACGGCGGCGGGGCGCTCTATCTAGCGTCGCTGTGCGAGATGCTTCAGTGGGGCCAGGTCGTGTCGATCGACCTCCAGCATCCGCCGACGCTGCCGAAGCATCCACGACTCACCTATCTCAAAGGTTCATCGGTGGCCAAAGAAGTCCTCACCAACGTAATGGCCTGCGCTAACGACGTGCAGCAGACGATGGTCATCCTGGACTCAGATCACACCAAGGCGCACGTCTTGGCCGAATTGAGGGCCTACGCTCCTCTGGTCCGCAAAGGCGGGTACCTGATTGTTGAGGATACGATCGTCAACGGCCATCCGGTGCGGTCCGATTTTGGAGCCGGACCGATGGAAGCCATCGAGGAATTCCTCGCGGAAACGTCAGACTGGGTGATCGACCGCACGAAGGAGAAATTCCTCCTCTCGTTCAATCGAAACGGATACCTGAAACGCGTGCGCTAGAGAATTGCAGCAACCGGGCTGCGATGAATAACGGCAACGCGCGTCAAACCCCGGCCTTCCGGCCGGGGCTGCTCACCACTCACCACTCACCACTCACCGACCACTCCTCCCATGAAACAAGTCGCCGGCGTTTATTTACCCGATGGCGAAGCGCACATGCCCGAGTACCTGAAGAACTCGGGGGGCGCCTATCAGCCGAAGCAGCTCAACCGCTCGCTGTTGTTCGTGACGAACTGGGAGCTGGCCATCGACATTGGCGCTCATGTCGGGACGTGGAGCAAGCACCTGGTGCAGAAGTTCCAGCGCGTGATCGCGTTTGAGCCAATGCCGCCCTTGCGCGCCTGCCTGGAGCGCAATGTCGTCTCCGATCGGTTGCAGGTCATCCCGATCGCGCTCGGTAACGAGCACGGGGCCGTCTCGTTCAACTACGAGGAAGGGCACACGGGCGCGACACACATCGATCGAGAGCGAGCGGGCCTGATTCCCATCGGCAAGCTCGATGACTTCAAGCTGACCGGAATCGGCTACATCAAGATCGACACCGAGGGTTTTGAGCTCAATGTCCTCGAAGGGGCGAGCGAAACGCTCGCAGCCAACAAACCGATCATCATCGTCGAGGAGAAGCTGCACGGCGTGCGGCATTACGGGCAGAAGCCGTACGCGTCGATTGAGTTTCTGGAAAGCCTGGGCGCCGCGGTGCTCGACCGCGTGGTCGACGACTTCATCGTCGGCTGGCCCGATACGCCCGGCAAAGTAAATACGGTGCCGCCGACGCCCGTCGATCAGGAGCTGCCGCACGTGGTCGCTCGGCATCAGGCGGGCGACACGCTGGGCGCCCGGATCGGCTACCGCAAAATGCTCCGCCAGCACCCGCGAAATTCCGAGTTGTTGAACATGCTGGCCATCGCCGAGATCCAGCTTGGAAACGTGCGGGTGGCGGTCGAGTGCGCCTTGCAAGCGGTCGAGAACGACCCGGCCGAGGCCCGCTATCAGAACACACTGGGCACGTGCCTGTGGATGGGCGGGCGGACCGACGATGCGATCGATACGCTGCGGCGAGCGGTGCGCGTGAACCCGTCGCTCTGCGAGGCGTACGCCAACCTGGGGGAGATCCTCGAGATGAAGGGCGAAGCGGCCGAGGCGGCCGACTGTTACGCGCGGGCGATCGAGCTGAAGCCCAATTCGCCCAAGGTCCTTTGCCGGCTCGGCAAGCTGCATGTCGCCCACGGCTCGGCGCAGCAAGCCAGCGCGCTGTTCCGGCGGGCGCTCGGCTTTCAGCCAGAGAACAAAATGGCGCAGGAAGCGTTGGCGAAGTTGGAGGGGCAATTGCAAATTGCAAAATGAGAATTATCCCGCAGCAGATTTAGCGGATGAATTCTGTTTTAGCCACGGCTCCACCGAGCTCGCCTCGGTGGACCGGTGTTTCGAAACCAGATTTACAGTGCGCCACTCAATTTCAACGCCCCCACGCAGCTCGCCTGCGTGGAGCGATGTTTATCGCGATGCGTTCTCGTTGCCAAACATCGCTCCACCGTAACAAGCACGGTGGGGGCGGATCCAGGGTTTTGAGGGCACTCTGTCTGGGTGCAAAACAGCGCTCCACCCGGACGAGCCGGGTGGAGGCGGATAAGCATCTGCCAATAGAGGGTTAATCGAATCCAGTCCGTACTGCTCACCATCCATGCGCATCACCTGGCTTATCTCGTCCGCGGTATCGCTGGTCGCTGGTCGCTGGTATTCGCCGCTGGCGAGCTTGCGGTATCGCGTGCTCTCGCCCGCACGGTTTCTGCATGACGAGGGACATCAGAATCAATTCTTGCGGCTCGACCAGCAACCCGATCGCGACGAGGTCGCTCGCGCACTGCGGGCGGATGTCGTCGTGGTCTCGAAAGTGCTCGCGGGCGGCAGCGTGGACCTGGCCGAGCAAGCAACGAAGTTGGGCGCTCGCGTGGTCGTCGATCTGTGCGACGACCATTTTGATACGGCCCAGCTCGGTCCGGCCTATCAGAAACTATGTCGAATGGCCGACCGTGTCGTAGCGAGTACGACGGCGATGGCGCAGGTGATCGCCCGGCGAACTGGCGTCCAACCGACGATCATCGACGACCCGTACGAAGGTCCGCCGGGCCGGCCGCGGTTCGAGCCATCGAGCGACGCGGCGAAATTGCTCTGGTTCGGTCACCCTGTGAATTTCGATACGTTGGCCGACATGGCGCCGCATCTCGGGGCACTGGCGCGCCGCAGTCCGCTTTCGCTGCACGTCGTGTCGGACCCGTCGAACAACGGCATTCGCGCTTTCGTGGAGCAAATCAACCAGCAGCACGGGCCGGGCCTGACGGCGCGATTCGTCGTTTGGAGTCCCGAAGCGACCTGGCAGGCGCTGGCCGATTGCGATCTGGTCGTGGTGCCTAGCTTGCCGGCTGCCAAAAAGCTGGTGAAAAGCCCCAATCGCGTGGTCGAGCCGCTGCGCGCCGGTCGATTCGTTGTTGCGTACCCGCTGCCGTCGTACGTCGAGTTAGGCGACTATGTTTGGTTGGGCGAGAACATGGCCGCGGGTGTCGAATGGGCCTTGGGGAACGGCGCGGAGGTGCGGCGGCGAATCGAAGCCGGGCAGGCGCACATCGAGCGCCGCTTCGACCCGCTGGCAATCGGCCGCGTGTGGGAAGCGGTATTGCTCCAGACCGTCGAGTGCGAACGCCAGGCGGCATAGTCGTATGGAGTGCGGCGAGTTCTCGCCGCTTTCTTTTTCAAGCACCCGTTGCAATGTCAAGCGGGATTGAAATCCAAAGCGGTGACGAGTCACCGCACTCCAAAGGAACAGAACGGCACACGGAGTGTGCCTGCTACATTACAGAAAATCCAGCAGCGTCAGCCGCGAGAGCTGGGCGGTCATTTGCAGCGAAGCCTGCAGCGACGCCTGCCGCGTAAGGAGGTTCGAGATGGCGGTCGCGAAATCGACCTCGATCTCATCCGCCAAGGCGCTCTCCAGGTTAATCGTCTCGTCGGCAAGCCGCGTCTGCAACACCTCGACGCCTTGCTGCCGCGCGCCGATCTCCGCACGCACGAAGTTGACGTTCGTCAGATCGGTTTCGACCAAGGCGACCGCCCGATCGGTTTGCACTTCGTCGTTGGCCCGCAATGCATTCCGTAACCGGATCAGCGAATTGAAAACGCCTTTGACTTCTTGCGGGTTGGTGTCGCGGCCGGTGAGCACTTGCGACGTGCCGCCGGCGGTGGTGAGTGCCGCCGGCGGGGGAAGAGCGCCGATCAGCCCCGAACCGTCGTTGGCGGGATCGACCGATGTGTCCAGTGTAGCCTCGAACGTCCCTTCTGCAGTTACCAGAGCAGCGATTGCGCCGGCGGTGCTGGACGCCGAGTGATAATGGATTGTAAGCGTGTTGGTTACAGGATCGAAGGGTTCGACGCTCTCTAAACCGACAGCAGCATCATCAAGGAACTCAATCTGCACCCCATTCCTCTGCGGCCCCGACAGGTTGGCCGTAAAGAGAATGTCGTTGTTGACGCCGCCGGGCGTGAGCGTCGCCGTGGCCGAAGCGGCGGGCGAGGTCGTCACCGACGACTGACCCACGGGGATCAATCCCAGGTCTTCGGCCGCCTGGCTGTTATTGACCTTGAGCACGGTCAACTGGCCATTAGCCAGGCCATCGTCAACCAGCTCGATGCCATTGCCATCGACCGCCAGCCGGGCGACTACGCGCGTGGCTGCGAGCTGGTTATCAGGATGGTTGTTGATCAGGTTGATCACGTCGCCGACGCTGGCCGGCGGCGAGGAAGCGGGCGACAAATCGAACCGCAGATCGACGCCGTCCTTGCGACGGATGATGAAGTCGTCGCCCGTCTCGTTGGGATGAATCCCCAGTCCGTGGTTGAGATCGGCGAGCTTGGTGGCCGCGGTGAACGAACGCAGTCCCAAGTGCGTCGCCGTGTCGCCGCCGTTCTCGCCGATGGCGAAATCGGCCCCGCTCAGCCGCGAGCGGATGCTGATCGTGCGGCCGTCGGCGTTGAGCTGCGCCAGCACGTCGGCCTCGGAGCCATTGAGCGTATTGAGCAGATCCTCGACCGTCACGGCCGCGCTCAGATCGATCGTGTGGACCACGTCGCCATTGAGAATTTGCAGACCCGACGTCTGATCGAACTCAACGCCGCTGCCGTGGGCAGTCGTTCCGGTTGTACTCGTCACAACTGTGCCACTGCCGTCATTCTCGGGATCGAGAGTTGTGTCGAGCGTGACGGTGAAGTTCGCATTGAAGCCGGCATGCGCGTTCAACGCATCCCTCACCTGAATGCCCGTGCTAGCGCCGCTGTCGATCTCGACCTCAAACGAGGTTGGACCCGTCGGGTTGACCACGACGCCGCTTGACGGCACGTTGTCGACAAACGTAATCGTGTATCCATTGAGCGCCGCCCCCCGTGTGATGGCTTCAATCCTCAGCGAATTGTCCCCGCCCGCCGAGTCCAACAGCGCGTATGACCGTGCGCCAAACGCATCGCTCAGCCGCGTCGTAAGCTGCAACCGCGGATCAAGATTGCCGCCCACAATCGGTCCTGTGCCGACAAAGCTTTCCGCCAAAATGCCCAGGTCCCGCGCCGAAGTGCCGCCGCCGACTTCCTTGATGCGCAGATTGCCGCCGACGGCCGCATCGAGCGACAACGTAAGGCCCGTCGGCGTGATCTCCACCGTCAGCGTCCGGCCCGTCGGCGGGTTGGCTTCGATCAACGCCACGACGTCGCCCAGCGTATGCGCGGTGTTCAGGTCGATGATGCTTGAATTCGTGCCGTCGGAGATCTCGATGCTCCCCACGCTCACGCCGTTGCCGTTGTTCAAGTCGGAGAGCTTGGTCTGGGCCGTCAGGACCGGGTTCAGATCAGTTGTCCCCACGACTGCTTTGGAGAGAGCACCGAACCCCTCATCGCCGGTTACGTTCGTGTTGACCAGGAGATCGATGTCGCCGTAACTTTGCAGATGGTTTTCGTTGCCGTTGTAGCGGATATAGTTGCCGCGCTGTTCGAAGGGCAACTGTGCGGTGCGGGAACCGGCGAACAGGTAGCGGCCCGCAGACACTTGATTGGCGGTGTTCAGCAAATCCTGCAGCGCCCCGTCAAGCTCCAGCGCCACGGCTTCTCGTTCCGTGTCGGTGGCCACCGCTCCCGTCACACCCAGCGCGCCGGCTCGCGCCTTGGCAAGTTCGCCGGAGATACCGGAAAGCGCTTCATCGGTGGCAACGAGAAAGCTTTGATTGATCCGTAAGTTGGTGCCGATCTGCTGCTTTTGCTCCAACAGCCGCTGCAGGGTGACGCCGCGGAGACCGGCCGGGGCGTCTTCGCTCAAAACCTGAATCCGCCGGCCGGTAGCGATCTGCTGCTGCAGACGCAGCACGTCGATCTGGTCGCTCTGCAACTGGCTGAGCAGCCGCTGTTGCGCCAGCGTATCGCTGACACGCGTCGTCGGGATGGGGGTGATGCGGGGCATGGATTAGGGGAGAAGAGGCCAATGGGGAATGATAGGAATGGGGAATGGGGAATGAGATCCGCTTGCGATTCCCCATTCCCCATTCCCACATTCCGCATTTCTGACCACTGATTTCGTCATTCGGGGCTTTTGATCTAAAGCGCAACCAGCACTTGCAGCAGCTCATCCAGCGTGGCGATGTATTTGGCCGAGGCCTGGAACGAGCGCTGGTAGCGGAGCATGCGGAGAATTTCTTCATCGATGCTCACCCCGCTGATCGCCGCGCTCTGGCCGCGCAACTGGTCCTCGAACACCCGCGCTCCTTCGGCGACGGCGTGCGCAACGCTGGATCCTTGTGCGACGTTCGCCGTCATCCGCTCGTACAGCCCGTATAACGTCAGGCCGTTTTCCGAGTCGAGCGCCTGTTGCGCGAAGCCGGCAAGCTCGACGGCAATCTCGTTGTCTAGGTCCACACCATTGCGGCTGGCGGCGAACTTTTGCGAGTCGTCGGCGACCGCGCTGTTGATGCCGATGCTTCGCGCGTCGTCCCCAGTAAAGAACGTGTTGATGCCCAAGGCGGTAAGGACGCCGCTGGTGTCATTGGCAAACGCAAAATCCAGATCGGTCGAGTCGCTCGTAATCGTCAGTTGATTGCTGCTGTTGATGCTGGCACTAATCCCGTCCACGGCATCGATCGCCGCCGCCAGATCCGCCAGCGTGACATCTCCATCCAGCCCGTTGAGATCCACCGGGATGTCGTTGGTTTCCGTCAGCCCTGTCGTTGTGTTATGCACCAGGATCTGAAATGAGCCATTCGTAGGTGTGAACGACAGCCCGGCGGCGTCGAGCGCGGCAGTGGTCGAGTCCACCGACGATTCGCTAGTGATCGACTGAAAACCGGTCCGACCCTGGCCCGACGAGTAAACACGGTTGAACTCGTAAACCAGCGCGCTGGCAAAGTTATCGAGCTCATCCAGAAACCCGCCGAGCACCTCGTCGCGGCTCTTGATCAGCCCTGCGACTTCGCCCCCGGTGATTTGCAACAGCGAATCCGACTCTTCCAAGCGCAGCTCGAACACCTGCAACCCGCGGTCACTGTATTCCGTGGCCTTGACCGAGCGGGAAATCCCGTCCAATACGAGGTAATCACCGCCGAGGAAGACCGAAGCAGTGCCGTTTTCCTGTTCCTGGACGCTGATGTCGACCAGCTTTGCCAGGTTGGTGAGGGCGGTTTGACGTTGATCGCGCAGGCCGACGGCTTCACTGGCCGAGGTGTCGCTTCCTTCGGCTTCCGCGATGCGGATGTTGAGCACCCGGACCTCTTCGATCAACCGGTTGATGTCGCCTACCGAGTTCTCGACGCGCTGGTTCAAGTCCGAGCGCACCTGTCCCACGTGGCCGGCTAACCGATTGACGTTCCGGGCCAGGTTGCCACCATGCAGAATGACGAAGTTCCGCGCGACGGAACTCTCGGGCTCGTCGGCCAAATCATGAAGGGCGTTGAAGAATTGCGTCAACGCGGTGCTGAGATCGGTTACGCCCAATTCGGCATACCGCGTCTCAAGCTCCAGATAGGTTTGTTCTTCGACTTCGACGCCCGAGCGTTCGCTGGTGGCGCCGCGGAGCCGCTCCTCCAGGAACCGATCGACCTTTTGGACAATCGCCGTGACTTCGACGCCCAGGCCCAGCAGCAGCCGGCCGAGGCGCTGCGTCGGCGCCGGGCTGAAGATCGCCTCCTCGCGGATGTAGCCGGGCGTGTTGGCGTTGGCAATGTTTTGCCCCGCCACCTGCAAGCCGATTTGATTGGCTCGCAGGGCGTTGTTGGCCAGTTGGATCGAACCGAAGAGCGACATGGAAACGTACCGTCGTCTGTAGAGAACCCCCTCCGTGGCGTACCTCTGTAGGGAACGCCCTCCGTGGCGTTCCGGAAGCGCCGGTCGACGTCGGGACGTTCACTCGCCCAACGGAACGGCACAGAGGCCGTTCCCTACAGAACCGATCGGCGATGTGATCAGCCGACCTGGTTCAGTAGCGCGCCTGTCGAAGCCACGGCCTCTCTTCCATATGTCGGCTGCAAACGGCCGCCAGTGGCGATAATCTCTAGCAGTTGCGAAAGATGAATCAGCGTTCGCTGTGCTATCACCCAGTTGGTGAGGCTCTCGTGTTGAAGTGCGCGGGCGCGGCGAGATGCTTCGTCCAGTTGCGGCGCAAGCTGGCGATGTTGAGCAGGCGAAAGCGACTGGGCAAGGATGCGAAGATTCGGTGCCGGGCGGCCTTCGTCGGCCGCGCGTGATAGCAGCTTAAGCCGGCGGTCCAGGCAATGTTGCAACCGGCCGACGAGCTGTTCTTCGCGCTCGTTGATCGCCGTCAGGCTATCGCCATCGGCCTGCATCAACACCGCCCGCTTCTCGGCCAGGGCGCCGAGCATGTCGGTTTGCACCGCGGACAGCTCACCGAGCAAATCGGCGAACTCCTCTTCCCAAGAATGATCGGGCGCTTGATCGTCCATGCTTGCATCCTGATGTGATTCCGCCGTCTTTCGATGCGCGTTAGTCGCCGTGCCGGCGACTGCTAAACGGATCCGCCTACTGCCTACTCAACTGAAACAGTTCGAACATCGGCCCGGTGAATTGATCGGCCGTTGCTTCAGCCATCTTGTCGGCGAGAATCTGATTCAATTGACCGCGAAACATCTCCTCAGCCTGGCCACCATGAAAATAGGCCGGCTTGCCGACGGTCTTTTGCATGGCGCCGAGCATTTGTCGGAAGAACGTGCCGCCGACAAAGCGGTCGAACGCCTCGCGCTCGCTAAGTTGATCCTCGCTCGGTGCGGCGGGCTCCGCGCCGCCGGCAATCTGCGCCGGCGACAAACTGTTAAGCGTGCTGAAGTTCGGGCTGATGTTCATGTCATTCCCCATTCCCCATTCCCGCATTCCCCATTCCGGCTCACTCAATTACCAGCGCTCCATGCAGCTTGCCGGCGCGCTCGATCCCCTTGATGATCGAGATCTTCTCCGCGGCCGAGACCTGCAAGGCCTCGAGCGCCGCGACCAGACTTTTCAGTTTCGGGGTGGGTTTGCTCGCTGTCTCGATGGCCACGAAGCGATTGCCGTTATTTGGCTGGCCGGCTTCGATAAACAGGTCGCCCACATGGACCGCCACGGCGCTGATCTCGACGTCGCCGTCGATGACGATCGTCCCGGCACGTTCGTTGATCACGACGCGCGAGGCGGTTTGCGGCTCGATGATCGGCACGGTCAAGACCTGCGAGACAAATTCCACCGGGTCCTGTTGATATTCCTTGGGGATCTTCACCTCGATGTTGACCTGGTCGAGCGCCTGCGCGAGGCGGACTTCCCGGATCCCGAGGATCTTCTCGCCAAACTGACTCTGGCTGTTGATGACTTCGGCGACATCGAACGCCACTACGAAGTCGGCATGGCTGGGGTTCAGAACCAACGTGAACTTGCCGTCCTTCACAAACGGGTGGTTGAAGTCCTCTTCCAGTCGGCAGCCGCGGCCGATTCTGGCCGTGGTTTTGATCTTCGCATCGTCAAACTGCAGCGGCCCCTGGGCGAAGCCATAGACGCGCGGGTCGGTGGTTTGCGGGCCGAGCAGCGGAGTCGCCAGCAGTATGCCTTTGTCCAGGCTCTTTGAGCTCCCAATCGCGCTCACCGTGCATTCGATTCGATCGCCCTGCCGCGCGCCGGCGGCGGGCACGGTGGCGGTGACCATCACCAAGGCCACGTTCTTGGCGTCCTTGAGCTCGAGCATGCCCTTTTCGCCGATCGGGTTGTTCATCCGCTCCAGCACCTTGGCCAGCGCTTTGATGGTGGGTTGAAAACTCGGGCTGTCGCCCGTGCCCGCCAGGCCGATCACCAGCCCCATCCCCTGGATCGTGCTCTCTTCCTGTCCCTTCACGCGGCAGATGTTCTTGAGCAGCGTGCTCGCCTGGCCATGCTCGGCGGACCACAGCACGCTGAGAGCGGTGATGAGGGCGACGGCAAATCGAATTCGTGCATGCATAACCAAAGTCCGTTTCAGTGAGTGCTTTGTCGTTCATCTCCCCAAACACAGGCTGCATTCCCCAGCTCAACCCCGGCCTTCCGGCCGGGGCTAGAAGGGCGCAAAGCGGTCGTATGCCTTGTGCAGCCAGCCGCGACGGTAGGAGTCGCGGACGTGGCCGGCGGAGTAAAGCTCGATCATGGGTTCGGCAAGGGCGTCGCTGGTCACGCGGTTGCCAGGATTGATGTCCTCGGGGCGGACAATTCCCGCCACCGACGCCTCCAGAGTCTCGTCATTGTGCCGGATGCGCTTGCGCGCCTCGAGCACCAGGTTTCCATTCGGCCGGATATCGACCACGCTAGCCGTGATGTTGAACTGCAATGCCTGCCGTGTCTCCAACTCTCCCTCCGCGCGGAATTGATTGTTGTAGGTGCCGTTGACGCGCGGGTCGCCGTCCGCCTGAGGCGCAGGCTTGAGATTCAGCCCGTCGAGCTCGAACCAGCTTTTGAGCTGGGCGTCGAGCGTGGCGTTCTTCTTGCCGTCGAATTCGCCGGAGTTCGACGATTGCGACCTTTCGATCACCACGATCGTGATGAGGTCGTGGAGCTGAATTTTTTTCGGCGGCAAGACTTCACGATACGTCAACGAGCTGGTGGCCAACGGAATGGCGCCTTGCTCGTTCCGCTGATACAGGCTGGACCGCTGGCCGAACACGGGTGTGTTCGTGCAAGCCGAGGCAACGACTGCGAATATGACGACGACTGACCAATTGATGCTCGATGGCAACATGCTTCACCCAAGATTTGCGCGAACCTTGAACCTTAAACTTTGAACCTTGAACCCTACTTCGAAACCAACGGCCCGGCGGCCAGCACCTCGACCTCCTGAAAGCCGCACACGCGCGCCACGAGCAACCGGCGATCGGTCAACAGTTCGACCCGGATTACACCGCCGTGGCTCCCCTCTTCCTTCGCCCGCGCTCGGGTGCGCACCTGCACGCCGCCGGACCGCGCGAACACATCCACCACGTCGCCGCGGTTAACCAACAACGGCGACCGAACGTATTGGTCGTCGAGCACTTGTCCGGCGACGATGTTGCGGGTTGCTTCCTTGCCGATTGCCTCTTCGAGCGACTGAAACGCCGTCCGCTGCGGCGAGCCTGGCTTGATACGCGCCAACTCGACGTCCTGGGCGCGAATTGTTTCGCCGCGCTCGATCGAGTTGACGGCCACGACGGCGCGTGGCGCTCGGCTCACGTTGGCCTCGATCGTGAACAACTCGTTGCCGAGCTGCTTGGGCGCCGTGACTTTGAACGATTGCGGGCCGGTCCAGGGTGCTCCGCCCCCGATCACCGCGACTCGGCGGCCGTGCGCGATAGCCGCTCGCGCTTGCTCGGCGGTAAGCTCGACCGCGACGGTCCAATCCTCCTCTGGGTCGGCAGTCTTCTTGAGATGGGCAACAATGGCATCGGCGACGGCGGTGGAGGCCAGGTTGATTGCCGACTTGGAGAGCGATCGCTGGTTATCGCCCGTGCGCGGGTCGGCCTCCGGAAGAATAGTAATCACCGCGGCGCCTGCGAACTGGTGATCGACGAGCTTGACACCGTGTGCCGCCAAACGGTCTTGAACGAGGTGTGCGGCAAGTGTCTGACGACTTGGGCCACCGGGACCGATTTCCACGCCTTGCAGCATCTCGCGCTCGCGCTTGTCGACAGTGATGACCTCAGCCACGTCGCCCAGGCGAACGACATTTCCGTCCGTTCGCGCCTGGGTACGAAAGCGGATCTCGGCGGCCTCTGGACTCGTTGCGAATGAGTGTGTCGCGATTACAAGACACATCCCGACAAATGCGGTTCGTATTGCCATCCTTATTGATCGCCTCTTGCGTGAAACGTCTCTTGTTATGGTTCTTATCTAGAACCGACGCAGGTTCGCCACGAGTTGCAGGATCTGATCGCCCGCCTGGATCGCCTGTGAGTTGAGCTCGAATGCGCGCTGCGTGGTGATTAAGTCAATCAGCTCCTGCACCGGCTCGACGTTCGACGCTTCCAACGCGTTTTGTCGCAACGCGCCGATCCCGCTGGTGCCGGGCGTTCCTTCGATCGGCGTACCGGAGGCGCCCGTCTCGGCATACAAGTTCTCGCCGAGCTTCAGTAACCCTTGTGGGTTGATAAACGTGGCAAGCTGAATCTGCGTGAGCTGCTGCAAGGTCGCCTGGCCCGCTTGTCGGACCGACACCTGGCCATCCGGCGAAATGACGATGCCGGTGGCGTCGGGCGGGATGGTGATCGCCGGATCAAGCAGGCGGCCGGTGCCGGCGCTGCCAATTACGAGCGCACCATCGGCATTGATCGAGAAGTTGCCCGCGCGTGTGTACATCGTTTCGCTCGTTGCCGGATCGATGACGCGGAAGAAGCCGCTGCCTTCGATGGCGACATCGAGCTGCCGGTTGGATTGCTGGAACGCGCCCTGATCGAAATCCGTCTGCGTGCTTGACACGCGCGAGCCGAGGCCAATCTGTGTACCGACGGGCGTCAACTGGCCGGCCGCATCGAGTGCCCCGGGAAGCACTTCTTGGCGATAGAACAGATCCTCGAAGTTTGCGCGGTCTCGCTTGAAACCGGTGGTGTTGACGTTCGCCAGGTTATTGGCGATCACGTCGAGCTTCGTTTGCAGCGAATCCATGCCGGTCGCTGCGGTGTACAGTGTTTGAACGCTCATGAGTTTGGACCGTTGTACAAGGGGTTTCACGTTTTTCTCGTTCCCAGGCTCCGCCTGGGAACGGGCTGTCTGGCAGGCTCTGCCTGCCGTTAGCGCCGCGCCGCCGATATCTCTGTTCAGCGAGGCAGAGCCTCGCGGGCAGTGTGTTCCCAGGCGGAGCCTGGGAACCAGGGAACTCTGGCGAGTTCCGCTACTCCTACTAAGACTGTCGCAACACTCGATTCACCAACGAATTCAACATCGCATCGTGGTTGCGGATCATGCTCACATTCATCTCAAACGCCCGCGAGGTCTCGATCAGCTCCAGCATCTCCAACGTCGGACGCACGCCCGACATCTCCAGGTAGCCTTCTTGCACGCTGCGGAGCTCCGTCGGGACGGGTGTCGTTGCCGCGAGCGGTTGGAACAAGTTTTCGCCGTGCTTCTTTAGCTCGGCGGGCGACGGCGGGCGCACCAGCGCCAGGTACGTCTTGCCGCCGTCTTGTTCGATTGCTCCATCGGACGATACCTTCCATGGCGTTCCCGCGTTGATCGGTACCGGCGCGCCGCCGTCGCTGAGCACCGGCATGCCCGTCTGCGTGACGAGCAGGCCGTTGCTATTGACCATAAAGTTGCCGGCGCGCGTGAGATAGTTCTGGCCGTCTTTCTGCACGACGAAGTAGCCCTCGCCGTTGATGGCCATGTCGGTCTGGATCTCGGTGCGCTTGAGCGTGCCCGGTGTGTGGTCGGTGATGACGCCGTTCATCCACACACCGCCGCCGACGTCGTTGATCGACCCGGAGCCTGGATGGTCCTGGCCGCGTGCGGTCTCCTCGGCATACCGCGCTTGGAACTGCGCCAAGTCGCGTTTAAAGCCGGGCGTATCGACGTTGGCCAAATTGTTGGAGAGCACCTCCATGCGCTTGCTTTGCGCATGGGCGCCCTCCGCGGCGATGTACAGTCCGTATGGCATGTCCGTTTATTTGTCGCCTTTCGCTCCGCGAAAGTACGACCCTTACACGGTCTATGCCCCCCTGCAAGAAACTGACGAAATGTCGAGTTCGAATGAACTGAGCGACGCTCTTTAGCAACGGCTGTGCCAACCCATCCCGCGACTTGGCATCGCCGCCCAACAAATCACCTTAAACGCTATTGCCATGCGGACTTATGCCGATGGTTCTGCGCCCTAGTCATCCGCCGAAGATGCAATGCCCTAGCGCTAGGATGCGCATCTTCTGCACCGCAACCCGCAGGAATTGCCGCTTCGTTGCAATCGTCGCACGAGCTTGTCCCATCACGATTCATGCGGCACAATTGCGTTGCACTGCGCTTTTTCCACCCGATCCCACACGGACGCATTCATGCATCTCCCTGATCATTACCTCGACCCTACGATCTCGGCGGCCACGGCTTTGCTCTCGGGCGGCGCCGTCATGTACGCGCTCGTTCGCATTCGCCGAGAAGGCACGACCAAGGTCGTTCCCCTCGCGGCCACAAGCGCTGTGATCTTCGCTGCTCAGATGGTCAACTTTCCCGTCGCTGCCAACGTATCCGGCCACGTCATTGGCGGGGCGGCGGCCGGCTTGTTGCTCGGTCCGTGGGCGGGCTTGATCGCGATGGCCATTGTCTTGACGGTTCAGGCCGTTCTCTTCGGCGACGGCGGTATCCTGGCGTTGGGGGCGAACCTACTCAACATGGGTGTACTCGCTGTGTGGCTCGGTGTGGCGGTCGATCGATTAGTAGGCGCCGCGAGCCCAGTGATGGCCGCCCGTCCGCTCGCCGCCGCGCTGGTGGGTTGGCTCAGCGTGGTTCTCGCAGCGCTGGCCTGCGCGCTGCAAATGGTCGCTTCGGGCGCCGCATCCGCCGCCGACATAGTGCCAGCGATGCTCGGCATTCACGCCATCATTGGCATCAGCGAGGCAGCGGCCACGGCGCTGGTCGCGGTTGTAGCGATCGCTGTCACTCGTCGCGCGCCCGGTGGTCTGTCGCGCGGCGAAGTCTGCCTCGATCGAGCTGCCGGTGCTCCTCGACTGCTGCGCAGCTTGAGCGCGTGGGCATTTGCGACGGCAGTGATGATCGGAGCTCTCTCGCCACTTGCGTCCACGCTGCCTGACGGGTTGGAGCACGTGGCTGCGGTTCTGAACATGCCAGATCACGAGTCCACCGTCGCCGCGCCCGTTGCGACCATGAATGAACCCTGACGATTATGAGCAACGGCCATCGATGCCCGAAGTGCGGTCAAGGTATGACCGAAGGGTTTGTTCCCGTCGTCGTACGCGCCGCCAAACCCGCAGCGTGGCAAGCTGGGAAGCCCGAGCGCTCGATCTGGACGGGCATCAAGTTGCGCGGCGACCAGCAAGTGCCGCTGGCTGCGTTTCGGTGTGACGAGTGTGGCTTCTTGGAATTCTATGCATCCAAGCCGAAGCCCCCTGAACCTAAATCGTATGTGGCCGACCATAAGCCGAAGACGGTCGAGTGCATCGCCTGTCGCGAAGCCGTTCCCGCGGATGTGGATCGTTGTCCCCATTGTGGTTGGTCGTTTCGGTAGCTCGGTAAGCTGCATTTCGTAGGCCTGGAGGAACGCATGTTTCGCGTTGTCACTTGGTTCGTTTTGATTGCCGGCGTCTTCAACACAGCCCTCGCTGACGACTGGAAAGTCGGCATCGCCACCGTCAAGATCACGCCCGAAGAGCCGCTGCAAATGGCCGGCTACGCCTCGCGCACCAGACCGTTCGAGCGCGTGAACGACGACCTCTATGCCAAAGCACTCGCGCTGGAAGACGCGGACGGCCACCGGGCCGTAATCATCGCCACGGATCTGATTGGCTTCAAAGCCGCGATCGCCGAGCCCATCTGCCGCCAGATTACCGAGAAGACCGGCTTGGCGCGCGACCAGATCCTGCTCAACTCGATCCATACGCACAGCGGTCCTACGCTGAGCCTCGATCCCGAGCCGCGCGAAGGTTTTCCCGCCGACGATGCGCGAAAGACGGCCGCTTACACGCGCGCCCTTCAGGAGAAAATCGTGGACCTGGCGGCCCGCGCGCTCGCGGACCTGAAACCCGCCCGGCTTTCAGCCGGCAGCGGAGTGGCGACGTTTGTCATGAACCGCCGCGAAGTCACGCGCGACGGGATTATCCTGGGCGTCAATCCCCGGGGGCTCGCCGATCGCAGCGTGCCGGTTCTGCGTATCGATAACGCCGACGGTGACCTCCGCGCCGTCCTTTTCTTCTGCGCCTGCCACAACACGACGCTGGGGCCGCAGAACATGCTGCTTTCCGGCGACTACGGCGGATATGCCCAGCGCACGGTCGAGGATCAGCATCCTGGCGTCGCCGCGCTCATGCTGCTCGGCTGCGCCGGCGACGCCAATCCTCATCCCCGCGGGACGATGGACCTGGCTCGTGAGCACGGCGAGTCGCTCGGCAAAGAAGTCTCGCGCGTGCTGGGCGAGAAGCTGAAACCGATTCGCGGCCCGCTCAAGACGGTTCTGCAGCAGGTCGCCATTCCGCTGGCCGAATCGCCGCCGCGCGAAGAGCTCGAAAAAATGGCCAAAACCGGCCCCGGCTACAAGCAAGGAGTCGCCCGCGAGCTGCTCGCGCTCATGGATAAGCACGAGAAGGTCCCCACGCACTACACCGCCCCCATTGCGGTCTGGCAGTTCGGCGACGATCTCACGCTCGTCGCGCTTCCCGGTGAGGTGGTTGCCGATTACGTGCCGCTCCTGGAGCGAGCCCTCGGCCCGCTCGACCTCTGGATCGCCGCCTATTCGAACGATGTCTTCGGCTATCTCCCCTCCGCGCGCGTCATCGAAGAAGGCGGCTACGAAACCCGCGGCATCTACTCCGGCGGCCCCGGCTTCTTTTCCCCGCAAGCGCAGGACACCGTCATCAACGCCGTCCGCGAGCTGGCCCACAAGGCGGGACGCAAGATGCCCTGATTGCCCGCCCGAACGCCAACGGCGTTCCACTCCAGAGCCCAGCGTCGATCGCGTCAGCGAGCGCACGCTGGGTAACCCGCCCCACCAAAACCTCAAAAACCCCAACGGGGTTTCACACCTTTCTTCGTTGGCAGAGTCCAACGTGACGGTTCGGCACTCCCTCTTACACCGAGGTCCGCGCCCGCCGTTCTAGGCACGCTGCTCTCTCGGCTTAGCTCAGTCAACCGCACGCCGGCCGCCCGCAGCGCTTCGACCGCTCCCTGGCGTAAAACGTACATCCGGTTCGGCAGCACCGTTCCGGGCGAATGGCGCAACAGAATCGGCAACGCTTTGGCCTCCTCGCGGCTAGTAAGGCGAATGACAACGGTCATAATTCTTCCTCCGAGTAATCGAGCGGTGCCTTTAATTGTAGTAATCTCATGGCTCGGCCCCGCGCATTTCGCTACGAAAAGCGCAGCCAGCGACCGCTGGCCCTCGGGCACTTCCTCTGGAGATGGCTCGCGCATTTCTTGATCGTTGTCGCGATCGGAACGCTGTCGCTGGCGATCGGCATGGCGGGTTACATGTACTTCGAGCGGTTAAGCTGGGTGGACGCGTTTTTGAATTCGGCCATGCTCCTCGGCGGCATGGGTCCCGTCAACATGCCCGTCACTCAGGCGGGCAAACTCTTTGCGGGTTGCTACGCACTCTTTGCCGGCGTGGTCTTCCTGGTGGGCGCCAGCATCCTCGTCGCGCCAGTGATCCACCGCATTCTCCATCGCTGGCATTGGAACGATGAAACCTGACGGACTCTAGCGATTTCCCCCATGTTTCACGTGAAACATTGTGCCGTCTGCTGAAACTGCTTTCGAGCAAACAAGGTACATTTGGCTGAACACGAATCCCGTCCCTCCGCTTAGCCTTCGACTCGAGGTGGACGATGCACAGGCAACCTTCCGACTCGCGTGACATCCGAACCAGGCGGTTCAGGCTTGCAACCCTTGCCACGGCGCTGATTCTGTTAGCAAACACTGCGCTCGCGCAAGACCGCAACCCCTCAGCGCAAGCCAAACAACCCGCAAAAACACCGCTCGCGTGGACCGCCGACGAAGCGCGGCGGGAGCTGGCGCTGAATCCGCGCGATCCCTTCCTGCAGTATGTTGCCTTGCAGCTCTCCGCTGATGCGGCGCGCAAGTTAAACGGGGCTGACGAGTGGCGTCGACAACTTGCCGAGCGTCGCGGCCGCGTCGATGCGTTCAACCTCTTCACCGGCGCCCTGGCCGTGCAGGAAAGCCTGCAGCTCGATGCCA
Source organism: Pirellulales bacterium (assembly GCA_040901795.1). Classification (GTDB taxonomy): domain Bacteria; phylum Planctomycetota; class Planctomycetia; order Pirellulales; family JALHPA01; genus JBBDYH01. The sequence goes on from JBBDYH010000010.1 coordinate 49,507, forward strand.
TGACCGGAGCGATGAACCCGCGCGGGCCGTCAAAAATCGTTCCCTTCGAAAAGCTCCAAGGGCCGACGATCAAAAGCCACCCCTGGGAAAAGATGCTCGGCGATCAACAGCCGGAAGTGTCCCCGCTGGCGAAGCTCATTCCGTCGAACCAGTATCTCGTACAGGCTCGCTCGCTGACAAAACTGCTCGATCTCGTCGAAATCGGCGACCTGTGGTCGATGCACCTCTTCAACCAGGCAGTGCAAGAGGCCACGAGCAGTAACGTGGGCGACCGGCTGCGCGAACAGCTCGCGGTACGCACCGACCCGCTCTCGAAGCCCTTCTACGACATGGTCGTAGATCAGGTCGCGATCACCGGCAGCGACTTGTACCTCCGCGAAGGGAGCGACGTGACCGTCATCTTCGCGCTCAAGCAGCCGGCGGTGTTTGCCGCACGGATGAACAAGTTTCTCGACGAAGCCAAAGAGAAACACCCGACGGCGCGGCGGATGCACGGCGAATATCTCGGCGTGAAATACATCCATATCGCGTCGCCCGACCGCAAAGTCCACGTCTTCTCCGCGTATCCGCGACCCGACTTGCACATCCGCAGCAACTCCCGCATCGGCCTGGAGCGCGTGCTGGCGGCGATGCAGGGCCGCGACCCCCACGGGCAGGCGGTCGAGCGCCTCGGCGAAACGGCCGAGTTCCGCTACATCCGCACGCTGATGGAAGAAGGCGCCGTGGAAGAAGACGCCTTCATCTATCTCTCCGATTCGTTCATCCGCCACATCATAGGCCCGCGGCTCAAGCTGACCGAGCGGCGGCGGTTGATCGCCTACAACCACATGCGAATGATCGGGCATGCGGCGTTGCTCTACCGCACGCAGTTCGGCAAACAGCCCGACTCGATCCAGCAGCTTGTGGACGCCAAGTGTGCGCCGGCTTCATTTGCCGATGGCAGCCTGCAAAACCCCTTTGGCGGCCAATACTCGCTCGCCCCGGACGGACTCGCGGGCTTGTGTTCGGTGAACGGCCTGCCGTCCGACCTGATCCCCAACGCCGAGCTGCCGCTAGAAAACGTCACGCAGGAAGAGGCCAACGACTACCAGCAATTCCTCGACCAGTACAACAGCTACTGGCGGACGTTCTTCGACCCAATCGCGATCCGTGTGAAGATCGAAGAGAAGAAGTATCGGGCGGAGACGATTGTTTTGCCGCTCATCAACAACTCGATCTACAACGTGATGGCCACGACGCTCGGCGGCGAGCCCGAGCCGCTCGACAAGTTGCCGGTGCCGAAAGGAAACATCTTCAGCCTGGCGCTGCGCGTGAATAAACACGAAGTCGCCGGCCGCGTGGGCGCCAACGCTCGGATGTTCAGGAACCTATTCATGGGCAGCGGGCCAAGCTTCGACGCCGCCACCGTGGACAACGTCATCCTCAAGGGATTTGGCAACCAGGTTGGCCTGCACATCTACGATTCCGCGCCGTTGTTCGACCTTAACTTGTCAAACCTGGTCGGCGAGATGTTCGCTAGTGGCACGGGTGGCATGTTTTTCGGGAACGACACGTTGTGGATCACTGTGCTGATTGCGTCGCTCAACTCGCCGCTGTATGTCTCGCTTGATGTGAACAACGAGGCGATCGTCGACGCGTTCCTGGAACAGCTCGACAAGCAGCTTGCTGCGCTGGCGCGGCGGCCGTCCAGCGGCGGCTGGTTCCGCACCGAGACCGACTTTTACCATTTGACGCCCGAGTCCGTTGAGCAAAATAAGTCTCCACCCGGGAAATCGGCCGATCAACCGGGCGATGCAACGGTGCGCGCTTATGCGTTAGCCTTTGGGCCGCTCAAATGGCGGTTCTTCTCCGCCCGCATCGGCAAAGGCTTCTATGTCGCCACCAAGAAGTTCATTATCGACGACCTGATCGCCGCCCATCGCGAACAGATCGCTGCGCGAAAGGCCGACGGCGGGAAAGATCCAACGGAACAGACCGCCGGCCCAAGCCGCTGGCAACCCCGCGCTCATGCGATGGTCCGCGTCCGGCCGGAGCACTGGAACCGCGTCCTGCCGGAGTACCAACTCGGCTGGGCGGAGAATAACCGCCGCGCAGTGCTGAATCACCTCAGCATGCTCTCCAACGTCGCCCGCGCAGCAGTCGCCGCAGATCCGGATTTGCTCCAACAGGATCCGACTTCCGCCGCCGAGACTATTGTTCGGCAGGCCGAGATCCTTTACGGCGTCCATTTTGTGCCGCCCGATGGCGGAAAGTATCTTCTCTCGTCAGACGGCCGCAGCATTGCCCATTCTCTCTATGGATCCCAAATTAACCCACAGCAGCACGCGACTCCGGCAACCGGTGGAAAGCATGCTGAGCTGCTGAAAGGCTTTTCCGGCGCCACCGCCGAATTGACGTTCTTGGAGGACGGGTTGCATGCCGTCTTAACCATCGAGCGGAAGGAAGCGGGAGCCAATTCGTCTGGGGAATAAGCGAGCAATATCCGTCCGAATCCAATGTTTGCCTGCCCACAACCCGCTTGTTGGGGACCGGAGCGGAGGTCAACGAAGTCAATCCCCTCCCACCTGGCTTTTGCCAGCCT
>JBBDYH010000011.1:0-51713 GCA_040901795.1 Pirellulales bacterium
CAGATCTTAGGCGCATTGGTCATTCGCAAAATCGTCAATATCAAGGTGTGACGCCGTGCTTTTTGCCAACCTTTTGGATCTCGAAAAGCTGCTTCCGCTGGCCATTTTTGGCTTGTTTGCCGTCGTTGCCTGGTGGCTTCTGGGCGTCGTCGCGGGGCGACGCACGCGCGCCGACGAGCGGCTGGAAGTATTCAGCAACCCCACCAAGCGCCGCGACGAGAAGGGCAAAAACAAGGGCGCCATGTCGGGCATGATCGAACGGGCCACGCCCGCGCTGGCCAAGCCGCTGCAGCCGAAGAGCGAGCGGGATATTGGCAAGCTCAAGCTCAAGTTGTGCATTGCCGGCTTCCGCGGCGAAGCGGCGCCAAGTCTCTTTTTGGGCTTGAAGTTCATCGGGCTGGTAATCGGCTTGTTTCTCTGCGGCGGCCCGATGCTGCTGATCGGCGGCGCCACGCAGAAGACCTTGATGTATGTCGTCATTACGGCGGGCGGCTTGTTCTATCTGCCTGATATCGTTGTCTGGTGGATCGCGCGTGGCCGCAAGCAGCAGATCTTCCTGACGTTGCCCGATGCGCTCGATTTATTAGTGGTCTGCGTCGAGGCCGGCCTTGGCCTGGACCAGGCCATGCGCAAAGTCAGCGACGAAATGAAGCGCACGGCGCGCGTGATTTGCGATGAGTTCAATCTTTGCAACTTTCAACTGCAAATGGGCCGCGGCCGGTCCGAAGTCCTGCACGAGTTGGGACAGCGGACGGGCGTGGATGACCTCCGCGCGTTGGCCGCAATCCTGATCCAGGCGGACAAGTTCGGGTCGAGCATCGCCCAAGCGCTGCGCGTGCAGAGCGATTCAATGCGCATCCGGCGGCGCCAGCTTGCCGAAGAGAAGGCGGCCAAGACCGCCGTCAAGCTGATCTTCCCGCTAGTGATCTTCATCTTCCCCGGCATCTTCGTAGTGCTCGTCGGCCCGGCCGCGATCACGATGGTCCGCGAGATGTTCCCGGCGATGAGCGGCGGGCGGTGACGAGACCAAATGGGGAATGATTGGAATGGGGAATGGGAATCGCAACCGTACTCATTCCCCACTCCCCATTCGGGCATTCCCCATTTTGCGCCGACCTTACCGCCTGTAACGACTCTGCGGCTGATGGGAGAAGCTAGCCAGAGAGCGCAAGTTGCTAGCCGATAGCGACTGTGGACGGCCGCGCTAGAGAGCGCGCGCCTCGCATGCTGGCTGGCCCGAAAGCCGCGCTAGCCCATCAAGGAGTCTCGAAATATGCCACGGGTCGCAAGCGGATTGCTCGTCGGTGTTCTGTCGCTGTGGGCGTCGGCCGCGGCGCAGGCCAACTGGTTCAAGACGATCTATCACGACGTCCGGGGAGGCTTTCACACCAACAACATGTGGCCGGAGCCCTATGTCGAACCGAGCCGCAGAGCGGTGAAAGAGCCGTTTGCGATCCTGCACGCGCGCGGCTGGCAGCGGCAGAACCTGCTCGGCGAGCATCACTTTGAGGAAGATCAGACGCGACTGACTCCGGCCGGCGTGCTCCGCGTGAAGGCGATGCTCGCCAACTCGCCGCCACAATACCGCGCGGTCTTCGTGGAGAAGGGCCAAAACCGCGAGGTCACCAATTCGCGGATCGACGCCATCCAGCAGGCGATCGTCGATATGCAGATCGAAGGACCGCTGCCGGCTGTGACGGCTTCCGACCTCATCGTCGAAGGCTGGTCGTCGGAATATGTGGACGCGGTCGGTCGCAAGTACCACTTATCGATCCCGGAGCCTCGCTTGCCGGCTGCCACGGGCGCGAGCGCGAGCGGGCCGTAGGAACCGTTGGAGTTCAAGCTTTAGCTTGTGGGGCAGGCATTCTTGCCTGCCTGGGTTGGCGGACAGGAGTGTCTGCCCCGCCCTATTGCACGCCATACAGCGGCCCAAACTTGCCGCGCAAATGCCGCAAGAGCGCAGCGTGCGACAGCGGCTCATCCGTCACGCGCTCGACAAGCTGTGCGGCCGTGTAGCGCCGACCTTGGCTGTGAATCTTCTGGACGAGCCACTCTCGCAAGGGCGTGAACTCCCCGCGCGTAAATTGCCTGTGCAGCCCGCCGCAATCGCGGTCGGCTTGCTCAAACAACTGCGCCGCGTACAGGTTGCCCAGCGAATAGGTGGCGAAATAACCGAACAGGCCTGCGCTCCAGTGAATGTCCTGCAACACACCGTCGGCGTCGTTCGGGGGCGTGATTCCCAGATATTCGCGGTACTTCTCGTTCCACGCTGCGGGCAAGTCGGCGACGCTCAGCCCGTCATTGATCAGCGCCTGCTCCAACTCAAAACGGATCATGATGTGCAAGTTGTACGTCACCTCATCGGCTTCGACGCGGATCAACGACGGCCGCACGTCGTTGATGGCGAAATGAAACCCCTCGACCGGCACATCTTCCAGTGCCCCCGGGAACGACTGCAAAGCCAACGGGTAAGCATAGTCCCAAAATGCGCGGCTGCGACCGACGAAGTTCTCCCACATCCGGCTCTGTGACTCATGGATCCCTAGCGAAATCGCCACACTGGTCGGGAGGCCGTACTGATCGGAGGGCAATCCTTGCTCGTACAAGCCGTGCCCCGCCTCGTGCAAGATGCCGAAGAACGCCTCGTTGAAATGCCGCTCATTGTAACGCGTCGTAATGCGGCAGTCGTGCGGACCCATCTCCGAACAAAACGGGTGCGCCGTCACGTCGAGCCGCCCCCGATTGAAGTCGAATCCAAACGCGGCGGCGATGCGCTCGCCAAACTCGCGTTGAGCAGTGGTCGGGTAATGCCGCTCGACGATGCTCAGTTCCGGTTGGCGGCCGCTGTCTCGAATCGCCGCAACCAGCGGCACAAGCTGATCGCGCAGCGCCGCGAGAACTTTGGCCACTTCCGAGGTCCGCGCTGCCGGCTCGTAGTTGTCCAAGAGCGCGTCGTAGCGGCACTCCTGGTAACCCAGTGCGTCGGCCTCGTCGCGCTTGAGCGCAACCATCTTCGACAACAACGGCTGAAACGAGCCGAAGTCGTTGTTCTTGCGGGCTTCTACCCACGCCTGCTGTCCTAAAATGCTGGTCCGCGTGATCTCTTCGACCAGCGACTGCGGCAGTTTGACCTTCTTGTCGTATTCTCGCTTCACCTCGCGAATGACCGTGCCGGTATCGCTATGCGGGTCCGGGACCAGCCGGCTCTCGGCCAGCTCGCCGAGCCACTCGCCAAGCTGCGGATCCGTCTCGCGGCGGTGGATCATGCCGGCCAAAAGCGTCATCTGTTCGGCCCGGTACTCGCCCGCCGCGGGAGGCATCAACGTCCGCTCGTCCCAGCCGAGCAGCGACTCCACCGAACCTAAGAGCGCGGTTTCCCGGCAGTGGCGGCAGAGCTTCTCGTACGTGGCGGTGAAATTGGGCATCTTGTGGAGTGCGGCGACTCGTCGCCGTTTTTTTTCTCTAAGCCGATCCAAACAGATAGACATCGTACCACGTGGCTCGACGCCGGTTGAAAAAGAAGGCGATGACGAGTCATCGCACTCCATACTGCGGCTTACCGAATCCCGAGATTTCGCTCGATCTGCTGAGCTTCCGCCGATACGCCGCCGAATCCGTTGCCGAGCTTCACGGGTCGATTGGCCTCGCCCCACTTGGCCGTGTCGTCGCGGAAACTAGGCTCGCCTGGCAGCATCGCGCAGCCGCTCGCCCACAGCAGTGTGAGCAATGCAAGGGGCCACCAGCGGCGGCCGCGGCCTACGCGTGTTCCATCCATGGTCCAAGGCACCCCGGGCTCGGAAAGAGAAGGGGCGGGACTTTCGCAAAAACGCCCCACCGCGTCCAGGGCAGTTTTTCCGCGATTGGTATATCATTTGGAGTGCGATGACTCGTCATCGCTTTGGATTTCAATCCCGGCCCCCGGCACAAGCTAAAGCTTGAACTCCAACCACATGCTCGACGCGCTTGTCATCGCCCCGCACCCCGACGATGCCGAACTCGGCATGGCCGGTTCGATTCTCCGTATGAAAGCGGCTGGCATGCGTGTCGGCGTCCTCGACCTGACCAACGGCGAGCCAACGCCCCACGGCACCCCGGAAATTCGCGCCGCTGAAACGGCTGCCGCCACCACAATCCTCGGGCTCGACTGGCGTGAGAACCTCGGACTGCCCAACCGCCGTTTGGAACACACGCTCGAAGCGCGTCACCAGCTTGCCGGAGCCATCCGCCTGACAAAGCCCCGCTGGCTCTTCGCGCCGTACTGGGTAGATTCCCATCCCGATCATGTCGCCGCCACGGAGCTAATCGACGCCGCCCGCTTCTGGGCCAAGCTGACCAAGAGCGACATCGCCGGTGAACCGCACTTTCCAGAGCGGATCTTTTATTACTACTGCGTCCACCTCCGCGTGATCGCGCAGCCGGCGTTCGTAGTCGATATCAGCGACTACTGGGAACAAAAGCGAGCCGCCATCGAATGCTATCGTTCGCAGTTCCTCACGGGCCGTCCGGCGGACGCGCCGTCGATCATCGACCGCATCCGCGACCAGGCCGCCTACTGGGGCTGGGCAATCAATCGCTCCTACGGCGAACCCTTCGCCTGCCGCGAAGCGGTGGGGTTGAATGGATTTGGCGAGTTGATTTAATCGCGTTCGATTTCTTTGCGCACCAGCTCCGCCCAAATCACATACGCCTTCTTGTTAAGATGCAGGCCGTCGTCGAGCAATAAGTCCTCGCGCGGCTTGCCGTCCTTCCCGAGCATCGACTTCTCGACCTCGACAAACGCCAGCCTGTCGCTCTTCTGTCCGTCGATGTGGTTCCGGATCAGCCTGTTCGCCTGGCGAATCTTGTCGATCAGCGCCCAGCGCTTGATGCTGGGCTTGATGCCGATGTAGACGATCTTCGTTTTGGGTAGCGCTCCGTGAACAAGCTCGATGAACTCCTTGAAATCGGCCAATACGCGTTGGGGCGATTTGCCGTTGGCGATGTCATTATCTCCTGCGTATAGGACGACGATGCGCGGCGAATGCGGAATGACAATCCGCTTCGTGTAGCGCACCGAGTCGGCCACTTCGGAGCCCCCGAAACCCCGATTGATGGTCTCGAAATCGGGAAACGACTCGCTCAAGTTCCACAGCCGAATGCTTGAGCTGCCCACAAACAGCACGGCGTTCTTAGGCGGCGGTGACTTGGCGTCCTGCGCCTCAAATGCGGTGATGTCCTTTTCCCACCTCTCGCTTGCCTTCGGCTCGGCTGCCGCCGCTTGCATTACAAGCGCGCAAAGCATCAGAAAAAACGAACCAGTCGCCATCGTCGCACCTTTCACTGGTTAAGGCCGTCACTCTCGCCCCATGATACGCTACTGCGGCACGTCGCTCACCCCGGCTCTGCCTCCATCCCCCCAATCTCCCTCCGCATCCCCTTATCTCCTTTCGAATAAGTACAGAACCCCCCGCTCTCCTGCCGATATACCGGACGCCGCCGCGCGCACCCGCGCGCTTTGGCGGCACGCGGAAAGAGGGGGGCGCCTTTTTCCAAATCTCACATGTCGCTCCTCATGCGTCTAGCCGTCGGCGCGGGCGTATTGATCCTGGTAGCAGGCTGCGGCGTGCTTCCCGAGATCGCTCACCAGCCGACGTACCATAACCCGTTTCCGCAGCTTACCAAGGTCGCCGTCGCGCCCTTCTTCAACGCCAGCACCGAGCCCACGGTCGACGGCCGGCAGTTTGCCAATGCCTACTTCCACGAGCTACAAGCCATTCCCGGCTTCGAAGTCGTGCCGGTTGGAATCGTCGAAGAGAAGGCCCGCGAGCTGGGCCTGTCGCTCGCCAACCCCGTCGAAGTCCGTAAGCTGGCGCAGGCGCTGGAAGTCGACGCGGTCATCATCGGCGCGGTGACCGATTTCTCGCCGTACTATCCCCCCCGCTATGCGCTGCAGGTCGAGTGGTACACGGCCAATCCCTGTTTCCATCCGATCCCGATTGGCTATGGTCTGCCTTGGGGCACGCCGGAGGAAGAGTACATCCCCGACACGCTGGTGCTGGAGACTGAGTTGGGCCTGGCGCGCGCGCAGCTCAAAACGCAGACACCCGCCCTAACGCCCGATGCGACAATCCCGGTGGACCACCGCGGACAGCCGAAAAGTGGCAATCTGATGGCGATGCTCTCCGGCCGCAACCGCAAGCCTGCGGTCGTTAAGGCGCCCGACAACGCTAGCGACCGCACGGCCGCGCAACCGCAGCAGTACCCAGGCCAGCAACTCAGCTACTCGGAGCCGACTGCGGCAAGCCATTCCTCTGTAGGGAACGCCCTCCGTGGCGTTCCGGAATCGCCAAACGGCGTGGCTACGTCGACCAGCCCAACGGAACGGCACAGAGGCCGTTCCCTACCGAACGCGGTTGGCGATCAGGCTGGCGCCTTGCCTTCTGTGATGTCCCGGTATTTGAGCGACGCCAATGTGCCTTCACCGCCACCAGAAACCGGTGTTCCCACTCCGCTCCCCGGGCCGCCCGACGCTGGCGCCACTACGGCGACAGCACCCAGCATCGCCACCGCATCGCTCGTCGCGCCATTGCCGGCAAATTGGCCCGACCCGCGCGGGCTCGTGCCGCCGGCGCCCGCGGCACAATGCCCCGACTGTTGGCCGACCTACGAGCCCGTGCTGCGGCACACGCGCGCTTATAACGGTAATGATGTTCGTTTCACCACCGCCCTAGAAAGCTACGTCTTTTTCCGCGACGAAGCGCGCATGGGCGGGTGGCAAACGTATCTACAACGCAGCGACGACTTTATTCGCTTCTGCTGTCATTGGCACATCACCGAGATGCTCACCGCACGCGGCGGTGCGGGCGAAACCCGAGTAGTGTGGCGCTGGCCGGACGGCCGATAGAAGAAAATGTTGGCGGTCAGCCGCGCGGATATGGAAATCGCGGCGAGTTTGTCAGGCGCGTTTTCAGTTGTGGGGCAGACATTCCTGTCTGCCAAGGCAGGCAAGAGTGCCCGCCCCACGTAGGAAACCGGCTTATGCAACTCGCAAACACTCGGAGCATCACGGACGTGTCGCAGCAAGACATCAACGTATTGGCGCTGGTCAAGGGTGCAGAGCGGTATGTCTTTCTGTTCGACGATGCCAGCCGCGCCGAGACGCTGCGCACACTGGGCCGATACGCATCGAACCCGGAGCTGAGCTTTAGCTGGTACGACGCCGCCGTGCTCAGCCAGAAGATCCGGCAGCAAACGCACATACCGGCCCCGAAAATCGTCCGCCGCTTCGACGTCCCCCTCGCCCCCGACGACCGTACGTAACGGTTCAAGGTTCAAGGTTCCAGGTTCAAAGTTGACAACCTTGAACCTTGAACAAAGCCTGCCCGCCGTGGCGAGAACTTTGAACCATGAAGACTGCCGTCGCTCGCTTCTTGCAGTATCTGACCGTCGAGCGCAACGCCTCCGACCTCACGATCAAGAGCTATCGCGAGGATCTCGAGCACCTGATCGAATACCTCGCCAGCGACGAAGGCGATTGCCCGCCGCCGGAGACAATCACCACGCTTGCTCTCCGCGGTTACCTGTCGCGACTACACGAGCTCGGCTACGCCAAAACGACCGTCGCGCGCCGGCTGGCGTCGCTACGAAGTTTCTTTCGCTTTGGCCAGCGCGAAGGATGGGCCAAACACAATCCCGCGCGCCCACTCCGCAATCCGCGCAAGAGCCGGAACCTGCCGCACTTCCTCTCGACCGACGAAATCGCGAAGTTGCTCGAAGCGCCGCCGCGGACTGGCCCGGCCGGACTGCGCGATCGGGCGATTCTGGAAACGATGTACTCCGCGGGCTTGCGCGTCAGCGAAATGGTCGGTCTCTCCGACGAGGACTTCGACGCGGCGGCCGGTGTGCTCCGTGTCCGCGGCAAAGGGAAAAAAGAGCGCCTGTCCCCCATCGGCTCCTTCGCCGCGCGGGCGATCGACCGCTGGCTGGCGGTCCGCAAAGTTGCCGGTGCAGCTCGGCCCGGTACGCGCTTCGGCGGCGCGACTCCGCTCTTCGTCAACAAGTTCGGCAAGCGGCTCACCGCGCGTTCGGTCGGGCGGATGCTCGAAAAGCACCTCAAGCTCGCCGGCCTCGACCGGCGCACGACGCCACACACGCTTCGCCACAGCTTCGCCACGCACCTGCTCGACCGCGGCGCCGACATCCGCAGCGTGCAGGAGCTGCTGGGTCACAAAAGCCTCGTCACCACGCAAATTTACACGCACCTCAGCACAGCCAACCTCCGCGCCGCCTACGAAAAAGCCCATCCGCGTGCGCGGTGAATCTTTGGAGTGCGATGACTCGTCATCGCTTTCTTTTTCAAACGGCGTCCATCCACAGGGTGGCCAATTTGCAATCCAAAGCGGCGACGAGTCGCCGCACTCCAAGGGCGTGCTAAAACTGATGCAAAAACCTTACATCGTTCCGATAAAACTCCCGGATGTCATCAATCCCATGCCGCCGCGCGCACACACGCTCAACGCCCAGACCAAACGCAAACCCGGTGACCTCTTCCGGGTCGTAGCCCACTGCTCGGAGCACATTGGGATCCACCATCCCTGCGCCACCCATCTCGACCCACCGCGTCGAGCCGCTGGCGCGGTCGACCCAGCTCATGTCCACTTCCACGCTCGGCTCGGTGAAGGGAAAAAACGACGGGCGGAAGCGAATATGGACGTCCTCTCCCAAGAAACTGCTGGCAAACAATCGCAACACGCTCTTCAGATGCGCCATCGTCACGCCACGATCGACCAAGAGGCCCTCGATCTGGTGGAACATCGGGTAGTGCGTGGCGTCGGCGGTGTCCGGCCGGTAGACGCGGCCCAGCGAAATAATCCGCACCGGCGGCTTCTGCTGCTCCATCACGCGGATTTGCACCGTGCTCGTCTGGCTCCGCAAGAGCAACGGCCCGGTGTTCGTCCGCTCGGCCGTCGCCAGATAAAAATTCTCCAGCGGGTCGCGCGCCGGGTGCGAGGCCGGGATGTTCAGCGCCTCGAAGTTGTGCCACTCGTCTTCGATCTCCGGCCCCTCGGCCACGGTGAACCCGAGCCGCCCCATGATCTCCTTCAGCTCTTCGATCGTCTGCGTGATCGGATGCAGATGGCCCAGCACCGGCCGTGTGCCGGGCACCGTGGGGTCGAACGGCGCTGCCTCTTTGGCCCCCGGTCCAGCGGCGACTCGCGCCTGTGCCTCCGCCAGCGCGGCCTCCAACTCACCTTTGACCTCATTAAACCGCTTGCCGGCCGCCGGCTTATCTGGTCCCGGCACACCACCCAGACCCTTTTGCGCAGCCTTCAGCCGGCCGCTCTTCGCGCCGAGAAAATCAATCCGCGCCGCCTCAACTGCCTCAGCATCCTCCGCGGCCGAAAACGCCGACCGCGCATCGATCACCAATTGATTGATTTCGGCGAGAAAATCCTGAAGGGCCATTCGGATTTACGTATCTCGGCCAATGGCAGTCTAAGCGCGGAGACGCCGAGAGGGACGGATCAGATTATTTGCCACGGATGAACACGGATGAACACAGATTGAAATCATGAATGCGTTATCTGTGTGCATCCGTGTTCATCTGTGGCCGACCTCTCTGCGTCTCAGCGACTCTGCAGTTCAATCAATCGCTCGATCGCCCGGCGATCATGGCGCGATCGCCGCTTTCACCTGAGCCACAATGCCATCGAACGCCGCCGGATCGTGAATCGCCAGCTCGGACAGCGACTTGCGGTCGAGCTCGATCTTCGCCAGCGCCAGGCCATTGATGAATTCGCTGTATCGCAGTCCCCGTTCGCGAACGGCCGCGTTGATGCGAACGATCCACAGGCGGCGGAAGTCGCGCTTGCGCCGCCGGCGGTCCCGAAACGCCGAGACGCCCGCCCGCACCAACGACTCCTTCGCCGTTCGGAGCAGCTTACGGCGGCCGCCGACAAAGCCCTTGACCTTTTGAAATGTCCGCCGGTTTCGCCGCTTGCGCGGCACGGCGTTGGTGGTACGCATGCTGATGTCCCTTCCATCGCAATGGGTCGCAAGTCAAGGCCCCCGAGCGTCGCCGCCCAGGCGTTATCGTGCCCGCCCGCGTGTCTCTTATCAGTAGCTGTTCCCGGCCAGCGCGATCGTAATCCGCTTGGTATCCAGGCTACTTCGCAGCGTGTCGGTGCCGCGAAGCTGCCGGCGGCGCTTCTTCGACATCCGCGACTGCAAGTGGCTCGTGCCGGCCTGGCGGTGCTTGATCTTCCCGTTCGCCGTGGCGCGAAACCGCTTCTTGGTTCCCTTGTGAGTCTTTTGCTTGGGCATAATCAGTTCCGTTTGAAAACGAGAATCCGCCATTATATAGCATTTTCCCCCCAACGGAAGTAGGTTGGACGTTGGAGTTCAGCCTTCAGGCTGCCGCCGTTGGAGTTCAACCTTTAGGTGGTCAGCCCAACAGCACGAGTCCCGCGGCCATCCGCACCTCATTCCCCATTCCGCATTCCCCATTCCCCATTCCGCTGACCTCTGTCCTCTCCCCTGACCCCTATGTCCCCCGATCGCATCACCGTCCCCGCCTTCGTCGCTCTCAAAGCCGCCGGGCAAAAGATCTCGATGCTCACGGCCTACGACTACCCGATGGCCGCGCTGCTCGACGCCACCGGCATCGAAGGCATCCTCGTCGGCGATAGCATGTCGATGGTCGTGCAGGGCCACTCGACTACGCTGCCGGTCACGCTCGACGAGATCATCTACCACGCTGAGATGGTTGGCCGCGCGGTCCAGCACGCGTTGGTCGTCGTCGACATGCCGTTCCCCTACAACCACTTGGGCCCCTACAAGGCCGTCGAGTTCGCCGGCCGCATCCTCAAGGAGACGCGTTGCCAGGCGGTCAAGCTCGAAGGGGGCGCCGACCAGGCCGACGTGATCCGCGCACTCGTCTCCGCCGGCATCCCCGTGATGGCCCATGTCGGCCTTCGCCCCCAGAGCGTCCATCAGCTCGGCGGCTACAAGGTGCAGCGCGACGAAGAGCGCCTCCTCAGCGACGCGCAAGCCGCCCAAAACGCCGGCGCCTTTTCCATCGTTCTGGAATGCATTCCCGCCTCACTAGCCAGGAAGATCACGCAGTCCGTACAAGTCCCGACCATTGGCATCGGCGCCGGCCCCGACTGCGACGGACAGGTCCTGGTCATCAACGACCTCCTCGGCCTCACCAGCGGCTACGTCCCCCGCTTCGTGAAAGCGTACGCGGATATCAAGACGACCGTTACAGACGCGGTCGAACTCTTCCGGAACGAGGTCCGCGGCGGCATATTTCCAGACAAAGCTCATTATTTCAAATAAGCTCGCCTCGTGGCCAGATTCCTTATCCAAACTGGAACCTAACCTTCAGCCGCACTTGGCTTTACGGTGTATCTCCGCCAGCCACTTTGTAAGCTAAGTTTTCTCAGCCACCGTCCCAACCCGGCGTGGAACGGCTAACACTGAACAGATGGAAACAATCTCCAGCGGCAGAAGCCGGACCGGCCGCATCCAGTGGAGCCCAACCCCCATGTGGTACAAGCTAAACGAGTGCGTTGGCATTATCCTGCTTATCGCGGTGGTCGGCGGTGGCGGTGTGTACGGCTTGTACAAGTTCTTTACCGCCCCGCCTTTACTTCGGCAAAGCGACCAGGAGGTCGATCCTCGCCAGAATCCGTACACCCGCGACATCATGGCGCAGCACGATCGCACCATGCGCGAGCTTCAAGAACAGCAATCCAGGGCCTTTCAGGAAGCCGTGGAAGCCGGCAATAGCGCCCTGGGGCGCTAGTCTCACCCGAGCGCCACTCGCAGCAATCGTCGTCCGTAGCGCGGCTTCCAGCCGCCAACGTCGCCTTTCGCTCTGCGAAAGTACGCTCTTTCGCGGAGCGAAAGGGACTAAAGCGTCAAACTGACCGACTTACCGTCAGCAGATTTCCGGTAATCGGCCATCCCGACCGCTCCTGCCTTTCTCATCGACGCTCGTGCGACTGTTTGCGACAGACTGTCCCTCCGTCAAGTGGCACAGGTTTACGCTTGACAACGGCCGGCCCATAGTATATACAAATGTTCATATACACGAGCCTTTTGCTCTTTCGGTGCCCGTCGTACTTAATCCCGGCGTCAAGGCTGCGCTTGCATGGTGACGACGCTTTCGGCTCGCCGCTATTCCCCACTGCCTCGCCTGACACTCATTCAATGTTCCTGTCCGCCGTTGTCTCTCCGAACTTTCCGCGCTACTGATCAATGACACCGTGCGCCAAAAAGTCGGCCATTCCGCTAGCTGCCCGAAAGCTTACAACCGCAATGCAATCCAGAAGTTCCGTCCCCGCGCTCCCGTCCAGATTCCTCGACTTTTGGGCGCATTGACCCCCTAGTCTTTTTTTTCGCCGCGCGCCAATATTTCGATTTTGTAACGCCTTCCGCTCGCATTCTCCGCCCCCTTCGCCAATCGATGATTTAATCCTCAAATGGACCCGCATTTGCATTGTGCCTGAATCGCGCGCTCCCCATTCCGCATTTCCGCATTCCGCACTCCGTCATGAACGCTCTCGCTACCGAAACCAGCCCCTACCTCCTGCAACACCAAAACAACCCGGTGGAGTGGTATCCCTGGGGACCCGAGGCGCTTTCGCGCGCCAAGCGTGAGGATAAGGCGATCTTTCTCTCGATCGGCTACTCCGCGTGCCATTGGTGCCACGTGATGGAGCACGAGAGTTTCGAGGACCAGCGGATCGCCAGCCTGATGAACGAGCATTTCGTCAACATCAAGGTTGATCGCGAGGAGCGGCCCGACCTCGACGCGATCTATATGAACGCCGTGCAGATCATGACCGGCCGCGGCGGCTGGCCCATGAGCGTCTTCCTCACGCCTGATCTCAAACCTTTCTACGGCGGCACGTACTTTCCGCCGACGCAACGAATGGGCATGCCGGGTTTCGACCAGATTCTTCTGGCGGTCGCCGACGCCTGGAAAAACCGCCGCGAGCAGGCGCTGCAACAAGCGGCCGAGCTGACACAGCACTTACAACAGGCCGCCGCCCCGGCAGGCGCTGGCGAGGCGGGTGAACTGACCGAGAAGCTGCTGTTTGATGCCGCGACGGCGCTGGAGCGCGGCTTCGATCCTCGCCACGGCGGATTTGGCGAGGCGCCGAAATTTCCGCATCCGATGGACCTGCGGTTGTTGATGCGCGTCTGGAGCCGCACTGGCAGAGCCGGCGGCACACGCGCGCACCACGATGCATTCCTCCGCGTCGTCACGCACACGCTCGACAAGATGGCGGCCGGCGGCATTTACGACCAGCTTGGCGGCGGGTTTCATCGCTATTCGGTCGACGAGCGCTGGCTCGTGCCGCACTTTGAGAAGATGCTTTACGACAACGCGCTCTTGATCGGCGCGTACGTCGATGCATATCTCGTCACCAAAAACGACAATTACGCCCGCGTCGCGCGCGAGACGATCGAATATGTGCTCCGCGACATGACCGATCCCGAGGGGGGCTTCTACAGCACCGAGGACGCCGACAGCGAAGGGCACGAGGGGAAGTTCTACGTCTGGTCCCTTAACGAAGTCGTATCCGTGCTCGGCCCCGAGCGCGCTGAGATCTTCAACTATGTCTACGACGTGACCGACGCCGGCAACTTCGAAGGCCAGAACATTCTGAACCTGCCGAAATCCATCGAGCAATGTGCGCAGCTCAAACGGCTCGACGCCGCGCAACTCACAGAGCAGCTCGCCGCAGACCGCGACA
The DNA here is from genome assembly GCA_040901795.1 of Pirellulales bacterium. Lineage (GTDB taxonomy): Bacteria > Planctomycetota > Planctomycetia > Pirellulales > JALHPA01 > JBBDYH01. The sequence continues at coordinate 13,749 of JBBDYH010000011.1, forward strand.
AGCTGTTCACCGTGCGCGAGAAACGAGTGCGGCCGGGCCGCGACGACAAAGTGCTGGTCGCCTGGAACGGCCTGATGATCGACGCCATGGCCTATGCATCGGGCGCACTGGCCGAGCCCCGCTACGCCGAGGCAGCGCAACAGGCGGCCGACTTTGTGCTCGCAAAAATCAGCCGCACCGACGGGCGGCTCTTGCACACTTGGCGCGCCGGGCAGGCGAAGGTCGAGGCCTACCTCGACGACTATGCGTGCCTGATCAACGCCTTGGTCAGCGTCTACGAAGCCGGCTTCGACGAGCGATACATCGATGCGGCGGTTGAACTCGCCGATCAAATGATCGCCCACTTCGCCGACGCCACTGGCGGCGGTTTTTTCTACACTCCCGACGACGGCGAGCAGCTCATCTCGCGGCAGAAGGACCTGCAGGACAGCGCCACGCCCAGCGGCAACTCGATGGCCGCCACGGCGCTCGTGCGCTTAGGCAAGCTCACCGGCCGGACGGATTACCTCGAAGCCGCCGTCGGCTGCATGCGCGCGGCCGCCGGCCTCATGCAGCGCTATCCGACCGCGGCAGGACAGATGCTAATCGCGCTCGATTGGCATCTTGGACCGACGCATGAGATCGCGATCCTGGGAGGCGCTTTCGACGTGGACACGATGGACGCGGTCGCCAGGCTCCGTGAGCGCTTCATTCCCAACAAGCTCATCGCATTCCGCAGCGAGCCAACACGCCCCGCCACAACGGAAACGGCCACCAGCAATGAGGCCCAGCGCGCCATCCGCTCCGCGGCTCTCGATCCGCTCTTCTCCGGCAAGAAGGCCCTGCAACCGCCGCCAACCGTGTACCTCTGCGAAAACTTCGCCTGCCAGGCGCCGGGGACGGGTGTGGCGGAAGCGATTTCAGTGTGGGACCGCTTATCGTCGCCGAAGCCGTGAGCGCCCAAAGAAGACAGGGAGACCAGCAGACCGGGAGACAAGGAGATTCAATTCCGCGGCGCTTCTCGGCAAGCTCCCAGTCTCCCAGTCTCGATGCGTTACGACTATTGGCTTCGTCGAAGACTAAGAATAAGCTCCACCTCCCCCACCTGAGACCCCACCTGGCTCGCGATTCTCGCTGCTGAAAACCCCGCATCCGCCAACGCATAAACCCGTTCAAACCGTGGATCGTCGCCGAGGTTTTCGCCGAGGCGGAATCGCGTGCTCGGTGCGGCTGCCCGCGTCGATAATACGGTTCGGCCGGCGGGCGCGGCGGCGAATTCATCGGACGTGCTTCGCTCAACCGCCACAGATGCCAAATGGTGTTCCTCCAACAACCCGAGCGACTCCGCACGTTCGATCGAGGCAACCAACTCGCCCCGCGCTTCGTCGGCCGTTTGGATTAACCGTTCCAGCACCTGCACCTTGGTGTCGATCTCGCCCTTAAGCTGCCGCGCCAGCGCATGCATCTCCACTTCCCACGATTCCTGCTGCTTGCTTGACGTCGCAAACCGTGAGGCGGCTCTGAGCGCCTGCGAACGATAGTCCTTCGTTTCCCCAAAGCCGCGACGGATGCGCTTCAATAACACCAACACGAACAGTCCAATGCCCAAGAGAAGCGCAATCTGGCTTCCCTGCATGCCAATGATCGGTGACATCTCCAAGCCTCCTTGCTTTCATTTCTCCCCATCTCCCCTTTTTTATCTCCTTATCTCCCGCTCATTCCACCACATTCCTGGCCACCAGCCCCGCCGCTTCGAACGCACTACGCGCCGCCTCCATCACTATCCGCAACGGCACGCGATGCCCGATCGCCACACGGCGGCATGACTCGTACTCCGGCGAAAACGTCGGCGAGCGGCCCGGCAGAATCGCCAGCTTACCCTCGACCGGCCCCCAGGGCGTCGCCACAGTATGGGCCTGCCGCTCGAGTTTTCGCCGGCTCACCGGCCAGCGTCGCACGCCCAGCGTCGTCGTCTCGGCAAACAGGATCGCCTCGATTTGTTCCACGGCCATCGGCTCACACAGCGCGGTCAAAACAACCCCGGGGCGGTTCTTTTTCATCTGGATCGACGTCGTGTAAACGTCGAGCGCCCCCGCCTCCCAGAGCCGTTCGATGCAATATCCGACCAGTTCCCCACTGGCGTCGTCGAGATTGGTTTCGACAATCCAGAGCTGTTCGCCCGCCGCCGGTCCACCGCCGGTTTGGCCGACCAACAGCCGCAACAGGTTCGGCTGTGACTCCAGGTCGCGCTCCCCCGCGCCATACCCAATCCGCTCGATCGTCATCGGCGGGACCGGGCCAAACGATTGCACGAGCGTCGACAGAATCGCAGCGCCGGTGGGTGTGGTCAGCTCGGCTTCGATGTCTGACGCCGCCAGTGGAATCCCCGCCAGCAGCTCGGCCGTCGCCGGCGCGGGAATGCTGCATCGTCCATGCGCGATTTCGATAAAGCCGTGGCCGGTGGGCACCGGCGAGGCAACGACGCGATCGACTCTCAGCAGGTCCCAGCCGATCGCGCTGCCGACGATATCAGCGATCGAATCGACTGCTCCGACCTCGTGAAAATGCACCTTGCGAATCGTGGTGCCGTGAACTTTGGCTTCGGCCTCCCCCAGCCGCACAAAGATGCTCTTGGCCAGCAGCTTCTGTGGCTCCGTCAAGGCGCTGCGGTCGATCATCTCGGTGATGTGATGGACATGCCGATGGGCGTGCTCCGGCTCGTGGTGGATCGTGAGTTTCAGGGCGCGAAATCCCTTCTTCTTCACCTCGCTGGTTTCCAGCCGCAACCCGGCAATGCCCAGCGAATCAAGTCCGGCCTGCACATCGGCCAGCGGCACGCCGGCATCGACCAGCGCCGCCAACGTCATATCGCCGCTGATGCCGCTCAGGCAGTCAAGATAAGCAATGCGCATAATGGACCGCGTGAAGTAAGTTGGGACCGGCCGGCCGACACCAGCGATCGAAGTATACGCGATCGGCCTGTTGCAAGGCCACGGCGGTCCAGTTGGAGTTCGAGCTTTGTTGGAGTTCAAGCTTTAGCTTGTTCGCACCAAGCTAAAGCTTGAACTCCAACGGCCGCCGTTGACGTGCTTTCCCCGTCTCGCTAAAGTACGCCGCCCACATCCGGTCATCCGCCGTTCCGTTTGCCATGCCTGTCGCCACCAAAGAACCTCCACGAACCCGTGTCGCCGCTTGCCGTGCCGCCATGCCGGCGCGGATGCGCGCTTTGTACGTGACGACGCCGGCGCGCACCGGGGGTTGGCTGGCCGAAGCGCTGGCCAATGACAGCGTCAGCGAGGTCCAGCTCGACGAGGCGATTGGCGTGACTGCTGGTTTGACGCGCCTCCGCGATGAAGTCTTTGATCTGGTGCTCGTGACACACGAGCCGGGCGAGCTCGACGCCTTGGAGCTGATCGAAGGGCTGCGGGCGGGCGGCAACGACGAGCCGATCCTCGTGTTGGGCATCGCCAGTGAGCAAGAAATGACGGCGCTGTGCTTCGAAGTGGGGGCCGACGCATACCTGTGCGTCAATACGACTACGACGCGCACGCTGCTTTGGACCGCCGCGCGCGCCATCGAACGGCACGAGCTGTTGCGCGAGAACCGCCGGCTGTTGCAGGCCGATCGTCAGCGGTTGCACCAAGAACATCTCGAAGCCGACCGGCTGCTGGCCGAACAGCGGGCGCTGATCAGTGATCTGGAATCATTGACCGGCGCGCGCAGTCCCGACTCCGAAGTTGCACTTCCGCGGCAGCAATCGCCAGGGCGCAATGAGCAGCGCTCATCGATGCCTGGCTCGAAGCCGGACGCGCTCGAACTCGTCCTCCTGCCCGACAACCTGGTCGCACATTACCGCGAGCTGTTGCGGGCCTACGTGATTATGGGCTCTGGCAATCTCGCGGGGGACATGCAGGAGCTTTCGGAGCTGCTGGTCACGAGCGGCATCACGCCGCAGCAGACGATGCTCTTGCACCTGCAAGTCCTCGAAGAGCTGATCCGCGGCCTGGGCAGCCGCAGTGCTCGCCACGTCATGACGCGGGCCGATCTGTTGGTATTGGAGATCATGATCCATCTGGCCGAAGGCTATCGCGGCCGGTTGCTCGACTGCCTTCGGCCGCCGCGTCAGCTCTGTCTGCCGGGGTTTGACGCTTCTGCTTCTGCATAGCCCGCGCTGGGTGGCACACCCTGAAAGGGCGTGATATGGTACTACGCCACTCACTTCGTTCTGGGCGTACAACGAGTCGAATACTCGACGGCCTCGGAACGCCGCCGTACGATATCGGCATGACTGACGACACAACCACCGTCGCCGATTTGCGTGCCACGATTGCGAAGTTTGTCGCCGAGCGGGAATGGGAGCCGTTTCATTCGCCGAAGAATCTGGCCATTTCGCTGGCGATCGAAGCGGCCGAGCTGATGGAGCACTTCCAATGGCTCACGATCGACGAGTCGCGCGCGATCGCAAACGACTCCGCAAAGCGCGCAGCGGCCGGCGAAGAATTGGCCGACGTGCTCGCCTATCTGCTGGCCATGGCCAACGCCTTGCATCTTGACGTTTCGGCGACTTTCCAGAGTAAGCTCGCCAAGAACGCCGAAAAGTATCCGGTCGACCTATCGCGTGGGCGACACGAGCGGCCCGATCTCACCAAGCGCATGCACAGTCCTGGTCGAATTGGCCAATAATATGCGAACATCTCGTGAACTGATGCGAGATGTCCTCAACCGTCGCCCGAAAGTCCTCCGTCGCGTCTTCGGGTTGGGCGATGTACTTTGGCAGAATCTCCGCGGCGTCCAAAAGTTCTGCAAGTTCCCGTGCGTTCGCTTCCTGGGCCATCCAGCGAGCGCGTGTCAAGATCGAATTTAAAGAGTGAAGAGCATTTTGATACTTGTCTTGTTGGATCATGGACTTGGTCCCGCCTATTTCCGCTCGCTTCACCGCCTGTGCTTTTCATCCGCAACGGTGACACTGATCCAACCATTGTCCACGAGGGCGCTATTGAATTCTAGCGTGGCCAGCGCGGCGTTTCGCCGGTCGATCGCCGGCTCGAATTTCAGCGTTCGGCGCGAAGAGAAAACCTTGGCAAAGATGCCGCGAAGACCGATCGCCGCCCGGCCCGCGTACGCCTCGCCCGATAACTCGATCGGCCCGTGGCGGAAAAACTCCAGGCGCAGCCCCTCCAATCGCGGGTGATAATAAACCGTGATTTGAAAGTCGTACCAGACTCGATGACCGTCATCGAGTTCGGCGAACGACAGCGTAACCTCCACACGGCCGTCGATGCAGCGCACATGCACCGGGTCTTCCGCTGCGAATGTCACCACGACGTTCTCCGGCAGGTCCTCGGGCATCGCGGTCCCGGGACGGTCCAGCCGTTGCGTGATCCACTGGTGCAGCTCCGGCAGCGTGAAACTGCGGCCCGCCAATTGAAGCCGATCGAGCCCGTTGTTGAGCGCCGATTCGTGAAGCTGCAGGCTCGCCAGACTGTTGGACAGTGCGAGGGGCCGCGGCGTATGCGCTCCGGTCTGGTCGTCGCCGGCAAGTCGCAGGCGAGTGGTCACGCGATCTTCGGTCGTCGTAAGCTGCACCACGTCCGGAGCTAAGTCCAGTCGCGCCAGCGGCGCCAGGATTCGCCGGCGGAAGTCGGCCTCAGCTTGCGCCAGCCGTGCATTGACTTCGGCATCGAGCCGCTCGCTGGCCCGCGCAGCCACTTTGGCTTCGACTTCCTGCTGCGCTTCCGACTGTTTCGCGTCGTGCTCCGAAAGTGCGTAGCTGCGAACGAGATTCCGCACCAAGGGAATCCCATCGAAATCGGTCTCCAGACCCGCCAGCCGGCTCTGGTTGTCGGCTTCGGCCATCGCCCGGCCGACCCGCAGGCCGTGGCGGTCAATCACCACCAGTTTGCCGACGAAATAGGTCGATTCGCCTGCGCTGTGCAGCGTGACCGGTCCGGAAGTTGAGGACGTCGCCGAATCGACGACGCCATTGGCCTCAATCCCCAGCCGTATCTGCTCGTTGGCCGGAAACAAACGCACCGCAAGCCTGGTCGAAATCGTGCTCAAGCCGCGCGTCGGTACGCCGACAATCGTTTCGTTGACCCGATCCGCGGCCGGCGGCGGCTGCGGCAAGCAGCGATCGAGCAGTTCGCGCGTGACGACCAGCCGCAGGTTAGCGTTGCGATAGTGGCGCTCAAGTTCTCCGCCGAGGCGTTTTTGAGCAGGATCCGGCGACTCGACGAGCACGGCCGACTGCTCGGCCAGCGTTTGACCCAGCGAGGCGACGCGCGCTTGCTCGTATGCTTCGACAGTGTGCAACAACTCGCCGACCGGAAGCTGTTCGACCGCCCAGATGCGGAGGCGTTGTTTCAGCTCGACGAGCGGCGACCGTGTGAGCAACTCTCGCTGCGCCGGCGTTAAACGGGCATCGGTCATCCGCGCGAGCACAGTCTGAGCCACCCGGTGGCGCTCGGCGGTGGCTTCATCGCTGGTGTCGTCCGCCAGCCGATCGATGCGGTCGAGCAGCAGATACTCGCTCCAAGTGTTCCCAATAGGCGCTGACTCGACCAGCGCTGCGACTTTGGTCAGAGCGTTGCGCATGCTCGCGTCAACCGCCGGGCTATCTTGGAGTACGAACTGCTGTCGTGCCGCGGCCGCGGCCTGCTCCCAAAGGTCGAGCCGACGAACCAGATCGAGCTGCGCGCTCTCGAACTCTCGCTGCGCGGGTGCGAAAGCTTCGAGTGTCGACACTGTCACGGCCTTGGCCCGCAAGTCACGCAACAGGTCGGTGGCGGCCGGATCGTCGACCCGCACTCCCCCGAGTCGATCCATCAACGAGCGCACGTCCGCGGACCAAGTGCGGCTGGCTTTGTGCTGCCCGAGTCGCTTGAGCCTCTCAATCAATGCATGCGGCAAAGGCCAGTTGTCGTAGTTCGGCGCTGCATCGTCACCTGCTAACTCGTCGGCCGGTTCGCTGACTAGTTCGTCCGACGCATCCGACTCGGTGGCAACTTGCGGTGCTGTAGCGGAAGGTTGCGGCTGCGCTAGATTTGTGATGTCGTCGAAGGGTTCGTCCTGGATGGATATGAACATCGGGCTCTCGGCTTTACCGGGTTCGACCATCGGCACTGTATCGCCGGCGGTAAGCGATGAGGGCGCCAGGGAGCCCGCCTCGAAGAGTGAGGCCTGCGCAAGCTTGAGCACCGATTTAATCTCGATCGGCGTAATTACCACGCGGCCGCGCGCATCGTGTGACTTGGCGCGCAGAACGATCGCCCGGTGTTGTGGCTGCCCCGTCTGCTGTCGGCGCAAACTCTTGTCGATCGGAAGCTCGCGGCGTGCGGCCGGCCTTGTTTCCCAGCCGCGCGGCGCCGCCACGCTCAGCAGAAACAGGCCTGCTAACACAACAAGATAGGGCCAGATGGGGCTTTTGCGGTTCGACGTCATGTCGCTCTAATCCGATAGGCGGCCTTCCGTGGGCGGATCGGCGCGCACTCTCGCTGAGCCGAGCCGATGGCCTATCCTTAGCATCGGAACGCTGTTGGGACCGAATAGAGCGCGTTTGACTGAACCGTCGGTCGCGGCTGCCGGCAGGCGGTCCGCCGCGCACGGAAGTAACGCCTATGGCGATTCTGCCGAATCAATCCACAAGCTCGCAGTCCTCGTGCTCATAGCCCGGTGCGCAGCAGCAGAGAAACACCAGCTCGTCGGCACCGGTGTTGGTGATCTGGTGGGCTTCGCCCGGCGGAATCGCAACGGCGTCGCCTGGTGCGACCTCACGCCACTCTTCGCCCAGCCGCATCCGCCCTGTGCCTCTGAGGATGTAGTAAATCTCCTCGGCCCGGCAGTGAAAGTGCAGCGCCGTGGTCACACCCGGAGCGACGCGGGCTTCGGCTAGCGACTGGTTGCGAATCGACGAATTGCGATGTGCGAGCAGCTCGCGGATCTCGGAGCCGTCTTTGGTCGTGAACGCCGGGACGCAGTGAAGATTCTGAACTTCCATGGTTTTCTGACCGGCCGGGTGGGTCGTTGGAGTTCAAGCTTTAGCTTGTGGCGCCGGATGAAGTGGCGGTGGCGGAATCTGGAGCGGGGGAGCCACTCCACCGTGGCTTCGTCGCGAGTGCGACCAACCAGCGTCATCGGAGGGCGGTCCTTTCCTGCCGAACCATTACCGCTGCACCGGGCTGCGGCTCACAATCTCGCGAATGTTCTTATAAGTATGCTGCCCGCGGTTTTCGTTGGCGAGTTGCACGAGCGAATTGCGGTCGTACGGCGAGTCGGCGAACTGGACGACTTGGATCTGCGAAAGGCCACCGTTCGATCGCTTCAAACGCGCCAGCTCCTCGGCCGTGAGATCGTCCTTCGGCTCGCCATCGGTCAACAGAAAGATGACGTCAGGCCGCAGGGCGATCGCCTTCGCCAGGGCCTCGTAGTGCCTGGTGCCGCCGCGCGCCTGAATGCTTTGGACAAAGCGGCGCGCCGAACGCTGGTTCTGCTCATCGGCGAAGACGAGTTGGCGGCCGCCGCCGATAGCATTGAAAATGGCCGGCTCTTCGTTGTAAAAGATGAGAAAGAACTGCTGGACGCTGCCCAGCCGCGCCAAGCTCGAAAGCAATTCTTCCTTCGCCGCTGCCAGCGGCTTATTGTCGGGATCCCCCATGCTTCCCGAACGGTCGAGCACATAGACGAACCGACGGCCCGAAGCTTCGAGGCCAAAGAACGACGTATGGACCCGGCCGTCCAGCGACGGCGCGTGGCGACCCAGCCGCGATATGGCATCGAGCGTCGACGCCGTTGGCGAGTCGCTCGAAGCGCTACCAGCTTCGCGCGTCGTCCGACCACCAGCCTTACGTTCAGTCTCTCGCGCCACCAAACTGTCGCCCACGCCGTGGATCTCCAGGCGGCTCTTGGAGCTTGGCGTCTGCGGCTGTTTCAATGAGCCTTGAATGCCGGATGCCGCGCCTGCTTGAGTGCGACGGCCCTCCAAGGTCGCCGAGATGCTTGTACGACCGACTTCCAAGTCCGTTGGCTTTTCAGAACGGCCCCTTTCTGAAAGCTGTTCCGTCTCCGCGGCGGAGGCCAACATTTCGCCACGGTCGCCGGAACCGGCGTACATGACCACACGTCCGACGAGCGCCACGAAACAAAGCCCGACCAAAGCCGCGGCCGCCCACGGCGAGTACCGCAGCAGACGGTCAAACACGTTGTCCCGAGACTTCGACATGCTGTGAAACGACAGCAAAGACGTAGAGCCGCAGTGAAGCCCCGGAGGGGCGACATTCTGTAGCCGGGGGCGCTAGCCCCCGGCATCGGTCCGCGCGACGACACCAGCCCCGGAGGGGCGACATTGCTTACGTGGTCGGACGGCGGGCACGCGTACCGTCAGTTTAACCGGTAAGCTACGACGTTCCAAGATTCCGATAAAGAATTGCGCCAGGTGCATATCGCGGCAGCGTTCTATCTCGGCTTTATCGCCTCATACACCAGACGCTGAAAGTCTTGACGCAGCGTGATGTGATCGTTCGGATGAACCTGCATCATCAATACACCGACCAATTGCTCCTTGGGATCGGAAAAAAAGTAGGTGCCATAGATTCCGCCCCAGGAATACGTGCCTGGAGTGGCCGGTTCCTTGGGCGCCGCAGGCGAGTCGGCATCGGATTGCTTTGTCGGTGGGGGTACTATGCCAAAACCGTAGCCGAACTGCAGTCCGTGGGAACCGATCCACGGAGTCAAATCACCGATCTGGTTTCTAGTCATCTTTGCGACGGTTTCCTGCTTGAGCAACCGTTTTCCGTCGAGCTCACCGCCAGCCAGCAGCATCTGGCAAAAACGCACGTAGTCGGATGCCGTCGAAACTAATCCGGCGCCACCGGAAAAATACCTGTACGGCTCCTGCAACGGCACCGTCGAGGAATAGACCAGCGGTCCAATCGTGATGCGCTCTTTGCCCACGCGGCGAATCGTGCGGTCTTCGTTGGTCGTATACAAAGCCGCCAGGCGCGAACGCTTGTCTGGGGGCAACTGGAAATGAGTGTCGCTCATTGCCAGCGGCTTGAAGATGCGCTCTTCGAAGAATCGGTCCAGCATCTGTCCCGACGCGACTTCGACGACCCGGCCCAAGACATCCGTATTGAGGCCGTACTCCCACTTCTCCCCCGACTGGAACAACAGCGGTACGCGCCCGAGCCGCGTCACGTTGTCGCCGATGGTCCCGGGCGTCTCGATCAGCCCGTCGGAAACTTCCGCCCGCTTGAAGTGCTCGGCGACCGGCTCGCGGCCAAAAAAGCCATAGCTAATGCCCGAAGTGTGCGTAAGCAGATGATGGATCGTGATCGGGCGCTTAGCGGGCTCGAAGGTCGCACCAGCCGGCTTGCCGTTAGCTTCGATCGAAATAATGACCCGCGCATTTCCAAACTCAGGCACATACTTCGCCAGCGGATCGTCGAGTCTTAGCTTCCCCTCCTCGACCAGCATCATCACGGCCACCGACGTGATCGGCTTGGTCATCGACGCAATGCGATAAATCGTGTCGTCGGTGATCGGTAACCGATTCTCGATGTCGCGCTGGCCGACGTTCGTGCGATATACGATCTTGCCCGCCTTGGCGACCACAGCCGAGGCCCCGGCCACTTGCTTGGCCTCGACGGACTGTTGGATCGCTCCGGCGATCTTATCCAGCCGTTCCTTGGAAAGACCGGCCGCCGCCGGATCGCCTTGCGGCAGCCCTGCGGCGAACAAGGGCCACGCAATCGCCAACACTGCAACGCACAACCAGGCTCGGCGAAGCATCGTTATCATGCGAGGTTCCTACGAGTTCATCTGACCGCTTCGTTGAAGCTTAACTCTGCGACTCTGCGACTCCGCGGTTCAACCACCTCCGGTCGGGGCCTGCCCTCGTCGGTCTACGAAGCCCTCGTTAGACGCTCACGCCAACAGCTTCTCCACTACATTCCCAAACACGTCAGTCAACCGAAACGGCCGACCCTGAAACTGATACGTGAGCTTCGTGTGGTCTAGACCCAAACAACGCAGGATCGTCGCCTGCAGGTCATGGATGTGCACTTTATCTTCTGCGGCGTGATACCCAAGTTCGTCCGTCGTGCCGTGCGTGATCCCCGGCTTGATCCCACCCCCGGCCATCCAGATCGTAAACGCGTGCGGGTGGTGGTCGCGGCCCAAGAACTTCGAGCCGTTCCGCTCCTCATTCATTGGTGTGCGGCCAAACTCGCCGCCCCAGACGATGAGCGTCTCGTCGAGTAGCCCGCGCTGCTTGAGGTCCTTGACTAATGCTGCGCAACCTTGGTCGGTCTGCTTGCAGCGTTCGGGCAGCGACTTGATGATGTCGTCGCCGGGGTTGGTGCCGTGGCTGTCCCAGCCCCAGTGATAAAGCTGCACAAACCGCACGCCCCGCTCGACCAGCCGCCGCGCCAAGAGGCAGTTGTTGGCAAACGAAACCTTGCCTGGCTCGGTGCCATACAGGTCATGGATATGCTTCGGCTCACTATTGATGTCCATGAGCTCCGGCACGCTGGACTGCATGCGGTACGCCATCTCGTATTGCTCGATGCGCGTCAGTGTCTCGGGGTCGCCGATCTCGCGGAGCTGCAGCTCGTTCAGTTGCTTGATGACATCCAGTGTGCGGCGTCGCTGTTGTGCGTCCATGCCCGGCGGGTTCGAGACGTACAACACCGGATCGCCTTGCGAGCGGAACTGCACGCCTTGATACACGCTCGGCAAAAACCCGCTCCCCCATAGCGACGTGCCGCCATCGGGGCCTTGCGGAGACGAAATCAGCACCACGAACCCTGGCAGGTTTTCATTTTCGCTGCCCAGGCCGTACGTGAGCCACGATCCCATGCTCGGCCGGCCAAGCTGCGCCGAGCCGGTGTTCAGGAATAGCTGCGCCGGCGCATGATTGAACTGCTCGGTGACCATCGACCGCACGATGGCGATGTCGTCCACCACTGTGGACGTGTGCGGCAGCAGGTTCGAGACCTCCGCGCCGCACTGACCGTGCTTGGTGAACTTGTGCGGCGTGCCGAGCATCTTGGGCACACCTTTGATAAACGCGAACCGCTCCTTCTTGAAGAGCGACTCCGGGCACGGCTGGCCATTGAGCTCGTTGAGCTTGGGCTTGTAATCGAACAAGTCCAACTGCGACGGCGAGCCGGCCATGTGGATGTAGATCACATGCTTGGCCTTGCCAGGAAAATGCGACGGCTTCGTGGCCAGCGGGTTTGCCGGTGGCTTGATCGCCCCGGCGTTGCCTTCCTCGGCACGCAGCCGTCCATTCGCCAGCGCCGCCAGGGCCGCGGTTCCAATCCCCGTCGCCGAGCGCTGAAAGAAATGCCGGCGAGTAATTGATCTGAGTTGTTCGAGTTGCAGGTCCATAGAATTCATTTAAGTTGAACCGCCGAGACGCAGAGACGCAGAGGACTCTGGAAAGTCGTTGACGATTCGCTTTATTCCCTCCTTCAGCACGCTAACATAGAAATTAATCAGTAAACCCACCCTGCGGTCGTATAGCTTCAGATAAGTGAGCAACTGCGCCTCATGCACTGGGATAATCTTTGCGACAGTTTTCAGCTCGACAATGACAGCGTCTTCGACGACAAGATCCATTTCGTAGCCACAATCGAGGTCGATTCCTTTGTAGCGAACCGGAAGCGGAAGCTTGTACTCGAATCGTAGGCCCCGAAGATTCAACTCATGGCATAGGCATTGATGATACGCAGACTCAAGAAGTCCTGGGCCAAGCTCCCGGTGGACCTCGATCGCAGCGCCGATTATCTGTCCCGTAATTTCATTAATTCTCTGCGCCTCTGCGTCTCTGCGGTTCAAATCCCTTCTGCCAAACTCTTCCTGGCTCATGGAATCACGCTAAACGTCGCCATTGCTATAGGTCATTGTAAACGTCCATCGCAGGGTCATCCCAGTCTCCGATGAAGGACTGGAATCGATTTCGCATGTCGCGCGCCTGCTCTTCGGTGATCCCTAGCGCGCGGAGATCGATCGGCCCGTTTTTCTCCAAGAACGTGACAATCACACGGCTTTCACGTGCTGTTGGTGGTTCCTCAAGCAGTTCGATCTTCCCGTCGCGGTAAATGCCTTCAACTGACGTCAACATTGCCTACAACCTCTTGGAACTCCCTAAACTCTCTGCGTCTCCGCGCCTCCGCGGTTCAAATCTCATTCCCGCGAACTCCATATCGCAGCGGCTCATCGGTCCCATCACTTCGTCACCGCCTCATCTAAGTTTAGCAGCACATTGGCGACAACGGTCCAGGCAGCCAGTTCGGCAGTGTCAAATTCATTCGCCTTCGCGCCCGCCTCGCTCTTTTCCTCTGATTGCTTTCTATCGAGTTTCCCCGCCATTGACTCCGCCGCGTTTGCGTCTTGGCGATAATGCACCAGTTCACCTTCGTAGAGCGCCACCAGCCGCTCAACCTCCGCCGGCTGCGGCGCCCGAGACAAAACCAACCGGACGCCAAGTGACGCCCGCGAAGCCATTTCGTCGCCGCCTTCGTTCATCATCCGCCGCGCCAGCGCCTGCGCCGCCTCCACGTACACCGGATCGTTCAACAGCGTCAGCGCCTGCAGCGGAGTATTCGTCCGCGGGCGGCGCACTACGCAAAACTCCCGGCTCGGCGCATCGAAGCTCATAAACGACGGATACGGGCTTGTTCGCTTCCAAAACGTGTACAACCCGCGGCGATATTTATCTTCGCCGCTGCTCGTCTGCCATTTCTCACTGCTGTACGGCGAATTCCAAAGCCCTTCAGGTTGCGGCGGCATGACGCTTGGTCCCCCGATCTTCCGGCTCAAGAGGCCGCTTACCGCCAGCGCCTGATCGCGCACCGCTTCCGCCGAGAGCCGCATCCGCGGGCCACGCGCCAACAGCCGATTGTGCGGGTCGCGCTCCAACAGCTCTGGCGTCACGTTGGCCGCCTGCCGATACGTGGCCGAAAGCACAATCAGCCGCTGCAGCCGCTTCATGCTCCAGCCTTCGCGAATAAATTCTGTCGACAGCCAATCGAGCAGGTCCGGATGCATCGGCCGCTCGCCGCGCGAGCCAAAATCCTCGCTCGTCTCCACCAATCCACGATCGAAGAACGCTTCCCACATCCGGTTCACCACCACGCGCGCGGTCAGCGGATTGTCGGGGCTGACCAACCACCGCGCCAGCGTCAGGCGGCTGGGCGTCTCGCCCTCTGCAATATTAAGCTCGTGCAAGACCTCCGGCACGCCCGGCTCGACCTTATCGCCCTTGTTCAGGAAATTACCGCGGACGTGGACGAACGTCTCGCGCGGCTCCGGCAGCTCCTTCATCACCAGCGTCTTGGCGACCTCGCCGTTGAGCTTCTTCTTCGCCGCGGCCAACCGATCGCGTACCTCCTTCAACTCCGGCGACTTCGATTGCACCGCTTCCAGCTGGGCGATCTCGTCGAGCGGCGCCTGCTGCTCGGGCGTCGGCAGCAACAGCATGTCGCCGTCGCTGGTGCTCTTGTCGGCATTGCTGTTGAAGAACGCGAAGAACTGGTAGTACTCCTGCTGTGTGAACGGGTCGTACTTGTGCGTGTGGCACTGGGCACAGGCCAGCGTCGTTCCCAGCCACACCGTCGCCGTCGTGTTCACGCGATCCACCACCGCCGCCACGCGATACTCCTCCGGATCGACGCCTCCTTCGGTGTTGATCATCGTATTGCGATGAAACCCCGTCGCGATCCGCTGCTCGAGCGTCGCATTCGGCAGCAGGTCGCCGGCAAGCTGCTCGATCGTGAACTGATCGAACGGCATGTCCTGGTTGAGCGCATTAATCACCCAGTCGCGATAGGGCCAGATCGTCCGCCGCGGGTCCTTTTCGAACCCGTGCGTGTCGGCATAGCGCGCCAGGTCTAGCCACGGCCGCGCCCACCGCTCGCCGTAATGCTGCGATGCCAGCAGCCGATCGACGATCTTCTCGTATGCGTCGGAAGCTTGATCGTTGACGAACGCATCGACCTCCTCAGGCGTCGGCGGCAGGCCAATCAAGTCCAACGACACCCGCCGGATCAGCCGCACTCGGTCCAATTCGGGCGAAGGGTGCAAGCCCTCCTGCAAGAGCCGCGCAAGAACAAAACTGTCAATCACATTCCTTGGCCAGCCACCCTGCTTTGCATTGTCGTCGGCAATCGGCGGCGGCTCGCGCCTCACCGGCTTTTGATACGCCCAATGCCCGCTCCCCATCACGCTTGCCGCGTCGGGCCACTTCGCCCCTTGATCAATCCAAGCCCGCACGAACCCCACCTGCTCGGCCGTGAGCGGCTGCCCTTCGCCCTCCGGTGGCATCATCAGCTCTGGATCGACCCGCGACACCGCCATCACCAGCCGGCTTTTGTCACTTTTTCCAGGCAGAATCACCTTGCCGTTGTCCCCACCCAACAACGCCCCCTTCTTCACCTGCAAGTTCAGCCCCGCCTCTTGCATCTCAATGCCATGACAGTTCGTACACCGCGCCAACAGCGGCTGGATGTCCTTGACGAAATCGACCTGCCGTGCGGCGGCAGGCGGCAGCTTCGTTGCAGGTTGATCGTCCGCTTGCACGGATTGCGAGCCGTGGGACAAAGCAACAGTCGCGAGAATGGCCAAGTACACCCGATGCGGATTACGAAGAAACGACCACCGCATGACCAAGCTCCGAGACAGGCGGGCGGAATGATGGCAGGGCAAGCCGCCATTATAGCTGATTCGCTTTTTCGCTGCCTGCGGCTTTCCGCCTGTCGGCCGGCTTTTTCTTCCACGTCAACACCTGCCCGTCGGCCAGCAGCCGCTCCTTGAGCTTGTCGTAGTTCACTTCCTGGACGCCAATCTCTTCGTCGATCGCCATACACGCCGCCGTGGCAGCCGATTGGCCCAGCACCATGAACACCGGCTCCATACGGATGGACCCATAGGCGATGTGCGACGCCGACAGACATACCGGCACGAAGAGGTTCGTGCATTCGCTCGATCGGGGAACCAGTGAGCGGTACGCGATTGGATACGGCGCCGCGACGGCGACTTGGATGTCGCCTTCGTTGCGCGCGAAACCGTCCTTGACATATCGCTGCACATTGTGCGAATCCATGTTGTAGGCGCCCAGACCGACCGAGTCCGCCGCAACTGCCGTCCAGCGGCAGTTGTGCTCGGTCATCACGTAATCGGAAATCATCCGTCGTGCCTCGCGCACGTAGAGTTGGTGCGGCCAGCCGCCGGTCTTTTGGAACTCGTCCTTCGCCAGGCCCCATTTGGCCGTCGCCGCGCGGGCTCTCGCGGGTACGCGCGGGTCGTTGACCAGGAAATACAGCATGCCCTGATGGTAGACGACATGTTCCTTGAAGATCTTTTCCCGGGTCTCGTAGTCCCCCTCGGGATAGTCGTAGTTCATGCCGATGTTGTCGCTGGAGAAGCCGCCATTGTTGTTGGTGTCGGTCTTCCGGTTGGGCATCAACTGGTTGTTGCCGAACAGATCGAAGACGCCGGCTTGCATGTAGCGCAACAGCAGCTCATAGCGCAGCGGATCGTAGCCTTCAGGCTTAGGAAACGGGATGCGGTTCTCCGGAGCGTCGGTCATGCAGATGCGAAAGTTGTAGGCCTGCACGCGCTTGTCGCCCGAACCCTCGTCGACGGGGCTGCCGCCGTGAACGCCGGGCAAAAGGCCGCTCAACGGGTCGCCCGGCTTGAGATAGGGATCGACCGGACGCAGGAACTGATGCTTGGTGGCATTCGTCGTCTGCACCCCGTTAAGCGTCTCGTTGTAGGTGCTGTTCGCCTCGCGGCCGACGTGATACGAGACCCCGGCCTTGGCCATCAGGTCGCCTTCGTACGTTGCGTCGATGAACATCCGGCCGGTGAACGTCTTGCCGCTTTCCGTCGTGATGCTCGTGATCCGCGTGCCGTCCTTCTTGACGCCGTTCTTCAGATCAAGCCGCTCGCGGCGCTCGACGGGGATTTTGAACTCCGCCACCAGGCCGTCCATGATCTTCTCGGCGACATGCGGCTCGAAGGTCCACATCGTGTCGGGGCTGGGGGCCCGTCGCTTCTTGGCGTATTCGGTGCTCGTCTCCTGACGCCAGGCCTGGGGGTCTTGATAGTGCTTCCAGACGCGATGATAGAAGTCCCGCGCCAACCCGCCGATAGCGTCCTTATTGCCAATGTCGGTTGCGCCCAAGCCACCGGAAGTCAGGCCGCCCAAGTGCTCGCTGGGTTCGATGAGCACCACGGTTTTTCCCATCGTGCGAGCCTGAACGGCCGCGGCCACGCCGCCCGCCGTGCCGCCGTAGACGACGACGTCGTAGTCGGCGGCGAAGGTCCATGTGGGGACACATAACAGAGCGAGGGAAAGTAGCGCGCGTCTCATAAACAGGCACCATGCGGCAAGGAGAGAATCTAGTTGCTTCGATGTTCGGTATGATAGCCGCTCGGCGAACCTGATGCACGGTTCCGCTGCGCTGGCAGCGGCTGAGCGGGATGCGCATAATGACGGACGTTTGCTGCTTTGAAGCACCCCAGGCTATTCGACCAAAGGCCCGACCGATGCAATGCACCACGCGGCTCACGCTTCTGCTTGCGCTCGCAATCCTCGTTTATGCGGCAGCGCTGAACGTCGCTCCCGTGGCCGGCCAAGAGGCGGCGCGTCGTCCCAACGTGATCCTGATTACCGCCGACGATCTCGGCTATGGCGACCTGAGTTGTTACGGGCAAAAAAACTTCAGTACTCCGCATCTCGACCGGCTGGCGCGCGAGGGAATTCGGTTCACGCAGGCTTACGCCGGCAGCACTGTCTGTGCGCCGTCGCGCTGCTCGCTTATGACCGGGCTGCATACCGGTCACGCTCGCATTCGCGGCAATGCGAAAGTCAGTCTCCGCGACGACGACATCACGATCGCGGAAGTTTTGAAACCTGCCGGCTACAGAACCGCACACATCGGCAAATGGGGCTGCGCCACGCCCGGCAGCGCCGGCGAGCCGCACAAGCAAGGCTTTGACCACTGGTTCGGCTATGTCACGAACACCGAGGCGCACAACTACTACCCGGCGTTTCTGTGGAAGAACGGCGAGCGGTTTGAATTGGACAACAAAGTCGAGCGCGGCGTTTCGACGAACAAGGCGACGTACACGCCCGAGTTGTTTACAGCCGACGCCATGCAGTTCATTGAGAAAAACAAGAGCAGTCCGTTCTTTCTTTATCTCGGGTACACGCAGCCGCATGCCAACAACGAAGCCGGCAAAGCAGGCATGGAGGTCCCCGACTATGGTGAGTATGCCAACAAAGACTGGCCCGACGCGCAAAAGGGACGAGCGGCGATGATCGCCTATCTGGACCGCGACATCGGCCGCATTATACAGAGGCTCAAGGAATTGAAGATCGATGAGAATACCGTGGTGATGTTCTCGAGTGACAACGGGCCACACAAGGAAGGCGGCTCGGACGCGGAATTTCACAACTCCAACGGCCCCTTGCGCGGGATCAAGCGCGACCTGTACGACGGCGGCATCCGCGTCCCGCTCATCGTCCGCTGGCCCGGTAAGGTAAACCGGGGCCAGACGAGCGACCACCTCTGCGCCCACTGGGATTTGTTGCCGACAATCGCCGAAATTGCGGGCATCGAACCACCGAGCGAAACCGACGGCATCTCGTTTTACCCGACGCTGCTCGGGGATGGCGCGGGCGATCGCCAGCAGCGGCAGCACGAGTTTCTGTACTGGGAATTCCACGAGCGCGGCTTCCAGCAGGCGGCGCGGATGGGCAAGTGGAAAGGAGTGCGCCTGAAGCACGGCGGCCAGCTCGAACTATACAACCTCGCCAACGACATTGCCGAAGAACGCAACGTCGCAGACCAGCATCCCGAAATTGCTGCGAGAATCGAGACCTATCTCAAAACGGCTCGCACGGAGAGCCCGGATTGGCCGATCAGCCCCGCGCCGCAAGCGAAGGGCAGGAAAAAGGCGAAGGGGGCGTCTCTGTAGGGAACGGCCTCTGTGCCGTTCCGTTGGGCGAGTTCCCTCGTTCCCAAGCTCCGCTCCGTGGATCATCCCAAAGGGACCTTGGGATGACGAATGCGCGCCGCACCCAACGCTTCTAATCAAACGCTAACGCGATCCTCACATCGGTGCGTTAGGTTGCTAGCGACTAGGCTGCGTTCCCTTTTTCTGTCGTTGAGCAATGGAAGTCAATTCTATGCAACTGCGCACGAATCGTCGCGTCGGACCCTGGCTCGCCGGATTGATGATCGGCTCGTTGACGCTCGCCGGATCCTTCGGCTGCGGCAAAAAGCAGGCATCAAATAGCGAGGTTGTCG
Source organism: Pirellulales bacterium (assembly GCA_040901795.1). GTDB lineage: Bacteria > Planctomycetota > Planctomycetia > Pirellulales > JALHPA01 > JBBDYH01. Next base: position 33,044 of record JBBDYH010000011.1, read on the forward strand.
CTTTCAAACCGGATTTGGGCACGATCAAACCGGCCGAAATCCCAGACGGGTCGGTCGTCGAGGTCGATGGCTCCAGCACGGTGTATCCAGTGTCCGAGGCCGTGGCCGAAGAGTTTCAGATCGCGGTGGATGGGCGGGCGAAGGTGACCGTTGGCATCAAGGGCACCGGCGGCGGCTTCCAGAGGTTCTGCCGCGGCGAGCTCGATATCTCCGATGCCAGCCGTCCGATCACGGCGGCCGAGATGAAATTGGCAAAGGAAAACGGCATTGAGTACATCGAGCTGCCGATTTGCTTTGATGCGCTTACGGTTGTGGTCCACAAAGACAACGACTGGGCCGATTCGATTACTGTCGCCGAGCTGAAGAAACTTTGGGAGCCCGCGGCTGAAGAGAAAATCACTAACTGGAACCAGGTTCGCGCAGAATGGCCAGATAAGGAGTTGGTGCTTTTTGGTCCCGGCACCGACTCCGGAACGTTTGATTATTTTACTGAGGCGGTCGTCGGCAAGGCAAAGTCCAGCCGCGGCGATTTCACCAGCAGCGAAGACGACAACGTCCTCGTCCAGGGCATCGAAGGCAATCCGAATGCGCTGGGCTATTTTGGCTACGCGTATTACGAGCCGAACAAGGAAAAGATGAAGGCGCTCGCCATTCAAGATGGTGACAAGCCGCCGGTCAAACCGAGTATGAGCACGGTGCTCGATGGGACATACACTCCGCTCTCGCGTCCCCTGTTCATCTATGTCAATAAGAAGAGCGCCGAGAAGCCCGAAGTCAAGGCGTTCGTCGAGTTTTACCTGAACAATGTCAAGGCGCTTTCGGCCGAAGTCAGCTACGTGCCGCTGCCCGATAAGGCCTATGAAATGGCCAAAGAGCGGTTCGAAAAAAGGACCGTGGGCACGGGCTACGGTGGTGAGCCCGGCGTGGGCATGCGGATTGAAGACATCCTGAAGCGCGAGCCCAAGTTCTAGCGTCAGCCCTCGACTCGGCTCTCTTCCATTTCGATGGCAGGACCCAATGGCCACTGGCACTGTAAGTTCCGAGGCCGGCCTTTCGCTGGCGCAGCCGGGTTTGGACTCCGTCTCGCGCCTTATTGCCCGGCGCCGCCTGACCGACCGCGGCGTCGGCTTGGTGCTGTTTGCCGCCGCCTTTTCGTCGATTGCGATCACGGCCGGCATCGTCGGCGTTCTGGTCTACGAATCGTCCACGTTCTTTGCGCACGTTTCCCTGTGGGAGTTCTTCACCGACACTCTTTGGAGCCCGACGTTTGCCGCGCCGCGCTATGGCATTTTGCCATTGCTGGTCGGCACGCTAGTGACCACCGCCGTCGCGCTGGCCGTGGCCCTGCCGATCGGCACCATCGTGGCGATGTACTTGAGCGAATACGCTCCGGCGCTGGTGCGCGAGACCTTGAAGCCGATTCTGGAACTGCTGAGCGCCGTACCAACAGTGATCTACGGATACTTCGCTCTCCAGTTCGTCACGCCGCTTCTGCAGACCTTTATTCCGGGCCTGCCGACATTCAACATGCTGGGCGCTGGGATCGTGATGGGCATCATGATCATCCCGTACGTCAGCTCGCTCAGCGAAGACGCGATGAGCGCTGTGCCCATGCTCCTGCGCGAAGGTTCCTATGCCTTGGGCGGAAACCGACTGGCGACGTCGCTGCGCGTGGTGTTTCCGGCGGCGCTGTCGGGTATTGCGGCCGCCTACATCCTGGGTATCTCGCGCGCCATCGGCGAGACCATGATCGTGGCGATCGCCGCCGGCATGATGCCTAACCTGACGCTCGACCCCCGCCAGCCGGCCGAGACGATCACCGCCTTCATCGTCCAGGTGAGCTTGGGTGATCTTCCACACGGCGAAATCGGCTATCAGTCGATCTTCGCCGCCGGGATCACGTTGTTTGCCATGACTCTGACCTTCAACGTCCTGGGCTATTATCTCCGCAAACGTTATCGACAACGTTACTGATGCACGAAGTCAGCCGTATTATCGCCCGACGAAAGCTGGAAGACCGCGTCTTCAACCTGGTGGGGATCGCCTGCACGCTCGTCGGCATCACGACGCTCGGGGCGCTGCTGTTCAATCTGGCATACGACGGCTTGGCGCGCATCGACTGGGATTTTCTGACGTCGTATCCCTCGCGGCATGCCAGTCGCGCGGGCATTCTAGCGGCCTGGGTCGGATCGCTGGCCATTATGTGCGTGACGGCCGCCACCGCCGTCCCCTTGGGCATTGCCGCCGGACTCTACCTGGAAGAGTACGGCAAGAAGAACTGGATCACCACGATCATCGAAATCAATATCTCCAACCTGGCGGGCGTGCCGTCGATCATCTACGGGCTGATGGCTCTGGGGTTGTTCGTTTATATGCTGGGCTTGGGACAAAGTTTGCTGGCGGGCGGCCTCACGCTGGCTGTGCTGGTGCTGCCCATCGTGATCGTGGCGACGCGCGAAGCGTTGCGCACGATCCCGGTGCATATTCGCGAGGCGGCGTACGCTTTGGGTGCAACCAAGTGGCAGGTTATCCGTCATCACCTATTGCCCTATTCAGTTGGCGGCATCGCCACCGGCGTGATCATCGCCCTCTCGCGAGCGATCGGCGAGACGGCGCCCTTGATCACCATCGGCGCGCTCATGTTCATCGCGCTTTTGCCCGGCTCGCCGGTTACCGATTCTTTTCCGTTTGTCAGCTTCGAGTGGCTCGATTCGCGGTTCACGGTCCTGCCGATTCAAATGTTCAATTGGACTTCGCGGCCGACCGAGGACTTTCACGTGAACGCCGCTGCGGCCGGCTTGGTGTTGATGGCGATGACATTAGGTCTGAACGCGGTCGCGATTTTCGTTCGCTACCGTGCTCGGCGAAAGATAAAGTGGTAGAGGTTTTCATGAAGACCGCGACAAATACCCGTTTGATCCAGGCGCGAGCGCTCTCCCTCGGACGCCCTCCCCTAGAAGGGCGCCCAAAACCGCGACCAGGCGAAAGCGAACCAGTTGGCATGACCCACGCTCCAGCAAACGTTCCCCTGGTCGCGCCGCCGTACAAGGCGGAAGTCAAGTCGCTGAACTTTTTTTACGGCGACTTTCAGGCGTTGAAGAACGTCAATCTCCTCTTCGCCGAACGGCAGGTGACGGCCCTGATCGGTCCCTCCGGCTGCGGCAAAAGCACGCTCTTGCGTTGCTTCAACCGAATTCATGACCTCTATCCAGGGACGCGCTACGAAGGAGAGATCATCCTGCACCCCAGCGGCGCCAACATCGTCAGCAAAGCAATCGACCCCCTCGAAATGCGGATGCGGATCGGGATGGTGTTCCAAAAGCCGAACCCATTTCCCAAGTCGATCTTCGAGAACATCGCCTACGGGCTGCGGTTGAAGGGAGTTCGAAACCGGTCGGAGCTGCACGGTCGCGTCGAAACCGCGCTTAAATCTGCGGCGATCTTCGACGAAGTGAAGGACCGACTGCACAAGTCGGCCTACGAATTGTCCGGCGGACAGCAACAGCGGTTGTGCATCGCCCGGGCGTTGGCCACCGACCCGGAGATTCTGCTGTTTGACGAGCCCACCTCCGCCCTCGACCCGGTCGCCACGTCGCACATCGAGGATCTCATCCGCTCGCTGGAAGAGAAGGTGACGATCATCATTGTCACGCACAACATGTCGCAAGCGGCGCGGGTTTCGGCTTATACCGCGTTTATGTATGTGGGCGAAATCGTGGAGATCGGCTCCACCGTGCATATCTTTGAAAACCCTCGGAACAAGCTAACCGAGGAGTACATCACCGGGCGGTTCGGGTAGTTGGAGTTCAGCCTTTCAGGCTGTTCTCGCAAACTAAGAACCGCTAACAATAGTAACCCGACGCGTAAGCGAGGCCGAATCTGCCGGTTCCTCGCTCACGCTTCGGGTTACTGTGTGCCGGTTGGGTTAGCGGTTCTAAAGCTTGAACTCCAACTTCGGCGTTCGCACAGCGGGGAGGTGGATTGTAAACGTGCTTCCCTTTCCCGGTATGCTTTGCACCGATACTTTGCCGCCATGCGCCTGCACGATGTGCTTGACGATTGCCAGGCCCAGGCCGGTGCCGCCGAGCTTGCGGCTGCGCGCCTTGTCGACGCGATAGAACCGCTCGAACAGGCGCGGCAAATGGTCGCGGTCGATCCCGCAGCCGTGGTCCGTCACCGAAATCAAGACTTCGCTCGGAAGCGCGCGGGCGGTGATCAAAACCACGTCGCCTGAATCGCTGTACTTGATCGCATTGTCCAACAGATTGACGACGGCCTGTTCAAGGAGATGGGCGTTGATGTTGGCCACGATCTCCTCGTCACAAGAGATATCGACTCGGATGTCGCGCTCGGCCGCCGCCGCCTGACAATCGTTCATCGCCGCTTCCAGAAGCTCCTTAAGCGAGCCCTCCGCGAGCGGTACGTTGCCCTTCTCCTCGCTCTCTTCAATCTTCGCGAGGCTCAGCAAGTCCTCGATGATTTGGTTCAACCGGTCGGCCTGCCTGGCGACAATTCGCAAGAAACGCAGGGCATCTTCGCGATTCTCCAGTGCGCCATCGAGCAGCGTCTCGACAAACCCCTTGATCGATGCGATCGGTGTCTTCAGCTCGTGCGACACGTTGGCCACGAAGTCGCGACGAATATTCTCCAAATGCCGGTAGTGCGTAACGTCGTGCAGCACAAGGACCGCTCCAATGCTTTGGCCTTTGATATCGCGCAGCGGCGTGGCGCAAGCCTGCAACACACGGTCCTGTTCGCCGCGCAGCACAATATCGTCCTCGACCGATTCGCCACCCGCTACCGCCTGTGCGGCGAGCCGTCGCAAGTCCGCATTGCGAATCACCTCCTGCAAACTGCGGCCGACAACTTCGCCTACCTGACCGCCGATGAGTTGCGCGGCGGCGCGATTGATGCTGATCACGCGCTCTTCGCAGTCGACCGCCAACACGCCTTCAATCATGCTGGCCAACACCGCTTCCAACTCGTGCCCTTGCCGGCCGATGGTATGCCCGCGGTCTTCCAGCTCCTGTGCCAAATGGTTGAGCGACTCGGACAGGCGCGCGAGCTCCTGCACGTCGCTTTTGGGAAGGCGCTCCGTTTCATTACCTTGTGCCAGCCGCTGGGCCGCCTCGGCGACCTGTTCGAAGGGTCGGCTTTGCTGCCGCGCCAGCCGCCACGAAACCAGCGTCGCCGCCAGTGTCGCCACGACCAACCCCGAGAACAGCATGCTTTGGTAATGCCGTAACTCGCGTCGGCTTTCGGCACGCGAGACGGCCGCCCGCACCACGCCGAGGACGGCGCCTTGCCGCGTCACCGGCACCGCCACGTAGATCTGTTGTTCGCCCACTGTGTTGCTGTAACGGTCTTCGCGGCGGATTTCACCCGCCAGCGCGGCCTGCACCTCCGGCCGGCGCGCGTGGTTGTCCATCCGGGCGGGGTCGTCGTGCGTGTCGGCAAGAACCTCTCCGGAGGGCAAGATCGCTGTGATCCGACTGCTGTTCGTGCGGCTGGCGCGTAGGACCGCGGCGCGAATCTGCTTTTCGTCGAGCCTATCGAGCGCCGGCTCGATCTGCTGCGCGACAAGCTGAGCCGTCGTCTGAAGCTGTCGTGAGAGGCCGCTGGCCAGCGCCTCGTCCAGAACATAAGAGCCATACCAGCCGAGGGCCGCAAGCGCTACAAGCATGACCAGAAAATACGCGACGAACAGGCGCCACGCCAGCCGCCGTTCGTACATGGCTACTCCTTAAATCGGTAGCCGACGCCGCGGACGGTCTCGATGTATCGGCCCAAGTCGCCTAACTTCTTTCGCAAACCGGCCACCTGCACGTCGACGCTACGCTCCGTTACAGGATAATCCTCTCCTTTCACGGCGTCTACGATCTGCGCGCGCGTAAAGGCCCAGCCGGGCTTGCGGGCGAGAAAGTGCAACAGGCGGAACTCGGTGAACGTGAGCTCAACTGGCTTGCCGCTGATCGTCACCTCATGGCGCCCCGGATGAATCATCAACTCGCGGATGTGGATTGCCGAATCGTCCGGCACCTGCTTGGCTTTGCGGCGGAGGATCGCCTTGATCCGCGCCAAGAGCACGCGCGGACTGAACGGCTTGGTCATGTAGTCGTCGGCCCCCAGCTCGAGTCCGGAGACCATGTCTGACTCGGCGCTCTTGGCCGTCAGCATGATGATGGGGATGTGTTTGGTCTTGTCGTCTCCCTTCAGACGCCGGCAGATCTCCAGGCCGTCAACATTCGGCAATAAGAGATCAAGCACGATCAAGTCTGGCAGGTTCTTGCGGGCAGCGGCCAGTGCCGCTTCGCCGCTGGCGACACACTCCACCCGAAAGCCTTCGCGGCTCAGGTTGTAGTTGACCAGCTCCAGTAGGTCCTCCTCGTCATCGACAACGAGGATTCGTTCACGCGACATGGATCGGCTCTTCAGCAAAGTGGCGGTCAAGGAAAGTTGCTCCCGTTATCATAGGCCAGCCCGATACGACGCGCGCACGACGACACGCTTGAAGCTAGCAGCCGGCTGTTAGGGTTTGGTTAGCGACTGATGAGAAACAGGTCGTAGGTATCCACGATCGACCCGCGCCACCTATCTTTTTGCGACCCGAGCGATCCGGTGCATCCGGTTGTTAGCCGCTGTCACCTCGCCGCCAGGCTTTCGCGCTTGAGCGCGCTGAGTTCCACGCGGGTCGGATCATACACCACGACTACGCTCGCGCCCTTGGTATACCCCGCGGGAAGGTCCATCATCGACTCGCTGCCTGCATGGTCACAGCCCTGCACCGTGTAGCGGTAACGCACAACCCACGGATGCCGACCGTTAAGTCGTACGAACGGGTTCTGCACGAGTTCGACGATCGTGCCGCGCGAGTCCAATCCCGTCTCAAGCAGCCGCGCACGCCGTCGCAGCGCTGCCAGACGAAACCCCGTGAGCAAGGCTCCAACCGCCAAGAAGCCGCCGCCCGTGCCGAGAAAAGTGATCCCGATGTCCTGCGGCCGGACGAATATTGCCAGGGCCAGGCCCGTAGTGGAAAACACAATCCCGAGAATTGTGAAGACGAGCGCGATAATCCCCCCGGCGGTGCTCAAGAATTCACGCATCGTGATTCTCCTATGGCCTCTCCCGACTCAACTCAACGGCACCCACGCGGCATGGAAGCCAACTGGAATACGGCGCGGGATCACGACGCGGGCCACGGGTGCGCTGTCGAAATCATTCGCCGCGACAACCACCAGCTCGCTCTGCCGTTTCACCCGATCATAGGATAACGCCAACACATAACCATCGTCTTCCGCTTTCGCGCCCTCGCGCGGTACAAAAATCGCCTCGCCAGGTACACGATCCTCGCCCAGCCGGTGCGACACGCGGCCGCCGGTTTTGAAGTCGTACTTGTGAAAAGTACACCGCTCCATGTCCATGAGCGAACTGCAGTAGCCGTAGCGCGTTTTCGTGCCGGTACGGCCCTGATCGACTTGCGGCATCTCGACGCTGACGTCATCCAGCGCGCTTTCGGACACCTTACCGGTGTCGAGGTTCAGCCTCCACATATAAGCGACGGACCGCGCGTCCTTCGCCAGCCAGTCGGCGTTCTTCACCTTCGACCGGCCGGAAAAATCCGCAATGGCCGGGTAATGGTCGAACCGGCAGGCATGGAGGACGATTTCGTTCTCTTCCTCGTAGGCATTGAAGACGTGAAACACAAAGCACGTCTCGATGTCATACCACTTGATCGCGGCGCCTTGGGCATATCGCGGCAACACGCCGATCCGCGCTCCGTGCTCGGGCGACCACTTCAGGAACGGCTTGCCGCGTAGGCCCCCGGCCACATCGAACTCGGCCGGTGTATCGAGGAAGACGGTGTGTCGCCGCGTGATGGCCGCGTCGTGGATCATCGTCGGGCGAGGAAGCGGGACGGCGGTCGTGTGCGTGATCCGGCCCGTCCGGTCGGCGACGCTGTGCTGCAGGTACGGCTGCATCGGCTGGTACCCGTAGAAGACCAGTTCGCCCGTCTCGGGGTCCACCTTCGGGTGCGCGGTGAAGTTGTGCGACAGCTTCTTGCCGAAAGTGTACTCGCCCACCGTGTCGAGCTCCGGCAGCGAAACCTCGTGCGGCACTCCTCCCTCCCACAGGGCGAGGAGTTTGCCATGGTGCCAAACCAGTGCCGTGTTGGCGCGATTCGGCGCCGGCTGCTCTCCGGCCAGGATCGACCGCGCCATGTGGTTCCAATCGATCGGGTCTAGCACGCTGGGGTACAGGGCCTTCCCGGCGGCGTGCTCTTTCTTCCAGGCCGCCGTGCGGACGTAACGATTGCGGTACGTGGCTTTGCCGTTCTCCAAATGAACGGCGTGAATCATCCCGTCCCCTTCGAACAAATGATAGCTGTTCTGCGGGCGAAACTGCGGGTTGGGTCCATTGCGAAGAAAAACGCCGTTTAACTCCTTGGGCAGAGTCCCTTCCACCCGCAGGTCGGTGAGTGTGGACTCTTCGACCACTGGCGCCATGTCCGAGACTAAGTAGAGGTTTTCTTCAGGATCCAGTTCCAGTTCACTGATCCGCTGGCCGGCCGCCATTTCCGGAAACAGAGCAGCGATCACCGCCGCCGCGGACCTGGCCAAAAACGTGCGACGAGTTTCGATCATGGCATTAGCTCCTTTGCCGCGTTGCCACCGCAAGTATATGAGCACGCTCACATTTTCTCGGATGATCGACCTACTGTCAAGCAGTAGGCACACGCCGTATGCCGGTATCTTGTACCATCACGTAGGCGAAGGTCAGGCCGCGATCGATGTCGCCGATCACCAGCGACCCGCGCCGCGACTCGGCGTATCATATAACCACCGTACCATTCAGAAGGGACGCCCTCATGCTACGAAAAATCATTCTGGCCCGAATTGCGTCTGCCGAGAAAGACTTGGGCGTGCCGCTGGATTATTGCCGGTTCATCGTGCGCGTTTCGCTGCGGGCCTTTTTCAAGTTCGCGAAATTTCTTGCTGTGGACGAATACCGCCGCGTGCTGCCGCCGCGTCCCTGTTACATTGCCCGAATCGTGGCTGTCCGAAACGCGGATTGCGAAACTTGCGTCCAGATTGCAGTGAACCAGGCCAAAAAAGCGGGCGTGCCGGCCGAGCTATTGCGTGGGGTGCTGGATGGCAAACCGGATGATCTGCCGGAGGAGCTGAGGGAGGCGTACTGTTTTGCGGAGGCGGTGGTGACGGCCAACGGCGAAGAAGACGCGTGGCGCGAGCGCATTCGGCTGAGGTATGGCGATGAAGGGCTGATCGAAATGGCGCTGGCAATCGCATCGTGTCGCGTGTTTCCGATGACCAAGCGCGCCCTCGGATATGCGGTCAGTTGCTCGGCGGTGGCCGTTCGAGTTTGAGCCGCGCGTGGCGGTGACCTAATTCGTTTCAGCAATATCCCGCATGCTCACGAGCTTCAAACGTCCGAAGGGATTGTGCATGGGGCTGCCGGCGAGTTGTTCCGGAGTGTCCTCCGCGAAAGCCTGAAACTGTGGTCCGTTCAGGTCGGCCAGTACATGGCCGTCGTCGACCGGCTTCTCGTCTCGGGACAAGTAGCGGATCACTTCGATGATGTCAAAGCCGTGGGTCTCGATATCGGTCCGTTTCATCACAATGTCGCGCAATCCCAGCACGTGCATGCCCATCGTCCACACTTCGGTTTTCCCGCGGATGACGGCGACGAAGGCGAAACTCAGCGCGTCCGGCCCGCCGTCTTCGGTCAAAGCCAGCCAGTGTTGGCCGCCATGAGCCAGCCCGCTGTTGTCGATGAACACGCCCGCGCCGCCGGCCTGAACCAGGGCCGCGGCGGATTGCATCATCGTGCGGGCCGCCTCGATCGAGCCGCCCGGACCGCTCAAGACGACGTTCACCGTGAAGCCGTCGACCGTCGCCAATTCTTCTTCCGTCGCCGGCCGCCGGCACGAGCTTCGAAAGATCTCGGCAAACTGATCATCGGCATCCAAAAAGCCAACGTCGACCTGCGTTTCATCCGGCAAGATCAGCGCCTCGGGCGTTAAGCGGCAGCCGGCCGGCAAGCGCTCGATGAGTTCTCGCGGATGGGACCACGTGCCGGGAATTCGCAGGTCGACGGTGATTGGGGGGGCTGGCGGATTCATGGGGAACGCTCTTGACGCCTAAGAAGCTCCTCAACCTCGCCCCGCTTGTCGGAGTGGAACGGTTAGTAAAGCTCGAGCACATGCTCGCCGTTGTGGGCAGGGTTGCCAATCAATTGCCGACCTTGGCTATCGACGACCAGGTCCAGCATTTCGAGCGGAATCTGTCCGATGAGCACCGGCACATCGTCGGGCACTTCCATAACATCGACGGTGCAATAACGGTCAAGCAACGTGAGCCGAACGGCGTCAAAGACGTTAATCTGCTGAGTGCCGGCACTCGTCCGGGCACGTTTTTCGTAAGCCTTCTGCAGGCCGAGCTGATGGATCAGTCGAGTCGGAAGGGCCAGCGTGGTGGAGCCCGTATCGACAAGCGCATCGGGTACAATCGCCATGCGAACCTGGTCGCGCGGCAGCATATTTCGGTCCGCGTCGCGCAAATCGGTCAAATTCTCGATTTTCGCTTCGGCCAGGACTCGACCCACTGTGGCTGTCTCCATGAAAGCCTCCTCCGTCGAACGTCTGTCGGTCGCTAACAATTCTGCAAGCCCCGCTCAACCGTCTCATCCATCTTACGGTGAATAACGCCTGCAAGGCAAACTCGTCGGGTCCGCCATGTTGATCAAAGCCGTTCAATGAATGGCCGAGACCGCGAACACGCGCTCAACATTGTCTCGCAGCACCTGCCGGCCGAACTGAACCGCCCGCTCTTCGCTCCAATGGCGGTCGATGCAGTAGCGCTCGGCGAGCAGTTTGGCGAGAATCCGCTTGTACATGCGGAACTTCGGCAGCGCGAACTCCAGTTTGTACATATCGCTGTAGTAACCGATCTGCTTGGTGCGAGGGACGGCCTCGAGCCGCGCGGCGCAGTCGTGCTCGATGAACGTCGGCGTGTTGCTGTACCACCAGTGGCCATTGGTGACCACGTTGGGAAAGATCCAGGCGTAGCTCGTGAGCTCCTGGTTGGTGACGCTGGCGAGCACGGAGATCGGGAACGTGACCTGCGGGAAGGCGTTGAACAACTCGCGATATTGGATCAGCGATACGCGGCTGTCGTAGAGATCTTGCCCCTGGTAGACGCCGCCAGGATACACCGAGCGATTGACGCCGATCATCAGATCGAACGGCAGCTTGAAATCGGCGCAGAATTCCGCCAGCGACCAGAAGACGTAGTGCGACAACTCGCGCTGATGATGCGCCTGGAACTCGTCGCCCCCGCGCAGCGCCGCTTGCACCGCCGCATCGGCCGTCGTCGGATCGATCGCCTGCGGCGAAAAGTCCGGTGGCAGCGAGATGGCGCACGCGCGGCAGTTCTTGCGCGTGAAGTGCTCGAACAGCCGCCCGACAGCGTTGCGTAGGCTGATCGCGTCGCGCACGGTAACGCCCGAGGCCTGTTCGAGCCGCTCGCGGACGGCGGGCTTGGCAAGGTGAAAGACCAAATCGTCCGTTCGCAGGCAGGGGATATACGTCCGCGTGTCGAACCCATCTAGCCGATCGTCGAAGTCGTTCGTCAAAAACACCGCCTCCAGGTTGCTCTGCCGCATCACCGTGCTGGCCCAGACGGGCGATTGCATCGTCGTCGCCGCACTGTCATAGACAGCTTCCCAATTCTCCTTGGTCAGCCTTTCATCCGTGAAACCAAAGAACTCGCGGAGCATTTCGATCAGCCAACTGTACTGGATGGTGTTCTCGATCGGGCCCAAGCCTTCAACCAGCCGGCCGACTTTGTCCTTGGGCGAAAGGCCCGGCTGCTCGATCCATTCGCGCCGCATGCCCGCCGAGTGGGCCAGCTCAGTGTAATAGTGATACCCCAGCACGTCGGCAAGCGTCTGGGATGCCGGCTGGAGGGCGTTGATGTGAGTATGCGGATCGATCAGAACCAGCGCATCGAGCTCGTCGAAAAGGCGCTTGCGAAGGGCTTGAGACATGGCATTTGGAGTGCGGCGACTCGTCGCCGCTTTGGATTTCAATAAGGCCGAAGAAAAGGCGACATGCAGCCTCGTGCAAAGCGGTTTGAAAGAGAAAGCTATGACAAGTCACAGCACTCCAAAAGATACCCGTTTGCTAGCGCAGCCGAAAGCGAATAAACTGCAAGCCGGGCTGGCCGTGCGTCATAGAGCAGGGTGCCGGTCTTCCGGACCTAGCCGAATTCACAATCGCACCGGTCCCGGCTCTCACGGGCTGGGCATTGCCTGCCGAGCCTTCGGGCCTGAATTCTGATGCAGCGCGTCCTTGCAACTTTTCGCCACCTCAGAACGGCAATCGTCGTTGCGGCGATCGTATGCACGGGCAGAACCGTCACTGCGGATGAGCTGGCCTCTAATCTGCCTCCACCCGCCGACCGCAAGATCAATTTCGCCAAGGACATCCAACCGATCTTTGCGAAACACTGCTACTCCTGCCATGGCCCAGAAAGCGAAGAATCGGGCTTTCGGCTCGACGTACGCAAGCGGGCCCTCCTTGGCGGCGATTACGGCCCGGCCATCCTTACAGGGAAAAGCGGGCAAAGCCCACTGGTCCTGCGTATCGCCGGAGTTGGCGACGACGAATCCATGCCGCCGGAAGGCGAAGGCAAGCCGCTCACCTCGGAACAGGTCGCGGTAGTGCGGGCCTGGATCGATCAAGGCGCCGTCTGGCCGGACGATGCCGACGCAGGGGCCAAGCGCGCCGGCTCGGACCACTGGGCGTTCCAGCCGATCAAACGACCGCCTTTACCTGCGGTGAAGAATGACGCCTGGGTGCGCAACCCGATCGACGCCTTTATTCTCACGCGTCTTGAAACGGAGGGCGTCACGCCGTCGCCTGAGGCGGACAAGCCTACGCTGGTGCGCCGCCTATTCATCGATCTGATTGGCCTGCCGCCGACGCCAGCCGAGCTGGCCGAGTTCGTCAACGACGAAAGTTCGATCGCTTATGAGAAGCTGGTTGACCGCTTGCTCGCGTCGCCGCATTATGGCGAGCGCTCCGGCCGTTACTGGCTCGATCTGGCGCGATATGCCGATACCGACGGCTACGAAAAAGACCTGGCGCGGCCGCACGCTTGGCAGTATCGCGATTGGGTGATCCGTGCGTTGAGCAGCGATCTGCCGTACGACGAGTTCACGGTACAGCAGTTGTCGGGCGACCTGTTGCCCGATGCGACCGTCGAGCAGCGCGCGGCCACCGGCTTTCATCGCAACACGCTCACCAACCGCGAAGGGGGCGCCGATCCGGAAGAGGACCGGACGAAGCAGACGGTCGATCGGACGAACACGACCGGCACGGTGTGGCTGGGACTGACCGTAGGCTGTGCGAACTGTCACACGCACAAGTACGACCCGATCACGCAGCGGGAATATTTCGGGCTGTACGGTTTTTTCAATAATATCGACGAGGTCGATGTGGCGCTCGATGGCGGATCGGACAAGCCGATTCGGATGGGGGATGTCCGCAACGACGGACCATCCCGCGGAAATGGCAAGAACCGTCCCCAGCCGCGCGAGTTTGCGCCTGGTATCGTGGACAGAAATGACGCTCGCGAAAATTACTTGCACCAGCGAGGCGATTTTCTCGCGAAGGGGCCGGTCATCGAACCGCACACGCCCGAAGTGCTGCCGCCGCTTGAGCCGCGGGGCGAAAAACCGGACCGGCTGGATCTGGCTCGCTGGATTGTCGATCCGGCCAACCCGCTGACCGCCCGCGTGGCGGTGAATCGCTTTTGGCAATGGCACTTCGGCCGCGGGCTGGTCCACACAGCGGACGATTTCGGTACCCAGGGGGAAAGGCCATCGCACCCGGAACTGCTCGAGTGGCTGGCCGCCGAATTTCGCGATTCCGGCTGGCGGATGAAGCGGCTGCACAAGCTGATCGTGATCTCGGCGACGTATCGTCAAACCTCGTCCGCGCGGCCGGAGCTGTACCAGCGCGACCCGTACAACAACTGGCTGGCGCGGCAGAACCGGCTGCGCTTCGAGGCGGAGATCGTCCGCGACGCGGCGCTTGCCGTCAGCGGACTCTTGAACCGGACGGTCGGCGGCACGAGCGTCCGCCCGCCGCAGCCGCCGGAGATCGCGGCGTTGAGCTACGCCGGCAGTGTCAAATGGATCGAAAGCAAGGGCGCCGATCGCTATCGCCGCGGACTCTACACGTGGTTTCAGCGGACCAGCCCGTACCCCACGCTGGCGACCTTCGACGCGCCGGATTCGAACCTGACCTGTACCCGCCGCGAGCGTTCGAACACGCCGCTGCAGGCGTTGACGCTGATGAACGACGTCGTGTTTGTCGAATCCGCCCAAGCGCTCGGCCGGCGAGTTTTGCAAGAGCCGATGAACCAGATTGTCGCGGCGGATGGCACGGGCGGGGGCGATGCGGCGGTCGTCCAGGAGGCGATCGTGGATGCGCGGTTGCGATTTGCGTTTGAGCTGTGCTTGAGCCGGGGACCCACCGAGCCCGAGCTATCACGGCTGCGCAAGTTGTATGCCGCTGCACGGGCCGAGTTTGAAGGAGAGGGCGAGGCCGCGAAAAAACTCGTCGGCGACTCTGCACCGGGAGATGTTAAGCCCGCCGAAGCCGCGGCATGGATGGTCGTGGCACGGACGCTCATGAATTTGGACGAATTCATCACGCGGGAGTGATCAAATGTCCGGACTCGAATCAACTTTCGATGACAAACAATGGCTGCTGGAAGAGCTGACGATCGACACGCTCTACAGGCATGGCGAAGTAAATCAAGACGGTCTCAACGTCTCGATGGCCCGATACTTTTTGAAACTCACGCCTCACGAGCGTCTTGTTTTCATGGAACGCCATCGCAATACGTTGGCCTATCATCAAGGTATTGAGCCGCCCAATGACTACGCATGAACTCGTTGAGCTAGGCCGGCGCCAGTTTCTTACTTCCACCGCCAGCGGCATCGGCCTGTTGGCGCTGGCGTCGATGTTCCACGACGACGGACTGCTCGCGGCCGAGTCGTCGGCCGCTGACCCGCTCCTCCCTAAAGCGCCGCACTTCGCTCCCAAGGCCAAACGCTGCATTTGCATCTACCTCGAAGGCGGTCCCAGCCAGATGGACCTCTTCGACCCCAAGCCAAAGCTCAACGAGCTGGACGGCGAGGCGCTTCCCGAGAGCCTGACCAAAGAGGTCCGCTTCGCGTTTATTCAAAAAGAATCCGCGCGGCTGATGGGCACGCCGCGGAAGTTCGCGAAGTACGGCGAGTGCGGGATGGACCTTTCCGACCTGCTGCCGCACTTGAGCACCTGCGCCGACGATATTGCCCTGATCCGCTCGATGCACACCGAGGCGTTCAACCATCATCCCGGCCAGTTGATGATGAATACCGGCGTGCCGCGGTTCGGCCGCCCGAGCATGGGCGCTTGGCTCAACTACGGGCTGGGCAGCGAGTCGCGGAACCTGCCGGGTTACGTGGTGCTGACCAGCGGACGCGGCACTAGCGGCGGCGCGTCCAACTGGTCGAGCGGTTTTTTGCCTTCGACGTATGCCGGCGTGCTGTTCCGCAACCAGGGCGATCCGGTGCTGAATCTCAGTAGTCCCAAAGGGATCTCGCGCGAGCTGGAACGCAAGAGCATCGAGGCGATCGCCGACTTGAACCGCGAGCACTATGACCGCATGGGCGACGCCGAGATCAACAGCCGAATCGCCGCCTATGAGCTCGCCTTCCGGATGCAGGCCGCCGCGCCGGAGCTGATTGACTTCGCCAGCGAGCCCAAGCACGTCCACGACGCGTACGGTGTGGATCGGGAAGACCCGCCGCTCAAGGCGGAACGCGGCGGCGGGCCTGGGCAATACCGATCGTTCGCCACAAATTGTCTGCTCGCGCGGCGGCTGCTCGAGCGCGGCGTGCGGTTCGTCAATCTCTTCCACGCCTCGTGGGACCATCACAGCAACCTGGACGAGGAGCTGGCGTTCAACGCCGGCATGGCCGATCAGCCGGTCGCAGCGTTGATTAAAGACCTCAAGCAACGGGGACTCTTGGACAGCACGCTCGTCGTCTGGATGAGCGAGTTCGGCCGTACGCCGTTGGGCGAAAACCGCAAGAACCGGCCCGGCATAACCGGCCGCGATCACCATCCCTTCGCGTTCAGCCTGTGGATGGCCGGCGGCGGGGTGCGGGGCGGCCAAATCATCGGAAAAACCGACGAAATCGGCTGGCACGTCGTCGAAGAACCGGTCCACGTCAACGACCTGCACGCGACGATTCTGCACCTCTTCGGCCTCGATCACCTGCGGCTGATGGTACGCTTTAATGGGCTGGATGTGCGGCTGACGAACCTGGCGGGTAAAGTAGTGGAGAAGCTGCTGGCGTAATGAACGTTGTCCGGAGCGGAAGGGAAGGGAACACGGTGGTTCGCACGTTTTCGTCGCTGGCCTTGTTGTTCCTCGATTCTTGTTGCGCGGTGCTCTTATGCAACTCCACGTTCTTGGCAGCACAGGCTACCACCCCAACGCGCGGCGGCACACCGCCTGCCTGATGCTGCCCGAACAAGGCATTGTGCTCGATGCAGGGACCGGGATGTTCCGCGTACGCGAGCGGCTGCGCACACCGGAGCTCGACATCTATCTCACGCATGCACACCTGGATCACGTCTTCGGGTTGACGTTTTTGTTCGACACGCGCCACGACAAAGAGCTGGCACGGGTGACGGTCCACGCCGAGGCGGAGAAGATCGCCGCCATCGATGAGCATCTGCTCGCCGAACTGCTCTTTCCGGTCAAGCTACCCTGTGAGTTTAAACCGCTCACTGGTCCGGAGACGCTCGCCGGCGGCGGCACGCTGCGCTACTTTCCGCTCAAGCATCCCGGCGGCTCGATCGGCTATCGCTTGGATTGGCCGGGGCGTAGCCTGGCCTATGTGACTGACACGACGGCGTCGCCTGACGTGGACTACGTGGAGAAGATTCGGGGCGTCGATCTGTTAATTCACGAGTGCTACTTCCCCGACTCACTGCACGAGATCGCGGTCAAGACCGGCCACAGCACAACAACCGACGTCGCCGAGGTCGCTCGGCGGGCTGGCGTTCAGCGGCTCGTGCTCGTGCATATGAACCCGCTCGACGAGAGCGATGATCCGATCGGCATTGCGACCGCGCGGAAGGTTTTTCCACAGACGGAACTGGCCGAGGATGAGGCGGTGCTCGAGTTTTGAGGCAGCCATCACTGAAACTAGCGGCAACGAACTTCTATATCTATTGGCGAAGCCGCAATAGAGATGCCACTCCGATGCGAGGTGAGAAATGAGCGATACCTCTGAAGCGCCGGAACTTCCTCTGCAAACTGACCAGCGAAACGACCCCCTGGGCATGCTTGTCCAGCGGATCGTCGGCGAGGTCCATCCCGTACAAATCATCTTGTTTGGATCGGCGGCCCGGCAAACTGCGGGCCCGCACAGCGACCTCGATTTACTCGTGGTGATGCGCAACGGCACACATCGGCGTCACACAGCGCAGCGGCTGTACCGGAAACTGTCGGGAATTCCCACGCCGTTCGATTTGGTCGTGGCCACGGAGGGTGACCTGAAAACCCATCGTGATAACCCGGGCTTGATTTACTCTATTGCGCTCAAGGAAGGCAGGATCGTCTATGCCGCCTGATCCAGTGTCGCCTGGTTCGCCAGGCGACTGGCTGCGTCACGCGCGGGCCGATCTAGCGCTCGCCCAAGTCGAGGTATCGCCACAGCTCTTGGAGCTACTCTGTTTTCATGCGCAACAAGCGTGTGAAAAGTCATTAAAGGCCGTCCTGGTGTACTTTGGCGTGGCGGTTCCGAAAACACACAACTTACGGGCATTAGTCGACTTGATTTCCAAATACGCTTCTGTACCCATGGACATTGCAGGATGCGCGGAGTTAACGGACTACGCAGTGACCACGCGCTATCCGGGCGTCTACGAACCGGTAACGGAAAACGAACACCGTGAGGCCGTGCAAACTGCCGACCAAACCATTCGGTGGGTCGAGACGCTTGTCGGAGCAGGCATGACTCCTTGAATGGGTAGATCGCTATAGGTCTCATTCCACCGCGCGCACCACACGAAATCCGACGAGTACGTACCGCGTCTCGGGCGTATTCCAATTCCGGAATGACGAGCGGCAGTAGAGCGGCCAGGTTTGCCAGGAACCGCCACGGCGAACCTTGACTTTGCCCGCCGTCGGCCCCCGAGGATCCTCGGCCGGCGAATGGGCGTAGTAGTCCTCGCCGTACCAGTCCGAACACCATTCCCAGACGTTGCCGTGCATGTCGAAAAGGCCAAAGGCATTGGGCCGCAGGCTGCCGACCGGCGCGGTAAACGGGTACCCGTCGCGCGCCGGTACCGCCTGCTCCTTCCATTGGGGAAAGGCGGCGGCGGTTGTCTGGTCGTACAGGTTACCGGTCATTGCTAAATCCGCGACGGCATCACCGCTCGAAAAGATCGTGGTCGAGCCCCCGCGGCAGGCGTACTCCCACTCGGCTTCGGTAGGCAGTCGATATTTGTGGCCTTCCTTCTTCCTGCACTTTCTGAACATCGGATGTTATTAAGCCGCTAATTGTAGCAGTCGTTGGT
>JBBDYH010000012.1:0-8680 GCA_040901795.1 Pirellulales bacterium
TAAAACAACAACGCCTCAAACAACCGTTTTCGCGCAGCCCAGGCTCTGCCTGCCGGCAAACTACGGCACGCCCCCCGCTGCACCATGGCTAATTCGACTTGCGGCCGCTTGCTCGACCACGACTTGAGAACTCTGCCCGCGGACCGATATCAGTGACGTCGGTGTGCCTGCGCCGTAGCCCTTCATGGCGTTATGCCAGAGGATTTCGCCGGTCAGTGGGTCGAGCGCATAGATGTAGCCGTTTGTCGACACAATCAAGCGGTCGCCATCGAGCAGCAGAGTGACATATCCGCTCTTCATCTGGTCGTTCGACCACACAATTTCACCCGTGTCGCGATCGAGCGCCACGGCCCAGCCATTCAGCCCCACGAAGACCAACTGGTCGATTTCGCGCTCGTGCGCTGGGTGAGGTTGATTCATAGACGTTGCGTCGGTTAGCCCTTTTGCAGCTCGTATCCGAGCACGCCGGCCAAGCGGTCGAGCACGTCGGACCATAAAGTACGTTCGCCGGTCAAAAACTCGTCGAGCAACAGGGGCGCGATCCCGATTCGGGTGGCAATCTCTGCCAAGGATACCTCGCTGGCATGGACCGCACGCCGCAATTCACCGCTTAACGTTGCTTCGTCACTTGCCTCTTTGCGCATCCGATTCCGCCGCTCAAGATCAGGAAGCTCTTGCGCGATTTGCTCCTGATACTGCCGCAAACGACTCCGTTCGGCTTCAGTTAGGTCGCGCTTCACTCGCCTAATCTGACGATCGCTCATGACTGCACCTATCGTGGTTCAGACTCTTTCACCCACTCCGCCGAAAATCGACTCAGCAAGATCTTCTGATACGGCGACTTCTCCCCCGCTTCATGCAAACACAGAATCGTCCCATCGGCCAGCCGCCCCAGGCACGAGTACGCCGACGGCCCTTCCCACAATACACGCGCATGCGGCCACGTCTTGCCTTCGTCCGTGCTCATTCGCACCATCATCCGCTCGCGGCGGGTGGAGGCGGGGTTCGAGAAGAGAATCTCACCCGACACAGTATCCGTCGGCCAGCGATATCGCAAAATGCTGGCCTGGCAAACGGGCTCGATCAACGCTTCATCGCGATACGGCTCGCTCCAGGTCAGCCCACCGTCTTCACTCAGCGAAACCTGTCGATGCTGTTTCGTCTTGTCGGCATTGCGGATGTTGAGCATCAGCCGCCCGTCGGCCAACTCGACCACCTGGCACTCGTTGCAACCGTCGACCGTCTTGCCGCCCTGCTTCCACGTCTTGCCATGATCGTCGGAGTAAATCACGTGTGAAAACCGGCCCGTGTTCTTCTGGTCGCAGGGAATGACAAGTCGGCCGCGATGCGTGCCGCGCGTGATCTGAATGCCAATCCCGGGCCCGGTCGCGTACCAACCCCAGGCCGGGTCCTTCACGTCGCTCGTGATGTCGCGCGGCGCCGCCCAGGTCTGGCCCTCGTCTTTGCTATGGGTAATCCAGACTGTCCGGGTCCCCTTACTCTTGCCGGCTGAGATTGCCGCTTCGTTGTCCTTGCCCAGGTTGTGCGTCATCAAGAGCCAAATCGTGCCGGTCGAATGATCGAACGCAGGGCAGGGGTTGCCGCAGGTGTTCGGCCCTTCGTCCCACACCACGCTCTGCTTCGACCACGTCTTGCCGCCGTCGGTCGATCGCTTCATCACCAGGTCGATGTTGCCCGTGTCGCTGGTTCCACCGCGGCGTCCCTCGGCCAGCGCAATCGCCGTTCCCGCAGGCGTTACCAGCAGCGACGGAATTCGATACGTGTGATAGGCATCCTCGCCGGCGGTAAACACGGCCGACTGCTGGAGTTGCCCGCCTTGATCGCCGGGCCCGCCGGCAACCTCCTGCCCCGGCAAATGGCGCGCGACGGTCCACGTTGCGAAGAGCACAAGCACTGACAAACACGTTCGCATGGTTAGGCTCCTTAGATCGATTGTCATGCTACAATGTACCCGCCCCGTTTGCATTACTCACGTGTAAGGTGCCTCGTTAGCCGCTCCGCCAACCCGCCATGTCCCTTCGCAAAGATTTCCGCCTTCGTCCAATGGGCGCGCGACCACGTGGCGGGTGACGAAAAAGACGAGGCCCAGATCTTCCTCGATCGCCTCTTCCAGGCCTTCGGCTAGCGCGGTCTCTTCGTCCAACAGCCCCAGCAGGGGCGACATTCTCTAGCCGGGCGGCGCACGCCCCCGGTCAACCGCAATTCAAGAAAACAGAAAAGCCCCGGACGGGGCGACATTGCTCCCACCCGCGCCGCCGCTGACCTGTCGCCCTTCCGATCCGCCTAGCATCACCCCCTCGCCTTAGTTACGAGAGAAGGAGCCTCCCAACATACCGCGAGATGCCCAACGAAGCGGATACCTGTCGCCGATACGTCGTTCCAAAGCTCCAAGCCGCGCGTTGAGATGAGGAACCGCACCGCCTCAACGAGAAGTGACTTTCACCGATGGCTCGATCGTAGTTGTTGGCCGACAAGATCGTCGGCGGACCGCAAAGCTAGCGCTTACCATGCATGCCTTTCAAACCGCCCAGTTCTGCGCAGCCGCTGTATCAGCGGTCATGCCGGCCGCTTTGGAACACGTGGATCCGGGCGAACGGGCCGCCAAACGACGACCCCATAACCGGTCGCGCCTGAGTTCGCGAACAACTTAAGCCTTGTGAAAAGGAGTGGGCATCCCGGCCGCTCTGGATCCTCGACCCAGTCAAAACGGCCCGAATACATTGGGCGCTTTTCTTCAATGGCTAGTGTGAAGGCGACCGTACCAAGCCAAACGGAGGCGTCGTCCGCGTTACCGAGAATCAAGGGCAGTATCGGAACTTCATCGCGCGGAATCTTGCCCAGTGATCCAACGGCGAAACCATACGCCGCCTTTGCGAGAAGGCGAGCGAACGACGTGACGTCCCAGTTCACAGTCATGCGGATGCTGTCTGTTTTGAGATCCCGCGCGACTGCCGCCGGATCTTTCCCGAAGTGGATGGTTTCGAAACCCTGCTGTACGTCTACACCGGCAACGCCACTTCGCCCCTCAAATAGCCCAGGAGGGGAAAGCAGCGGCAAATGGACAAAGGCTGGGAACGCATCAGCAGGCACCTTAACCTCCTCAAATTGACCGTCGCGGTTCACTTGAATTGGAAGATGAGAAGGACGCTTCTTCCGGTGCCGCGTTGGAAGACCCGCGACAACCCGAGCATCACGCATGAAGCCGCCCGCTACCTTGCCTTCAAATGCGGAAGTAATCGCATTGCACTTCGTGCAGCTCGCAAGAGGCAAGACGAAGTTCCCACCCAGCGAAAGTGGAATCACATGCTCATCGGATAGACCGTCATCAGAACCACAGTAGATGCACTCACCGACGACGGCGCCTCGCGTTGTATTGTGGACTTCTAAAGTTGGAATATTCATGTTGCTCTTAACGATTTGGTAACTCGGTACGGCCTTGCCGACGCCTCGATGATGCGCCATCACTCATTCAGTCGGCATTGCCAGCTTCGTCGGCCGCCACTTCCTCAACGCTGTCAGCGCGCCCAGGTGCCGTCGCTTCTTCGACGATGCGAATCTCGTTGTCGGTCAGCTCATAAAGCTCGTAAACCAGCTCGTCGATCTGCCGATCCGTCGCGGCAATTCGTCGGTCCAACACTGTCTTTTGTTGCGGCATGCGTGTTTCCCGGCGGCGCGCGTGCAGATTAAGCAGCCGACCAGCAAGCGATTCGATTTGAGCCACCTGATCGAGCTTGCCATTGCGCGCGTGCGCCACGTTGAACACCGGCAGTGCGCGAATGGTCTTGGGATACGTGTGAAATCCTCCTCCAATCCGTACCCCTTCTCCACTGAGCATGAGGTAGTAATACGCAGAAACGAGACGGCTTGCCAACAGACCGAGCAGCAGATCGAGACTGTACTCTTTCGACAAATTCACAGCCTGATCGTCGAAGTCGCGCCATGTGCGCGCTTCTGACGCACGTTGAGCACACAAAATCGTATGGTCACAATAAAGCCCCGACCCGTCCAAGGTCAGCTCAAGGCGATGCGTACCGGTAATGTCACGAATCATTAGTTTAGGCAATTCGAAAAACTTCACGTCGCGTGGGCCGTACATCTTATCCGCTAGGGCCCATTCAACATACTTGCCGTCCCACTCAACCGAATACCGGTAGAGGTTTCGACCCGACACCGTCTTCCTGCACGTAGGTGTCTCCTTTCGATTGCGAAGAACAAAGTCCTTTCCGAACTTGGCCTTAATGCGGCTCGACATCTGGGCGCCGTAGTTCACCCAACACATTTCTCCAACCGAGACACTACGGTCCTCTACACGTCGGCAAAGGTCGATTGCGCTGTCGGAGAGATCAAGACGCAACATTTCCTCATATTGATCGAGAAATCGACGCTGTAGGATTCCATGCCTTGAAACAATCGTCCCAGCATGGGACTTTGTCGCCTCAGGGCCGGGTCCCCGTACGTCAACATGATGTGCCTTAGGAGGCTGGCGCTTCACAAAAACAGGAATTATCGTAATAACTGGCACACGACCAAAAACTCGAACGCGTCGCAGGTCCGCGATGCTGTCGATTTGGTAACGCTCGAGAAAGAATTTCCTTGAAAGCCGACCGTATTTTTGGATTGCATACGAGAACGGAATGATAAACGAGACGCGTCCTGCTTCGCGCGCGAGGCGAATGCTCTTTTCGAGAAATAGAATATATAAGTCCCAATGACGGTCCGCTGTAACGTAGCTGTTGCTTCTATTGACGTAATCGCGAATCAAGGGTGAAGTGTCAGTAAGTCCCCATGCATTGACATACGGTGGATTCCCAATCACCACATCAAACCCGCCGTCTTTGCCCTTGAAGATTTCTGGAAACTCCGTCCTCCAGTCGAACGCATTGATCCGGTATTGCTCCTCTTCGTCCAGCAAGCTCATCTGGCGGTCTTTGTAGAAATCGGGCCCGATCAACGAATTGCCGCACTTGATGTTGTTGCCAAGGTCCGGCAGTGCGCGGTGACGGATGTCCAAGCGTAGCTGCCGCTGCAACGTCTCTCCGGTCTCTCCTTCGAGCACCTTGAGCAAAAGCGATAGCTTCGTCACCTCGACCGCTTGCGAATCGATATCGACGCCGTAGATGTTGTTGAGCAGGATTCGCTTCTTCTCGGCCGTCGCCAGATACCATTGCCCGCCGCGTCCCTGATAAACCTCCTTCGTGTGCTTCGCGCGACCGTCCTCCACGTACCAATCGCGATGCCAGTTCAGCAAAAACGTATACGCTCCCAACAGAAACGAACCCGACCCGCACGCCGGATCGAGTATCCGCAGCTTCTCGACTTGCTTAGGCTTCTTTCCCTCCACGAGCTTGCCGACTGTCTCCTTGACGATGTAATCGACGATGTAGGCGGGTGTGTAGTACACTCCGCCGGCCTTCTTCACCTCGGGCTTGTCCTCAATCCTTGCTTGCCCGCCGGCCGTGAGTCGGATCACTTTCCCCAGGAACTGCTCGTAGACCTGTCCCAGGATTTCGGCCGGCAGCACCGAGAACTCGTAGGGGCAATCCGGGTAGTACAGGCTCTTCAGAATCTCCTTGAGTGGCTTGTCGTCGAGCTTGAGCGACGGCGTCAGGTCGTCAGGCGCTTCGGCGCGCCCGCGCTCGGGCTCGAAGTGAAAGAGGCCGGAGTTATAGCGGTCGTCGGCACGGTAAAAGAGCTCACACAGGCGCTTGTAGCACTGTGTGCCGTTGGCGATTGCCGCAAGCTGCTGGTACGTCTCAATGCCGCGGTCCTCGCACATCCGCAAAAAAATGATCCGGTCGATCGTTCGCTGCACGGCGAAGTTGAGCTGCCGCGCGTCGAGGTCGTTGCGCAAGGCGAAGTTCCGGGCTAATACCTCGCGCCACTGCGAGATTTCTTCGAGGAACGCCGCATCGACTTCGGTTGTGCCTCGCTTGAGCCGCGTCGTCTCGGCGTACTTGTCAAAACTCCCCTTCAGAACGGCGTCCTTCGAGAAAGTACTGGTCAGCTCGTCCCAACGGTCCAGGTAATCCGTATAGCTCAAGAGTAAGATCCGCGCCGTGGATGGTTTGTCGTCCGGCGCGGGCTTGATGCGACAGTCGTAAACCGCCAATTCTTCGAAGTCCGTGAGGATCGACAGCGGCAGCTTCGCGCTCCAGGCGTACCGGCGAAGCTGGTACGCTGGGCTGACGGCGTCGCGGATGGCCACGCTCGGACGCTTCGCTTCCAAAAAGAATATCCGCCGCCCGCCAACACGGAAGCAGTAGTCAGGCGCCTTGGTCGCCACGCCCACCTTGATCGCGTCCTCATGGATCACGTCCCGATACGCCTCCGCATAGCCCAGGCGGTTATCCATGTCCCAGCCCAGTGCGGCAAACAGCGGGTTGAGAAAATCCTGCCGCAGAAGTGTCTCGTTGTATTGTTGGCTGCGGTAGGTATCCCGATTGCGGTTAAAGCGGTCGATAAGCGCGGCGACAATGGCGCGAGTTGATTCGTCCAAAATAGTGCCCTTCTTCAGCGAAAGCGTTTCATTGAGTATGAAAAGCGGCAACGCAAATCGTCAAGGAAGATTAGCAATAGACTTTCGCTCGCTTTTTTGGGCGACAGCACTTCCTTGACCTCAACCTCGAAGTCGTCGCCTGCATCGACCGTCCCGGCGCACCGAGCATCCGCTCGCCGCAATCCCACTCTCCCCGTCCCCCCTGTCTCCCAGTTTCCCACTCTCCCCGTCTCCTTGTCTTTTCCCGCCCAATGGCCCACTTTGCCTCTTGACAAACTACGTGAAATAGTGTATAGTAGGCATAATTCTCGGCCGACCAGTGCAGGCTGACGGGCTCCTCGCCTCGGTACTGTCTCTCGCGGCCCCGCCAAAAAGCCCGATCGCGCTCCCGCTGCGCGCCCTACGACGTACAGCTTTCCGCTTTCGTCCTTCGTAGTTCGTCCATCGCCCGACTCCAACAACTCCGATTATTCCCCACCACTCGAAAACGCGTAACTCGAACCAGCGCAATCAGAACAGAAAACTGCCGACACTGCCAACCCCGAACTTTCTGGAGCTTTGACCCCCTAGTTAGTTGTTTGAAAACCCCAGAAAAGCCTTCATTGCGTCGTTCGCTGAACATGCGCTGGAATCGTAAAGAACCTTTCCCGACACATTGCCTCTCTTGCATTGAGTGGCCTACAGTCGCTCCTGCCACGAGAGCGAACTCCTCCGTCTATACTAAGGCTTCCCGACACGCACCCACTCCGAACTCCGAACTCCGAATTCCGCACCCGCCATGATCCGTCCAGCCCATCCTGACATCCTCTTGCACCTCGACCAGGTCGGCAAGACGTATCAGATGGGTGAAGTCGCTGTTGAAGTCCTCAAAGGCATTTCGCTGGAAATCTATCACGGCGAGCTGTTGGTGCTCGTCGGCCCCAGCGGATCGGGCAAGACGACGATGCTCAACATCATCGGCGGATTGGATATTCCGACCGTGGGACAGGTCTGGTATCGCGACCGCGACATTTCCCAGGTGAACGCTCGCGAACTCACCCGCTACCGCCGCGAGACCGTGGGATTCGTCTTTCAGTTCTACAACCTCGTGCCCAATCTCACCGCGCGCGAAAATATCATGGTCTCGACCGAGATCAGCGACGATCCGATGGACGTCGATCAGGTGCTCGACCTGGTCGGCCTTACCGAGCGGCGTGACCACTTCCCGGCGCAGTTGTCGGGCGGCGAGCAGCAGCGAGTGGCCATTGCCCGCGCATTGGCGAAGAACCCCGAGCTTGTGCTCTGCGACGAGCCGACCGGCGCGCTCGACTTCGAGACCGGCAAAAAAGTCCTGCGGCTGTTGGTCGACCTGAAAGATCAGCTCGGCAAAACGATTTTGGTTATCACGCACAACGGGGCGCTGGCCGAGGCCGCCGACCGCGTCGTCCGGCTCCGCAGCGGTGAAATCATTGAAATGCACGAAAATGATCAACCCGTCCCGCCGGAGAGCGTCGTTTGGTAGATGATCTCGTTCCCAGGCTCCGCCTGGGATCGCACTGACTGCGAGGCTCTGCCTCGCGCGATGTGAGCGACGCTCATGTCTCAGTAAGTCCAGCAGGCGGAGCCTGCGATGCAGTGAGTTCCCAGGCAGAGCCTGGGAACTAGAGATAACCTCATGACCACCCTCGACCGCAAACTTCTCCGCGAAGCCCGCGCCAGCAAAGGCCTCATCCTGGCGATCACTAGCCTGGTGGCCGTCGGCGTGATGTGCTTCATTTACATGCGGTCGGCGTACAACAACCTGCGATCCGCCCGCGATCAGTACTTCGCCCAATGCCGGTTGGCCGACTTCTGGATTGACGTTAAGAAAGCGCCGCTCACGGAGCTGGCCGAAATCGCCGCCATTCCCGGCGTCAGCGAGATCCGCGCGCGTATCCAGTTTCTGGCCACAGTCGATCTGGAGCGCGCCAAATACCCGCTCAACGCCTATGTCGTGTCGTTGCCCGACCAGCGGAAGACGATCATCAACGACGTGGTCCTCAAGCGCGGCGGCTACTTCACCGATCGCCGCGAGAACGAAGTCCTAGTCAACGACAATTTCGCCCGCAAGCACGGCCTGCACCCTGGCCAGTGGATCCACCTGATCCTCAACAACCGCCGCGAAGAGCTGTTCATCGTCGGCAC
>JBBDYH010000013.1:0-3482 GCA_040901795.1 Pirellulales bacterium
AAGCGATGGACGCCACGGGGCAAGAGATCAAGGACGTGATCGAGGCCCCCAGCGAGGCCGAAGCCCAGGCGACAATTCGCCAGATGGGTTACTTCGTGACGAAGATCGCCGTCAAGAAGGCCCGCAAGCAGGCCGAGGCGGTCAAGACCGGCAAACGGCCGCGGTCGTTCGCCATCGGCGGCGTCAACAGCAAGGCCCGCACCACGTTCACGCGGCAGTTGTCGATTCTGCAGGACGCCGGCCTGCCGATCCTCCGCAGCCTGCGGATCCTGGAGGGGCAGTGTAAGCCCGGCCGCTTCAAGAACTGCCTGATGGACGTCTGCGATGAGATCGAAGGCGGCTCGACCTTGAGCGAGGCGATGGCCAAGAGCCCCAAGGCCTTTGACCGGCTCTACGTCAACATGATCAAGGCCGGCGAGGCGGGCGGCGCGCTCGAAGTAATCCTCCGCCGTCTCGCCGAGTTTATGGAGCGGTCGCAGTCGCTGAAGCGCAAGGTCAAAGGCGCGATGATCTACCCGGTCGTCGTCATCCTCGTCGCGGTCGGCATTTTGACCTTCATTATGATCAGCATCGTGCCGCAGTTCGTGAAGATCTTCGACGACTTCGATACCGAGCTGCCAATGATGACGACGATCCTGATCCATGTTTCGAATTGGGTCTACAACTTCTGGTACCTCATCCCCGGCATTCCGATCAGCATCTGGCTGATGGTCAAGCTGTTACGGAAGTTCGAGTACGGACGCGCCGGCTGGGACCTGTTCATCCTCAAGGTGCCGGTATTCGGCCAATTGGTCGAGAAGAACGCCATGGCGCGCAGCACGCGGACGCTGGGCACGCTGGTGGCCAGCGGCGTGCCGATCCTCGAGGCGCTGAACATCACGCGCGAGACTTCCGGCAACGCCATGTTCGAGAAGCTGTACGGCAAGGTTTCCGAGTCGATTCGCGAAGGCGAAAGCATCGCCAAGCCGCTCAAGGAGCACAGCACGCCGTCGTTCAACGCGCTGACTGCGTTTTTCTGGTTCTTCTTCGTCGGCGGGCCGATTGGATTGTTGATCTACCTCACGCGCCTCAAGCAGCGCGTGGTGGATGACCTGGTAGTCAACATGGTCGATGTCGGCGAGGAGACGGGCGAGCTGGACACGATGTTGTACAAAGTGGCCGACACTTACGACGAAGAAGTGGCGGTGCTCACCGAGAGTTTGGTGAGCTTGATGGAGCCGTTGTTGATCGTGTTCCTCGGTGGGGCCGTCGGTTTTATCGTGGTGGCATTGTTTATGCCGTTGGTGAGCTTGATTACGAATTTGAGTAAGTAGGGTTCACGGTTGGGTGTTCAGCAGCCCCGGTCGCCACGGCGACTCGCCTGTGGAGAGCCGGGAGGCCGGGGTTTGAGCAGGGGACAGGGTTCAGAGGACAAGGGACAGGATTAATCCGTCGAAAAGGGATCGGCATATGAAAGCCAAACCTTCCAAGCAGCAGGGCTTTACGCTCGTGGAATTGCTAGTGGTCATTGTGATCATTGGCATCCTGGCGTCGTTGATCACGGTGGCCGTGACGGCGGCTCTTGGCGCAGCCAAGCGCACGCGCATTCTGGCGGAGATCAATCAGCTCACCACGGAAATCGAGCGCTACAAAGTCGAGTTTGGCAGTTATCCTCCGAGCACGTCGCTGCAGCTAAAAGCGCATGTCCGCGATAAGTTCCCCCGCGCTGACGCACGGGACATCAACACCATTCCCGATAATCTGACGCCGGCTGAGATCCTGTGGTTCTGCGTCCGCGGCTATACTAGCGATCCTCAGCGCCCGGTGGACTTCTTTAACGTCACCGCCAAGCGGAGCGGAAACCTTGTATTCGATCAAGGCCGTCTAGTGCAAACGCGACGCTGGGACCACAACCCTAACACGATGGGGCAGTTGCAGTCCCCGCGCACGCAGCAACAGTTTGTCTACGCCTACGTGCCGCAAGAAGGCAAAGGCGCCCCGTATGTGTACTTCGATTGTTACAAACCATTCGATGCGACCCGCTTCTCCCAAGGTCCAAATAGCATCAATGACGCCGCTCGCCCGTACCTGACGATTACGAACGATCCGGACCCGAACAAGCAGGTCAAGCGCGCCAACGACGGCAAGTTCCAGATCATCTCGGCTGGGCTCGACGGGCTCTACGGCGACCAAATTGCGAACCCGTCCGACTTGAAAAGTCACAAGTTTTTCCCCGACGGAATCAACTACACCGAGGGCGACAAGGACAACCTCGTCAACTTCAGCGAGAGAAGCCTGGAAGACGCCAAGCCGTAGTGTAGTCATCACGCTCCGCGTGATGCTTCGTCTCGCGGAGCGAGACGACTACACTGGCGCGACAAACGAACATGCCCAACCACTGCCTTGCCAATCCGATGCGAAATGCACACCGGCGACCGCCGCTGGGCTTTACGCTCGTCGAGCTGATGGTGGTGCTGATCATCATCTCGATCCTCGCCTCGGTGGTCATGTTCGCCATGTTCAATGCGCAGGAAGCCGCGCGGGCGGCGAAAACCAAGAACATGGTCACCAAGCTCAACGCCGTGATCATGCAGCGCTATCAGTCGTACATGACGCGCCGCGTACCGCTCGCTTCGCCTCAATCGACCCCCGAGCAAGCATCGTTCCGCTTCCGCCGCCTCCAAGTGTTGCGCGAGCTGATGCGAATGGAAATGCCGGATCGCTGGACCGACGTGCGAGACGAGCCGGTTACCGGCATCCGCCCGCCCGCGGTCAGGCGCACGTACTACCAAAAGATTAACGCCGCCAACAACGGCAACGGCGTCAACGATGGCGATAGCTTTCAAGGCGCCGAATGCCTGTACTTGATCATGGCGCACGGTACGGATGACGCCGACGCGCTGACCCATTTTTCGCAGTCTGACTTCGGCGATGTCGATGGCGATGGTCTGTTGGAGTTTCTCGACGGCTGGGGACGGCCGATCAGCTTCATCCGCTGGCCGGCCGGGTTCGACTCGCCGCGGCAATCGCGCAATGAAACCAAGGACTTCGACCAGTTCAATCCTTGGCGGATCCTGGACCGTCCGACCACGGCTAACCCACCCACGCCGCCCGGACTACCTCGGCGGTTTGCGCTGTTTCCACTGATTTACTCCGGCGGCGCGGACAAGAAGTACGATCTCGCGGCGGGTGTAGAGGGCGCCGGCGGCGCTGCGGTCGCGGTTCACTACAGCGTTGCGGCCAACCCGCTGCCGTTCGTCGATCCGTACCTCACGCTTCCCAACAGCACCGTGCAAATGGGGCAACCGAACGACAATGATGTCGATGGCTCGCTGGACCATGGCGACAATATCCATAACCACGACTTGACGATTCGATAGTGGCCTAGATGACCGACCGTACGCAACACAATTGGCGAAGCGACGCACCCGGATCCGGAGGGCCTGTTGTAGCGCGCACCCTCCGTGTGCGGAACATCGTAGACCGCTCGCTCCGCGTGCGGC
>JBBDYH010000013.1:3492-50330 GCA_040901795.1 Pirellulales bacterium
CCCGCGACGGCACGCGGAGCGTGCCTGCTACAATGAGCACCGCGGCCTGACGCTGGTCGAGCTTTTGGTCGTGATCGTAATCCTCACGATGGTCACCGCGGCAACGATCCCGCTGATGGCTCCCGTCACCGGCGAGCGCAAAGTCCGCGAGTCGGCGCGGCTGCTGTCCTCCGTGTTTGCCCAGGCGCAATCGCGCGCCCTAACGACCGGCCGTCCGGCAGGCGTCTGGATCCAGCGGCTGGCCAATGGTCCTACCGACTTCATCGATCGCGCCAACCAGGCGGTGGATCTGTTTCTCTGCGAATCGCCGCCCCCCTATTCCGGCGAAACGCCGTACACGCTGGCCACGGTGGCCGCCGACAGCAGCAACTTCGTCGTCGAGATCCAAGGAGGCCTCCCGCAAGGTTATGTGTTCACGGGCGATCGGATCCGCTTCAACTATCGTGGCGCGGTCTATCGGATTGCCGGAGTCGGTCCCAAGGTCAACGTGCAGAGCACTTATGGCGACGGCTCGTTGACCGGGGCCAACATGGCGATCAATGTGCTGCCGACCGATATTCCGCCGCCGCTCACCGCTCCGGTGCCGTTTCAGATCTTTCGTCAGCCGGTGAAAACAGCCGACGAACCGGTCACGTTCCCCGTGGGTGCGATGATCGATCTGGGTTTCTCCGGCGTTGGCAATGGAATGGAGTTCGCCGTGCCGCTGGCCGCCGCTGCCGCGAGCTCAAACACGCCCAGCGCCGCGGCGACCGGCGTTCCGCACAGCCCGGTGCTCATCATGTTCGGGCCGTCGGGCAACCTCGACTCGGTCTACTTCGGCCATCGACCCAGTAATCGCAGCACGCCGCAATTTGAGGCCTACAAGCCCATCACTGCCGTCTACCTGCTGGTTGGCCAGCGGAATGCCGACGACGCCGTCGCCGTGCCCAACTTCATGAACCAGCAAAACGTCTGGGCGGCCATCAACCCGCAGTCGGGATTGGTCACCACCAGCGAAGTGGCGATTGGGACGGATGACGACGTGAGCACCATGGATTGGAGCAATCCTACGCAGGTACAGCAGTTACTCAGCGCCTCCCGCGCGTTCGCACGCTCGGCGCAGAACATGGGAGGACGGTGAGGAGGAATGGGGAATGTTTGAATGGGGAATGGGGAATGAAGGCAAATGCGGAATGCGAGAATGTGGAATGGGGAATGAGATGACGCGAAACTTCAAATGTCGGAGCGACAGACACAGCCTTCGGACTTCCGCGCGCATTCCCCATTCCCCATTCGCCCTTCCCCATTTCCGCTTCGGCATCAGCCTGCTCGAAGTGCTGATCTCGATGTTCATTCTCGCCGTCGGCCTGTTGAGCATCGCATCGCTGTTGCCGGTCGGTGGGTACCAGGTGCAGAAGGCGATGATCGACGACCGCAAGAGCACCGTCGGTCAGAACGCATTTCACGAGTTCCGCACGCGCGGGATGGCCAACGCGGAAAACTGGGTCGGCATGCCGGCCATGCCAGTTGGCCAGACATTTCCAAAGCCGGTGTCGGTCGCTATTGATCCCTTGGTATTTACTTCACCCCTCGTGGGCGGCCAGGTGTCGCGGCAGTTTCCCCGGCCGACGTCAACCTCCGCCGCCGCCGCTCCGCGGATGCCTCGAATCGGGCTTAAGTTCGTATCGCATCAAAACCCCCTCATGGCGCACCAGATTGCACAGCAGATCTTCATGGCCCGTGACGACACGGTGTACGAAAAACATCCCACGGATCCGGATGCCTCGGCGGTCAGCAAGTGGGAGCTGGACGACAATGAGCGCCCTGTCCGCCGTCAGTTCGAGGGAAATTTTAGCTGGCTGGCCACGCTCACGCCCGCCTATTTCGATATCACGCCGCGCGGACCGTGGGTTTGGCCGACGGAGTATCACTTGTCGATTGTGATCTTTTTCAAGCGCAACCTGAACAGCCTGGTCAACGACGACGGCGTGGCGGTCGAGCGGCAAGTGGCTGTGAGTCCGAACGCCGTTCATCTGGCCGGGTTCGGCCTGGGCGGGGGCGAGCTGTTCGTCCGCGGGACGCAGGCCGATACCGCCGTGCGGCCCGGAACTTGGGTGATGCTCTGCGGCTATTACGGCAATCGACCCGACGGTCTACCTGTTTTCCGCTGGTACCGCGTGGTTTCTGCGGGCGAATATGAGGCCAACACGAACCAGCGTCCCATCACTTTGGCCGGTCCGGACTGGATCGGCGTGACGAATCAAACCGATCCCAGCCAGTGGCTTTGCAAACCGACGCACGTGGCGATTTTCGAAGGCGCCGTCGGCGTGTTCGAAAAAACCGTCCACCTCGAAGGCCCATCGGTGTGGGCGAACTAGGGAACAGAGGTCAGAGGACAGAGATCAGTAGCTGCGAGTCCACACACCTCGCGGTGTGCCACTGCTCGCCGCGAGCAGTGCCACAGCCTTGAACGAACAATCAAGCGCTCCCGGGCAAGGGACGCTTTCAGAGTGGAGTGAGTGCAGATGGCTCGAGAAGCAGAGGACAGAGGACAGAGGACAGAGGGCAGCAGTGTAGACCGCACGCTCCGCGTGCGGAACTGTAGTCATCACGCTCCGCGTGATGAAACATGCTTCCTCTCGCGGAGCGAGAGGGCTACACGCCGGCGTCCGGTTCGTTCTCCGCCGGCGCACGATCGCCGCGGCGTGTTGATCCTGGTCGTGCTGAGCCTGTTGATCCTGTTCGTCGTCATTGCGGTGATGTTCGTCATCGTCGCCAGCCGCGCTCGGGCGGTCTCAAAGAGCTACGCCGAATTCAACCGCACCGGCGACACGCCGCAAGAGATCGTTCACGGGATCGCACTCGATCTCATCCGCGGCACGCTCAACCCACATTCCCCCTTCCGCACGACGAGCTTGTTAGAAGACATCTATGGGCATCAGAGCGTCCGCGGCATGGTGACGACGGTGACGCCATCCGTTACCACGCCCCCCGGTGCCGGCG
The DNA here is from genome assembly GCA_040901795.1 of Pirellulales bacterium. Taxonomy (GTDB): domain Bacteria; phylum Planctomycetota; class Planctomycetia; order Pirellulales; family JALHPA01; genus JBBDYH01. The sequence goes on from JBBDYH010000013.1 coordinate 6,475, forward strand.
GCCTGGTCGATATCCTGGCTATCAATACGTCGACGCCGCGGGAGCAAAATAGGCCCTTCTCGCCGGTGAAGGACGCCTACGGCGGCTGTGTGCTCACCTTCATTAGCGGACCAGCAAAAGGCCTGTCGGCGCGGGTCCTCGAATCTTGGCCGCCGGGGACGCTTCCAAACGTTACCGACTACAAATTCCGGCTGTTCGTCCTCAGAAACGAGCACGGCTACGATCAGACAATTCCACCTCCACCACCGCCCCCTGATGGCTGGACGTTTGTCATCAACGGCCGGCCTTTCAGCGGGACAGGCATCGGCTACAACCCCGATCTAACCAACGGCGGAGGTCGAGTGAATGCTCGGCAAATCCCGGCCGATCCGACCAGTCCGCCCCTGGCGTTGCTGCCTAATCCGGCGTTCTTCAGTGCTACCAATCCTCTCTACGGTAACGACCCCGCGGGCCTGGGCGGCGTCAACGAAGACTATGATGCCCCCGATTACCAAAATCCGTTCTTGGCGTTTTACGCCAATCCGAATGTCGACCCCACGATCCCGAACTCCTCGCGTCAGATCAAGCCGTCGTTCCACGATCCGGCATTGCTGACATTCTGGGCTCAGCAGTCGGGCGGCTTGGGCGATCCGGCGCTGGTGCGGCAGATTTTTTTCCGTCCCAATCCCGTCGACCACCCGGTCTTCCACCGCACCTCCAATCCGGCCTTGCACGGCCGACTTGCTGCGCAAACACCAAACTTTGCTCTCGGCCCATGGGACATCGACAACGACGGCGACGGCGTGCCGGACAGCGTGTGGGTTGATCCCGGTTACCCGGCGCAAGTGACCAAGGACGGCCGGCTCTACAAGCCGCTGGCGGCGGTGCTGATCCTTGACCTCGATGGCCGGCTGAACGTGAACGCGCATGGCTCGGTGGCAGGCGACCTGCTGGAGGAGTTGCCGTACGCCCAGATTCCCCATCAAAACACGTCAAGCGCGCCCATCCTCGCTGGCGGCGCGACGTTGAACAATCCGCCGCGCGGCAGCGGCTACGGCCCGGCGGAAATCCGGCTCTCGGCCGCGCTGTCGCAGAACAGTGTGCGGGCGCTTTTCTCAGGAGTAGGGAATATCCCGGGGCGATACGGGTTCGCCACCGACGGCCAGGCCGGCGAAGAAAATGTCAACGATAAGTGGAGCGCGCTCAAGTTGTTCACGGTTCCGCCCGCGTGGCCGGGACTCGCTAGCGACCCGGGTATTGTGTCCGCCTACGGTTCGCCGCCGGACATTAAGGGCATGCTAGCCATGGCGCTCGATCCACACGGCCAACCTGTCTGGGACAAGCCTTCCTGGACGGACGAGCACTCTGACGATCCTTACGAGTTAGATCTTTCCCGGGACAGGTCCAAAGCGCTCGCTCCTTTTGGTGCCAGCCTCGAGCCGTACGACTCGCCGTTTTCGGTTACTGAGCTGGAGCGGCTGTTGCGGCCAAACGACATTGATTCACGGATGCTCCCCGATCGGTTGCTGCAGTTGCTTGGCGATCGGCCGCCGTTGACGACCGATAGCTGGGACCTGCCAGTCCCCAGCATGCTGGCCGGAAGCGGGATGCGCGTTCACTTGGGCAATGCACCCGTTCCCGGGCGGATGACGTCGCTGGTCGACCTGGTCCATGCGCGGTTGTCGGCCCGGAGTGTGAACGAGTCCGACAAGGCCCGTTCGATCGACGCGTTGCTTGCGCCCGACGTCCGCCGCGGGTTGCGGATGAACATCAACCGGCCGTTTGGCGATGGGCTAGACAATCCCACAACTCCCGGCAACGCCGGCAGCAAGAATGGGATCGTGGACGACGCTGCCGAAATCAATGAGACGCTCAACTATCAAACCATTACGGGTCAGAATCAGTCCATTCCGCTCGATTCGAGCAATGGCCAGGACGTGAACTTCGATGAACAGTTCGGCACGGCAACGGACCGGATTTTGTCGCGTCAACTTTTGGCGCGGCATCTGTACGTACTGATGATGCTCTGCTCGAACGAAAACTTCTTCTTCCCTTTGAGCGTCATTCCGCCGACGCCGACCCAGACGCCGGATTTTGCCGAGCCGTCACTGGACGCCAATCTCGCTGTGGAACGGCGTCGAGAACTCAAGGCCAAGAAGCTCGCCCAATGGGCGATCAACGTGGTCGACTTCCGCGACGCCGATAACATCATGACGCCCTTCGAATTCGACACAGAGCCCTTCGACGGCTGGAACGTCGACGGCAACCCGAGGACAGTGGAGGATAGGACCGACCCCAGGACGGGGCAGCCACAGCGCGGGCTGGTGTTTGGTTGCGAAATGCCGGTCGCGCTGATTACCGAGACGCTTGCGTTTCACGATCGGCGGGTAAAGGACACCGACCACGATGACGGGCCTGGCACGAAGCGCGACAGCCAGAATCCCGATCCCACTCTCGATCAGCCTTACATCCCACGTGGTTCGGCATTCGTTGAGATTATGTCGATCTTCGATCCCAACGTGCGCGTGCAGTCGATGGATTTGTTCGTCTACCAGAACAACAAGTGGTTGCTCGATCTGGGTAAGCTGGCTCCTGACGGAAATCCAGTCTGGCGGCTGGCGGTTACGGAGTTTCACACGGACGACGCTGCGGATCAAGGAAAAGAGCCGGTCAGCGACATTATCAGCGAGCATCCCGACACTGTCTCGCTGCAGCCGTTTGTCGAAGGTCAAACGCCGGTGATCAGCCCCTGGAATTTCAGTTTGCTTAACCAGCCGGCGGACACGCACGATCTGCGCATCGAGCGGATTGTGTCCTTCGCCAACGCACCGCTCCCGGCGGGAAGTCCGGTTGACGACATGACCTATTTCGCCACTACAAGCAATGCGCGGCTCGAAGGCTTTCAGTACGCCATCGTCGGCCCAGGAGGAACGGGTGCCGGTGCTCGCGAAAACAACACCGTGGACATCATGGTCGGTTGGAACGAAGACGATGACCGCGCACAGATGCAACAGATCGGGTTGGAACCGAGCGTTACTTTCAAAAACACCGCCAGCGGCAGTCAGGCCAATGTCAAGCCGGCCATCGGCATTCCGGTAGCATCGCCTGCGACGGTGAAGAGCTCCGATCCGGCCGTTGGCGCCTGGGGCGCAAACGACCGCGTCGGCTTTAGCATCTCGGAGCCGCTCTTTTCGGATGCAACGCGTTACTATCCCAAGCCCGATACGGTTAATACTCAGACCAATCTCGAAGAAGCCTACGGTCAGGAAGAGGACGACCAGCAGAAATTCCTGGACGAGCCGCTCGACTCCAAGCAGGGCATGCCGCTCAGAGATCGCGACATGCTCAAGAACGGCACGCACAAAAATGTGCGGACCGTGTTTTTGCAGCGATTGGCCGATCCGACCATGCCGCATCATCCTCAAGCCAATCCTTATATCACGGTCGATTGGATGCCGTTCGATTTGACCGTGTTCAACGGCGAGGACCGCTATCCCGAGGGCAGCATGGTGCCCGAAGACGCGTGGGATCCGGACGATCCCAGCCCCGATTCCGACACGAATCAAGAGATTGCCTTCTCCACTCGCGAGCGGGGCAAGGTTTCAACTTCTGGCGGTCTTAACACAGACTACAACATTTGGACGCCGGTCTCCGAACACCCATTTAAGGGCCAAGGTCAACCAAACGGCCCGGCGCAAAACTACTTCCGGCACAGGCTGGTACACACGCTCGGCCACTTAAACAGCTCGTTTGGACCGCCTGCGGCTAACGCGGCCGTTCTCTATCTCGGCGCTCCGCAAAAGCCGTTTCCGTGGATCCGCTGGGCGAACCGGCCGTTTACGAGCGCGCTGGAGCTGATGGAAGTCCCCGCGTGCTCCCCGGCCCGGTTGTGTCTGGAGTTCAACTACGTTGTTCCGGGCGGCGCCACTCCGACGACGAGCCCCTATGATACATCGCCCGCTGAGAATCCGTATATGCGGCAGTTCAACCATTTGTTGAACTTCTTCCGCGCAACGAACCTCACCGGCAATCAACCCGCCGGCGATTTCTATCGCCTGTTCGAATTCGTTCAGGTGCCGTCTCCATTCGTGGGCACGGAGACGATGCTCGATCCGAACGTCTTTCACACGCAGGCTAACGGCAACGCTGCTGCGGGGACGGAGTCCCTCCGCGCGCCGTTCAACTGGGTGAGCAACTATCGCGATCCGGGGAAGGTCAACCTCAACACGATCAACAGCCCGGCAGTCTTTGACGCAGTGATGGGTGTGCGGCAGGGGCAGCGGCGGATTCCGTTCGGAGAGTTCTGGGCCAATCGCCGCGGCGGACCGCCGCCAGGCGTTGGGACGATCGCCACGACGCCCGTGCAGGGGCTGCCGACGATTATGGCAAACGTGTATCGGTCGGGAGCAGGGGGCGACATGGTGCCGGATTTGCCGGGTTCAGGCGCGCAGCGCGACGCGCTGAAGACCGAAGCGGTCCACCACACGCTCTTGCGCCGGAGGCTTGTCAGCGGCGCGCGTCCACTATTTGCCGATCCGTCCCTTGATCCGAATCAGTCAAATCCGCAGCTTAACGTGGCGATCGACGCCAATCGCAACCCGGCCTTCCGCTACCGGGATCTCGCGCGGCTGGCGAACCTGACGACGACGCGCTCCAACGTCTATGCCATCTGGATCACCGTCGGCTACTTCGAGGTCTTCCCCAACCCAGGCGGCGTCGACGCCGGCCACCCCGACGGACTGCAATTGGGCTCCGAGCTCGGCAGCGACACGGGCGAGGTCAGGCGCCATCGCGGCTTCTACATCCTCGATCGCACGATCCCCGTCGGCTTCGAGCGGGGGTTCAATCACAATGTCGATCGGGCGATCGTGCTGAAGAGGTTCATTGAGTAGGAGATGGGGGATATTCCTCGTTCCCAGGCTCCGCCTGGGAACGCACTGCCGCGAGGCTCCGCCTCGCTGACGGGCCAATGCTCGTGGCTATGTCGCGCGTCATTCACGAAGCGGAGCTTCGGGGCCTTGGGTTCCCAAGCAGAGCTTGGGAACCAGAATGTGTCATCCATCAGACGCTGAACTTGATATGGAGGATGTCGCCGTCCTTGACGACGTAGTCCTTCGGCTCCTGCCGGAGGAGGTTGTGCGCCTTGATCTCGCGCTCGCTCCCCAGGCGGATCAGGTCTTCGGCCCGCATCACTTCAGCGCGGATAAACCCGCGCGCCAGGTCGCTATGGATGTTGTCGGCCGCTTCGAGCGCCGTACCGCCGATATGCAGCATCCACGTGCGGACCTCCTTCTCGCCGGCCGTGAAATAGAGGAACTGGCCCGACACCGACATGATCTTCCGCAGCAGGTTGTCGCGGTCGGCCCGGTTCAGGCCCATCTCGGCGATAAACTCGGCGCGGTCGCCGGGCGACATCCGCGCCAGCTCCAGTTCCAACCCCAGCGGAATCGCCACCAGCTCGACCTGGCCGCTCTGCCTGCCGGTGGCCTGCTTGGCGAAGCGCTCGGGGTTGTCGTCGTCGGCCAGATTCACTACGACCATCTTCGGTTTCTGTGTGAGCAGCCGAAATGAGCTCGTCGCCTTGAGCTGCTCCTCGCTCATCGGCACATCGCGCAGAGACTTACCCGCTTCGAGCGTTTCCAGTAACGGTTGCAGATGCACCAGCTCGGCCTGGTCCTGTTCGCGCTCGCGGCCGGGCTTCGGCTTTTTCAGGCCCTCCTGCAAGCGCTCGACGCGGTTGGTCACGATCTGCAAATCGGCCAATAACAAATCCTCTTCGAAGGTGTTGAGGTCGGTGATCGGGTCGGCGCCGCCGAAACCGGCGACGACCAGGACCAGACAGCCGGCCTCGCGCAGCAAGCCCAGCCGCGCGGCGTTCCCTTCGTGCGTGCGGCTCAGGCCGGGCGTATCGACCAGCTCCAAGGCGGCGCGCGTGATCTTCTTCGGCTGGTAAACCTGGACCAGCGGCTCGATGCGGTCCTCCGGCACCTCGGCCATCGCGCTTTGCGACGTGTGCGCCAGCGCCGGATCGGGCCGCACACCCGTCAGCCATTCAAAAAGCGTGCTCTTGCCCGAACCCTGGTATCCGACGATGCCGATTTTCATGTCGAGTGAGTGGTGGTCTGGTGAGTGGTGTGGGGACGTCCTTGTTCCCAGGCTCCGCCTGGGAACGCACTGTCCGCGAGGCTCTGCCTCGCTGAATCGCCGGTGATTGTTATCTTTTCCAAAGTTCACGAAGCGGAGCTTCGGGGCATTGCGTTCCCAAGCGGAGCTTGGGAACGAGAGGATTCAAATTCGTGCCGCGGAGCGGCACGCGCTACGTTCCCACGCGGAGCGTGGGAACGAGGCCGCGATCTTGGTCCCGCAGAACCTCCGCAAGTTTAACGAGCTGCTGCCCGACCGCTTCCGCCTCGTGCGCGTCGAGCACGTGCCGGCCAAAGCGGACGCGATAATACGCCTCAACGATCCGCCGCGGCAGCGTCGCATGCGGCCGCGTGGCGGTCTCGGCCACCATCTGGGCTCCGGCTGAGAGCGCAAATTCAAGTGGCGTCTGCTGCAGGCCGCGGACGAGGCCATACTGCGCCAGGATTTCCTCCAATCGCTCGTAGAACTCGACGCGCTCACGCTTCCTGACAGTTTTCATCCCATGCGTGTACCGCCGGTACACCGCCGCAACCAACCACATTAGCCGCCGCACCATGAATACCGCCACGGCCGTCAAACCAACCAGGATCAACACGCCGCGAAACGTCAGCGCGTTGGTCCGTACCCACTGCCAAATGACCGCCGGAACGCCTTGCCCTCCGTCGACGAGCTGCTCGACATTCGTGGCGATCTGCGCCAACGGCCGGTAGATCGCATCGCGCTGCCGCTCGGCGTTGAGGCCCACCACGTAATTCGACCACAAGTGCTTGAGATAATCGCCCAAGTCGGCGATCGCGTTCAAGAAGCCACCACGATCGAACGCCCAACCCTCGTCGGCCGCGGGGGTCGGGTCCAGCGCGAGCCAGCCCGCGGATCCCTCGGAGTCCGGCGGCCGCAGGTCGGGCGGTATCTCATCGGGATCGAGATACGCTTCCACCCAGGCGTGCGCATGGAGTTGCCGAACCTGGTAGAAGCTGCCGACCTGGTTGAAATCGCCCCCCTTAAAGCCGACGACCACGCGCGCCGGTATCCCCTGGCTCCGCAGCATCAGCACCAGCGCCGAGGCGAAGTACTCGCAATGCCCCTGCGGGTTGTTCTTGATGAAGTCCTCGACCGGGTCAATCGCCGGATCGCGGGGCTGCGGCTGCAAGCTATAGCGGAATCGCGCCGAGCGCAGATACAGCTCTAGCGTGCGAGCCGCGTTGAACGTGAAAAACTTATTGTCGCGGCTCAACCCCGCGCGCTCGATTTGCTGCTGGGCGGTGGCGGCCGTTTCGGGCAGGTCGTTTGGCGGTTGAGGATCGTTGCCGGTCGGGCGCGTGGCGTCTGATTCGCGCTGTGGCCCGTCGCTGCTGGACAGCAATTGGAGCAGTTGCGCCCGTTCGGGCGAGTCGTCATCAAACCGTCGTTCGGGGGTAATCGAGCGCTGCAGTCCGCCTTGAAGGCCGGTGGTTAGCGTTTCGAACCTGAATTGCCTGTTCTGCACTATTTCGTCGCGCTGATATCGCTGCCGTAGCGGATCGTAGCCGACATGATTTCCAGCGCCGGAAGAGTGCGCCCGATAGAACGGATAGACGCCGAAGATAACCGGCTCGTCAAGCGCCTCGATTGCAATCCGCTGGATCACTCCATCCGCCGACGGCGGCTTGTCGGCCAGCGGTCTTAATCGCGATTCGCCCAGGTATCCATATCGCCACTCACCGCGCGCGTACTGCGTCAGGAGCGAGCCGCGGAACAGGGGTTCGTTGTGGACCAGGTAAGGCTGCCTCGGGTCGTCTTCGCGCCGGAACTCGACGCTCATCACCAGCTCCGGATTGTCGGCCACCGCGCCGAGCGTCCCCAGCGACACGGTGCCCGAAAAGCCGACCGTCGGCTGGTAAGAGAGGGACGTCGGCTGCCACATCGTGTTGCCAAACCGCGGCACACTGAAGAACACGACGGCGGTCACCAATAACGTAGTGAGGCTGGCAGAGGCGACCTCGCGCAGGATGCCGCCCGGCCGCAGCCGTGTGGCAGGTGCTCGCGAGTCGGCGATGACCGCGATGGCATCGCGCGAGAGCCGCGGGCGGTCGCGCCCGTGTGCCGCGGCGCCGCTCGCTCCGCGTTCCCACCGAGCGTCGCCATAATCGGCGGAACTCAACAGCAGTTCCCGTCGGGCGAAAAGCAGCATCAAGGCGACGAGCATCACGAGCATATAGAGCACGAGCAGCACGCCGAACAACGCCCCCAGGTTCAACGCCGCGCTGATGACTACCTGCAGCAGGCTGAGGACCAGAATCTGCCAATACACGCGCGGCAGCTTCTCCTGAAAGAGCAACACGATCTGCAGATAGATCAACAAGTTGGCGACCGCCAAGAGCTGCGTGTCGCGATCGAAGTGCATGAAGTCGTTGACCGAAAGCGCCACAGCCGCCAGCGCCGCAAGGTTGGCGACCACCCGGTTCAGCCGCAGCCAGCCTGTGAGGTCGGTGAGGACAAACGACGCGCCGATGGCCAACAAGGCTACCGCCGACAAGCGCAACTCGCGCTGGCCCATGCCGAGCATGACTACGCCCAACGCCGCGACAATCGCCACAGTCGTGGGCAGCATTCGATCGCGCATCGCAATGGAAAACTTCATCGCTGAACCAACGTGGACGACATTCTGTAGGACGGATTGCTAATCCGTCCGAACAGGGCGGATTCGCAATCCGCCCTACAATTCCTGTGCGAAACTACTCGATAGCGGCGTCGGCGCATCGAGTCGAAACACCTCACCGAAGGCAGCATCCCGAGTGGAAACGCAAACCAGTCGCTCGGCCGACGAGCGTTGGCCGGGCGCGGCGGCCAGGCGCGTCAGGTCAGCTACGGTCGGCGTCTGTTTGCGCGAAGTCACGAGCACGGGCATCGCTCGCCGCGGCGCTTGCGCCACGGACGACGTCCAGCGGTCGCGATCAAAACTTCGCGACGACGGTTCGGCGCACGCCAGGCGGGACATGGCTTCGCGCACCAGCCAGGCCGAGGCAACCCCTTCGAGCGGGGCCGCGGCGGCGGCGGCAATCGCGAGCCAGACGCGGCAGCCGTCGCGGCGACAAAGATCCTGGACCAACGTGGCGGCAAAGCTCACGGCCCGCTCGACGTGCTCGCGGTCCTCGTCGCTCGGTTCGGAGGGCTGCCACAGATCGACATAGACTGCCACATCGTGGTGCACCGCCCGCTCAAATTGCCGCACCATCAGCTTGCCCCGCCGGGCCGACGTTCGCCAGTGGATGTGCCGGCGGCTGTCCCCGCTGCGATAATCGCGCAGACCATAAAAATCGCCTGCCCCGTAAGTCTGACGCCGCGCGCCCGACGTGTCGTGCGCAGCGTCTCGCACGAGCGCGCTAAACCGCGCCGTCAGCGCGCCGAGCCGCGGAAACACCAACAGAGTCCCGGGTAGTTCGTGTTCGACGGTACGGCGAATCAACCCAAACGGAAACGAGCTGCGCACCAACAGCGGACCGAACCGGTATTCGCCGCGCCGCGCGGGAACTAGCCGGTAACGCACCACGGTGGGTTGCCCCGCCTTCGCCTCGGCCAAGGCCGGGCTGGCGTTGGCGCGCACTGCTGGCATCTCACCGCCGCGCCGCTGAATCGCATCGACCAGGCCAATGCCGGAGAAACGCGATTTTGAGCTCAGTGCGAGCTCGACAGTCACCGGCTCTCCGGCCGTAGCCGAGTCCGGCAGACGGCGGCGAACAGCCAGCCGCCGCGTCATTCGCCGCGCCGTGCGCGCGTTGTAAACGAGCGGTCCCAGCATCATGCCGGCCAGCACCAGCATCAGGTTGATCTCGCGCAGCACCGCGCCGGTGAACACAAACGACATCACGAAGAGGTAATATCCCCCCTCGGGCGTAATCATGATGCGGCGTTTGAATCGCATACCGTCGCTTTTGCTCGATACCACCGCGCGTTGCTTAGAACCTTAATCATCGCTGCTAGTGCCACTGCTCGCGGCGAGCAGTGCCACCCCCGCGAGTTATCTACGGCGCCGGCGTCTCGTCGACCAGTCGCTGTACGATCGCCTCGCATTGCCGGCGCGCGTGACCGTGTCCAGCACCCCGCCCGATGACGCGATGTGCCAGCACCGGCACGACCAGTCGCTTGACGTCGTCGGGCACCACGTAGTCTCTCCCTTCGACGAGGGCTAGCGACTGGCACGCGCGATACAGGCTCAGCGCACCGCGCGTGCTGCTGCCCACGGTCAACTCCTCAGCCTGCCGCGTCGCCTGAACAATATCCAACAGGTACTCCTGAATGCTGGCCTCTACCGCCACGTGCCGGACCGCCTCTTGCAGCACCAGCACCTGCTCGACGTCGATCACCGCCTGCAAATGGTCCACCGGTTCGCCCGCGCGGTGGCTGGTGAGCACTTGCAGCTCGTCTTCACGATCGGGATAGCCGATCGAAATCCGCATCAAAAAGCGGTCCAACTGGCTCTCGGGCAGCGGATACGTCCCTTCGAACTCGAATGGGTTTTGCGTGGCGATCACCATGAACGGCTTCGGCAATGGATGCGAAGTGCCGTCCACGGTGACCTGGCAATCGCTCATCGCTTCCAACAGCGCGCTTTGCGTGCGCGGCGTCGTACGGTTGATCTCGTCGGCCAGCACGATGTTGGCAAAAATCGGCCCATGGACGTAATTGAACTCCGCGGTGGGAGCGTGAAACACGCTGCTGCCGACGATATCGCTGGGCAGCAGATCGGGCGTGAACTGAATCCGGGCGAACACTCCGCTGACGCTCTTGGCGAGCGCTTTGGCCATCAGTGTCTTGCCCACGCCGGGGACATCTTCGATCAACAGATGTTCACCGGCCAACAGCGTTACAACGGACAGGCGCACCGCTTCCCGCTTGCCCAGGACGACCTGCGCAACGTTGCCTTCCAGTTCTGCAACCAGGTCTCGGATTTCGATCGTCATGCTAGCAGTTTGGACTGCGATGACTTGTCATCGCTTTCGTTTTCAAAGGTCGCAGGCAACCTTTTTCAGTATGGCGGCGTTTTCGGAAAAAGAAAGCGGCGACGAGTCGCCGCACTCCAAAACGGTGGTGTCCTAATTTGCCATCCCAGCGCGGTGTCATCCTGAGCGAAGCGAAGGATCTTCGTGCGCCAGATGCTTCGCTACGCTCAGCATGACTCTTACAGCTTGACGCAAATTAGGACACTACCTCCAAAACCTGCTTGTTGCCCGTTGGCATCCGCCAGTGTTAAACTACATGCAGTCGGATCGGTGCGAGGCCTTGCTTTTCTTCTTGTCATGAGCACCGCGGAACAGGACTCCAGCTTGCAGATTTCGCTGCCGGCGTCGGGCGGTGTTGCGCCTGTGGGTGGTGATTCCCCGCCAGACACCGCTCAAGCCGATGCCGCTGCGGCGGGCCTGTGGCTCAATGGCGACGTGCTTTCCTGCGCTTGTCCCGAGTGCCGCGGGCCGATGTCGATCCGGCTTTGGCTGTTGGTGGCCGATTGCTGGATGTGCGGCACGAGCATCGAGCTGACCGAGGAGCAAGAACGTGTGGCGCGGAAGCTCCTCGAGGCTCGACAAAAACCGCCGCCAACCCCACCGCCGCCTCACCGGGTCGAAGCCACTAAGGCGGCGGCGCGCAGTCCGAGTACGCGCCGACAAGCAACTCCACCAACGCCGCCAGGTCCGGCGCCGCAGCAACAGCCGGTCGCACGGCCTCCAGCGCCCCAACCTGCGATTAAACGTCCGGCGCCAGCCGCGCCTTCGGGGCCAGCGAACAAAGCGGCGCTGGCGCGCCGCGCAGCTCACGACTGGCTGCACGATTTGCCGGCCTGGCTGGTGAGTCTCATCTTTCACATCGTCGCCATGCTGCTGCTGGGGCTGCTGACCATTGCCTTTGAGGATCCCTCGCAGCGCCAGATCGTCTTGGCGGCCACCATGGGCAAGCCCGGTCTGGAAGGGGGCGAGAAGAAGGAGGACGAGCACGAGGACGCGGTGGTCATCGAAGACCCCGGTCCGGAACAGGCGCCACAACCCGAGCCGACGATTGAGGAGCCTCCTCCGCCGCCGGAGCCCCCCGTCGAATCGCCGCAACCGCGGCCGCCGCGCGAAGAGCTGTTGCCGACGGTGGAGGAGCGCAATGCGCGCGAGTTGCCTGACCTTGAGCACGTGCGCAAGGCGCTCGTGGCTCCCGCCTCGCAACGCATGTTCGAAGGCCGCGATCCGCGCGTACGCACGCAGATGGTGTTGGCCGAAGGCGGTTCGATGTACACCGAGGCCGCCGTCGCTCAGGGCCTGTACTGGCTCAGCAAGCACCAGGCCGACGATGGCCACTGGAGCCTCGACCGCTTCCACGAGCACGGCAACTGCGACGAACGCTGTGGCGGCCAAGGCGACGGGCAAAGCGACGTCGGCGCCACGGCCCTGGCTCTGTTGCCGTTCCTCGGCGCCGGCCAAACGCACACCCGCGGCATTTATAAGCCCACGGTCGAGCGCGGCCTGACGTGGCTGTTGCTGGAGCAAAAGTCCGACGGCGATCTGCGCGGCGAAGGGCAGGGACGGATGTACGCGCATGGCATCGCGACGATTGTGCTGTGCGAGGCGTACGCGCTGACCGGCGACGAAGTGCTGAAGGCGCCGGCGCAACGCGCGATCAACTTCATCCTCCGCGCTCAGCACCAAGGCAGCGGACGCAACTCGGGTGGCTGGCGCTACTACCCCAAGCAGCAAGGCGACACGAGTGTCGTCGGCTGGCAGCTCATGGCGCTGCGCAGCGGCCGGATGGCAGGGTTGCGCGTGCCGTCGCAACCTTTCCAACAAGCGGGCAAGTTCCTCGACTCGGTGCAGCACGGTGACTACGGCGGGTTGTATTCGTATCAGCGCAGCCGCTCACCCGATGCGGCGATGATTGCCGAGGGGCTGTTGTGCCGGCAGTACTTGGGCTGGCCCGCGCACCATCGGGGTTTGCACGAGGGCGTCAACCATCTGCTCGCGGAACATCTGCCGAGCAGGTATGAGCCGAACATCTACTATTGGTACTACGGCACGCAGGTGATGCACCACTTGGGAGGCGAAGCCTGGGAGCGCTGGAACAACGCCACGCGCGAGGCGCTGGTTGAGTTACAAGAGCGCGACGGACACGAGGCGGGAAGCTGGTCGCCCGTTGGCGGCGCCATCGGCGGCCACGACACGCGCGTCGGCGGTCGGCTCTACGTCACGGCCCTGGCCATCTGCACCCTCGAGGTTTACTACCGGCACCTGCCGATTTATCGGGCGATTGAGCTGGATGGGAACGAGTGAAGGGCCGGAGCTACTGGTCGTTGCGAACTCAAAACACTGCGAGCCAGGATTGGCTTGAGGGCTTGCTGAACGGCAGTCGCGTCAGTACTTTGCCATCGGCGTTCAGTCGGAGCACTTCGTCGTTCGTCGTCACCCAAATGTCGCCGGACGAGGGGCTGACCGCGACCTGACTCGCTTCGATCGGCAGCGGCTCGCTTAGTTGACCGTCCTTCGAGACGCGTCTCAGCCCTTCGGGCCGGCAAGCGACCCAGGCGTCGCCCGTCTTCGAGTTGCAAGCGACGGCAAACGGGTCGCTCTTCCCCAACTCGAGAGACACGCGCGTTTCGCCTGCGGCGCTCAACAACCAAACGCGATTGCGGCTGCGCGGCACGTCGGGGTGATCCCGCTCGACGATCCAGATGCTTCCATCCGTTGCGTTTGCGGAAATCGAAGGGCAACACCAGCCGTCAACTCGCTTACGAAAGAGCACCTTGCCTTCGCGGCTGAGCTTGATGATCTCGTAACCCACCAGCCAGATTGCCCCATCGTGCGGACTGTAGGTCAAGTCGATGCCGACATAGGGGTGCGCGGCGACTTGATTTCCGTTCTGGTCGAACACGATAGTCTCGCCTTGATCGAGCGATGGGCCACAAGTTGCCCAGAGGTGGCCGGTTTGTTCATCCACGGCGATCGCTCCCACCTCGATGCCATCAATTTGCCACAGTTTCTTGCCGGCGAGATCCAATGCGGTGATCCGGTTGGCGGTGTTTTCCTTGATGAACACGCGTTCGCGACGCCGATCGAAAACGACGCCATGCACGCCCCCCGCAGTTTGGCCGTTGTTGAAACCGGAATGGCTCCACAGCTCGTTACCTGAGGCGTCCAGCGCGGTCAGCCGATCGTGGTGCGGCTTGTCCGCATCGAACGTAGGATCGGTGTTGTCCAGCACGATCGCGGCTGGCTTAGCGGATGGGCCCTCGGCCGCGGGCTCGTAGCGGGTGACCGGGAATCGAGCCGACTCGACGTTGGCCTGTTTCTTGAACAGCCCTTCATCGGCAAGCGCGGCCGTCACCGCTTCTTTCAGCTTGTCGCCCGAGAGATTCTTCGCCAGCACGCGCTGGTCGGGGCCAATGAGGAATGTGGCAGGGAACGCTCGGACCATGTAGCGCTCGGCGATCACGCCGCCGCGCTGACCGATATACGCGTGACGCCAGCCAAGATCAGCCTCGTCGAGATACTTCTTGGCGGTCGCCAGGTCGCTGTCGGAGGAAAGACCGACAATGGCGAACCGCTCGTTGGCGCCATATTCTTGTTGGATTTCCTTAAGCGTCGGCATTTCGGCCAGGGAGGGCGCCGACGAGGTTCTCCAAAAATTCAAGAGCACGACCTTGCCGCGATAGTCGCTCAGGCGGACGGGATCGCCCGCGAGTGCTTCCGCGACAAAGTCCGGCGCCCGCTCTCCGGCGTCGAGCGTATCGAAAAGCTTGGCAGTGATCGTTCCCAGGTCGATGGGCTGATTCGTTTCGCCGTCGGCCGATTTCGGCACGTCGAATTCGAGTCTCGCCTCGCCGATGGAGCTGCCGGGCCGCGGATTGTTGATGCTGACGTGAAACTCGTAGCTGCCGGGCGGAACATCAGGGATCGAGAATCGGCCGGCCTTATCGATATACGCCGCGCAGCGGAAATGACCGTTGAGATTTGCGTCGCCGATCTTCTTCCGTTGGATCGCGACGTACTCGTTCGTGGTCCAGTCGAGGGGGACGTCTGCTGCGCGGTCAAGCTTCAATTGTCCGATGACCACATACCCGGTTCCTCCGATCGTTCCTCGGGTGATTTCGCCCGATTTAACCTCTAGCGGAGTATGCCAACCTGGCGTGTGCAGCGAGCCATTGCCAGACCGCTTCACAACCACGCGAGCGAGAATTCCCCGGCCGGGGATGACGCGCTCGAAGCTAAATCTGCCCACGGAGTCGGTGGTCGTCTGGTAATCGTGCTCGGCCAGTGGAATGCCGCGACCACGAGATTGCGGGAAGAACCTGACGGCTCGATTCGGGTCGGGTCGGTCGCCCAGCCGCACCATGCCTGCGATGCGCCCCCAGGGTTCCAGCTTGATTTGCTGCGTCTTTGCCAATTCCTCATCCGTCGATTCCGCGAACCCTTCGTCGTGCACGACGACGACAACGAACGGTTGGTCGTCGTCTTGCGGCGGAAGCCGGAAACGGCCGTCGCCGCCGGTCGTGGTGATCTCCGCCGCGCCGTTCCGTTCGAGGCGACCTTGGCGAAAGCTGACACGGCGCTCGCGCGTAGCCAATACCACTTCAGCCCCTTCCGCGGGCTCGCCGCTCTTAAGCAACACGATTGCTGATGGTCCTTCGCCGGGATTGAGCCGCACGTCGAAATTTTTTGGTCCCTCTTGGGGGTCAAACCTCGGCGATTCGGTTGGCAAGAATCCATCCGCGTCAAACTGCAGGACGTATGCCTCGGAAGGCTCGTCGAACTTCATGCTGTACTTGCCGTCGGTAAAGCGACTTGGTTCGTCTGGCGACCAATAAATGTCACGTCCCCCCTCAAGGAGTCGACCGTAGCGGACGCTAAAACTCGGCAGCGGTTTGCCGGTGGCGGCGTCGGCGACTATTCCGCTAATGACCAGCTCGCGGCGCAGCGTAATGACGTGCTCTTCTGCGGAGGCTTTCAGCGGAAGGCGGCGGAAGGACAAGTGGCCGGTTTTTAAAACATCGCATAGGACGGTATCGGGTGGAGCGCTGTTCCATACAACGCGGCCATCGACGTCTGTTTCGCGGCGGAATTCTACCGTGCGATAAGCCCGCCAGGTGTCCGAGACAAAGATTACGCCGACGATCGGCTTGCCTTGCTCATCGACCACGCGCACGCGCATGGTGTGGCCGGGCTCTAGTTTGAACTCCAGAGGCTGCAGGCCCTCGGCCACGACCATATCCTGAAACTGCGGCGAAAAGCCATTCGCCTGAACAGTGACCAGCGACTTTCCGGCTTTGCAGTTCTTGAGCACGAAATAGCCATCTTCGTCGGCGCGCGTCTTCGGCTCGCTGGAGCCAAAGTGGTCAAACCCCAGACGCGCCGAAGCGTACGCGATTGGCTTGCCGTCGCGATTCATCGCGCGGCCTTTGATGTTGATACCCTGCTTCAGCACGGTAACCCACTCGCCTCGCTTAGGGAGTCCGCCCATGCCGTCGAGGTAGTCGGGATGTTTGACACTAAATCCGATTCCGAAGGCCATGAGGTCGCCCGGAGCGCTTGTCCAACGCCAACGTCCCTCCTGATCGGTGGTTAGCTCGGCCGCAGAGAACGCATAGCCTGCAAGACGGGGCCAGGTGATCGGCATGGTGAATTCTACTTTTGCGCCGGCGATCGATTGACCGAGCTTGTCGCGCACAACTCCTTCGACGACCTTGCCGGGCTGAAAGCGCATCTCAAGCTGCTGCGGCAGCTCGATTGCGCGAAGCTCGCTCCTCCAGACGTAATGAACCGGCACGAATTGCGCCTTTTGGGCTGTTATCCAGAGGTTTTGTACGGTGGCCCCGTCCTCCCAATCAAAGATGGCCAGACCATGCTCGTTCGTGGTCAGGTGCTGCCTGATCACTTTCCCGCCGATGCGACCCTGAGCCTGAATCGTGATGTTTTCGAGCGGCTCGCCGGTGTCCTCCGCGACCGCCTTGATCGTCATCCGTGCCTTGGTTTCGTCAACCTGTTCGGCTGCGACGTCGTCTATTCCACCTGGGAGCCGGCGATCGTCGGCCTGGTTTTCCCTGGATGGGCTTTTGGTCTTGGCGGAACGCGACTCGCTGGACTTTGCGTCGTCTTGTGAATTGCCCTGTGACGGCGCCAAGCGCAAGCCACCGAAGAACACGATTCCGAGGGTAGCCACGACCAAGGCTGTCGCCACGCGGCGGCGGGGCAAGCGCGCGGGGAAGGCGTGCCGGCGAAGCCACTCGATGCGATGGCGCACATTCGAAGTGCGCGCCATTGCCAGCGCCGGGGCAGTCGCGGACTGCGATACCTCAAGCGCCAGCCTGGCCAGCACGCGCCCATACCACGCGGCGTCGCCGACGAAGCTCGCGGCGACCCGATCGGCGACCGCGTCGCAACTATACGCATGCGCGGCGCGGGTGCGCCAAATGAAGGGATGAAACCACAGTAACAGCGACAACATGTGCAAGAGCGCGTTCCACGACAGATCGCGCCCCCTCAGGTGCGCAATCTCATGCGCCAGAATCGCGATCAACTCGTCACGATTGGCCGAATCGCAGCGCTTGTTCGGCAACAGGATGGCGGGACGAATTAAGCCGATCAGACACGGGGTTGAGAGTTCCGTCGTCTGCCGCAGTTCAAACGGAGCTCGGCAGCCCAGTCGTTCGGCAACCTGCGCCGCTTCGGCGACAACCCAACCCGGCGCTGGAGACGTGCCCCCTCGGATTTTACGAATTCGCAGCAGGGCGATGGCCGAGCGGCTAACTAGCAGCAAGGCGCCTACCAGCCAGACGACTGCTATCGTGGCGGAACGATGCGACGACGCGAACGTGTCCGGCCCCATCCAATCGTCCGACACGACCGTGTCGAACGAAGCTGAAACCGGCATACTCTCGGCAGGTGCGTTGCTCGCGATTGCGGCATCCTTTCCATGACGAGTGACGACGACGGCCGGCGGATATTCCGATCCAGGCAGTTGCTCCTGCTTCAGTGCTGTGGCTGCCGGTGCGCTGCCGCGCGCCAGGAAGGCGTCGCGATTGAATTCATGCACAGGCACATCGGTCCGGCGGGAGCTAGCCGGAAGGACTTCCCAGAAAGCCAGCGCAGGCAACAGAGCCAGCGCCACAAGCACCATGGCGCCAACGGCGGTCAACCGCCATACCATGACACGCCATATCGGATTGTTGCGTAGCAGAAGGCCGTGCAACAGCCAACCGACGGCAAAGAGCACCGTGATCTTTGCCAGGAGGATGAGGAGCGAAAAAGAAGCATCCCCGTAAAGCCCGGACACCCAGGAGGCGGCGTTCATTTTCGTTTCCTTGGTTGAGTGGAGGGAGTTGCTTCGGACTCGTCGGCCAGCCGTTTGAGGGCTACCAGCTCGCGCTCGCTGAGCTTCTCGGACGAAATCAAGTTCAGCAGCAGGGCCTGATTCGATCCGCCACAGTAGGCGTTGACGAATTCGCGGAGAGTCGTGCGAAAAGCCGACTCGCGGCGGGTCACCGCCTTATAGAAATAAGCCTTGCCGGCCTTTCGCCGGCTGACGTGCCCTTTCTCGAGCAGAATGGTCAGATAGGAGCGGAGCGCTGAATTCTTGATCTGTTCGGGAAACCGCGTCTGGAGCTCGCCCGGCTTCAATTCGCCGTGCTCCCAGAGCAACCGCATGACGTTGAGTTCCCCGGCAGTAAACGGCGGCATTCCTGACCTCACCGGTGAGTGTATGTGCAGAATTTACTGCACTTGTAAGGCGGCGTCAAGCGGATGTGCAGAAATTCCTGCAGAACAGAATTGCGTCAACCGTGGTTCGCTGCAATGACGCTGGCAGAATGACGCAACCTCGCGCGTGGGCCTCGGCGGCCTCGGCCCACCCTACGTGAGCAGCTCCCGCACCACATCGCCGCCGTCTACGATCTTGATCGGCCGCCCGGCTCCGGTGTGGTTCTCCTTGTTGCCGTCGATTTTCAAGGCGGCGCAGATCGTTTGGAAGAGATCGGTCACTGTCACCGGCCGATCGGTGACCGCCGTGCCGGCCTCGTCGGTCTTGCCGATGACCTGGCCCCCACGAATGCCGCCGCCTGCAAGCGCGACGTTGAAGGCGCGCGGGTAGTGATCGCGGCCGCCGCGCGCGTTGATGTTTGGCGTGCGGCCGAATTCGCCCATCCAGACGATCAGTGTGCGGTCGAGCATGCCGCGGTCCCGGAGGTCTTGAATCAATTGCGCGAACGGTCGATCGACCTGTTCGGCGAGCTGTTTGCTGCGATTAAAGTTGTCGGCGTGGGTGTCCCAGCCGTTCGAGGCCACTTCGACAAAGGTCACGCCCGATTCGACGAGCCGCCGCGCCAACAGGCAGCCGGCGCCGAAAGCACTTTCGCCGTAAGCCGTGCGCATCGCGTCGGACTCCTGGGCCAGATCGAAGGCCTTCATCTCGGGACTGGTGATCATCTTGGTCGCGCGCTCGTAGAGCTGCTTGTGGTCGCCGACTTCCTGCGGCGCCGCGCTGGCGAAGTCAGCCTGCAACCGACCCAAGAGGTCGAGCCGCCGCTCGTAACGCGCAAGCTCGGTCGTCGGCCGTGTGTTGTTGGGCGGTAAACTGGGGTTTTGAATGTCGAAGGGGTCGTACTTAACCCCCAAAAATCCGCCGCCGCTCGAGTTCTGACCGCGGCCGCTGACACGGACAAACGACGGCAATTGGCTCGCGGCGTCGGCGATCTCGTGAGCGACGATGGACCCGAGCGACGGATACTTCACGGCGGCGGTCGGCAGGTAGCCGGTGTGCAACAGGAACGTCGCGCGCGGGTGGCTTCCCTCCTTGCTTGTCATCGAGCGGATGATCGCCGCACGATCCATCGC
Organism: Pirellulales bacterium; assembly: GCA_040901795.1. Classification (GTDB taxonomy): domain Bacteria; phylum Planctomycetota; class Planctomycetia; order Pirellulales; family JALHPA01; genus JBBDYH01. Next base: position 26,430 of record JBBDYH010000013.1, read on the forward strand.
TTTGGCCATCTCGGGGAAGTTCTCGGCGATTTCGATTCCCGGCACACTGGTTGGAATTGCCTTCGTTTCGCCACCGTTGGCGTGACCCGGCTTGGGGCTGAAGGTTTCGAACTGGCTGGGGCCGCCTTGCATCCAGAGCAGGATGCAGGCCATGCCGCGGCGGCGCAGCTCGTCGGCCTGTGCGGTCATCAGGTCGGTCCAGCTCAACGTGCCGGCCGCGAGACCTGCCGCGGAGATGCCACGCAGGAAGTCGCGTCGGTGAACGACGTGGCTGCGATCGAGCGCGGCGTTGACGCAATGGTGAAGTTGGACGAGTGACATGGTAGGAGGGTTCAGGGTTCGGGGTTCAGGGTTCAGCAGCCCCGGTCGCCACGGCGACTCGCTGCGGCGAGCCGGGAGGCCGGGGTTGGTGTTCAGTATTTCGAGCGTTATCTGCGGTGCATGAACTCCGCGGAATTCAATAATGCCCAAAGTACGTCTTCAAAGCCTTCATCGCGCGAGCCGCCCTGCTTCACGTACGAAAGCGAAATCTCCAGCTCGTTTGCCGTCGGCTCACGCGACAACGTGCGCAAATAAAGCTCGGCCGCCACTGCTTTGTCGTCAGTCTGATCGGCCAGTAGTTTGCCGAGCAACATGCGCGGACGGTCCCCCTTCATTCCGGCCGCGAGCTGCGGCGAGTTCATCACCGTCAGCGCCTGCGGAATGGCGCCGGCAACCTCGTCGCGCGGGGCGCTCGGATCGTAACCAAACACGGTGTCGAAAAGTGCGCGCGGTGTGCGCAGGTTCGCCTGCGGACCCGCACCGCGGCGTGGCCTCGCGGCAGGCGGCGCGCCCAGCAGCGACGTGACCGCCGTGTAAAGCTGGTCGGCTCGTAAGCGCTGCGCCACATTGGCCAGCATCGGCGTCGCTTCCGGGCCGCGGCGCGAGCGGCTCTCGCGCTGGTACGCCGCGGTGGCCGCGATTGTCCGCATCAGCCACTTCACGTCATGCTTGTTGGCGGCGAACTGCGCGGCCAGATAGTCGAGCGTTTTAGGGGCGGTCGCTTCGCGGTCCGGCCCGATGTCGTCCACCGGCTCGTAGAACCCTTCGCCGACCAATTCCGACCACAGTCGATTGACCAGCGCCTTCGCGAACCAGGCGTTCTCGGGCGAAGTCATCCATTTGGCCAGTGTTTCGCGCCGCTCCATGTCCGCCGCACCCGTCGAAAGTTGCTCACCGGTCACGAAGAACACCGGTTGCATCAGCGTGCCGCGGGCGGCGGGGTCGTCCAAATCCGGCATGTAGTGCTCTTGGCTGCCGCGCGCCTGGCCGTTGTTCGGCCGGCGGAAGCGGGGCGCGGCGTCCGCGGACGACACCTCAAAAGACCGGGGCCCGTCCATGCGCTTGGGCCGCACGGCAAGTCGCGGAAAGAACGCCGCCAGCTCGTGAAACTGCGTCCGCTGCCAGCGATCGGTCGGGTGGTCGTGGCACTGGGCGCATTGGATCTGAATGCCAGTAAAAACGCGCGAGACCTCGGCGGCGATGTCGGCGGTTTCGCCCATCTGCGCCATGAAGATGGCGGTGTTGCCGTTTTCGCGTACGTCACCGGTGGCGGTGATGAACGCGCGAGCGATTTCATCCCAGGGCGTGTTCTTGTTGAACTCGGCCGTGAGATACTCTTCGAGCGCCGGTCCCACCACGCGGGCACGCTCGTCGCTGCGGCGGTACATGATCACGTCGCGCCAGTAGCGGCCCCAGTTCTCGCCGTACGCGGGCTCGGCCAACAATCGCTCGAAGGCGGCAGCGCGTTTTTCGCTCGACGGATCGCTTTTGAATGACGTAATCTCATCTGGCGTCGGCAACCGGCCGGCGACATCGAGCGAGACGCGGCGGAGGTAGACCTCGTCGCTGGTGCGCGGGGCGGCCGACGGCGATGCGATTTCGGGAATCTCGGTGGCCAACAGCCGGTCGGCCTCAGCCGCGGCGGCGGCAGGTTGCACTGCTGGAAGCGTGCGCAGACTTGGTTGAGCGGCACGCGACGCGGTAGAGTCGCGCCGGGTCGCCGCAATTGCTGCTACGGGAGTGGCCTTGGTCGCCGCTCGTCGAGCGACCGGTTTTTCCGTGGTATTGTCGGCCGACTTTGCCGCCGCCGTCGCTTGAGCCTTCATGGCGGCCATGTTCAGCTTTCGCACCACGGCCTTGGCCCGCGCCACGCGGCGGGCGGTTTCTTTGGCGGAGGCCTTGGCTGCAGCCTTTTTGTTCGCCCGACGCGGCTTGTCCGCGGCATCGATGGCCACCGTCAACAGCACCACGGCGGCAAATGCCGCTACGAATCCGACGACCGAAAGAAAACGCTTGGCGAGCATCGAAGTGCCTCCGCCTGAGGTGTGTTGTCTTGGCGGGTTAATCGACCACTCCCCTCCCCGGTCCCTTCAACCCCGACCGGCGGAGCGAAGTTCCGCTTGGCCGCCATAGTATCTACTGCCGCAATTGTACAATTCTTACAGTTATTTCGCATTTATTCCCGAAATTGCCAGGCGCGGCTTTCGTTTTGGTGATTCATCGGCGCCAAATCGTGCTGCAGGCGCAGCAAGACGGCGGCTTTCGACTGTTCGCTCGGCTTCTTGCAGTTGCGCTCGGGATTTCGATTTGGGGTGCAAAATAACAGCTTGATGAGCGAGGGCGGACGCCGTTGCGGAAAAATCACGCGGGAGGCACACAAATTGATGCGCGTTTCAAGGTCGTTTGCTCCCTAAGTGATTGTGGGCTGTGGCATTACAGTTTCTGACGTCGGCAATTCGACGAGCGAATTCTGGGACAAATCGGCGCGTTTTGGAGCGACCGTGGCACACGGCTCGGCGACGAAGACAGACGATGGCGCAACGGCCTGCGTTGCGAACGCCTGGTACACGTAGGGGGCGGGGAGTTGGTCCTCGAGGCTGTCCATGCATTCGTGCGGATACGGCAAGTGATAGCCATGGCGCTCGACGCACTGTTCGATGGTGGCGGGCCAGGGATCGGGCACCGCGAGGGTCGTCTCGTCGTCATCGTCATCGTCATCGGGATCGTCGTGAAGGACGGCATGGATATGGGCATGCAGCGCGTCGCGAGTCGCCTGATCGGGCAGGACGTTCAGGAGGCTTGCGCCCAATTGTCCGAGCATGCGCTGCCATTCTTCTTGGGTGATCGTTTGCGGCTTGCGCGGGGCGTAGCGGGCGGGAATGGTGCGCTCCAGGAGCCAGGCGCTTGCGCGCCAGTGGCTGGCGCCGGCCTGGACGATGTTGTTGAGCGCCTGGAACTCGCGGTGGATCTCGGCCTTTCGCAATCGGGCGTGGAAGGTTGGGTCCTTGCGGGCAGCGTTGCGGACGGTGGTGGCGCTGACGCCGCAGTAGTCGCAGGCGGTCTCCTGAGAGCAGCCGACGGAGATCAGGGCGATGTACTCGTTTTGCCTATCGGAATCAAAGATTCGGGGGCGGCCGGGTTTGGGCATGGGGTGATCCATTCTGACGGGACGGTATCGACGTGCGAGGCGGCGCAGTGCGGGCGCGCAGCGCGAAGGGAGCGGCTGCGGCTGGTGCGCGTCGGTGAAATGGCGTTGGGGACAAGGGAGGGCCGCGAGAGGCGATACCGAGCTCACGGCAGTGCGGAGCTCAGCTCGAACTGGTCGGCGGGAGCTATACGTGTTTTTATATACACTAAAACTGGCACAGTTGTCAAGGGGGTGAGGTCAAACTTCAAATGCAGCGCCGGCCGATAAGGAATGGCCGAAAAATAACTTCGGCACATCGAAGCGGAACTCCAATTCATTGGAACAGGAGCGAACCGAGAAAACGGAGCCTTGCTGCTCTGTTGTCTTCGTTGCCTCCTGTTCTTTCAATCCCTGATCGCAACGCTCCGGCCGCCAACTGGAGAAGTTATTCTTCGGCCAGACCTAACTGGTCTTGGTTAAAGCAGCGCTGGGACGTACGAATGTCGCGACTTGGGAAAACGACGTTCGCACGGAGGCCCCGCGATGGCGAGCAACGCGGGGCGGCGACCGCCGGCTAATGAGCAAGGGACTCACGATTAAGACAAATGCACCCGTCCCCGCAAAGCGGCACGGATGGTCACGCGCACGGGGCCGGGTGGCAGCCGCAGCGCTTGGTTCAGTTGCAGTTGACCGTTGGAGTCTAGCGTGGCCTCGATGGTTTCTTCGATGTCATTCATGGCGAGTCCTCCTTCAATCCATCGATTCGTCGTCGGCGAGCATTCGTTCCAAATCCCAACTGCACTCGGCCGGAAATGTTCCGCGCGACAAACCTGTCTCGACGGCTGCTTGGCTCCGGGCATCGGCGTAAGCCTGCGCCAGAACTGAGAGCGCGTGATTGCGCAGCGTGCCGCTTTCCATTAGCTTGCGAAGTTCGCGCCGTTGTTCCAGGATGGTCCCCTGCCAAGACGCCGTCCGATGGTCTGGTTGATACTCCCATTTCAGGAGGTGCATGAGCAGCGTGACCAGCCGACTGGACACCTCGCGTCGATCTCGATTGGCCATGTCCGACAGGTACTCGCTGAGGTTGGTGTGATCCATCTCCCCGTACCGGCCCTGCGCCGCCAGATGCGACATGATTTCAAGCCAGGCCGTCTCGTCGCGTTCAAACAAGACACTCAGCGGCAACGTCTCTGTCGTTGACATGATCGGACCCCTTTCAGACTCGGTAATCGTCCTCCTCTAGGATACATCAACCGGCAAGCGCAGAACAACGCTGCGCCGCCTTACTTAATAATCACGTAAAACAAATCGCCGTTATTCGAGTAGTCGTCTTTGTCTTTCGTAAAACGCAATGTTCGTGTACCCCACGGTTTCGGGGGATTTTTATATTGGTCCCACACTTCCAGCCCAATTGCCGTCTCTTTAATAAGAATCGCGGCGTGGTCGTCTGAGTACTTGCCGTTTCTGAAAGAGGCAATCGCTGTTCCGGCAGGGACGTTATTGCCTTTGACCTGAACTCCTTGTCTCCAAGTGCTGGTCTTACCCAGGGGATTGCCAGCTTTTTAGAACACATACTGTATTCCTGAGGCACATTGGCCCTGATGCTCTTTCCAACCTTTTTCGCCGGACAGCTCTTTCCCCTTAAACGAACTTGCGAGCAGCAGATCCACAGTAAAACCAGCGCTTGAGTCGGACATCGATACTCCTCCTTGGGAAGACGCGGCGCGGTGGGTTGTTTCCGAGCGCTCGTGCGGCGGTTTGGCTCGGCAGATCCTCAGAATCGAGAACTGTTCCCGATTTGAGCAGCGTCCAAGTGGCGGGTCAAGCAAGCAGACCATCGCAGGCGAATTTGCGCCGTCGTGCTCGCCTGCGACAACTGCTGAGGCGCTACGCGTCGTCGTACTCGACCACGGCTTCGCGCCGGCGACGATGCGGAGAGCGGATGGAGACGCCGCGAGGGCGCTCGCCTTCGGCGAAGAAGCGCCCGGCGAGCAAGCGATAGAAGAACAGCAGGATGAACGCGCCGGCTGTGGCGACGAGGAAGCCGGTGGGGCTGATCGGCGTCACACGTTGGCCGTCGTAGAAGTACATCAGCGTGCCGCAGCCGATGATGCTGCCGCCAATCCCCATCAACAACGTGGCGATCGAGCCGCCCGGATCGCGGCCGGGCATGATCGCCTTGGCCAGCAAACCAACCACTGTGCCAAAGCCGACCCAGGTGAGCACGTCGTTGGCCCACTGCTGGAGTATCTGCTGAAAGTCGGCGTCAGCGAAGAGCATCGGGGGATCGGGGGATAATAAATGCGATGGGGAGATAGGAGATGCAGTAGAGCCGGCGGGAGGATCATGGTTTCCCCTTCGGGCGCCGACGTCCGAGCCGCACCGGTTTGTGGTAGGCACAATGTGTGCCATCTTCGCATCCGCCGTGGCGGACGGACTACAAGGGATGCGTCTCGAACGTCAGCGCGAAGGGCGCCGTCCCCCCACCGCGCATCGAGCGCACACCCCACAAATGGCCGAGGCCACCGAGGGAGGACGTCTCTGCGCTTACCAGCGAAAATCAATGAAACGTGACGAGCCGAACTCGATGAACCGACGACCTGGGAAGGCCGTCTTACTGAAACCACGAGGCGCTAGCCAGTCAAATCACGGCTGGGCTGGCGGGCCCGCCCGCAGCGCCTCCTCTTCCTGGAAGGCCTTCATGGCGGCCGCCTCTTGCGAGAGCTTCATCCGCGGTCCGGCCGGGAAGTACTGGATGTCATCCGTCAGGTAATAAGGGCTTGGCAGCGTTTGGCCGCCGACGTCCACCTGGCAACCCGTACACACGGCTGCGGCGAGGCCGGCAATGCAAATCAGGCTGCGAGCCAGCAAGCGAGTGCGTACAGCCAACATCGGTCCAACCTCCGTCGTAGTGCCAGCCGGATTGCTCCCTCGAACGGAGGGGCCAGCGATCGATACATGCGTTAAATTCGGCACCATCGTTATCGTCCGCGCTGGCCTCCAACTTTTAGGCGAAATGGCGGAAAAGTCGGCGGGACCGATAAACGTTGCGCGTTCGCCGTGCCGGCGACTGCTAAACGACGCCATGCAGACCCCGCCGCGGCAGGGCGGGTAATTTGGCGAAAGGACGTCACCGGACGGTTCACAGCGGCCTCGGGAGACTGGTATCATGGAGCTGGAACAGAGATTCTGTGCTCCTGCGCGGACGTTTTCCGATCTACCGCAACCTGACGGGCGCCGGCCGGACCGCCGCAACGTGCGAGCGATTCGGCCTGCGCGAGGGAGGAGGCTTGCATGACCAACCGGCCAACCAGCCAACACGGTCTGATTGTTGAGGTTCCGACTCGCATCATGCGGGCCGGAGGGTCTCGATGGCGAGCGAAACGGCTTAACTGCCTGCCGCTGACAATCGCCATCGTCGTGCTATCGTCGCAAACCGCCCTTGCCCAGGCTGCTCGGTCGATTCCCACGCAGACGTATTTTGGCAGCTTTGCGCTCCTCCATGCGGGAGAATACCGCGACGCGCTCAAGGGTTTTGCCAGCGAGCGAGGTATTCGCACGCCGCAGAGCCGCTGGATCGACTCGATCTGTTATCACACGATGACGGGCGAGTGTTATTACAAGCTTGGCCAGTACGGCGACGCGCTCGACAGCTACACCGCGGCGCTCAACCTGTACGTCGCCTTCGCGGATTGGATGGCTTCGGTGCAGTTCACGGCCCCGATTGCTCCGGTCGCGAACCGGCCCGGTGTGCCCTGGGGGCGGAGCACACGCAACATGAAGCTGGGCTCGTTTCGTGAGTTTCCAATCCAACAGGGCCAGCCGGTCACCGAGTCGGCCGTCCGCCGCGGCGGCGTCATCGCCGCACCCGTACAGCGGTTGATCAACGTGACGGAGATCGTCCGCTGTACTTGCCTGGCGATGATGCGCCGCGCCGAGCTGCTGGGACCGCTGGCCAGGCACGATCGACTGACCGACAAGGTTTTGTCCGCCGCCGGTCAGCGGATTGGCATTCCGAATCATTGGTCACAGGCCTGGCTCGATGCGCAGCTCGGTTTTGCGAACGTCGCCGCCGGAAACGATGGTCAAGCCTTCGCTTTGTTACAACGATCGCTCACAGTCGGCGGGGAGATGGATCATCCGATTACGGGGCTGGCGCTTCTGCAACTCGGCAAGCTGAGTCTCGATGCCGGCAAGCTCAATGAGGCGGCGCTATATTTCGAAGAGGCCAGCTACACGGCCGCCGAACCCCAGCACAATGATCTGACAGTGCTGGAAGAATCCTTTCGTTATGGTTCGATCGTGTACGCCATTTCGCGCCCCAAAACCGTTTTTGCGCCGTTGGCGCCTGCGGCGGTGTGGGCCGCCAAGCAACGTGCCCGCGAGCTCCAGGCTTCACTCTTGATTCAAGCCGCCGAGAGCGCCGCGGAGATCGGCCAGTCGCAGCCTGCGATGCAACTGCTGACCCAAGCCAGAACGCTCATGGGCCGCCGCATCATGGCGGCCTGCGAGATTGGCGCCCGGCTCAACTACGTCATGGCGCTGGCGCAGTACCAGACGGGAAATGTGCCGCTCGGCGACGAATCGCTCGCCGCGGCGCTCGCGATCTACAAGGGATTCTCCCCGTGGCTTTTTCAATTGGCGCTGACCAGCACGGAGCTGGCTAAGAACAACCTTTCCTCTCGAGACGCGCGCGCGATCTTCGAGCGGTTAGGCGACGATCCGACGCCGGCCGACTGGGTGGCGCGGCCGATGGATTGCCTGGCGGTGCTCACCACACCGCATCATCCGACGTACGAGCAATGGTTCGAAACCGTGTCCGAGCGCGATCTGGAGACGCGGCTGGAAGTAGCCGAACGCGCGCGTCGCCATCGTTTTTACAGTGCGCTGCCGTTTGGCGGGCGATTGCTCGCGCTGCGCTGGCTGCTCGAAGCGGCCGAGGAGGCGCTCGACAACGCCGCACGCTTGCAGCGGCAGGATTTGCAATCTCGTTACCCCGCTTACGCCGAGTTGAGCAAACGCGCGGAAAACCTGGTCGCCCAGCTCAAGCAACTGCCGCTTGCGCCCAGCGGCGAAAACGGTGATGCGCTGCGCAAGCAAAGCGAGCTACTCGAGGAGCTGACCAAAGTCGCGGCCGGCAAAGAGGTGATTCTCCGCGAGATCGCCGTGCGTCGCGAGCCGGCGAACTTCACTTTCCCGCCAATCCGCAAGATGAAAGACGTGCAGGCGGACTTGCCCTCGGGAACCGTGTTGTTGAGCGTGTTCGCCGCCAACCGGCAGCTTCACGCGATACTGCTCTCCAAGGACAAATACGCCAACTGGAAAGTCGAGCGACCCGAGGTGCTCGAAAAGAAAATCGCGGCCCTGTTGCGGGCCATGGGCAACTTCGACGCCGTGCGCGAGCTGCCGCAGTCGCAATTCAGCGACAAGACCTGGCAGGAGCCGGCGCGCGAGGTGAGCGACCAGTTGCTGAAGGGCTCGGGGCTGAACTTCGCGCAGAAGTTCGATGAGCTCGTCGTGGTGCCCGACGGCGCCTTGTGGTACCTGCCGTTCGAGGCGATCCACGTCGGTAACGCGAAGGATTCGATCCCGTTGATCGCCAAGACTCGTGTGCGCTATGCGCCCACCGTTGGGCTGGCGTTCTCACAACGCCGCGGACGGTTGGAATCGCCGGAGATGGCCCTTGTTCTGCCCAAGCAGGGACCTGGCGAGGAGCGCGACGGCTGGAAGGCTTTTGTGACGAAGCTGCAAGCCGCCGTGCCGAAAACGACGGTTGTGCAAGGCGTCGCGGGCCCCTCGCCGCTGTACGGCTCGTTGCTGGATGGGATCGTCGTGCTTGACGACCTGGCCAACAATCCGCAAGCGCCGTTCGAATGGTCGCCGCTTCCGCTCGACCGACAGAAGCCCGCCGGCTCGCTGGCCAACTGGCTGGCGCTGCCTTGGAAAACGACCGACGTGATGGTCTTACCGGGCTTTCACACGCCGAGCGAGAACGGTCTTCGCGAGAATGGCGCCGCACGCGGCCATGACCTGTTTCTGGCCTCGTGTGGATTGATGGGGACGGGCGCGCGAACCGTGTTGTTGAGCCGCTGGCGGACCGGGGGCCAATCCAGCCGCGAGCTGGTCCGGCAATTTGTTCAGGAGCTGCCGTTCTCCACTGCGGCGGAAGCCTGGCAACGCGCGGTGCAACTCATCAAGGAGTCGCCGCTCGATGTGGCCTACGAGCCCCGCGTCCGCAGTGCCGCCGGCGCCCCGCCGATCAACGGAGACCATCCGTTCTTCTGGGCCGGATATATGGTGTTCGATTCGGGCGTCGTACCGCACAGCCAAGAAGCGGCACCGGAAGAACCGCCGGTACTGAAGCTCGAGCCGCCCAAGGAGGAGAAGATTGTGCCGGAAGTGAAGAACGATGAAGCGGATAGGAATAAAGACGAAAAGTAAAAGTAGTCTACACGGGCGACACACATTCTCGCGCCGGCCGATTGCGCTGTGTAGGGAACGCCCTCCGTGGCGTTCCGGAAGCGCGAGGCAGCATAGCTTCATCAACTCGCCCAACGGAACGGCAAAGAGGCCGTTCCCTACAGATTCGCCAGAGCTGCCGTCAACCGCTCAGTCATCTGCGGCGTGTGTCCGTAGCTCAAGCTGATTCGCAGGAGCGACTCGCCGAATGGCACGGACGGCGGCCGGATGCCCGGTATGAATAGGCTCCGTTCGCGGAGCCGCGTGGCTAGTTGCATGGTGCGATTCGCATCCCCAATGACGACCGGAATAATCTGGCTTTCGCTACGGCCGATATTCCAGCCTTGGCGGCGCAACTCCGCGCGCAGTGCGCAGGCGCGCTCGAGCAGCGTGATTCGCCGCTGCGGTTCGCGCTGGACGATGTCGAGCGCCGCAATGGCCGCCGCGGCGTTGGCCGGGGGGTGGGCGGTCGAAAAGATATACGGCCGCGCGCGGTTGTAGAGCCAGGCGATGAGCTTGTGGCTACCCACGACGAATCCGCCGGAGCAGCCAAGCGCCTTGCTGAGCGTGCCCACACGAATGTGAACCGCGTCCTCGACGCCCAGCAGTTCGCACACGCCACGGCCGCGATCGCCGAACACACCGGTGGCATGCGCTTCGTCCACGAGCAACATGCAACCGTGCTCGCGGGCCAGCGCGGCCAGTTGGGGCAGTGGCGCAAAGTCGCCATCCATGCTGAAGAGTGAATCGGTAACGATCAGCCGTCGGCGACAGGTCCGGTTTTGACGCAACAGCTCGCCGAGATGAGCGGCGTCACCATGCCGATAGACGTGAATATCGGCGCGCGACAGGCGGCAGCCGTCGATCAGGCTGGCGTGATTCTTTTCGTCGGCAAAGAGGCAGTCGCCGCGATCGACAAGCGCCGCCACCGTTCCGGCGTTCGCGGCAAAGCCGGAGGGAAAGACGAGGGCCGCTGCGGTTCCTGCGAACTCCGCCAGCCGGCGCTCCAGCTCCGCGTGCGACGTCGAATGGCCGGTAACCAACGGGCTGGCCCCGGCGCCCCAGCCTTCGCGATCGATCGCGTTGCGCGCGGCGTTTTTCAATCGCTCGTCGTTGGCTAACGCGAGGTAATCGTTGGCGCCGAAGTTAATCAGCTCTTGGTCGCCGATGCGGATCGTCGGTCCCTGCGGTCCCTCGTGCGTGATCAAGCGTCGCAACAAGCCGTCGCGCTCGAGGCGCAGCACTTCGTCGCCGATCCAGTCGAGCGGAGTTGGCATGTCTAGTGTTTGCCCTGGGCAGCCTTCCGACCCGTGCGCGGCACTTTCTTGGATTTCGTCGGGGCAATGTCGTTGCTTGCACTCGGCCCTCGTTCGGCCCGTTCGAGCACCGCCTGCCACTCCTTTTCCGTTACTGGTTGCACCGATAGCCGTGAACCCTGCCGCAAGAGCTCCATCTTGGCAAGCTGTTTCACGCCGCGCAGCTCGTCTAAGGGCAGCGGCCGCTCGAAGATCCGCTGCAGCTTGATATCGACCATCTCCCAGATCGGATTTTCCTCTGTCGCCTTGGGATCGTAATGGTCGCTACGGCGGTCGAGCGCGGTGTGATCGGCGTAGGCCTCGCGCACCACGAGCGCCGTTCCCGCGATGGCGGGGGGCTGGACGCTGGAGTGATAGAACAGGACGCCGTCGCCGCGCTTCATCGCGCGCATGAAATTGCGCGCCTGATAGTTCCGCACTCCGTCCCAGAACGTGGTCTTGCCGGGCGATTCGGCCAGGTCGTGGATCGAGAAGCAGTCGGGCTCGGATTTGACCAGCCAGTAGCGTTGCGGAGTGGGCATGGAGTTCTTTGGAGTGCGATGACTTGTCATCGCTTTCTTTTTCACTCAAAGTTCTTGTCGAAAACGCCTTCAGTATGCCAACTGAGTTTGAAAAAGAAAGCGGGGACGAGTCCCCGCACTCCAAGGGGTGCAAGATTCGGGCGGCTGCGGAAACTATTATGGCAACCGTATGAGCCTCGTCCCAAGACAACTCGACGAGCCAGCGGCGGCGGAGTCGCGGCCGAGCGACGCGCCGCTCGATTGGACGGCGGTGTTCGCCGAACACGGGCGATGGCTGCGGACCGTGGTGATCGCGCGCTTGGGCGAACCGCAAGCGGCCGACGAAGTCATGCAGGAGTTGGCGCTGGCGGTGCTGCGACAGTCGGCGCCGTTGGCGGACCGGTCGAAGCTCGCGCCCTGGCTGTATCGCCTCGCCGCGACGCAGGCCTTGCTGTACCGGCGGCAACACGGGCGGCGGCGGAAACTGCGGGACCGCTACGCCGATCGCCATCGGCCGACGGACGAGAGCGCGTCAGACGCCGATCCGCTAGCGTGGCTGTTGGCCGACGAGCGACGGCGATTGATTCGCCTTGCTCTGGGCCGACTGACCAGCCGCGATGCCGAGATTCTGTTGCTGAAATACACCGAAGACTGGAGCTATCATGAGCTGGCCGCGCATTTGGGGATCAGCCATAGCGCCGTCGAAACGCGCTTGCACCGCGCCCGGGCGAGGCTGCGATGCGAGCTGGCGGCATTGGAAGTAATTGAGGTGCGAGGATGAACGAGCGATTTGAGTTTACCAACTTGATTGAGCCGAAAGTATTCGACCGGCTGGTCGACGGCGAATTGAGCGCAACCGAAGAGCGGGCGCTCGTGGCTGCGCTGGACGCACAGCCCGATGGTTGGCGGCGATGCGCAGCGGCGTTTCTCGAGGCCCGCGCCTGGAGGAGCGACTTGGGTGCATTGGCAAGCGCTCGTCGGGAGAGAATCAACGGCACGCCGACGAGCTTGCACGCGCTCGAACGGTGTGCCACTGGCTCTGCCAGTGAATTGATTGGTGGCGATTGCAGCGCCAGCCGGGGCGGTTCGTCTACACCGCCGCGTCGCAGCCACACGCTGGTGATCGTCGCCAGCATCGCCATAGCCTTCTTTCTAGGCATCGCGGCGCAGTCGCAATGGGCCTCACGCGGCGACGCCGCTCGCGATGGCATCGGCGGAAGCCCAAGCGGCGGTGGCCGACCCGCGGGCGATATTGCTGTTCGCGATGAGAACAGTTCCAACGACGATCGCGGCGGCACGAACACCGCCGCACGCACCCTCACCATGGCCCTGGTCGATGGCCAAGGGAACGTCGAGCGGCAGATCGAAGTTCCAGTCGTCGAGGCCGACGGGTTTGATCCGCGCTGGTTGCAGATGCCGCCATCGGTCATGCCCGAGCACGTGGTGAAAGCGCTGCGGCGCAGCGGCCATACGGTCGACGAGCAGCGCCTGTTCGTTCCGGTCTGGCTCGACGACGGCCGCCAGGCGATCGTCGCGCTTGATCGTGCGGAAGTGAAATACACCGGCATGCAGTTTTGAAAATCGATTACAAATAGGAGCACTACTATGCAAGTCAGACGCATTCAAAACTTGGCGGCCTGGCTCACGATGGTCGGCGTGATCATGCTGTCGGGCCTGCGCGCACAAGCCGACGACCCAGCAAACGGTGAGTCGCCCCGCGCTACAGCAGAATCAGCCGCAGATCCTGAAAGCGTCGAGGACCACCCGGTCGTCGAGGCCGCTCCGGCGACCGACGACGAGCCGGCCGGCGCCTTGACGTTGGATCTTTCCGAGGACGTGTTGATCACGGCCCCCGGCAGCGAGGAACGAGCGGCGTTTGTGCTGCAAATCAATGCCGAGCCTGCCGGAGACGTCTTTGGCTACACGCTGCGTGACGACGACGGGAAAGCAACGGCACTGACCGGCCAGCCGTACCAACTTGAAGAGCTCGGCAAGACTTGGATCGGCGTGCAGATCAACGATGTCTCGCCGGCGCTGCGGGCACATCTCAACCTGGATAAAGGTCAAGGCGTGCTCATCGGCGAAGTCGTCCCTGACAGCCCGGCGAGCAAAGCCGGCGTCAAGCAGTACGACATATTGTTGGCGATCGGCGATCAAAAGGTCGGCCGCGATGAGGATGTGCTCATGGCCGTCAAGGCCGCCGATGGCAAGGAGATCAAGCTCACGCTGCTTCGCGGAGGCAGCGAGCGAACTTTGAATGTGACGCCCGCTGAGCGGCCAAAACGGCACACCGTCACCGTTGATCCCATCACCACTGAATACCACAAGGATTTGAACCGATGGTTTCAGCTTGTGCAGCCGGGCACTCCACCTGGCACAGTTACGCTTCCAAAAGTGGATTTCAACGTTGTGAAGCCGGGGGGCGCGTTGGTATTGCGGAACACCCTGGCGGCCCACATGACGCTGCCGGATGGATTGACCATCACCGTCACGCGCGAAGGCCAGCAGCCGGCCAAAATTTCGATCAAGCAGAAGGAGCGCGAAATCGAGACGACCGAGGACAAGCTCAACGAGCTGCCCGAGGATCTCAGGCGATACGTCGAACCGATGCTCGGCCGCGGCGGACCGGGGTCGCTCCAACTACGCGCCAGCAATACGACGAGTGGTGGCCCGCCGCAAATCCGTGTCGCGCCGCCACGACCGTCGCTCGATGCACTGCACCCTGCGCCTCCCGGCCAGGAGGGGCCACAAAAGCGAGTTCGCGCTTTGCCGCGTGGGCGGGGCCCACAGGCCGTTGAACGGCGAATCGAAGAACTGGAGCGGCGACTAGACGAGCTGCAACGCGAAGTCCGTAGTGGGGACGAGAAGAAGAGGGACGAAAGCAAGTAATGGCTCACCTGATGTCTGTCGCCTCCGCTGAACTCTGAACCCTGCCTGCTACGGCCGGACAAAATTCGCTGTCCACTTGGCTAGCGCGCTCTCGTCAATTGGGCCATGCGGCGCGAGGCGCGCGTCTTGGAATCCTTCGAGATCGACGTCGCGCAGATACTGGGTCGCCGAGAGGAGCGTCCCGTTGCATAACCGTCCCGGAGGCGCGGCGCGGCGAACCTCGTCGCGCAGTCGCCGCGCCAACGTGTCCATCGCCGCCCGGGGAATCAGATGCTGCTGCGCAGGATAAATGAAGCCAAATACGACCAGATGAGCATAGAGCACACGCCAGTGGTCGGCGAAGCGCCGGATTAACCGCTCCCAATCTACCTTGACCGCGCAAAACCTCAGCAGGTGCGCCACATCGGCGCTGTCGCAACGGTCGCGCTCCAGAATGAACGCCTTCTGCCAGATCGTCTCTTCAACCGGGCAGACCTTGACCGGCACATTGAGCACTCTGTTGTCGAGTGCGTGCTCGAACCACTCGTCGTCGACCGGGCACAGGCCGTTGCCCGAGTTGAAGATCACGTCGATAAAATACTCGCCGTGAAACGCCTTGCCGATCCAATGGGGAAAGGGCAGATCGGTCTGGAAGCCGGCTCGGCTCAGCACCCGCAATGTACGATGCACGTGCTTGGGCCGCACGAAGATGTCGAAGTCTTTAGTGTGCCGAACGATCCCGGTGTGCCGCTCCAGCGCATAAGCGCCCCCCACCAGGAACGGGAGGCGTGCGTTCAAGAGCGCCATTAGCCCCTCCTGATAGAATCTTCGAGCGGACGTATCTAACTCGAGGGGGTGCGTGAGCGCGCTAGCGTCAGGATGGGGCGTGCTATGGATCGCGTTGGCCGGGTTAGCAGAATGAGAAACGCTGTGAGTTATCGAATGAGGCTTGTTCATCGGAGATGTTCCGGGGGCGGCTGTTCATTTTTGATGGCGGGAAGGATCCCAGCCGCGGCCCCGGCTCGAATACCTCGCCTGCGGCTACGGGTTAAACGAGCGCGAAGTAAGGGAGGGGCAAACGCCATGCCGCCGCGGCACATGCTTTGCCGGCAATGATGACGATCACCACAGTCCCTCGGTGGAAAGGATCGACTATGGCGGAAGCCAAAACGGTTCGCATCGCGGCGTTGGCCGACATCCATTACAAAAAGACGCCCGAGGAGTCATTCCAGCCGGTCTTCGTCGAGATCGCTAAGAAGGCAGACGTACTCCTGATCTGCGGCGACTTGACTGACTACGGTCTGCCGGAAGAGGCCGAATTGGTCGTCAAGGATCTGGCGATGGTCAATATCCCCGTGCTGGCGGTGCTTGGCAATCATGATTATGAGTCGGGCCGAGAGGGTGAAGTGCGCGACGTGCTGGCCAAAAGCAACATCAAGGTGCTCGATGGCGAGTCGGCGATTGTCGAGGGCGTGGGCTTTGCCGGCGCGAAGGGGTTCTGTGGCGGCTTCGGCCGACGGATGCTCGAGCCGTGGGGCGAACGTGCGATCAAGAACTTCGTCAAGGAATCGATCGACGAGACGCTGAAGCTGGAAACAGCGCTGGCTCGGCTTCGCACCGAGCGGCGAATTGTGCTCCTGCACTACGCGCCAATTCAAGCCACCGTCGAAGGGGAGCCGCAGGAGATCTTTGCCTTCATGGGATCAGGAAGGCTCGAAGACCCCATCAATCGCTACGGCGCCGACGCGGTGTTCCACGGTCACGCGCATCGCGGCGCTGTGGAGGGCACGACGACGAAAGGGATTCCCGTGTTCAACGTCTCGGTGAGCCTGTTGCGGCGGAATGCTCCCGACCAGCCGCCGTATCGGATCTTTGAAGTCGAGACAACCGACGGCGAGGCGCGGCAGTAAGTTGGAGTTCAGCCTTCAGGCTGTTGCGGCAAGCTGTAATCGATGCTCTTGCCGTATTTTCCTCGTTCGTACGCGGTAGCGAACACCTGCGCCAGGTCAACAAAGATATCCGGATCGGGCGGCTTCAAGGGAACCGGGACAACAGGTAGCCGATCGTTCCGCGTCCAGGCGTACACCTCGCATTTGGGCCGTCGGTCTGCCCGGGAGATGACGAGATAATAATCACCGGCAGGCAGCGGCTCTTGCGTCGGCAATCTTTCGCCCGCGACAAGCAGGTCCAGTTCGACGAGGTGCACGCCTTCCATGATGAGCGCGTTTCGCTTCAACATGTACTGCCCGCGCCCGCTGCCGTGCTTGTTGCTTGGCGAAAGGAGCTCGAGCACCGCGACGAGCTGACGCTCCGGCCGGTGGTAGATTTCGATCCAAACGTCACGCACTTCGACGACGGAAGGCAGTGTGAGTATAGCCGGTTCGATCGTGGCTAGCGAAGCGTCGGACGAAGGGGTCGATGGCAGATCGTGCTTGAAAACGCCAATATCAGGACGGATCGAACGGGAGACTCCGTTCGGCAACTCAATCAACTTGAGCTGTTCGTCGAGGCGCGCCTCATAATTGTCCGGCAAGCGGTCGGCGATCAGCTCGCGCCATACAGGCACAAAGGTGGCATGGAAGTCCGGCCAGAATGGCGGATCCTCCAAATATGGATCCATTCCAGGAAAAGGGCTGGCCATACGGCACCGCAGAATGAAAGGTATCCCATCATTAAACAACGCCACTATTCTACCACGGCACGTCGCTGCAAGCTGCCCTTGGCGCATAGCGGCGCGGTCGTTGGTTGGAGTTCAGCCTTCAGGCTGCTGCAGCAAGCTAAAGCCTGGCTCCAACGGCAGCAAGCTAAAGCTTGAACTCCAACATCACATATTGCGACTTACCGCGATTCTCTCTCCTTGCGCCGCTCGACTGCCGGCTACGAGACCTTGGAAGAACCGCAGCGCGTTCGTCCCCAACGTCCGCGTGCGATAACCGCCTTCCTGAACCACCAGCGTAGGCAAAGACATCGCTCCGATGATCCGTCCGTTCTCCTCAAAATCCCTGGGAGACAGTGCCCAAGTTCCGGTTGGGTCGCCTTTGGCGATGTCGAGTCCGAGAGCGACCAGCAACACGGCGGGACCGAACTCGACGACCATGTTCACCGCGCGCTTGAGCGCCCGGCGGTAATCTTCGCCCGTTTGCGTTTCGGGCAGTGGGATGTTTACGTTGAATCCTTGGCCGGGCCCGCTGCCGCGCTCGTCCGCAAAGCCGGAGAAATAAGGGTACGCGAACTCCGGATCGCCGTGGATCGAGATTGTGAGCACGTCGTTGCGCTCATAGAAGATTTCTTGCTGCCCGTTGCCGTGGTGGTAGTCGAGATCCAGGATCGCCACTTTTCCGAATCGGCTCAGATAATGGGCGGCGACCGCCGCGTTGTTGAAATAGCAGAACCCGCCGAACGAGCGGCGCTCGGCATGATGTCCGGGGGGCCGCACCAGCGCATAGCCGACGCGCCTACCGCGGAGGATGGCATCGGCCACCGTCAACGTGCAGTCCACCGCACGCTTCGCGGCGATGAAGGCGTTTTGATGGATCGGCGTGAACGTGTCGATGCAGTAGTACCCGGCGCGAATCGAGAGCTCCTTGGGAGGTCGCGCGGCGTTCCGGACCGGAAACACGTAGGGGTAAATCGACTTCCCCACCGGTGCGTTGGCGCAGGCGCGGCGCAGATACTCGACGAACTCCGCGTCGTGCACCGCCGTGATGTGCTTGAGCGGATACTCGCGGACTCCCAGCACTTCCACGAGGCCACTGCCATTCAAGGCCGACTGAATGACACGAATCCGCACCGGCGCCTCGACATAGCCGCGCTCGCGGATATGGTGGATGTCGTGCTTGTCGTTGATCGCCATCGCGATGCGCTCCGGCGGCAGGGGCGCCGCCGGGCGATGGAGCGGGTGAGACGCATACCGCAGCCCGCCGAGCTGAACAGGTTCGCGGATCGAGTGGACCACCTGCTTGACATATTCGGGCGGGCAGATATCGCCGTACTTTCGCTCCAGCACCGCTCGGGCGACCTTGCGGACATACGCCGCCGGCAGCGGCACGTCGCGGTCCAGCGTATCGACCATCAAGTGCGGCAGATTGTCGGCCGTGCCGCCGGGCACCGGCGTCTCATAGGCCGTACCCGCTAATCGACGAACTCCAAACGTCTCGTAAAACCTCAAGCGGGCCACGTTTTGCTTGCGGAGCGTCGCGTCCTGACAAGCGCCCGGCTCGTCCGGAAGGCATTCAAACCACAACGCCTTGGCAGCCAACGTCACGGCTTCATCACGGACATGCTCATACAGTGCCGCGCCCACGCCTCGGCCGGAGACGCCCTTCGCCGTCGTGAGGTAGTCCAGGTAGCAGAACGACAGCTCCGGCTCGTGCAGCATCGTGGCGAAGCCGATCACATGCCCCCGGCCGTTCTCCGCGACGTACAGCACCGTACGAAACCGTTGCAAGAAGGGATTGCGCAGGTATTCATTGATCTTTTCGATGTCGTCTCGTCGCGCGGCGGGGAACTGCTCGACGAAGATTCGTTTGACTTCGCCGATTGCCACCTGGTTGGTTGGCAGCACGTCATCGTAGATGCGGCGGATGCGAAACATTTTGAAGAAGTTTCCCAGGCGCTGCCGGAGGCTTTAAGAACCGCTAACAATAGTAACCCGACGCGTAAGCGAGGCCGAATCTGCCGGTTCCTCGCTCACGCTTCGGGTTACTGTGTGCCGGTTGCGTTAGCGGTTCTAAGACGCGTTTGCATCACTATACCTCATAGACAGGGTTCCGAATGTTGAGCAGAGATCAGCTCAACCTCTTTGACCGTGACCTTTCAAGGCTTCAGCGTTAGTCGCTGATTGTGCTTAACGCCTTTTCGCACGACGGCGCCCTTGCCGTGCGGTAGGATCACCTCGAGATCCACTTCCTGCTCGTCTCCCAAGCCGAAATGCGCGATCGCAGGCTGTCCCGAAGCGTAGCCGTAACCGACACCGAGATCCTGACAACCCAACGAGGCGGACGCTTCTCCCAACTTCCCGGCGGCAAAGATCTGCACACGCGAACCGACGCCCATGCGGTTGACTCCGTTTGCCGCATCGATTTGGATTTGCAGCCAGTGGCCGCCGGGCGTCTCGTTGCGCAGCAGCAGAGAGGGGGACTCGGGCCACCAACTGGGCAAGAACAGATCGAGTCGACCGTCGTTGTCGTAGTCACCACTCGGCCCGGGCGCCATGTAGATGATCTTTTTATCGTGGAGTACTCTCTCGAAGAAGTCGGCAGTTCGCTTGACGCCGAGATCCCGCTGAGTGGGGAAATCGTTCACCGCCAGAGCCTCTTCGCGAAAGCGCGGCAGGCCGCTTTTGACACCGAGGTGCTTGAAGATCAGCGGATGAGGCTGGCCATCCGCGAACTTCACAATGCTGGTATAGATGTCCGGCCAACCATCATTGTCAAAGTCCTGGATCTCGACGTGCGGAGCCTTCATGGGCAACGGTTTGAGCCCGACTGCTGCGGTGACGTCCTCGAAAGTCGGAATGCCCTTGTTGACGCCCCGGTTGAGGTAAAGTCGGTTGGGGACCGGCGACCGCCAAGGGCTTTGGTAGTGCTGCCCGATGACGATATCCAGCAGTCCATCCCGATTCACGTCGCCGAAGCAAGCTCCGCAGACCATGTTGTCGCCGCCGGCCCCTTCCCAAGCGAATATCTTCCGCGATTCAGGGGCTTCGCGAAATGTGCCTCTCCCGTCGTTGAGAAAGAGCACGTTGACCGCGCCGGAGACGAGCAAAAAGTCCGGCCAACCGTCGTTGGTCACGTCGGCCGCAGCGACCCCCAGGCCGGGAATACCGGCGGGCAGTCCGACCGCTCGCGAGACGTCTGTGAACTGCAGGCCGCCCTGATTGCGGAAGAGACGCGAGCTGCGTGTCTGCGAGCCGTTGTAACCGGGCAGCGGATCCTCGCCCACGAGCAGGTCCAGAAGTCCGTCGCCATCATAGTCCAGCACCGTCGCGCTCCGCCCTCCGAACGCAGCGGGGCAGGCCCCATTGTCCTGGGAGATATCCGCGAACGTTCCCCTGCCTTCGTTGCGAAAGAGCGCACAACCCACGATGCCATTTTGGGGTTGCGGCATGCTGGCGACGTACAGGTCAAGGTCGGCGTCGTTGTCCAAATCGGCAAAGACGACACCGGTCGCCCGCGTGGGAATGCGTAATGTTTTTTGCTCATCCAGCCGGAACCTCCCCTTCTCGTTGCGGAAGAAGAGGTTCGGCCGGCCGTTTTTGAAGAACGTTGCGACATAGAGATCGATCCAACCGTCACCGTCCGCATCGCCCCAAGCAGCGCCGTGCCCGTGAATGCCTGCCACGTGTGGAAACAAGCCAAGCTCGTCGCCGACATCCCGGAAGACGAACGGGTGAGCGGCGCTCGTTGCGGCGCCGAGCGTGGCCAGCAGGGCGAACGTCGCGACAGCCAGACGCCAGTTTGTCATGATCGCTCAATCTCCTAGGGCCGTTCGGAGGCGGGAATGTGGACCACTGTCAGCGCGCACGAGTCCCATACATCGCTTCCGCGACTGACATTCCAGGTGACGTAGATCTTGTCCCCCTGTGGGTCGACGGCGGAACTGTAGGTTCCCCGCAAAGTACAGCCGTAATTGTGTTTGTAGAACGGGTGGAGGAAGGCGATGACCTTTTTCCGTTTTTTCTCGACGTCGAACTGGATGATCGGTGTGCCGTCCAGTTCGCTCCCGCCGTGTGCGCCCGGGGTGTAGTACAGATATCGACCGGTGGGATCCGCATCGATGGAGGCGATCATACGTGGTGTGCGGCCGACGCAGCCTGGGCCAAGTTCCTCAATCGCCTCGGTCTTGGTGTTGAACGACCAGAGCGATTCATTTCGAGTCTCACGGTTCAGCGACGCTGTGTAGATCATGCCCTGCGGCGTCTCGTCGGTTGCCGGTCCTTCGAACTCTACGGGCCCTGCGATCTTTACCGGCACGCCGACCGTCGGATCGAAGCGAACGATGGCAGCGCCTTGGTCCGTGTCTTGAGCGTAATAGACTCTGCCTGTGGAGCGAGCAAAGATAGGACCGGGCCAGCAACTGCGTTTGCGACCAGAATAGAGCACTTGCTTGGCGCGCAAATCATACGCCAAGAACAACTCATCATTCTTGCCGCGGTTCATGCCCCTGGGATTGACGTGGCCGGCCCTCGTGCCGCCGTAGATGATAAGTCGATCGGGATCCAGAACGCTACTTTGGATGCCATGGCGGGGGAGTGGACCATGGGCGATCACTTCGGCCTGTCCCGTCTTTGGTTGGACACGGATGATCCAGTCGCCTTGGTAGTGGTATTCATCGGTGGTCGAATGGCCGCCTCGGTAGGTGGCGAAATACAACCAGCCATCAACTCCCAAGTCGAGCCGTCCATGAATCTTGCCGGGAGTGTAGTGGCCGTCCGGCAGGTCCAGCAGCTTCTTGACATCGGTGAGAAGCCGTAACTGCTTAGTCGCAGGATCGAACTCATAAAGGAACGCGTTCCCGCTGTTCTTGATGTCGGCGTCGGTTCCAAGGCTGTGATGGTCGCCGATGGACGCGTAATACTTTCCGTTAACTGCCAGGCTGTCACCCCAATTGGACCAAGGGTTGCCTGCGTAGTTCTGGCCCGGATAGAAGAGAAAGTCGATCGTCGGCGCCGTCTTAGCAATCGCGATGTCGGGTTGGAGTTCCCCGATCGGCCTCAGGAACTCGTCCGTCTTGTCCGTCACTACCTGTCTACCGCCCGGTAAAGTGGGCGGAAATGTCGCTTCCGCGGTGCGTTTCCGTTGTGCCAGCGCCGAGGAAAGGTCAATGGCGGAATACAACAGTGCCGCTACCAAGACTGATCGAATCCAACGCGTTGAAACCATCGGCCATACTCTGAAGTGCCAGGGTGTACGGCGCAGCCGCTCGTAGAACCGCCAACACTACCGGCACCCAGTAACCCGAAGCGTGAGCGAGGAGCGGCAGATGGCCTCGCTTACGCGTCGGGTTACTATTGTTAGCGGTTCGTAGCGACTTTTCGCCCGATGCCATTATTCCGCAAGTAGACGCCGCTCATCCTATTGGTTAAGCCGTACATGTCAACGCTGAGGCTTGTCGTGGCGACCACTTCCGCTTTCGAGTGCCAGTGGCGTGGGGCGGCGAAGTGGCCTTATATTGGCGCTTACCGCGTTTTGTTCGAGGTCGAGGCAAACAAAGTTTTTGTCTACCGTATCCTGCATCGTAAGGATGCATATCGCTAAACTGTGGAGAACATCCCGTTGAAACTGCATCCGGAAATCTTGAAAAAGAACGGTCAGAAGGAGTTTGTCGTACTTCCCTATGAAGAGTTCCTGGCGATCCAAGAGCGCTTGAACGATGCCGACGACCTGATGGAACTTCGCAAGGCCAAGCGCGCGGAAGGGCGGAAAAAGTCGATTCCATTGGCAAGGGTCAAACGGAAGCTAGGCCTGCGTTGAGCATCCGATGGGTTCTCTTATCTTGTCTCGTGCCTAGAGCCAATCCCAAATCCGGAGATCCAATATGTCCAAGTTCATTGATCGAAGAGAATTCTTATCCGCCGCCACTGCTGGCGGATTAGCATTGGGCGCTACGGAAATCCTGAAGGCGCAAGACAAGCCGGGCAGAGCCACCGATCGCGTGTCCGCCAACGACGTGATCAAGCTGGCCATCATGGGAGTGAACGGCCGAGGGACCGATTTGGCACGCGGGCTTACGCAGCAGAAGGGCGCTCGAATCGCCTATGTGTGCGATCCCGATGAGCGAGCGATTGGCAAGGCAAAGGGCGCGATCGCCGAACGACAGAAAGAGAGCGTTGAAGGATTGGTCGATTTCCGCAAGGCGCTCGATGATCCCGCGGTCGATGCACTGGTGATCGCCGCGCCGAACCACTGGCATGCGCCGGCCACGATCCTGGCCTGTGCCGCGGGGAAGCACGTCTACGTCGAAAAACCGTGCTGCCACAACCCACACGAAGGTGAGTTGATGGTCGCCGCGGCGCGGAAGCACAACCGCGTCGTCCAGCACGGCACCCAGCGGCGGAGTTTTCCGGGCTTACAGGAAGCGGTGGAGCGGCTCCGCGCGGGGGACATCGGCCGCGTGATGTTCGCGCGGGCCTGGTACAACAATAAGCGCCCCTCGATTGGGCATGGCCAGGCGGCCGACGCGCCATCCTGGCTGGATTACGCGCTCTGGCAAGGGCCTGCGCCGGAGCGGCCGTATCGCGACAATCTGATTCATTACAACTGGCACTGGTTCTGGCACTGGGGCAACGGCGAGTTGGGCAACAACGGCG
>JBBDYH010000014.1:0-8469 GCA_040901795.1 Pirellulales bacterium
ACGTGCGCAAGGCCGTGAAGTGGAACTCGCCATTTTACGGCATCGAGGGCCAGGGCTGGTTCCTGTCGTTCCATGTCTTGACCCGCTACGTCAAGGTGACCTTCTTCGCCGGCACGTCGCTGCGACCGGTCCCGCCTGGTGGCACGCCGAAGAGCAAAGACGCGCGCTGGATTGACATCCATGAAGACGAGCAGCTCGACGAGGCGCAGATGGCGACCTGGGTGAAGCAGGCGGCCGCGTTGCCCGGCTGGGTTCCTTAGCCGACCGTCCTGAGGATCTGTCTTCGCCCGAGCGCCAGAACGTAACTGAAAGACCACGCCGATGCGCTATTCTTCTCACGAACCGGCACCGCCGCTTGGGGATTTCGTCCACAATTTCTGGGACTGCACTGACGCGCCGTCCCACGCAAGAGAGCGAATTCTGCCGAGCGGAACAATTGAACTCGTCGTCAACCTTCGTGAGGACGAAGTTCGGATTTATGACTCAGAACAGCCAGAAACTTACTGGCGCTTTCCGGGTATTGTCGTCTCGGGAACGTATGCTGGCGCCTTTGTTATCGATCCGTCGCAACATGCTTCAATGACGGGCGTTCATTTTAGGCCGGGTGGCGCGTTTCCCTTTTTTGGCGCGGCCGTCGGCGAGCTAACGAACAGTCACCTTGCCCTGGAGGTCCTTTGGGGAAGACTTGCTATCGAGCTTCGCGAGCGACTGTGTTCCGCCGCCACGCCTCAGAAACGATTTCAAATTCTGGAAGAATTGCTCAAAGCTCGGTTGCGATGGTCATCGGGACACCCGGCGGTTTCGCTCGCCCTTGATATCTTTGGACCGGCGGGCATTGGCGACTCGGTCCGTGCGGTCTCCAAGCGCCTCGGTCTCAGCCAGCGACGGTTCATCCAAGTATTTACGGCTCAAGTTGGCTTGACGCCGAAGCTCTTCTGTCGCGTGCTGCGGTTCCAGCATGCCCGGGAGGTCGTGAATCAAGCCGCGACGCCGAATTGGTGCCAGCTTGCGGTGGCCTGCGGCTATTACGACCAATCCCACCTGATCCACGATTTTGAGGAGTTCTCCGGTCTAAGCCCCACTGACTATCTCTGCCTGCGCAGCAACCGTCTCCTGCGAAATCATGTCCCCCTGATCGGCTAGGTCAATTTTCTCCAATACGCCGGTCGCCCTCCGCGCTATTATCACCGCATCGGAGCACACGTGCTCATCGGACGCCCGTTCGGCAAGCGGATGGTGACGGTTGGATCGCGGTGAGAACCGCCCCAAAAGGCTCGACCCAAGGCAGAATGGTCCTGACCTTAAATCGGGCACGAGAGTTGGAGAAGAAGAAAGGTAGTCTCATGAACAAGTTCATTCCCTCGGCAATGTTGATCGCCGCCGGTGAGATCGGCATCGGCTCCGGGCGACTCTTGCCCACCGTGGCCGCGGTGGTAGGGCTGATCGGCGTGCTCATCGGTGGGCTCGCTCTGGCCCGCTCCCGGCGCGCCGGCAACGCGCGAGCCGGGGCCATCGTGGCCGCAGTGTTGGGCCTGATCAGCTTGGTTATCGGTGGGCTGCATACGGCCAACTCCGCCGGTGGTTTCGGCACCGGCAATGGGCTAGCCGGGGCCATTGTGGCCATAGTGTTGGGGCTGGTCGGCACGGTCCTCGGTGGGCTGGCTCTAGCCCGCTCCCGGCGGCTAGAACCGGATTCACATCCAGGTGGATGACCTCGAATCACAGGTTAAGCGACTCCGCAAAGCGGGCCTGAAGTTCCGCAATGACATCGTGAGCGTTGGACAAAGGCGACAACCGACCCGAAGTCAAGCTAGGACGGTCCCGATCTTGAATCGGGCATGGAGTATTGGAGAAGAAGAAAGGTAGCCTCATGAACAAGCTCATTCTGTCGGCAATATTGGTTTGCCTTGGAATTTCCGTCGCTGGTTACAGCGAGGCGTAGAGCGACGACATGAAGGCATCGAAGGACACGAAACAGAAGGAGGGCAAGCCCCATGTCTACGGTTAGCATCCGCTATATGATCGACGACGTTCCCGTCGCCGTCAAATTTTACACGACACGCCTCGGCTTCGCACTTGACATAGACGCCAGTCCGGCTTTCGCATCGGTCACCCGTGACGGGGTGCGGCTCCTGCTCAGCGGCAAGACCAGCTCCGGCCGCCGGGTCATGCCCGACGGTCGTGAACCCGTCCCCGGCGGCTGGAACCGTATGCAGATCCAGATGGACGACCTCGAAGCAGAGGTTGAGCGACTCCGCAAAGCGGGCCTGAAGTTTCGCAACGAAATCGTGAAAGGGCCGGGCGGTTCCCAAATCCTGCTCGACGACCCGTCAGGCAATCCCGTCGAATTGTTCCAGCCCAATACGAAGTAGAGGAACAGCAAGCGCGCACCCTTCGTAACGGAGGTTCTCATGGTCAGGACACTGTCTGTCGCAGCGACAACCACCATGAAGAAGTGGAACACCCGCCGTGGTGGGACGAAGGGCGGCGTCGAGGAAGGAAAAGCAGGAGACTCTCCCTCTCAGCGGATCGATGCGAGAAACAAGGATCTCGCCGATTGGCGGAGCGAGACGCTCGCTCGGATTCGAAAACTCATTCACCAGGCCGATCCCAAAGTGGTCGAGGAGGTGAAATGGAGAAAGCCGTCGAATCCGGCGGGGGTTCCAGTGTGGTCGCACGCCGGAATCATCTGCACCGGCGAGACGTACAAGAACGTCGTGAAGCTAACCTTCGCCAAGGGCGCCTCGCTAGCCGACCCACGAGACCTCTTCAACTCCAGCCTCGAAGGCAACACCAGGCGTGCCATCGATTTGCATGAGGGGGATAAGATTGATGAAAAGGCGCTCAAAGCCCTCATTCGCGCCGCCGTGGCACTAAACACGTCCGCGCCAGCTACCGCTCGTCCCGTCCGCTCTCAGAAGAGGCCAAAGCACGCTTGAGGCGTCGTGAAACCGACTAAATGACCTGTTGAGGGCACCGCCGAATTCGCGTTGTCGCCGCGGCGACCGTGAAACTGCGGCTAATCAGCTTTGGTTGCCACTTCGGCGACGACTGGTATCATCACGTTCAGGTTGACTGGATCGAGGAGGCGACCCGGACCGTCACCTACCCGCGCGTCGTCAGGTGGCTGCCGATGAACTGCCAACCGTTACCTGTCGATCGTCTATCCTCTCCCGAGGCCAAGATCGCCTTGTTTCGCAAGCTCTTTCGCGGGCGCGACGATGTTTATGCCCGGCGGTTCGAGAGTCGCCGGTTGGGCACAGCGGGTTATTCCCCGGCGTGCGGGCACGAGTGGCTGTCCGGCGTTTGCGAAAAGCCCCGGATCAAGTGCACCGCCTGTGCGCACCAGCGCTTTCTGCCCGTCACCGACGCCGTCGTCCGCTGGCATTTGTCCGGACAGGATGATGCGGGGCGGGATTTCGTGATGGGGGCTTACCCGCTGCTCCGCGACGAAACGTGCTTCTTCCTGGCAATCGACCTGGACAAGCAGAACTGGCGAGACGATGCTCGGGCATTGATGGACACGTGCCGCCGCCTCGACCTGCCGGCGGCGCTGGAGCGATCGCGCAGCGGAAACGGCGGGCACGTCTGGCTGTTTTTCGCCGAAGCCATCCCCGCGACGCTGGCCCGAAAACTCGGCGCGCACCTGTTGACCGAAACGATGGATCGACAGCCGGGCATCGGGTTGGATTCCTACGACCGCTTCTTTCCCAACCAGGACACGCTCCCCCAAGGCGGTTTCGGCAGCCTGATCGCGCTTCCCTTGCAGAGAGCGCCGCGCGAGCAGGGCAACAGCGTTTTTCTCGACGACAATTTCGAGCCTCACGCCGACCAATGGACATTGCTGTCCGCGGTTCCACGAATCGACCGGGCGGCTGCGGAGTCCATCGTCTCGCGCGCGGAAAGAAAGGGTCGGATCATGGGCGTGAGGTTCGCTCTTGCGGACGAGGACGACGCGCGTCCCTGGGCGGCGCCCCCGTCGGGAAGCCGAAAAGAGCTTTCCTGCGACGGGCCGCTGCCGGGCCAACTCGAATTGATCCTGGGGAATCAGATCTACATCGCCAAGGACCAACTGACGCCCGGTCTGCAAAACCGCCTCGTTCGATTGGCTGCGTTTCAGAATCCCGAGTTCTACAAGGCCCAAGCGATGCGCCTGTCGACGTTTGGCAAGCCGCGCATCATCGCTTGCGCCGAGGAACGTCCGCAGCATATCGGTCTACCTCGGGGTTGTCTGGACGAGGTGCAAAGGCTCCTGGTGGACCTGGGGATTGGCGTTGGCTTGCGAGACGAACGCCGGCAGGGCATGCCGCTGGAGGTCGCGTTTCACGGCCATTTGTACGCCGAGCAGGAGACCGCAGCCAATTCGATGCTGGCGCAGGACACGGGCGTGCTTTCCGCCACGACTGCTTTTGGAAAGACCGTGGTGGCCGCATGGCTTATCGCGCGGCGCGGCGTCAATACGCTGGTTCTCGTCCATCGCCGCCACTTGATGGAACAATGGGTCGAGCGGCTGGCAACGTTCCTGAACCTGCCGCCCACCCAGATCGGCCAAATCGGCGGGGGGCGCAAGAAGCCGACGGGCCTGCTGGACGTGGCGATCATTCAAAGCTTGTCGCGAAAGGGCGTCATAGATGATCTGGTCGGGGATTACGGACATCTCGTCGTGGACGAATGCCACCATTTGTCCGCGACCAGCTTTGAGCAGGTCGTGCGTCAGGCCAAGGCAAGGTTCGTTACCGGCCTCTCCGCCACCGTGACTCGAAAAGATGGACATCACCCGATCATCTTCATGCAATGCGGACCGGTTCGGCATCGGATCGATGCCAAGGGGCAGGCAGCCGCCCGGCCATTTGAACATACCGTCCATGTCCGTCCGACAGGCTTTTGTTCGTCGGCGCCTGCCACCGAAGATCGGCGTGTCCAATTTCAAGAGCTGTATTCGGAACTGATTGCAGATCAGGGCCGTAACCAGCTTGTCTGTGATGACGTGCTTCAGGCCGTAGGGGAGGGCCGATCGCCCCTGGTATTGACCGAACGCAATGAGCATCTCGACGCGCTGTCGGAGCGGTTGTCAACCAGTGTTCATAACCTGGTCGTGCTCCGTGGAGGCATGAGCAGAAGGGACATCGGCACGGTTGCCGTTCGGCTGGCGGCGATACCCGAACACGAGCCGCGCGTCCTGCTAGCCACCGGACGATATATCGGCGAAGGCTTCGACGACCCGCGTCTGGACACACTGTTTCTCACACTGCCGATCTCGTGGCGCGGCACGATCTCGCAATACGTAGGCCGACTTCATCGCCTGCATCATCGTAAACGTGAAGTGCGCGTGTATGACTACGCCGATCTGAATGTGCCGATGCTGGCCCGCATGTTCGACCGACGTTGCCGCGGCTACGAAGCCGCGGGTTACGCGATTATGCTCCCGGCGAGCGCCGTGCCGGGTTGGCCCGCGGACGTTCCCTTGCCGGTTGATCCGCAATGGAAAAACGACTATGCGGCCAGTGTGCAGCGGCTGATCCGCGACGGCGTCGATGCTCCGCTGGCGAATCTGTTCACTCATGTGGCGCGGCCGGTTGCTCCCGGCGCCGAGGGAATCGATCGTGCCCGCAGCGCTTCGGAGGCTTTTCTGTACCGCCGCTTGCAGTCCCTTCCTTCAACTGCCCAGCGGTTCTTCCTGAACGCCGAACTGCCGATTCCGTTCGACGGCAACGGCCGAATGGAGGTCGATCTGCTGTGCGCCGAGGCACGGCTCGCCATTGAGCTGGACGGCACGCAACATTTCGAAAGTCCCGAAGCTTATCGCCGAGACCGCCGCAAGGACATGCTCCTGCAGGAGCACGGCTATTTCGTGCTGCGCTTCCTCGCCGAAGACGTCGGCAAGCAGCTCGACGCCCTGCTCGACACGATTCTCCGCGCGCTGTCGCATCGCCTGCGCAAGGCATGGAGCGACCCCAAACCGGACAGCCGGCAAGCCGAATGATCGATCCGCCGCTCGCAAGCGCAATAGAACGCGGCGTCGAGGAACGTCTCGACGCTCTGAAGGCGTTGGAGAGGCAGACGGCACTTCGTTCGTTGCTATCGCAGCCAATGCTGAGTGCGCGCGGTTCCTCCGCATATCAGTTCGGCTTGGTTCGCCGTCATGCAGATTGGCTACGTCAGTGGCTAACCGACAACAGCGGCTGGCGATTGCACCTGGACAGTGAGTTCGCGCGTCTGCAGAAGACGCCGCCCGATGTTCTGGATGGCACACGCGGAGCAGTCGAGCCGAAATCAGGCTCGACGTTCAATCGACGAAAGTACGTGCTCTTGTGTCTCGCCTTAGCAACGGTTGAGCGTGGCGATCGTCAGACCACGTTGGGCAGCCTTGCCAGAGAAGTCATTGCCCTCATTTCGGCCGATGCCACAATCGCCCGCGCTGGCATTACGTTCGACCTCGAAAACCGCGATCACCGCGGTGACCTCGTGCACGCCGTTCGTTACCTGCTTGATATGCGGGTCCTCGAACATGTTGACGGCGATGAACACGAGTTTCTCAACAACACCAGCGATGTTCTTTACAACGTCAACCGTGCGATTCTGGCGCTGATGCTGAACCTGCGCCGAGGCCCATCGACGGTCGATCCAGCTCTTCCTTTGCTGGCCCGGATGCAGACACTCATTGAAGATCCTCGCACAGCAGGTGCGGGAACGACGATCGAGTCGTATCGGTGTCGGCCAACTACATGAGCACGGGTCAGAATTGATCCAACAACATGCGTCGCACTGGAGAAAATCGGTTCAGGAACCAGGTGCAGAAGAAGCCCTTGTGGCCGATGCTTTGGGCCGGCTAGAGGGTCTGCGTCTGATTGCGCGCGACGGGGGATTTGTGATTCCTCGTCCTGCGATTGCGCGATACGGCATCGGAGCCATCGCCGAGGGGACATCAGAGTCAGCCGAAACTCCTACGACTGCATGACTGAGAGGGCCAGGGAGATGTCACTTCTTTTCTTCAACAAGCAGGTAGGCACTGGGCTGCCGTTGGTGACACGCGACCGTTGGCAGCCAATTCGCGGCGGTCTGCTGAATCTCTACCTCTACGACTACGAAGAGTTTCGGTACGAAAATGGCCACTTGATTCTTCGCGGCAACAACGGCACGGGTAAAAGCCGCGTAATGGCTCTCCAACTGCCCTTTCTCTTTGATGGTCAGCTTGCAGCAAGCCGGGTGGAACCCGATGCAGATCCTTCCAAACGCATGGAGTGGAATCTGCTGATGGGACGCCACAACGAACGGCTGGGCTATACATGGATTGAGTTCGGCCGCCGCTACGATGCCGATTTGAATGGAAAGAACGGCGAATTGGCGAGCCACTCTCCTTGGTCATCGGGCAGTAATGGGAATGGCAATGGAAACGGGAATGGTCGGGACTCGCGTCATGATCAATCACAGCAATTTTGTCACTCTCGGCTGCGGATTGAGCGCGAACAGGGGAAGCGGCATGCGCGACCCGTGGTTTTTCATTACCGACCAACGAGTCGGCGAGGACTTATTTCTCCAGTCCGAGGCAGGGCACGCTCTTAGCAGGTCCGCTCTGATTGAGGCGATCGGCGACCGGTGCCGCGTTTATACGACCAATTCCGACGATGCTGCATGGGATCGAATTCAAGAAGCGGTTACGACAAGGATTCAGGATCTCAACACGGCACTCAGCCAGCATTCATTTACGTCTACGCTGGTCACATCGGATGGCTTGTACCGTGTCACTGTCCCTTATCAGGGACGTGATAGGTCAATAAATGAGCTGCGCGATTTACTTTCGGAAGAGGTTGACCAGCGGCAATTAGTTCTCGACGAGCGCGAACGCGAAATCATCGAGAATCATCTCATTGGAGAAGTGGCGGCAAAGCTGCACGAGCAGATTCATCAGGCGCACCGGCTCGTTGACAAAATGAATGACGAGATTCAGAAGTGCCCGATGAGCACTGGCATGACGCTAAAATTCGATTGGAAACCAGATGATGAGTTGTCCAGTGGAATCGTAGAGATGTAGAAGTCCCTGCAATTCTCGGCATAGTACGACTTCCCTTCTGGGATAAAACGGTAACTACCGTTTTATTCTCCGTTGACGGGCCGCACTGCCGAACGTCGGCAGGTAACACAAGTCGTTGTTTCGGCGATACTTAGTAAAAGTCGGGGCAACCGGACGGCGTTAGAACTTTTCGTGGCTGGCGTTCGGGCTTGGGGCGATCGCCTCCGACGATGCGTAACAGGCGTAAACCTGCGTCAGGGATGAATTTGCGAGGTCGCTGGTGCATGCGCTGAGCCTACAATGGTTGCCGGCGTCGCTAATGAATTGTTGGACGAATCGAACCTTAGTCCAGTTGAGTCTTCTTCTGCGTCGGTCGATGTGACCGAAGCAGATTCGTAAGGTCGTGGGTCAGTTTGAACCGACGCGCTACCTGCCCGAGACCTCGGCGATGAAATCGG
>JBBDYH010000015.1:0-14799 GCA_040901795.1 Pirellulales bacterium
TGAACACCACCCGGAGGATACCATCCCTCAGTCCAAAAATGACAGAGCACTAGGTGGTCATCCCAGAACCGTTCATAGTACGCCATCCAATCCCGTACGGGCTGAGCTGCGGCACGCAGCTTGCACATTCGCGAGTGGGGCGTAGTACGTAGATCAAGGAGACACTCTATGAACGGGTTGCTGCTCGCTCAGAATGCCGGTGACGCCGGGGGATTGTTCGTGGGATTCGGGATTCTCTGGATCCTAATGTTCATTCTCGGGCTCGCAGCACTGGGCGTATGGATTTGGGCCTTGGTCGACGCGATTCAGAATCCGGCTCTTGACAGTACAATGCGCATCGTGTGGGTTCTGGTCATCGTCTTCACGCAGATTATTGGCGCGATCATCTATCTGGCCGTTGGCCGGTCCAGGAAAACACCCAGCGGCGCATAAACCGCGCGTCGTTCTGCTAGTCGACCTGATTCGCAATACCTGGGAGGCCGTGTGAACCAGCGCCTTTTGCTTGGGGTCCTTTTAGCACTCGCTCTGAGCGTTCCGCTCGACTCGTCAACTCAGCAGATAGCTGGACAGCAATAGTCGCGGACGATAGCCGGACTGCCGCGCATCTTGCACATTCCTAGCCTATGCGTGGCGATCCAGAGCGGCGGGGTTTTTTCGATTTTCAAATATATCCGCTTGCAATATATCCGCGGCGGATATATACTCGGGCGCATGGCCAACAACAATTTCAGCGCGCCCCTCACTCCGGCGGTGCTTCATATCCTGCTGGCGCTCTCGACCCAGGAGCGTCACGGCTACGGGATTATGAAGCAGGTGGAGTCGGACTCGCAGGGAAAAGTAAAAATGGGTCCGGGGACACTCTACGGCTCGCTGGGCCGCATGATCGACGCGGGATTCATCCGCGACAGCGACAAGAAAGTGGATCCCGAGATGGACGACGAACGGCGCGTGTACTACGCGATCACCGCCCTCGGCCGGAAAGCGCTCGCCGCGGAGTTGCAGCGATACGACGAAGTCGTGGCGCTTGCCAAACGCAAAACACTTTTGCCAACCACGCACGCGTATGGCAAATGATCACACCACAACACGATACCGGAAGCTTTACGCAAGATTGCTTCGCCTCTACCCGAAGCCGTACCGCGAGCGCTTCGGGGAGAGCATGGAGCAAACATTCAACGACCTCTGCCGTGAACGGGCAAAAGCGGGCGAGGGATTGCGCGGTTTTGTACTCTGGATGTTTGTCGAAACATCCTCAGGAATTATTAACGAGAATATAACATTTATCATCATGCAAAATACAAGAAGACTCATCGTGTGGGCTATAGTTGCGGCACTTATCTTGGCGATTCCGGTGCTGATGCAGTTCACCAATGAAGTGCAGTGGGGTGAAGCCGTTGCGTATTGCGTATTACTATTGGTTGCTGGGGGCGCCTATGAACTGTGGCAATGGCTAAAGACGCGCAGCAGTGCGTACCGCTTCGCGTTCGGTGTTGGGCTTGCGGGGGCGCTCCTTCTGGGCTGGGTCAATGGTGCTGTTGGAATTATCGGAAGCGAGGACAACCCTGCCAACTTAATGTACGGAGCAGTATTCGCTGTCGGACTCATCGGCTCTCTTTTCTCACGCCTCAAGCCCCGCGGAATGGCGCGCACATTGTTTGCGGCGGCACTTGTTCAGGTGTTGGTTCCCGTGATTGCATTCTTTATCTGGCCAGCCCAAGTTTCTTGGGGTGAGGCAGGTGTGATCGGCGTATTTATTATCAATCTCATCTTTGCCATGCTGTTTGTCGTATCGGCATTGCTGTTTCGGAAAGCTGCGACGAAACAACCTCCCGCCGCCGCCGGGCTCGGTGGTTTAACACCGGCATCGTCGTGAGAATGCCAAACAAAGGGGATTGGCAACGGGACGGGCGTCTTTCGCCCAATGCATTGAGCTACGGCCGTGGCAGATGATCGCACAACAACGCGATACCGGAACTTCTACGCACGATTGCTTCGCCTCTACCCGCAGCCGTACCGCGAGCGCTTTGGGGAAGGGATGGAGCAAACCTTCAACGACCTCTGCCGGGAACGTACGAGAGCAGGGAAAGGATTGTTCACGTTCGCACTCTGGGCGTTTGGTGAAACATTCATCGGCATTATGAGAGAATCTTTTATGCACAACAAAAACATCATTCGCATTGCGATCGGGACAGCGTGCATGTTGCTCGTGCCCTTGCTGGGGAACCTTTTCATGGGATGGAACTGGCCCCCGCTGGCTTTCGCTGTCTGGGGCGTCCTCCTGTTCGGCACGGGTCTCACCTATGAACTCGTCGCAAGAAAGGGGGTCACGATTGCCTACCGAACCGCCGTCGGCATTGCATGCGTGACAGGGTTCGTCCTCGTCTTTATCAACGCCGCCGTTGGCATCATCGGAGACGGTCCC
This sequence comes from Pirellulales bacterium, assembly GCA_040901795.1. Taxonomy (GTDB): domain Bacteria; phylum Planctomycetota; class Planctomycetia; order Pirellulales; family JALHPA01; genus JBBDYH01. The sequence goes on from JBBDYH010000015.1 coordinate 2,423, forward strand.
GTGAACTTGATGTATTTGGGAGTGCTCGCCGTCGGATTCGTCGGCGCCTTGATCGCGCGCTTCCAGCCGCGTGGAATGGCGCTGGCGCTATTGGCGACAGCGGTCGCTCAAATGTTGGTCCCCGTGATCGCGCTCGTGATTTGGCAAGCCGGCTGGCAAGATCTGCTAATGGATCCTGACTCACCCCATCCGCCGTTCCACCCGGGTATCGGGCCGGTTTTTGGTTTGAACGCGGTCTTCGCCATGCTGTGGGTCGTATCAGGCTTGCTGTTTCGGAAGGCCGCGCCGAAGCAACTTCCCGCCGTCGCGGGGCTCGTGGGTTGAACCGAATCGGAGCTGCCCTCTAGTGGCTCAGATCTAATACAGCCGACCAAACTCCCGAGCAGCGCAACACTAAACGCCGGGCCCACGAAGCAGAGCGGACGCCAAAGCGCGTTGTAACTCGGCAACAAGCGTTCCTGATTTGCAGCGGCGATCGGAGACTTTAAGCGGACGGTTAAGCAGACAAAATGACTGACAAGTCAGCGCTATGCCAACTCAAGGAGCAGCTCAGCGAGGCCCTGCGGCATGGTGAACACCGGGTGATGAGCAGTCGCGAGTTCGCGAGAGCGCCAGTCCGCCGTCCGTTTAGCAAGTTCGGCGTAGCGGTCGAAGACCGGCTGCGTATAGACATCGTGTTGTGCCGCGCGGAGCAGGGGAGCGACCTTCTTCCAACACCATGCGCCGTGCCAAGCCGGATGCACAAGCTCGAAAGTTGCCGCACGTACCGGCTGTGCGCCCCGCGCCTTCATCGGGAACGCAGCAGCGGCTACACCGAGTCCGCATTGCAGTAGTGTGCGTCGTTGGATCACTTTGGCGCGCATTTCACAGCTAAACTTTTCCGGAAAGGGGGTGAACGCAAGCGCTCTACATCGAACAGCCAAGGGCGGCTGTTATGCTGTTTCAATGGGAATGGCAGTTACTGGTTTCGTTTCGTCGCCGTCGAATTAGCACGTGCTCCCGTCGCGGAGAGCGCCTTTCTGATCTGATCCAATTCGGGCAGATCTGAATCGGCATTGCGCCAGTAATGTCGCGCTGCCGCAAACTCCTGCCTTGCGCGTGTGGCATCTCCCTTGTGTCGAAGGACCAGCGCCATGGCCAGGTGACCACCCGCGTACGCCGCATCGTGCTCGATCATTTGCGCGGCGGTGTACTCGGCCAGCTCCCAATCGCCGGCTTCTCGAGCGCTGCGCGCTAGGGACTCAAGGCGAAAGAGCGTCTGAATCCAGGCATCGGGCCCCGTCATGGCCCGCAGCGTCCGCTGCACCTCCTTGAGCAGCGTCCGCCCCTCATCCAGCTTACCCGTTCGCACGAACAACTCGCCTTCCAAGGCCTTCACCCACGGCTCAACGAACGCACGTATGGGGAGAATGCCTGGCGCAACCGAGGGGACAGTTTCCAATTCTCGCCGCGCTTCCCGCAATGCTCCATGCGCCTCATCTCCGCGCCCCAGGGCCAGCAGCGCCTGTCCCGCCAGCGCGTGGCCCACGGTCCGCGCGGCGGCATACTTCATGCGCGTCATGTCTTGCGCCGCCTTGAGGCCTTCGGCATACCGCCCGCGACGAATGAGAAAGCTGGGGAGTTCGCGCCGGTGAAAGGCGCCATAGTCATCCCAGGCCGCAAGAGCATCGGCTTCGCGCATCGTTTTCTCGGCCTGCCGGATTTGCCCTTTGTGCTCGTAGCATGTGGCCAGGAGGTCCATGTTGTGACGGTGATGCCAGTCGAAGCTGGGATCGATCTTTTCTGCCTTGAAGTACGCGCGTTCGAGAGCATCGGCTTTCAGGAACTGGGCAATCGCATCGTCTACACGACCGACGCGCCGCAGGTCGTGCCCCCACATGTGGGCCGCGTGGGGGATCGACGGCGCGTGACGGGCGTAGGCCTCGCCGTGCTGGAGCGCTTTGTCGATTCTCCCGATTGTCTCGTAGGTGTGTACGAGGTAATGATGAGCCGAGGCGTGATCGGGCCTGAGCTGTAGCACCTTTTCATAGAAGGCGATCGAGGCCGCACTGCCTTTCTGACCTCTACCCGACGCGTTTGGCTCGGAGGCGTTGCCGCGCAACAGCCAGAGCTGTGGATCGTCGAGGTTGGCCGCCAGAGCGTCGTCGATCGCCTTGCGGTAAGCCACCAACCGAGTTGAATCCTGCAGATCTTCCATCGCGGCCAACTGCTTCTCACGAATGTCGATCAGGCGTCGCTCGCGGTCACTTACTTTCGAAGCAAGACTTTTCGCCTTCTCCAGCGTTCGCTTCGCGGCTTCGCTGTTGCCCAAGCCGGAATAAGTACGGCTGAGGCCGACGTAGGCCATGGCCAGCTCAGGATCGAGTCGTAGCGCCTGGCGGAACGATCTGGCCGCCTCGATCCAGACATACGACTCAAGGTAGTTTAGCCCTTGATTGTAGAACTCCTGCGCTTCGGCCGATCGCGTCGTAACGGTCTCGGCGGAGTTGCCCACTCCGCTGCGGAGTGGCACGGGTCGTTCCAGAAGTTCGGCCGGGACATAGCTGGGCGGTACCGCGCAGGCGGCGTGCGGATCGTCTTGCGCTGGGCACAGGCTGCCCGCAGTCACTAAGACCACGCAGACGACGTGCGAAAGTAATGGGTTGGGCGGTCGCATATGCACCTCCAGAGCGCGGTTTGACAGAGAATTAGATTTGTGCGGTCTACCGAAGAAAGGGCGCTTGTGATTAAACCGCGCCGACCGACGACGTCAAGTCGCGTGAGGTAACGGGGCCACGCTAAATAGGGAAGTTATTCATCGGCCCTACCTAATTGGCTTCCGATGGCCTACTTGCCACACTACGGGAGTTTCAAGCGTAATTCGAAGGTGTCGCGATTGCGTTCGAGCGGAGACAGCTCGAATCCCAGCTCCGTTTTGGCGCCGGCAGCCTATTTAGCGTTGAGTGCGGCCCGCCAATTCTGCCTAGTGGCAACACGAGCCAGTGGTTTGAGGAAGCTGGCCGTATTCGTTGTGGCGGCGCCACCAGACGCCGCCGGTCTCGTTGCGTCCCCTGGGGGCGCGGTCGAGCCAGGGATACATGCCCCAGAGGGCGTCGAGCCCGCGCGCATAGGCGGAATAGGTGTGGTAGACGACGCCGTCCTCGAGCGCAAACGCGCTCATGCCCGGCCGCTCGCGGTGGTACCCCGCCACGTCGGTACCGGACATGGCGGCAAACTTGGCCTCTGCCTGCTGGCCGCCACCTTGCTGACCCGGCCGCCATTCGAACACCTTCTCGCGGCGGTAGTTGTATTCGACCCCCGCGCGCTGCTGCTCCTCGGTGAACGAAACGCTGAAGTCGTAGTTGAAGTCGCTACCGTGCGACGACGCCCAGGGAAACGTCCAGCCCATCCGCCGCTTGTACGCCTGCAGCGTCGCGAGCGGGGCGCGCGACACCGCCCAGAGCATCACGTCGTGGTTCGCCAGATGGATCCAAAAGCCGTTGAAGCCGTCCGCAATCGCCGAGCAAGACGGACAGCCCGCCTTGTAGTCGGGGCCGAACATGAAGTGGTAGACGAGGAGCTGCGAGCGCCCTTTGAAGAGGTCAGCCAGCGTGGCGCTCCCTTCATCGGTGTCGGATCGATACTCCTTGTCAATCCGCACCCACGGCAGCTCCTGCCGTCGCCGCGCCAGTTCGTCGCTCTGCCGCGTGAGCGCCTTTTCCGCCTCGAGCAGTTCCTTCCGGGCCGCGAGCCATTCGTCTCGACTTACTATTTGGTGAGGCATTGTTCGGTCTCTCCAAAAAAGTGGTACCTGCACTCCCGTAAAAAACAGCTAATGTACACTCGGAATACCACGTATTCTTGGCAGAATCGCAAATCGAATAACAAGGCCGACCATAGATCAACAGCGTTCGCCCCGCTTCACACACTAACCGCCACCTCCGAGCAACTCACGGCATAACCCAATGCACGCTTGACCATCGGAAACGTCCGGCACGACGCGATCGCCATCGCCATTTCGATCAATCCCTCATCGCCAAACCTTTGCCGAATGCGCTCCCGCAATGCATCCTGCTCACTGCTGGCCGTCACCACTGCCTCGGCGAAACGGTACGCATCCCTTGATTCCTCCGGTAAAGCATCCAAGTTGCCATCCAGCGCGGCACGCAATTGCTCGGCCGGCACGCCGGCCTTCCTGGCCTGCTGGACGGCAATCTGGACGCAAGTTCCGCAATCCGCGTCCCGGACGGCCACGATCCGGGCGACGTAACACGGACCGGCCGGCAGCACCCGGCGGTACTCATCCACGGCCAGAAACTTCCCGAACTTGAAAAAGGCCCGAAGCGAAGCGCGCAGGATGAACTTGCAGTATTCCAGCGACACGTCCCACTCCTTTTCCACAGAGGCAATCCGGGCGAGAATCAGTCTTCGCAGCATGACGGTGTTCCCTTCTGAGATGGCCGTGCCGCGTTATATCATGAATCGATCCCCTGTACGAACCAGACTTTTCGCAATCAAGAAGAGCAATGAGACGATGCGAACGGGCGGTTCGGAGCGGCGCCTGGCTCGGACCTACTGTTCTTTCTCCAAGCGATCCGCTGGTATTCCGGCCTGGATCAAGCGACCCTCCAACTGCTGAAGCGCCTCGATGGTCGGAAACGCAAATAGAAAAGGTGCATGCGAGCCGTAGTAGAAAGCTGGACAGCCGCCCTCCCGCAAGGCCTGCAGCTTGGCCCTTCTCTGTTCGTCGCGCTTCAAGTCGCTATTCCGGTAATCACTTTGGTCGAATGTTACGACACAGCGAGGCCCCTGCGTTCGCAGTTGTTCGACAATCGCGGCTACAGTGATGTGGGTGCGTCCTTCGGCTTGATTCTCCTCGCCTGGCAATCGGATTCCAGTGTCGGGATCGTTCAGGATCGAGTATTTGTGCGGTCGTTGATCCGAAAGGACTGGTATGCCGGTCAGGCGGGTGAAATCCTCATGGAGATCCTTTAGAAGAAACCGCGGCTCAGCATACAGCGGTGCCCAATCCGCGAGGAGTTGCCGCCAGAGTCGCTTGACGGCGTCATAGGAGTCGCCGAGGTAGTCGCGTTTCACTGTCGAGAACCCCCTAGCGCCGAACGATGTCGAACAGCAGCGGCGGTGGCACGCTGAACCGTTGAATTCCCAAAAAACCGATTTCGCGGCCGCCTTCGGCTACAGGCTTGGTTCGGCCGTCATTCCTTCGCAGCGATAAGATCGTCGGCGGACATCCCGATGTCACGGGCGATCTTTCGAAGCAGCACCGGCGAGATGTCCCGCCCCTTGTGGAACGGCACCGTGGTGCCGCGGCCGTCCGGATGGCGGAATTGCTTGTGAGCGCCGCGCTGCCGGACTTCAACAAAGCCGAGCGCCGCCAGACGCGCGACCACTTCCTGCGGTTTCAGCACCGGCAGTTTGCCCATCGTCAGGTAACTTGCACCTTCTGAGTCCCGATGAATTCCGACTCCAGTTGGGGTTCACCGTCCGCAAGCAGCATCCCGATTACCTCGGCAAGGTTCTGCTGCAGCTCGTCGAGGGTTTCCCCCTGCGAGTGCGCACCGGGGAACCCTGGAACGTAGCCGACAAACAGCCCCGTGTCCGGACAGCGCTCAATCACAGCCGTGTAAGCCGACATAAACACCTCTCAGTTCAACCCTACTGTATACGATGTCATCAACGGCCCGCAATTGTTAGCAGTTCTGAATCTTAATCGCGGCACATCGCCCCACTCGTGCTAAGCGCTTAGGAAGCTTGGCATTTCGTCGCCGCTGGGGCCGTAGCTTGAGGGAACGGCGGCGCCAAGAAGGCGGAGATAAACACCGAGCTGGCCGCGATGGTGATACCAATGGTTGAGCATAATGCTCCTCAAAAAGGCTGCACGGGGCAGCGCCATCAGCGTGCGGCCGCCTCGAACCACCCGGAATGTGGCGTTCATGCGGTCGTCACTCAGCGTGGGCAGCGTTTGGCGGAGATATGCCGCGGTGCGGTCGAGTGCGTCAAGAACTTCACGCAGCGTGGCGGGTTGCGGCCGCCCTGCGCTGAAGTCCGGGGGCGCCGTCTCGTCGGGTTCGGATAGCCGCAAGACGCCTGCGGGAGTTTGGGCGATGTGCAAAGCGAGCTCTCCGGCGGTCATGGACTTCTCGTGCGGCCGCCAGGTGAGCCGCTCTTCGGGCACGCGCTCGAGGAACTTTCTCGTGGCGCCGAGCTCTTGCTCAAATTCGGCTAACAGCGACGTTGCAATATCATGTCCCGGTGCGGCCGCGGTGTTCAATGTCATTGCGATTCTCCTATGGATTTCAGCGTGACCCACGCGATTTGCGTTCTGCCAACTCGCGAATGCGCTCCAACCAGTGCTGCCAGCCTTCCGGCATTCCATCGCGATGTTCCGGAAGGATGAGGCCCATTGCACGATGCACAAACGTCAGACGTGTCCTGCCGTCTTCCTCCTTGAGGCGATATTGTACGTGGTTTACAGCAGGATACGACATCGGCATCGGCCCGGTGATTTCCAGGAGCGTGGAGGGCTTGATGACTTGGACGTGGCCCCACAAATGTCCGGCGTTATTCCCAAGATCGCGATACCACCGGCCGCCCGGCCAAGGCTCAATCTTCATTGAAAGTGATTGGCCATTCGGCATCTGCCCCTCGGGGCCTAATTCATCGAGCACTGCTTGAAAGGCGATCTCAATCGGGGCGCCGATTTCAATCTCCTTGCGAATCTCGAAGGCAGAAATGTCCTGATGTGCCACGGTGTCTGTTGACATGGTGTTCCTCTCCTATTCGTACATTAGTTTGATAAACCACGCTGCTCTCGCGCGCGACGCTCCGCACGCTGCTTGATACGATCGAGGTGATGGGACCAGTGTTGTTCAAATTTCTTGGCCCAATCATGCACAAGTTTCAATTCCTTGGCCTCAAGCTCGTAAAGACGTTGCTGGCCTTGTTTACTGACTGAAACAAGGCCGACCTTCCGCAGTACACCGAGGTGCTTCGACACGGCGGGCTGCGGCATCCCCAACGTCACGACCAGAGCGCTTACCGCGACCGCCCCACGCCGGGCGAGCATTTCGATGATTTGACGACGCCGCGGCTCGGCAATGGCATTGAATACGTCGCTGGTTGTCGCAGCACGGGGCATACGGCAATTGTATTCCCATATGGGAATATGTCAAGACGGTCAATTCCCTCTCTTGAGCTTGTGGATCATGCCCTGTCCGAGAAAGTCGGCCGCCGCGGCCTCTTAGCGTACGTTCCTATCCTTGTCGATTGGCGGCGACGCGGATCGACAAGAGATTGGACACTTTTCGAACTTTTCCGGTGAATTGCGCCGGCTGCCGTCAAGAGCTGCTTTTCAATCAACAGTTAGGCTTACTGCCTACGTGCAATGATGCCTACCAAGCCGATAGCAAAAGTGATGAACAAGACGAGCGTCGAAGGTTCCGGCACGGCGGAAATGACCAACGGGTTCGCGGGGGCTGCCGCGGTTGGCGGCAACGCGGACGGATCATAGAAGACGCCCAATAGCGTCACGTCATCATCATCGACAAAGCCGTTGTAGTCGAAGTCGCCCAGCGCCCAGTGCGGCTGTGGCACGCCCGGCGCGTAGGTGGCGCCGACGATTGTCACGTCGTCGTCGTTGACCACGCCGTCGAGGTTGGCGTCGCCGGTGCGCGTAAAAGCTATAAGGATGGAGGTGTCGTCTACCGGCTCACCGCGGAAGTTGGCGTAGGGGCCGAGCGGCAAGCTCGCGTTCTCCGCATAGCCGATCGAGCGTGATTCGGGCTCGAGAGCTACTGCCGCGGCCGCGGCGCTGCTGGTGATGCCCAAGCCATTCCAGGTGCGGCCCAATCCGGCGCCGCCACGGCCGGCGACGATCTGATCGCGAATGTCGGCCGGGGCGGTTCCGCCGGCCGGGAAGTTGACGACTACGGCGTTGTTTGTGACGTCCAACGTGGCGGTGGGCGTCGCGCCGCCGGCGATGGAGAGGCCACCTGTCACGACGTTCTTGGAGTTGCCCGCGGTAATAGTCGCCGTGGCATCTGTGCCGACGCTGAGGGCAGCCAGGTGCTGGCTGGCGCCGAAGTTCGTGGCGCTGTTGGCGTTGACTGTCAGGTTGCGGCCTGTGCTGCTGCCGGCGTTTGTGTTGATGTTCGCGGTGCCGTCCGAGACGGTCAGCGTCGTGCCGGGGCCGATGGTCTGCGATCCGTTGATGTTCAGCGTGCCGGCGCCGGACTTGGTCACGGTCACTCCGCTGGCATTCAACGGGCCTGTGAGTGAAAGGCTCTTGTCCGCCGCATCGACGCCGATCGCGGTGTTATCGGCAAGTGTGAGTGGCGCGCTGATTGTGTGGCTGCCGCTGATCGCGTGGATGACCCCGGGACCAACGTTCGAATTGAGTGTAAGCGGACCAGGACCGGCGATGGTATATGCGTTCTCATTTTGCAAAGTCAGCCGGCCCACCGTCACCGAACTATCGAGCGTGATGGTGCGTGGCGCGGTGATGATGTCGCCGAGCACCGCTTCGGGGCCCGCGGCATTTGGCACATCGCCGGTCCAACCGAACAGGGACGACCAGTTGTCGTCGACATCCTCGTTCCAGACACTTGGCCTGTTCTGATGGATCGTTTCGACACGCACGTTGTCCCAGAAGGCTTCGTGGCCGGCGTTGGACAACCCGGAGCCAAGTCGAACCACGTCGTAGCTGCGAAGCGCAAAGGTATTGGGGACGATTTCCGATAAAATGCCGTCGACGAAAAACCGGAAATCAAGGTCGCTAATCTCCACGGCGAGGTTGTGCCAACCGGTGGAGCGAAGCGGCGCTCCAGGAGCATTGAGTTTGAAGAAGGCGCCCGAGCTCGTCGCGCGGGTCTCGTTCGGGTTGTAGCCAAGGATTCTACCCATGTAGTAGTTTCCGCCGTTGTCGCTGGCGAACTGGTTGTTATTCATTCCCATCGCGATAAGCTGGCCGCTGGCGCTTGCGCCTGTGCCATCTTGCAGATTGGTATGGTGGCGAAACGGATTGACGGCGGGATTTGAGTCGTAGAAACCAAAGCTGAAACGGATAACGTTGTCCGTCGCCGTGTCGGGAACGCCGGTCTCCTCGAAGAGGCGCTGGTTGCGATTCGCTTGCGTGTTATCCGTCGTACCGGCATTGTGAATCGAGTTTGGAGGCGTTACGGATTGCAGGGTCGAAAGAACGCCACTCGGCAGCATCACGCCGGCCGGAGTCGTAACGCGCTCCCACACCGCTTCGAAAGCGGCCTGGCCGGCGTAGCTGTCAAATTTGTCTTCCATAATAACCGCCGCGGGGGCGTGATATGCCCAGGCCAGCGAAACGATGGCCCCCGACAGGAACAACGATCTTGTAAACATCACGATTCGTCTCACAGCAAGAGTTGGCAATGCGCCCTACTATTGCAGCCGATTCTGCCTGGAGTTTTTGGAGAAGTCAATAAAACCGGCCTCTGGGTAGTGATACCGCAGTCCGCTGAGCGGAGCGAAGCATCTGCCAAGAAACCGAGGAGATCCTTCGCTTCGCTCAGGATGACCTGTTCGATCGGCGGCAATCGACTCGGCCAGAAGCTGAATGAGTTCATCGTCGGCGGGCAGTTGTGTTCGCATGGCCAAAGGTAGGGACGCCGGCGCAGGAGCCGCCGTCGGGTTGTAAAACACCCCGAGCAAAGTCACGTCGTCGTCATCCACCTTGCCGTTGTACTCAAAATCTCCGAGCGCCCACGCAATTCCCACGGGCGTCGTCACCCCGGGCGCATAGCTTGCCCCGATGACCGTCACATCATTGTCATCCACCACGCCATCCAAATTCGCGTCGCCGGTTCGCGCATAAGCAATCAACACCGATGTGGCATCCACCGGCTGGCCGCGGAAGGTGGTATAAGCCCCCAAAGGCAAATCCGCATTTTCGGCATAGCCCAATGAGTACGAATTGGGCGCAGTCGCATTCATCTGCGCGGCGGAGCTACTGGTGATGCCCGCGCCGTTCCAGGGCTTGTCGAGTCCGGCGCCGCCGCGTCCCGAAACGATGTGCTGGCGAATCTTGTTGACCGGCGACGCCCTGGCGTAATCGATGACCAAAGCGTTGTTGGTGATGTCGAGTGTGGCCTCCGCGCCCAGGCCCAAGTTGTTGATCACGCTCGTGCCGCCGTCGGCCAAGAGCGTCACGTGACTGTTGTCTCCAATAACCAGTTCGTTTAACAGAACCCGGCTAGTCGAGAGGCGGGCCCCGGCTTGCACGGCGGCGCTAAGGGTTCCACCCGCAGCCACAGTGCTATCGATCCGGGCGCTGCCGCTTTGGAGCACCAGTATATTGGCCCCTTCGCCGCTGTTGTAAATCAACTGCGCGAAGCCCGCAGTACCTTCGCCGCCGCTGTTGACCATCAGAGCATCGTCGCCGTCGAGCGTGTCGATCGTTAACGTCGGGCCCAGCGCAGCTATTTCACTGGAGTAAGTCGGCTGGCCGATCGGCTCTGTGTTCTCATAGATCTTCAGAAGCGTACCTGATCGCAGCACTCGAAGGATGTCGCCAGCGCTGGTGCCGGTGATCGTCGTAAGCTGTAGCGTCGTTGCCGTGGCGGTGTTGCCTACCGGCCCTTGAAAGGTCGCCCGGAATGCACGGATGCGATAGTGAAACTGCCGCGACGACTCGAGCCTAGAATCAACATACGACGTCGCTCCTGGGCCCAGCGTCGCCACTTGCGTGTAATCCGTTCCGTCGCTGGATCGCTCGATGTAAAAGCCTTCTTCGCTGACTACCGAATCTATCCAACTCAACCGAATCTGATTCGCGGCGATCGCGGAGGCAGCCAGTTCCGCGACCGCGGTGAGCGGTGGACTGCTGACGGTAAAAGGCTTGCTGAAAAGATTCGGGCCATCGGGCGAACGATTGCCCTCAGTGTCCCAAGCGACAGCTTTGATCTGATACGCCCCCGGAGGCAGAGTCATCGGCACGGTCCAACTATAGCTGCCGATGTTTGGCAGGTCGCCGGCGCCGGCCGCGAGTTGGCCGCTGGCCGTTCCACCGCTTACATAGGCCCTCGTGTCGACCGGCATGCCGTCTTTGTACAGATACAGCCCGATGTGATCGACCGCCACATGGTCGGTTGCGATCCAGCGAATCGTTAGAGGTTGTCCGGCGTTGATGCTTAGCGGGCTCGTGAACACACCGCTAACCGACGGAGGGATGGTGTCGGGAACAGCCGCGCGGGCCCACGCTTGAAGCTCGTCAAGCGAGCCGGGGAATACATCTCCATCGACGCCCGTCAGCACACCCGGAGCGCCTGCTGCGACGCCGGGCACGAGCGTGGCATCGCTGTATTGCCAGAAGGTCCAGTTCGGCGCCCAGATGCCGGGGTCGGTGGGCAGCGGCGGTTGATCCAGGTCGCGCGTCCAGCGCGCATGCCACAGATCGTATTGCTTGAGGTCCGGCTCAATGTAATTCTTGGCCCAATCGCTGTTGGCATAGATCATCGGCCGAACACCCTTCAGGCGCTCGACCTCGTCCAGCCATGCGCGGGCCCATGTCGAGATCGCTGCCCGGTTTGGCGGTTGCCCGTCGAGCCCTCGATTCTCAAGATCGAGCACGGGAGGAAGGCCCGGCGCTCGAATATGAGGCCCGGCGACGTTAACGAAATGAGCGGCTTCGGCTCGTGCATCCCCGGCGATGTCGCCACTCATAATCGGGTGGCCAAAATGATAGAAGCCGACCAGCACGCCTGAATTGCGGCTGCCGGCGACATTCTGTTGGAAACGCGGATCGACATGATCGGTGCTCTCGGTCGCCTTCATGAAAGCGAACTCGATGCCGAAGTCCTTGACCGACGCCCAGTTGACCTGATTCTGCCAACGCGAAACGTCGATCCCGCGCGTGTAGCGAATTGTCGTCGATGTAAGGACTTGCTCGGTCACCCAGCCGGCGTACTTTCCCGGCCCAAAATCGACGCGCCACCAGGTGCGAGCGTCCTCGGAACGGGGGCCCTCGACCACTGAGCCGAGTTGCCCGGCCGGTGCGGATCCGCGGTAGAAGGGATACTGGTTCGCCGAAATCTCGGTAGCGGCAAGTCCCGGTTGTGTTCGCACGTCAATGGCGGCCGTGGTGCGCGTCATGTCGCCGATGGCGGCGTCCAACGGAATCCGGTCCTCCAGCCGCTCGATACGAAGCCGGCGCTGCCGCTCTGGACGGGATGCTTTGCGGTTTCGATTTTGCATCCAAAGCGGCATACGACGATGAAATGGTCCGAAGGTATCCCGGCCGGAAGTAAAGTGACTTGCGGTTCTGCGGATTCGAGACCCCAACCGGCTCGTCCGGTTGGTGAATGAGATGGCAAGCTAGCAACAGGCCCGACAATACCCGCCTCCCAACC
>JBBDYH010000015.1:14809-48704 GCA_040901795.1 Pirellulales bacterium
CGCCGCAGGCGGCGAGGTTGGGAGGCGGGTACGGCGGGTGGGCAGTGGATGCTTTTTAGCTCCCCATCTTGTTCACCACGCAGGCAAGCTGCATGGGGTCGCTTTTATCAACTAAATCCTAATACCATCCTCGTTTTTGTTGACTTCCATAAATAGTCTAGCAAGAATCGCCCTGGGACGTTCTACACCATGCTGCGCAACTTTGTGGAGGGCCGGGCTGTGATTTCGTCGAAATGGGTACTTGTCCTTGTTGGAATCATCGCATTCTCTGGCGGGCCGGTCTCTGGCCAGACTCTCTTACAGGACAGCTTCGATGGCTATGCCGATCAGGCCGCCTTCCAAGCTGTTTGGACCACGATTGGCGCTACGCCGAGCGGGACACTGACGAGCTCCCAATCCGTCAGTGCTCCCAACTCGATCAATTACGCCACAGCCGCGCAAAGAAATGAGCGGAGTTTTGCCGAAAGCGGCCTTCCCAATATCGCGACCGGCAACATCGTAAGGTTCAGTTTTGATTTTTTCGATTCCAACTCCGGCCTGGCTCCTTATCGGCAGTACGCCAACCTGCAGGATGGCGCGGCTCCGTCCACAAGCGGGCAGTTGATCTCCATGGGGTTGAACAACAATCTGACGTCTGCGGCTGAAGGCGGCAATTTTTATATGGCGAGAATCCTGGGGCATAACACCAACGCCTATTTTAAATTGAATGACAATCCGGCGCTGTTGCGATCAACCGGGTGGCATAACCTGGCGGTCGAAATCAGCGATGCCGACTACCGATTCTTTGTGGACGGCGCGCTGGCCGAGACGATTCCGAACACATTGACGCTCCGCAGTTATGACGTGGTGCGTCTCGGCTCCGGATTGTCATCCACCGCGGAGGCGTTCTTTGATAACGTGAGCGTGCAGGCGATTCCCGAGCCGGGCACGCTCGCGCTGGTATCTGTGGCCGCCGTCGGGCTGCTGTCCTTCCGCCGGCGTCAGAAGTAGTTTGGTGTCGGATGGCCTGGGTGTCGGGTGTCTGGTGATGGAATTATTTCTCATTTCTGATTTTTGTACCGGCGGTTGGGCGCGCCATTACTTGCACTTTGGGGAGTTATTCGGCGGTTTATCGGCTCGGTAGATCGACATAAGACATTGTGCATTTTGGCGTTGGGCGAAAGGGTCCTCGGCGGATGGGGCCGATTTATTTTTTTCGACACGCGTCAGTTTTCGTGGTGAAAAAGTGCGGCTGCCACGAGGATTGGAGGTCGCCGAAGATCGGCTCAAGTCCCGGCGGCGGGACGGATGGCGAACGGGCGCAAACGCGACAGGCGACCGGCATCGATCACGGTCCGAATTATTGGCGCGTGGTGCGCAAAAACGATCGCTAGGAGTAAATGCGAGAAATTCGGGCGATTCTTGGGAGGGGCGGTGGACGGAAGTCGTTGCACGGTTTGTGGTTTCATTTTTGGCGCGGTCAGCGGTGGGGCCGAATTCTTGGCGCTGGGGGGTCTGCGGAAAGCGGAACGCTGATGGCGGAAAGCGGAAAGCCGCGCAAGCGACGGCTAGCGCGCATGGGGAGCGCGGTACGCGCGCCAGCGCGCGGGGACGGTCGGGGCCGCGAGATGCAGTACCGGGCGCATGAGGAGCCTGTCAGCCTGCACTGGTCGGCCGGAGATCAATGAACATTTATACACTAAATGTGTACCGCTGTCAAGCCCCCTTTTGTGCCAAGCTGCAAATCGATTGAATCGCCGAGACGCCGAGTTGCGAGTGTGGACTGCGAAGGAGTGGGACAACTCTAAGTCCGCCAGCAAGGTCGGACAGTCACGGAGCGGAAATTCCTGGCCATCGTGCTAGATTGCGCCGCTAAAGCGGTCGCATGGCCCAATCGGGCGCTGGCGGACGCCGCTGTCCAGGGGTTGTTTGTGCCATGCGGCGAGCCGGGAAGTTCGATTTGCTCGTTATGCAAGAGCCGTTGCAACCTCGCGGAATCTAATGTTCCCTAAGATCGCAGGCTCGAGGCTGCAATGGGCCTGGACGAAAAGCAGAATGTCCCCACGCCGCCCCTGTCCCCATGCCGGCCCCCAAAGAATATGCCCGATTGAACGAAACCCTGATGGACCGTTAGTGCGCAGCTTCTGCCCCCCATTTAAGCAGAAAGATGTGGCAACATACCTTAAAGCAGGTTCGTATCGCGGCAGGACGAAACAGCAAAAGAAAATCGGCTTTCGCGTCGTGCTATTAGGCATGGTTGCCGCGGCTTGCCTCGGGCCTCGAAGTTTCGCCCAACAACCGGCTCGCTCGGAAGCAGCAAAACCTTCAACCAAAGTCCCTGCCGCCGTTACACCCACGCCCGCGGTGCCAGGGCCGAAAACAGGCAATCGCGATGTTCCGGCCGCCCCTGAATGGGTTCGTGAGAAGATCGAAGCCAAGAATTCGCGCTATGAAAAATTCAGGAGCAAGACGATCGGCCAGGAGGTGAGCTATTTCATCTATGTGCCAGCAGACTATGAGCGAAAACCGGAAGCCAGGTATCCGGTCATGTATTGGCTGCACGGCATGAGTGGCGGTCAGACGGGAATTCCGCGACTGGTTGAGCGATATAACGCAGTGATTGAATCAGGAAAAATGCCTCCGATGCTGGTTGTGTTTGTCAACGGCGTACGGAACAGCTTTTACTGTGACTCGGCTGACGGCAAAATGCCCGTCGAGACGGTGATCATCAAGGACCTGATTCCGCACATCGATTCGAATTACCGTACGATCGCCCGCCGCGATGGCCGCATCGTCGAGGGCTTCTCCATGGGTGGCTTCGGCGCGGCCCATTTGGGCTTCAAGTATCCGGAGCTGTTCGCCACAGTTTCGATTATCGACGGCTCTCTGACCGACGCGACAGCAATGCAAGAGCGCCTGCCGGATCTGTAGCAGCGCATTTTCGGCGGTAGCGCCGATCGTTTCGCCGCCGAAGATCCGCGCACTCTTGCCGAGAAGAACGCCCCCGCAATTCGCGGGAAGATGGCGATCCGCTTCGCCGTCGGGGCGTTGGAGGCGAGTAATCGCTCGTTTCACGAGCAGCTCACCAAATTGAACATTGCTCACGAGTACGACGACTTCGAAGTCGGCCACAACCCCCTCGCGATTTACGACAGTCTGGGTGACAAAAACTGGCAGTTCTATCGGGACGCGCTTTCAAAAACCGGCAATTACCCGGACTAACACTTCGTGTTGCAGGCGATGGCCCCGGTTGAGCCAACTCAAAGGAGAAAAGGGGGACAGTCTAACAGAATGCCCCCTTTAAATCCCTCCAGGTCATTCCATACCGGCATCGCGTGAGACTTTCTGCAGGTAAAAGCCTCACGCAAAGGCGCGAAGGCCGCAAAGGGAACAGATACTGGGCGGTGGCGGCGGAAGACGCTCATAGCGGCGCAGCCAGTTGTTCGGAGGGGCGGCTGTCACGGCTTAAGGACCTTCTTCTCCTTACCCTTCTCCGCCAGCGTCGCGGAGGTGCCGGTCTTGTCTGACGCCAGCCTTACGGCCGGCTCCGCCCTGTCATCGCACAGGAGCAGGCTCGACCCTTCGTCATTCGCACCCAGCTTCACGCGTATCGTGCCGTCGGCACTTCGGAGCCGGATGTTGCCGCCACCCTGTTCCCCGATGTAGAGCTGGGCGACCACTTTTCCTTGCTTGTTAACGAGTTCGAATCCCTGAGCGCGGATTACCTCGGGAGGATTCCCGGCCTCCTTCGCCCCCGCGATATCGACTGCCGGGGCCGATCGGAAGAGGTGAGCAACCAGCAAGACAAAGACCGCAGTCAGTAACACTTGGTTCGTTCGTCGGTTCATCGCAATTTCTCCCTACTCGGTCGATGCGGAGCGATTGGTTCAATTCAGTCCGTTTTTGCGCCGCATACGGCTTTGCGATAATACTACCCCGTCGGCCCACGAACGGAACAACGGGAATTATTGACGCCATCAACTTTTTTCCTTGCGTGAAATCGCTGGTCATGCCGGTCACCCTATCGTCCCGCGGTGCCGGACGGGTCCGGCCGCCACCGAGCAGAACGGGCGGCACAATGCGGCCTGGCCCCGAACGCAGGGTCAACGGTGGGCCTATGGCTGTGAAGCGTAGTGAAACCGGCTAAACCAAGCGCGTCGAAGTTTAGTTGCATTGGAGGGGCATCACTCGACGCACAGCGTGCGGGCGAGGGTGAGGGCGCCGAGCACCGGTTCTTCCACAAGCGTAATCGTCGCGGGGCGGAAGTCTCGCTGCGCGAGATGAGAAAGGACCTGGTCGTGATAGCTCGGCTGGTTGAGAACGACGCTGCCGGCTAGGGCTAGCGAATATGAGTCGCGCGAAAAGGCTAATTTCCGGGCGACCGTGGCGATTGACTCCGCGAGCGACATTGCGCCTACGTTGATGATCTGGGCGGCAACTTCGTCGGTCGCTGCTAAGTCGAAGACAGTGGACGCCAACGAGGCGATTCGCGAGGGTGCCGTCGCGGGGTCATAGATCCAATCGACGAGATCGCGCGTGTTGGAGAGGTGGAGCCGCTGGAGGAAGGTTGGCAAAAGCGCGGTTGCGCGCTCCCGTCCGTCGTGTGCTCGAAGAGCTGCCCGCAGGCCGGAGATGGAGAGCCAATAGGCGCCGCCTTCGTCGCCCAACAGATAGCCCCAGCCGCCGGCGCCGTCTGCTCGAGCGAAATCATCAATTCCTGGTGATGGTCGCGCGCCCTGGATGCCTTGCCGACGGGAATCGCATAGCTCTCATCACGGCTTTCGCGGCGGGTGCCGACGACCTTGAGATGCTCGCCGAGCGGAGGGGACCCAGCGAACTTCAGCCCCAGCACTCCGGTGGCGATTGGGATTCCCCGAGACAGCACGTCGAAATTCGGACGCCCTTGCGTGTCGAGCCGGAACGCCACGCTCAAACTGCCATTGGGAGACTGAAGCGTGAGCGGCTTAGATGCGTATTGTTCCGCCACAAGCGGTGCGGGACATAGCAATAAGCTGAGCATCAGCAGAAAACAAAGGAGCATCGTCTTGGTGACCTCCCAGCAAAGGACGGCATCAGCAATCCGACCTTACTTGTCCCCCACGAGGCCGTCAAGCAATGCTCGAATGCTCGATCCCAGGCGGAGCCTCCTACTAGCAAACAACGCGCGGTTACGCGTCTAGTCAGCGGGCGGCTCGAGCGCGGGCAGCTCGTGGAGCACCGCGCCGGCGTCACCACCTTTGCTGGCCGAGTTGACAGCCGGACTGTCGTTGTAGAGCAGGAAGTCCGAGGCGCCGACGTCGTGAACCGCAAGCTCCGGTGGAACGGGGAAGTTGGGATATCCTGACGACGCCTTGGTTTGATTCTCCTGGAGATCCCAATGGTCTTGCCATTGTCGGAAGCTGTATTCCTGCAGCGGGCCTGGCCCGACGATCCGCCACAGCGGTGTGAATCCGTCATAGAAACTCCGGTCGCCGTTCCAGTTCAACTGACCGCTCAGTCGCTGGTACGTTTCATTGCCGGCTTGCTCGATCATGGCGGAACCAAGTCCGCCGGCGAGAATCGAATCGACACAGTCGATCTCCACCCGCATCACCGGCGATCCGGACGCGTTAGGACCCGGCGATGTCGCCGTATCGTTGGTCAGCCGCACCAACCCACTCTGGGCCAGTACGGTGGCATGGCGGAGCTCGATTCGGGAGTCCGAGACGCCCCGGGCGTTCATCAGGCCGACGTCTCCCTCGACCAAGCGCTCGGCGAGTGCGATCAGCACCTTCTCGAGGCGCAGCTCAACCGGTCGCGCCTTAGCGAATCGCAGGTAGGTTGCCTCGCCGCGAAAAATGCTCTGTTCGGCGATGACTTTCACCGGTTCGGCGACGGGCATCGCGTCTTGCATCATGCCGCTGCCATCGGCCAAACCGGCACGCACGTTAATCATGGTCGCGGTGGACCGGCCGGATGCCTGGCCAAGGTTGCGCACGGTCACCACGCAGCCTTGAAACCGGAGCTCATCGGCATGTCCCACCTCGAACAGCGACCAGTGATCGTTGATATCGCGGGGCAAGATGAATGCGAGACGAACGTTGTGCAGCGTGAGCTGCCCGCCATCCAGATGGACCATGCTCCGTCGCTCGGCGAGCAAGTCGTCGTTGTCAACTTCGAATTGGACCAAGGGCGTGCGCCGGGGCGCCGCGCGGATGGTCAATTTCAGGTTGGCAATATCGAGTGGTTCCTCCTCGAGCACGCCGTCGAAACGCAGCTCGATAACGTCGCCGTTCTTGGCCTCGCGCACCGCTGCTGCCAATGAGGCGTACTCTCCGTTGCGGGCTCCCGCGCCACCAACCACCAGCGCCGCGTGTGTCGCCGCAGTTTGCGGCGTCAAATTCTCCGGCGGAACCGCCATCGCGTCCTTTGATCGAGGGCTGATGCGAAACGGCAAGCGGAGATTCTGATGCGCGGCGGTCAGCCGGTCAGCAAATTCGTCGGAACGAACTGTGTTCCACATGGCGAAGATTTGCGAAACCAGCGACTCGGTCCACGGAGTCGCGTAGTTTGAATTTTCGTGGGCCAACGGTGAACCGTTGGCATTCAAATCACTTGCGTTGTTCGTGTTCGCTTCGTCGGTTGCTTTGCCCGTGGCCGGCTGTTCGTTTTCCAGTCGACCGATGCCCTTACCGATCGGAATCTCGGCCGCAACTGAAGCATTCGTGGGGCTTGAACTCTCGGGTCGAGGCAGTCGTCCTAAGAGTGCCGGCGCCGTCGATGCGTGCGGCGTCCAGATCACATTGAGCACCGCCACGATCAATACCAACGCCGCCACCGGCGCAAGCCAGGGAAGCGTTCGCTGCCATTGCGCTCGCTCCTGTGTCGCCGCTGCCAGCCACACCATGCTGCCCGGCGACGCCGGCCGAAGTCCCAAGCGAACCGCCGCGGCCGTCAGATCGGATACCAGCTCGCTTGGATCTTGATAGCGATCGAGAGGCAGCTTTGCCAGCAGCCGCTTTAAGATGCGGTAGATGTCATCCGGCAATAGCGGACAAAACTGTCGCACGTCGGGAGGCTCGTCGCCTTGATGCTGCAATAGCTTCTGCAAGACCGTGCCGTCAGGAAACGGCGGCCGGCCCGCAAGCA
Organism: Pirellulales bacterium; assembly: GCA_040901795.1. GTDB lineage: Bacteria > Planctomycetota > Planctomycetia > Pirellulales > JALHPA01 > JBBDYH01. The sequence goes on from JBBDYH010000015.1 coordinate 21,917, forward strand.
TGAAATAGAACGTGCAACCGAGCGAATACAGATCGCTGCGGACGTCGGCGCTGCGAGGATCGCGGGCCTGCTCGGGCGAGATGTAGTCAAACGTGCCGAGCGTCACACCGCTGGCGGTGAGATCGTTATCGGCATGCTCGACCTGGTGCAAACGCGCCAGGCCCATGTCCACGAGCTTGGCTTTGCCCTCCGGCGTGATCAACACGTTGGAGGGCTTAATGTCGCGGTGGACCACGTCGCGGCGAGCCGCGTGCGCCAACGCGTCGCCAAGTTGGAGCATGAAACTCACCCCGTCCGCGACCGACACCGGCCCATCGCGCTCGACAAGATCCCGAAGGTTGATTCCCTCGATGAACTCAAACACGATATAATGCCAGCCGCTGTCTTCGCCGACGTAGTGTACGCGGCCGATGTTCTCGTGGTCGAGCCGCGCTGCCGATTGGGCCTCGTTCTTAAAGCGGCGGAGCGTTTCCTCGTCGTCGGACTGCTCGTGCGAAAGCACCTTTACCGCCACAATGCGGTTGAGCATCGTGTCGAGCGCTCGGAAGACAGCCCCCATGCCGCCGCCACCCACGAACTCCATCAGCTCGTAGTGACCGAGCTTCTCTCCTTGCAGCACGCGGCCCATCTCCGCCGGCAGCAGGTGGCTGGCCGGAGGTGTGAGACTGGTGGGCGGTTGCTTCGAGATGACCGTCGGCTGATTTTCCAGTCGGCCGACAGCGGGCTGAGATCGCCGGGCAGTGGAACCGCCTTCGATATCCGTGGCAACTACGGCCTCATCGCTCGAAGCAGCGGAAAATGTGCGGGTGGGCGACGAGCCGCCGGCGCGATCGACCGTGTGACGGCGTACCGAGGAGCCACCGGTAGCGGTCCGCACCAGTGGGGCGTGGTCGCCGTGCTCCGGTTCCCTCCGAGGGGCTTCAGGGAACGCCACCTCCGAGACCGCCGCCGGTTCAATATCCACCGCCTTAGCGTTGGCTCGCGGATCATCGGTCGGAGGTGGGCTGGCCCGCTCATCCATGTGTGTGCTCTGGGAAATTTGCGATTTTCCGCGTTGCCTCTCGACTCCAACGAGATTGGCTGCAAGCGGCCGTTACGATATCACGGTAGTGGCCTGAACCTTCAGAGGACGTGAACGGCTCGTGGCGCTACGATGCGGCCGCGACAACCGTTCGGCTGTTGGTCCAGGCAATGCACCCGACAAGGTTGTATTCTGTCTCGCCCACGATCGGGGCGATGGCCCGCCGCGGCGGGCCCGAAGATAAGGCAGTTCATTTTAGGCAAGACACAAATGGGGGGTCAACCTTGTTGGAGTTTTGTTGGAGTCCAAGCTTTAGCTTGCCGGCAGCAGGCCGAAGCCTGAACTCCAACAGCAGCAACATCAAACACGGTCCCGCCATGCCAGTCTCAGCGGCGCTAGCGTTGCAATATCGGACACACGTGACCGTGCAAGTGCCACTCGCTGTTCGTCCGTCGCCGCGCTGAGCACCTCTTTTTCGCGTAAGGCGACGCCCGAACCCTGCACTTCTCCTGCCACAACGTCGCCCCAGAAGAAAACCCGGTCGCCGGAGTCGTATCGTGCAATTACACGGCAATCGAGCCACCCCAGACAGTCCGCCAGAATCGGGCTGCCGCTCGACTCCGCTTGATACGCCAGCCCGGCAAACTTGTTCGTGTCACGGCCCGAGGAAAGTGCAAAACGCCATACGAGATCGATCTGTCGACGGCCAAGTAAATGCAGCGCAAACGCCCCGCTTGCCTCGACCAGTTCGGCCGTAAAGTGGTTCGGCGCAAGACCTATTAACATCGTCGACTGCTGTGGATCAATGGACGCCGCAGACACCCACGTCGCAACGAGTCCCCCGGAACGTCCGCTGGCCGTCGCGGTGACGATCCAAATCTCGCGGTCGACCAACTCGAGCACACTTTGGATATGGCTGGACATTAAAATCCCCACTCCTGGAACGGGTTAGACCTATTGAAGTCACTGAACGGCGTCCGCAGCCGTTTGAACCACGAATAGCGCCAACTTATACTGGCCGCCGGATACTTACACGAATCACTTGAAAAGGATTCTAAAACATGACCCCCGCTTTCTCCCGACGTCAATTCCTCCGGACGGCAGCCGGCGTGGCGGCAGGTGCGTCGCTGCCATTTTCACTCGGCCAAGCTCTGGCGGCGGCTGACAAAGAGCCGCTATTCAAGATTTCGCTGGCCGAATGGTCACTTCATAAAGCGCTGTTCGGCAAGAAGCTGGACCACCTCGACTTCGCCAAGGTGGCTAAAACGGAGTTTGGCATCGATGCGGTCGAGTACGTCAACCAGTTCTTTAAGGACAAAGCGAAAGACGAATCCTACCTGGCCGACATGAAGAAGCGCGCCCTTGACCATGGTGTCACGAACGTCTTGATCATGATCGATGACGAAGGGGACCTCGGAGATGGCAACAATCAGGCCCGGGCTAACGCGGTCGAAAAGCATCACAAATGGGTGGATGCGGCCAAATATCTCGGCTGCCACTCGATCCGCGTCAACGCTCGGTCGAATCCCCGCTTGTCGTACGACGAACAGATGAAGCTGGCGGCCGACGGCTTGCGGCGGCTCACGGAGTTCGCCGCCAAACAGGAGATCAACGTGATTGTCGAGAACCACGGCGGCTTGTCGTCGAACGGCGCTTGGCTAGCCGGCGTGATGAAGGAGGTCAACCTGCCCCGTTGTGGAACGCTTCCCGACTTCGGCAACTTCACGATCGATCGAAGGACCAAGGAGGAATACAACAAGTACAAAGGCGTCGCAGAGCTGATGCCCTATGCCAAGGGCGTGAGTGCGAAGAGTTACGCCTTCGACGCCCAGGGGAACGAGACCACCATTGATTTTCGCCGGATGATGAAGATTGTCCTCGACGCCGGTTACCACGGCTACGTTGGCGTCGAGTACGAGGGGGACGCGCCGGAGCCGGAGGGCATTATGGCTACCAAGAACCTGCTCGTGCGGATCCGCGATGAGCTGATGGGGGCCTAATCATCTTCGCCCGTCGCACTGGCCCATCGCACCGTCCGCCGAGTTCTACCCGGCGGACTTTTTTCTTGCGCACAGTGGTAGGTTGACAGCGGAAGCGACCGCGAGCTTACCCAGACTGCCTTTTGCTAGCGGCTATCTGCTATCACGGGATAGACACTTGGGAAAGGTGAATTCGGGGGTTGCCTCTTTCTTGTGCAGCTCCATCGGTGCCGATTATTCAGGCATGCTGCAACTCGATTCAGCATCATCGTACGCGAGAGGCCTAAGTGCTAGCAGCGCAAGTACATCGGCCGCGGCGTTTGACGCCATGCAAGCATTTGTGCAAAGAGCGGCCGGCGTTTGGCCGCGAACGGAGTCCCCCTTTGAGGAGAAAAGCATGGAGAAGCAACTCGAAGCGTATCGCAAAGCCAGCCAGACGCTGGAAAAAAATCCGGACTGGGCGGCGTTCTTCCGCGAGGTACTGGGCGTCGATGGCATTGTCCGAAAGCTGTATCCCACTCCGCAAGAACTCGCCGAGTTCGAGAAGACGAAGGAGTACGCCGACATTCAGGCGATGCTAGTCAAATTGCGGCAAAAGAGCCTTCACAAAAGTCCCGAATCGGAGCCAATCCGAGTCATCACCGTGCGGTTGCCAAAATCGATGCAAGACGCTCTTAACCGCGAGGCCGACGAACGCGAGACTAGCGTGAACCAGCTCTGCATTTCGAAGCTCTTGCAATGGGTCGAGGACGACCTGATTCCCAGCGGAAAGGGGACGGCCAAAGGCAAGAAGCGAACGTCCCAAGAACCGACCGAGGCCGAAGCCATCGCCGAAGCCGGATAGCGAAAAGGGACCTGAAAACACGCGTCGCGAGCGGCGGGGATCATCCCCGCCGTTCGCCCAGTTGGAGTGCAGGCCTTAGAACCGCTAACACAACCGGCACACAGTAACCCGAAGCGTGAGCGAGGAACCGGCAGATTCGGCCTCGCTTACGCGTCGGGTTACTATTGTTAGCGGTTCTTAGCTTGCTGCGGGCGCCGGCGGTTTTCCCCGAACGTCCCGCGCGAACAGAAAAAAATCGAAGCGGACCTGTAAGCCGGGTTCTGTTCCCGCCAGTGGCGGGCGATGGCCATTTCTCTAGGACGGCGATTGCTCGACGCCTCAAGCGACCTACCCGGGAGTCATACGGGGCCGGACCGGTCCCGGACGCGGCAAGCCGCGCCTGCTCCCTGCTTGGCCTTGCTTCCGGCGGGGTTTGCCTAGCCAGACCGGTCACCCGGCCTGCTGGTGAGCTCTTACCTCACCGTTTCACCCTTACCGACACGAACGATGAAGGATGAACGGCGCTAGCATGGCTGGTTAAGCCTTCCCCGTCCTAACTCCTCATTCAGCGTTCATCATTCATCGTTCGTACCGGCGGTTTGCTTTCTGTTGCACTTTCCCTGGTCTTGCGACCGATGGGCGTTACCCATCGCCGTGTCCTGTGAAGCCCGGACTTTCCTCCCGGAGCCTGCGGCGAATCGTAAACGACGCGACGCTGGCTCCCGGCGGCCACCCGGTCCGCTTCGACTAACTGAATCATATCCTAGCCTGAGTACGCAGATGCAAGCGGCTGGTTCAATGGCGGATGCTAAAGCGCGCCTGGATTGGGCAAGTTGGGGTAGCCTGACGCCTTTTCGCTGCCGGAACGCCACGGAGGGCGTTCTCTACAGACGTTACGCCCTTCAATCGGCGGTTTCGCATTCGCACGCAGTTCGAACCCGGCTATATTTACGGGTTTGCAGCGAATACGTCTTGAGAAGGGTCGTGTGGCACTGCTCGCGGCGAGCAGTGGCACGGCACGGCCAACCACAACCGATGGAAGCCGTCATGGAAAAAGCCGCTCAGCCTGCCGCAGAAAAAGCACCCACCGCCGGAGGCGGTTCCACCGCGAGGACCATTCGCGAAACCGTGGAATCGATCGTAATCGCGTTCGTACTGGCGTTCTTGTTTCGCACGTTCGAGGCCGAAGCCTTCGTCATTCCCACCGGCTCGATGGCGCCGACCTTGCAAGGACGCCACAAGGATGTTGTTTGTCCGGAGTGCGAGTACCAGTACCGGGTTGGCGCCCAGGGGGAGCGGGAGGAACGGAACCCAAAGTTGCTTATGTTGCGGTCCGTTTGTCCGATGTGCCGGTATGAGCTGGAACTGGACAAATTGATCCCGGCAGAGCCGCGCAACTTTCAGACGTTTGAAGGGGACCGGATCCTGGTCAACAAGTTTTCGTACGACCTTGCCAGCCCACAACGCTGGGACGTGGTCGTCTTCAAGTATCCCGAGGACGCTAAGACCAACTACATCAAGCGTCTGGTGGGCCTGCCGGGCGAGCACGTGTTCATCGGCGATCCCGGACGCGGCCATCGCGTACCGCCGAGCGGGACGGGCGATATCTACATCAGCATCGATGGGGACAAGACGCGCCGCATCGCGCGCAAAGATAAGCCCGACAAGCTGGTGGCCACACTTCAAGACGTGTATGACAATGACTATGTTCCCGTGAACCTCTTGGAGGCCGGCTGGCCATCGCGGTGGAAGAACGACGCGGCCGGCAACGAGGCCTGGCTGGCCGAGGACGGTACTCGTACCTTCTCCACGAATGGAAAGCAGCGTGGCGAGGTCTGGCTGCGCTATCATCATCTGATGCCGCGGCATGTGCCACCGGAGACTCCGTCGTGGACGAACGCCGCAGAGACCCGCTACGACAGCTATTTGATCCGCGATTTCTACGCCTACAACACTGGCGAATACCCGAATCATCGCATCGGCCACGGCGATAACTGGGTTGGCGACCTGGCACTGGAGTGTGAAGTCGAAATCCGATCAAACAGCGGCGAGCTGGTCCTCGAGCTGGTCAAAGGCGGCCGCACGTTTCAAGCCCGAGTCGACATCGAAAGCGGCGATGCGCGGCTGGTGATTCCCGGACTGGTTAGCTACCACCCAACGGCCAAGAACGCCATTGACGGCGCGGGCACGTACGAGCTTCGTTTTGCCAACGTCGATGAGCAGCTCTGTTTGTTCGTCGATGAAGAGCTCGTGAAATTCGATGCCGCGACAACGTACGACTCGCTTGGAAACTACGAGCCGGTCACCGACCCCGGGCTGAGCCCGGTCGGCGCCACCGACCTTTCGCCGGCTGGAATTGCCACGACCGGGGCGGAGGTGCGCGTGAGCCACTTGCGAATCAAGCGCGACGTGTTCTACACGCGCGGGGAACAGGACGACGCCATCGATGACATCGCGCTGGCCGATAAAGACAACGACGAAGAAGATCAGTTCTTCATGCTGGGGGACAATAGTCCGGCCAGCAAGGATGGCCGGATGTGGGGACCGGTGGACTATGTCGAGCGACGGCTGTTGATCGGCAAGGCGGTGTACATCTACTGGCCACACGGCGTTCCCGCGGGCTTCAGCTTTCCGGTGAATATATTTGGTTCGAAGAAATACATTCCATTCTGGCCGAACTTCGGACGGATGGAACGGGTGAGATGAGAACAACCAATGACCAAGTCCCAATGACCAAGTAATCAGGCAGCTTCTTCCACATTGGTCATTGAGGTTTGGTCATTCGTTTGGCATTCGGATTTTGTCATTCGTCATTGCAGTCATGGAGGACTCTCATGCCGCTTCTACAAGTCCGCGGGCTGGTGAAGACCTACGGCCGCCGGCGCGTCGTCGACGGCGTTGACTTCGACGTCTACGCGGGTGAGATCGTCGGTCTGCTCGGCCCCAACGGCGCTGGTAAAACAACCAGCTTTCGCATGACCTGCGGCCTCATCGAGCCGGACGCCGGACGGGTGATGCTCGGGGGCGTCGACGTGACGCGCTGGCCGATGTACCGCCGTGCCCGAAACGGCAACATGGGGTACCTCGCTCAGGAGCAGAGCGTCTTTCGCAAGCTCACTGTGGAGCAAAACCTGCTGGCGATCATGGAGATGCTGGCAATCGACCCGCGCGAACGCAAGCGCCGCTGCGAGCAGTTGTTGCGGCAGTTCGACATTGTGACGATCCGCAAATCGCTGGCGATGGTCATTTCCGGTGGTGAAAAGCGGCGGCTGGAAATCGCCCGCTGTTTGATCTCCGAGCCGCGGATCATTCTGCTGGACGAGCCGTTTACGGGAATCGACCCGGTCACGATCAACAGCATCCAGCAGATCATTCAGCGGCTGGCGGACGAGGGGATCGCCATTCTAATTACCGACCACCGCGAGCGCGAGACGCTGGCGATCACACACCGCAGCTACGTGATCCGCGCGGGGCAGGTGCTCTGCCATGGGACCGCGGAGGAAGTCCTCGCCAACCCTGATGCTCGGAAGTATTACTTCGGCGATGACCCGGGAATCGCGATCGGTCGCGGCCCGCATCCTTCTCCCGGGAGGCATGCATCCCATCCCCTGTAAAGCAGGGTTTGTGCCGAATTGCCTACGCCGCTTCAGAATCGTCCGCCTTCGTCGTACTCATTCCGTACAGATATAGGATGATGCCGAAACTAACGACCACCAGCATGATGACTGCGAGAACCAGGTAATTGGGAACCATCGGCGCTTGGGGTATAGGCGCCGGGGCAGCTGGCGGTGTAATGCGATCCTCAATCCTCGCCCCTTTCGGCAGCGTGTGCGCGTCGTCCCGCGGCGGCGGAGCAAGCGCGTCTAATTGGAGATCGCTCACCTTGACGGTGCCTGTCTGGCCCCAGTTCTTGTCGTCGGGGGATTTGTTTTTGTGGGGAAATGCATGTCGACTGGAAGCGGATTTCAAGAACCAGGCTGGTGTGGGGTCGCTTCGCACTTGTTGATACGTCATATCGGTGACCGCACTGACGTGACCGTCGTAAAGGTAATACACGCGCGTTGGCAAAAAGTTGAATCGTGACGAGCACTCGATCACGGGCTTATTCCCTCCTCCGAAGCTCTTGGAGCGGAGTTCAATGACGGTCTCCTCGTCAGAGTGCTTGATTGTCTTGGCCGACTCGATCATTCCGAGCTTTCGTAGTGACCTGAGACCTTCCGCTAACGTCAGAAAACCGATCTCGCGAGGATCGTATTGCATTTGCCCCGCGAAGCTCTTCGCGTCGGACCAAGGACTGATGAGGGCTCTGTTTAGTTTGGCTGTGTACTGCGTAATGCCTGTTTCGTCGACCGAGAATGTTTGTCGCCCGTGCGGCCCCGAGATATCGAATCGTGCGTTCTCACCGGCAAGCTCTGCGGTCCACTCAACGACCTGGAGTGGATGCGGGTCCACTTTCAGCAGACCGGTGGATTTCGTTCCGCCAGGGGGCGGGACAGGCAGCGGTGCGGGCGCCGGCGGGCCGGCTTCAATTTTGAACGACGTCATAATCTCCTTGCGTAACCGTGCCTTCAACGGTCCTAGCCGCCGGTCGTTCTCTCTTACCGCTGACATGACCTTATCGATAAGGGCGGCTTGCTCCGATGGATCCTCGGCTGATGCCACACTCGACAGGACAATGCACGCGGCGGAGACATGCAGCAGGCGCATCGAAGGACCTCTTTTCGTGAGAATGGAGCGATTCCCTTGGCGCAAAAGTAACCGGTGGAACGGCGGAATACAACTCTCAGCCGGCCCCGCCAACTGAGGGGGAATGGGGCATGGGGACATTCTCGCTGTTCGAATACCGCCGACGTGCATGGCCGCGATTGCGAGTCGATATCCGATGAGACGTGCCCCATCGACGTCGCCAACGGGCGTTGCCGCAATCGGTGCTCCTCCCGATGTTCGGCGAAGCGACCCCTTGACAAGTATGCCACTTATATTGTATACTAATGACCACTAGGATGCAATTCACCGTGCCGCGTCGGTCTTTGGCAATTCGAAACCACCTCAACGCAGGCGTTTGCACGCCTGCCGTTCATCTGGCTTTCGTGCGCCGTTCGCGCTTTTTTCTGCGCTTATTCCGGGCGGTAAGTTCCGGCTACACGCGGTTCCACGCCGCAAAACCAGCGATTCTCTGCGAACACGCCGCACAAACACGGCGGCGAAAGTTCTCGCCCCCGCGATTTTTCCGGGAACAGAACACAAACCCGACCGAGAATCGCCTGTTTTCTCGGCCCATTCCTCGCCGTTTGTTCAACCCAGTTTACACCGGTGCGGGGCGTTCGGGGCCGAAGAGAAACGACACGAGGTCGCGCGTGCCGAGAACCTTGGGACTGGCGAAGAGCTCGCCCGCCACATATCCCGCGGCAGTGCCGCAATGCATGGCGATCGCCCGCACGCGCTCGAAGACATGCGCCTTGGCCGGCGGAAACTGCGTCTCGTAGCAGCGGATGGCGTTAATCTTCGCTTCCAGCGTATCGCTAATATCGACGACCAGGTGACCCGCTCCCGGCGGCAGATCAAGCGAGTGGAATGCCAGCGTGTAGTAGAGGTAACCCGCAATGGGATGCACGGGCAGGCCGTCGAAATAGGCGTCCCACTTGGTGAGCCGCGAATAGAACACCGCCGCGTCCGTGATTTGCACGGCCTGAAAGTGATCTGGCGAGGCCAACGGCGTCTTTTCGCCGAAGCCGAGCACCAGTCGCGGTCGATAGCGGCGAAAGACTTTGGCCAGCGCCACGCGGGCCTCGAACGTGTCGAACAGCCGCCGGTTGGGGAGTTCTAATTGCACGCGGATCTGCACGCCGAGCACCTCGGCGGCGCGGCGCGCTTCAGCCAGCCGCACTTCCGGCCCCGGCGAAAGCGGCGTCGGTTCGCCATCGGTGAGATCGACGATCCCCACGCGATAACCCTGCTGCACCAGCTTGGCCAGCGTGCCGCCGCAGGCGATCTCGACATCGTCGGGATGCGCTCCAACGGCAATCACGTCGAGTTGGAGTTCTTCACTCACGGGAGATGGGAGGATGACGGAGCGAGATAGCGGGATGACAAAAGGCGATAGGGGGATGAAGCGAAGGATGGGGCGATGACAAAGGGCGCGAGGAGACGAACCTGGAACCGACTTCGTTTTTCATCCATCCCCCGATCGCATTCCGTATCCCCTGATCTCCCTTCGTATCTCCCTATCGCCTCTTAGGCGTCCCCATATCTCCTTTGGTGGCTGCGAGGAGGAACGTCGGGTTGAGGGCTTCGAAGCGGACGCGCTCGAGCTGGTACGTGCCGCGGGCGACGTTGATCATCCAGACCTTCACGTCGGGCGCCTGCCGCTGCATGATCTCGTGCACACCAGAAAGGTTTTCAATGCTGCCGACGTTGGCGACCAGCCGCCCGCCGGACTTGAGGCGTCGATACGCGAGTTCCACTAGCCGGGCGATTTCGCGGCCGCTGCCGCCGACGAAGATCGCCTCCGGATCGGGCAGCTCGGCCCATGCGTCCGGGGCCCGACCGAGCACGGCGACGATGTTTTTCAAACCAAACCGCTCTGCGTTGGAGAGAATGAGCTGGTGGTCATCGGCGTCCATCTCGATGGCGTACGTCTTGCCCTGCGGAGCAAGCTGAGCACACTCGACCGACACCGAGCCGCTGCCCGCGCCGATGTCCCAGACGATGCTGTCCGCACGCAGCGCGAGCTGTGAGATTGCGATCGCACGCACTTCCGCCGGCGTCAACAGGCCGTGCTTGGGGCGCGTTTGCAGAAACAGCTCATCGGGATTGCCGAACAGCCGCCGGCCCTCGAGCGCCGCCGCACGATCGGGCGTGTCCGGCTTACGCACCAGGATCATCACGTTGAGCGGTGAAAACTCATCGGCGGCGATGTCCCTCAGCTCGCCGTGCGTGACGCGCTCGTCCGGCGAGCCAAGGTTCTCGCAGACGTAGGCCGTAAAATAGTCGAGACGGCTGTCGAGCAGAGCGCGGGCGACAGCGGCAGGGGGATACTCATCGCTGGTGAAAAGTCCCACTTTGTCGGCAATGCGGATTTTTTCGATGACGCTTTCGATGCGGTGGCTGGCCAGGTTGGTGAGGAATGCGTCCTCCCAGCTTTCCTTCACGCGGGCGAAGGCCATCTGCATGCTGCTGACATGGGGAATGACCTCAAAGCGATCTTTGCCCAGCTTGTCGCAGAGGAATCGGGCCACGCCATAGAAGAGCGGATCGCCCGAGGCGAGGATGACGATCGACTGGTTCTTGGCCGCTTGGATGCGCTCAATGGCTTGCTGCAAGTTCGCGCCCACCGCCAGCCGTGACTTGCCTTGTCCGGGGACGAGTGCGAGCGTCGACTCGGCCCCGAGCAGCAGGTCGGCGCCCTCGATCAGCGACCGAGCGTGAGCCGTGACGCCGTCGAGACCGTCGTCGCCAATGCCGATGATGTGGATCTTTTCCGCCGGTTTCAACGGTAGTGCCTTGAATGCCCTCAGGAAGGATGCCAAAGTACGCTGATTGTAGCCGCGCGAGGGGGCAGGTGGAAAGCGGTATGGAGTGCGACGACTCGTCGTCGCTTTGGATATCAAGAAGGCGTCAAGCGTCGGACGTACGTTGGAAACAAAGGGGCTGGTATGAAGATCGGTATCTTGGGCGCAGGCAACATGGGGGGAACGCTGGGACGATTGTGGACTGAGCTGCGACACGAGGTATTCTTTGGCCTCCGCGACGCCGAGAGTGTCAAGGCGCAACGGGCGCTATCGGCTGTTGAGAACGAAGCCGGCTGGGGAACAGCGGCCGAGGCGGCGGAGTTCGCCGAGATCATTCTGATCGCGGTTCCGTGGGAAGCGACGCAGGAGGTCGTCGAGTCAATCGCACCGCGGCTGGCCGGGAAGGTGCTGATTGACTGCACCAATCCGATTAAGCCGGACTTAAGCGGCCTGGCGGTCGGACATACGACTTCGGCGGCTGAAGAAATCTCGCGATGGGCGCCCGGGGCGCGGGTGGTGAAGGCCTTCAATACCGTCGGGGCGAGCACCTTGCACGACGCGAAGTACGGCGACCACTCGGCGTCGGTGTTTGTCTGTGGAGACGATGACCCGGCAAAGAAGATGGTCACCCAGTTGGCCGAAGAGATCGGCTTTGAGGTCATCGACGCGGGGCCGTTGATTGAGGCACGTTATCTGGAGCCGCTGGCAATGCTGTGGATCCATTTGGCGATTCGCGGGAAGTTTGGTTCGAAGATCGCCGTGAAACTGTTGCGGCGGTGAACGGAGACCAGGAGACCAGGAGACGGGGAGACCAGGAGACCAGGAGACCAGGAGACGGGGAGACGAGGAGACGAGGAGAGCATTGGCGCCTAGGCGGAGCCGGGGCGGGGAGTGCCGTCGGTGCGCCGCGCTGTCGGCAGTATCGCACGGCGCGGACCGCTCGACAGTGAGGCGGCTTGCACTGGTTGTGCGGAGTTCAGCTTGCGGGCGCGCGAGGTTGCGGCGTTAGCATTGTCGGCCTGGCCCGTGAGCTCAAAGAGGAAACGGCTGGCGATCGACGGTCGCGGCTTGCCCCATTTCATGCGCGAGAGCGCCAGCGTCAATGTCAGGCGGTCTTGGGCGCGCGTGACGCCGACGTAGCACAGCCGCCGCTCTTCATCGATCGCCGGACCATCGTCCTTGATGCTGCGATGGTGCGGCAGGAGTCCTTCTTCCATGCCAACCAGGTAGACTTGCGGAAACTCCAGGCCCTTGGCGCTGTGCAGCGTCAGAAGCGCTATGGCGTTTCGCGCAAGCTGCGAATCTTTTTCGCGCTGGTCTTCGCGGCCGGAGAGCGTGATTTCGTCGAGGAACTCGCGCAGGTCGGGCCGCTCGGCCTTCCGTTCATAAGCGGAGAGGGCATTGATCACTTCCTCGACCGCTTGCCAGCGCGATTGCTCTTCGTCGGGCTCTTTGGCGAGGCGGGCAATCTCGTCGCGATAACCGATCGCCTGGATGAGCTGCGAAATGACGGCCAATGGCGGTTCGTCGCGCAGCCGCGCGCGATGCGCTTCGATGAGCTGGCAGAACCGCTGGATCGCATCGGCGGCCGCAGGCGACACGCCTGCGCAGTGTGCGGCATCGGCGAGCACGTGCCACAGTGGCTTGCCGGCTTGCACCGCCAACGGCAATAGCGCGGCCACCGTCGATTGGCCGATGCCCCGGGCCGGCGTGTTGATGATCCGCAACAGCGCCGCCTCGTCCCGCGGGTTCACAAGGACCTTCAAGTAGGCAGTGATGTCGCGGACTTCCTTGCGGTCGTAAAAGGACTGGCCGCCGATGAGCACGTAGGGCAGCTTCGCCTTGCGTAGCTCCATCTCGAACGGCCGCGGTTGCTCGTTGGTGCGAAAGAGAATCGCAAAGTCGCGCGGCTGCACGCCCGGCTGCTGAAGCCGAGAACGGATATCGGCGACGACGCGAATAGCCTCGTCATTTTCGTCTTGCGCTTGGATGATCAGCGGTTTCTCGCCGCCATGGCGCGCGGCGCGGAGCACTTTTTGGTGACGCTGGCGGTTGAAGGCGATCAGCGTGTTGGCGAGTTGCAGAATCTCGTGTGTCGAGCGGTAGTTCTCCTCCAGCCGCACGACCTTGGCGTCGGGCCAGTCCTGCTTGAAGCGGAGGATGTGTGCGACCTCGGCCCCGCGCCAACTATAGATTGACTGGTCGTCGTCACCCACCACGCAGAGATTGCGATGGCCCGCCGCAAGCGCCTTGACGATCCGGTACTGGCTGCCATTGGTATCCTGGTACTCGTCGACGAGCAGATGTTCGAAGCGGCCGGATTCGGCGCGGCGCACCTCAGCGAAGCGCTCAAAAAGCTCTTCGGTAAGATTGAGCAGGTCGTCGAAATCAACTGCGCCGGCCGTTTTCAGCGCCTTCTGGTAACGCCGGTAGGCCATCGCGGCCAGATGCTCCTTGTCGGATGTCGCTGTGGCGGCCGCCTGCTCAGGGCGGATCGAATTCGTCTTCCAGCGACTGATCAAGAACAACAGGTCGCCTGGCCGCAAGGCGGCATTCGGCACGCGAATCTCACGCAGCGCCTGCCGCGCCAGGCTTTCCTGATCCCCGCGATCGTAGATCGCAAAGCCGGTTGGATAGCCAAGACGGTTAATTTGCCGCCGTAAGATCCGGACGCAAAGCGAATGGAACGTGGAAATTTCAGGCCTCTCGCGGGCACGCTTGCCGAGCAAGCCGGCGGCACGCTCTTGCATCTCCGCAGCGGCCTTGTTGGTGAAGGTGACGGCCAGGATTCGTGTCGGCGCGACGCCGCGGCGAATCAACTCGGCAATGCGAAAGGTCACCACGCGGGTTTTTCCGGTGCCCGCCCCGGCGAGCACCAACAGGGGCCCTCGGAGCGTCTGGACGGCGTCGCGCTGTGCGGGATTGAGGTCGTGCGGCATGGCGAGACGAGTCTACCGATGCCGTGCGACCTTGTCCACGACGGACTTCCGCCGCCCTTGACGCTGTTTTGCCAATGCACCTATACTCCAAGCTTGTCAGGACTTAGAACTGCTAAACGATACCGCTCGTGCCACTGCTCGCCGCGAGGTCGCCGCGGCGACCCACGACGTAACAAGGACGATCCATGAAAGCCGAACGGCGTCACGAGCTTCAACACAACGAATTGGCCGACTGGGTGGCCGGCGCCGTCGAGCGGATCAAGCCGTATTCGCGAGCAATCGTCGGCGTGGTGGTTGCCGCGGCTGTGCTATTGACCACTTACATTGTGCTGTCGGGCCGCGCCGAGCGAAAGCAATCGACGGCCTGGACCGACTACTACCTGGCCATCCAAGGTCCGCCCGAGAGGGTCGAGTCCGACTTGGAAGCGGTCATACGTGAGCACGAGGGCGTGGCGGCGGGACAATGGGCACAGGTGGCGCTGGCTGATCTCAAGCTGGGTGAGGGCATTGCGGCGCTCTTCATCGATAAAGCAGCCGCCAAAAAGAACCTGGAAAGCGCCGTCGAACACTACGAAGCGGTCATTCCCGAAGCTGAGGACCCACTGCTGATCGCCCGGGCGCGGTTTGGCTTGGCACGGGCACTGGAATCGCAGGGGCAGCTCGACAAAGCTCGCGAAGTGTATGAGCAGATCGTCGAAGCGTCCGGGACAAACGCGTATGTTTCCTTGGCGGAATCCCGCCTGAAGGACCTGAAGCGAGACTCAACGCAGGACTTTTACGCGTGGTTCGAGAAGCAGGAGCCGGTGGCGCCTCCGGCCGCATCCAGTTCACTCCCCGGTACGCCGGGGGAGAAGTTGCCGTTCGACGCAAGTTTCTTGGATTCGCCCGGCAGCGTGAACCTCTCTGGCCAAAACATTCTCAACATTCCTGAGCTCGACAAGGGGGCGGGGCCCTTGCTGACTCCGCCGACAGAGAAAGACGCCGACAAGGGCGCCGTCGAGCCTGCCAATAAGACGCCGGAGACGGAGCCCGCGAAGGATGCGGCGCCGGAGGCTGAAAAAGAAGATGCGGCGAAGGAGCCGGAGAGTAACGAGAAGGCTGAAGAAGGGGACAGTCAGCGCGACTCTGCGGCAGAAGACCAGCCCCGCGGTAAAGCGCCGTAGCGACGGGTGAATCGGATGTTTCATGCAGCCTGTCGAGCTCACGGTCGATGAAACTTTCGACGGCTGCCGCCTGGATGTGTTCCTGGCGCAGAAGTTTCCCACCTATAGCCGCGTGCATCTGCGAAAGGTCATCAACGCCGACGCGGTGCAGGTGAACGAGCGGCGTGTGAAGGCGGCTCATAAGCTGAAAGCGGGCCAGCGCGTTTCGATCGTCTTACCGGAGCTGCCGAAGAAATCGCCGCAGCCCGAGGACATCCCGCTCGACATTCTGTACGAAGACGATTGGCTGGCGGCAATCAACAAGCCGCCGGCGATGGTCGTGCATCCGGCGAAAGGCCATTGGAAGGGGACGCTGACCAGCGCCTTGCAATTCCACTTCGATAAGCTCAGCGGCGCCGGCGGGCCAACGCGGCCGGGAATCGTGCATCGGCTCGATCGCGACACGAGCGGCGTGTTGGTAGTCGCCAAGACCGACCAGGCGCACTTTGCATTGTCCGAGCAGTTCCAGACACGCTCCACCGAGAAAGAATATTTGGCGATCACCGTTGGCGTGCCCGACCACGATCGCGACATCATCGAGCAGCCGATCGGCGTACATCCTTATCAGCGCGAGAAGATGGCCATTCGACGCGATCATGCGACGAGCCGGCCGGCGCAGACGTTTTACGAGGTCGTTGAGCGGTTTGGGGGGTTTGCGGCGGTCAAGGTGCTGCCGAAGACGGGTCGCACGCATCAGATTCGCGTGCACTTGGCGCACATCGGCTGTCCGGTGCTCTGCGACAAGCTCTACGGCGGCCGCGACCGGATCACGCGCGGAGAGCTGACGCGCGATCCGGAGGATCGAGAAGTCATCCTATTGCGGCAAGCGCTGCACGCGTCGCGATTGGCGCTGGTGCACCCGGTGACCAGGGAGCGGCTGGAGTTTATCGCGCCGTTGGCGGAGGATATGGAGCGTGTTTTGGAGGCGCTACGCAAGAAACGGCGTGATTAGCACCAGCAGGAATTACCGCCGCCGGCACAGTATACGGTAGCGGCGGTGAAGGCTGCAAAACTGCAAGCGAGTGGCCGGCTGACGCTCGAGCGCGACAGCCAACGATTCCACTGCCATACACCGTCGCCAGTACGCTTGCGGTTTAACGATACGATGCGACCGAGGTGCCGATGTTAGCTGGCTATCACCTCATTTGGACCGCCTACGGCTGGTGGCTGCCAAACGACCCGCGCGGCAGCAGGTCGCGCGAGATCCGCTGCGCCTCGATCGAGGCGCTCGGAGAGCTGCACTACGGGCCGAGGCGCGTGCAGCCGGCCGGCCGGGTGATCCGCGAGTTCTACGAGGCCGCGGCGGAAGCGCTGCGGTTTCCGCTGCTGAAGTTCTCGCCCGCCGAAGTCGACGCCATCGGCCAAACGTTCGCCCGCGTCGTGCGCCAGCGCGGCTACACGTGCTATGGGTGTGCGATCATGCCCGAGCATGTCCATTTGCTGATTCGCAAACATCGCGATCAAGCAGGAACCATGATCGACGCGTTTCAAGAAGCGAGCCGCGCCGCGGTTTGCGCGAAACCGCAAGCAGGACGCGGCGACGATCATCCGGTCTGGGGCGGTCCAGGCTGGAAAGTCTATCTCGAAACCTGCGAAGACATGTGGCGAACGGAGGAATACATTCGCCGCAATCCCCTCGGCATCGAAGCGCCGGAGCAGCATTGGTCGTTCGTCCGGAGGTACGATGGCTGGCTGCCGGGGCAGGTGCGCATCGTCAAGCGGGCACGGCGATCGTGAGCTGCGACGGGTTCGTGAAACCGCAAGCGAAAGGAAGCCGTTTGGGCTGGACGCCCTTCTAGCCCCGCAGTGCCGTCCAGAACAATCGCGGCAGCTTGAGCGCTGAGGGACGGTGGTAGAGGTCTGTCACTTGCCAGGCCAGCTTGTCGGCGGTGCGGTGCGACGGAAACCAGAAAGGCTTAGGCCGCACCGTGAGCGGCCCTTCGAGCACCGTCTTTTCCACGCCGTCGAGCATGAACGTGTTGTGTACCCAGCCGATGCCGCTCGTTGGGTCCGCCAGCGTACCGCCGGAGTAACCGCCCCAGGGAGCGCTCATGATCGCGTAGCCGAGGGCCGACCAGTGGTTGATCGCCACGGTCCCGTAACGCAACCGCTCGACCGCGCGCCAGAGGCGCGCTTCGTTTCCAGCCGCGCGGCGAAACTTGGGATGGACGACTAGCGTTGCACCGAGAGTCCCCACAATACGTTCGTTGCAAAAGTCCGGCACGGAATCGAGAAACTCCTCCGCGGAACTGGCAACCAAGGCCGTCTCGGCCGTGACGCAGACGAAGGACTCCTCGCGGAAGTATTGCGGATCTTCGCTGGGAGACACGTCGCGGACAATCGTCCAGGGAAGCGTCCCTTCCCGGCCGGGAAGATCGTGCGACTGGCCATCGGGAACGAAGCGGCAGAACCGCTCAGGGGCGCCGGGATAATACGCCGCGCGCGGTGGAGTGCGATCGAGCACCGCTTGCAGCTTCGCCAGAAACTTCTCGCGCGCCGGCCAACCGCGCTGGGTCACAATCAGTTTCGAGGCGATGCAGTTGAACGAGGCGTTGTTGACGATACTCGCCGCCAGGTTTTCCGCCTGAAAGTCCAGCTCCCGATCGGTATACGGGCCGGGCACAATAATCCACGGCGTCACGTTGCCAAGCTCGCTGGTGATCGGTTTTTTGAGCAGGGGGTCGTCCGCCGCCTTGCGCTGCGCGCGCTCGGCCGAGTCGGCGCCCCACACGATCGAGTCGTGCGTCTGGCTCGAACCGGTGATATGGACGTCGTCGATCGCCGGATGCTGAGCCGCATAGGCGCCCGCTTCGGCCCCGCCGTACGCGAATCGCAGATAACCTCCTTGCACAAGCTGACGAAAGGCGCGGGCGAAGATCTCGCCGAGGTGGTCGTTGACCGGGTTCATCTTCAGGAGAACAACGCGTCCCTCGTGAAACAATCGATACAGGGCATCAGTCGGCGCGATGCTGGAGACATTGCCGGCGCCTAGCACGAGCGACACTCCCGCTTGCCGCGGCGGTTGAGCGCGGTAGTAGCTCGCCGTATGCTCGCGGAGATTCGCCCGCGTCACATGCCTTTGCATCCACACGTGCGCTTTAAACCCTCGGAAAAGCAGCGAGTCGAACATGCCGGCGCACGGCAGGACGGGAATCTGAAGTTGTCCGCTCGGACCCTCGGTGGGTGCCGCCGGCAATCGGACGGCGCCTTCAACGTGCAGCGACTGCAGAGTACCGATGAGCAGACGAAGGTAGCGCACGGTTGCCAGCGGGCCGTTGGCGATCTCTTCACCGGCGAGCGGTGAATCCGCGGCGATGCCTTTGGCAAGACATGCCGCCGCTACCCAATCCCCGGCCACTTCCGCGACGCCATCGAGGCACTGCACGGCAAGCTGAATCCGCCCGGCCAGTGGCATATCGGCCCAGGCGATTTTAGCGGTTTGCAGTTCGGCCACAGCGCGATCAATCTCGTCGCGCAAACTTGTGCCTGAAAGTCGAGCACGGGTGAGCGGCCCGGTCGCCAGCGACATAGAGTCTCACTTTCCAATACAAAAGCGGCTGAAGATGCGGTCGAGCAGATCTTCGGTGTAAACAGCGCCGGTGACTTTGCCCAATTCATCGAGGGCCAGACGAATCTCGGCTGCGACCAGCTCGTCGCCGGCACGCTGTTCGGCGATACGCCGAGCGATCCCGAGGCTGCCGATCGCCTGCTCGATGCTCGAGCGGCAGCGCGCTGCGGTTGAGGCGACCGCATGACCGACTGGTCTGCCGTTGAGCCGCGCGGCAATTTCCCACCGCAGTTCAGCGAGCCCTGCTGACGTCGCTGCGCTCGTTTCGACCGCCGGCCGATTGAGCGAGACGGTTTTGGGATGGTCACATTTCGTCAATACCAAGAGCGCTGCGCTATCGTGTTGTAGGCGCTCCTGTTCCCACGGGTTGAGAGGCCGCGTGGCGTCAATGCACCAGAGGCGCAGGTCCGCTTGCTGAGTCTGCACTTCGGCCATGCGTTGGGCCTCCGCCGGGATGGATCCAGGCTGGGCGGCATCCTCGAATCCTGCCGTATCGACGAGCACACATTCCAGGCCGCCGAGCTTGACCGTCGCCTGAAGATAATCGCGCGTGGTGCCGGCAATGGTCGATACAATCGAGCGCTCGTAGCCAGCCAGCGCATTGAAAAGGCTACTCTTTCCGGCGTTCGGCCAACCGACGATGGCCACGCGCGTCGCTTCAGTGGCCAGCGACCGGGCATGAAGCTTCACGGCCAGCGACTCTAATTCGGACTTTGCGGCGGTCAGTCTGCGAACGACCTCTTCAATGGCGACAAACTCGATGTGCTCTTCAACAAAATCAAGCCCGGCCTCCAGATCGGCTAAAAGATCGAGCAAGTCGCCGCGAAGCTTGCCCAGCGGCCCGGCTAGGCCTCCAGCCAACTGCTCGAGGGCTACCGCCAGCGTTTGGCGATCCTGCGAGTCGATTACGCCGAGCACAGCCTCGGCCTGCGTGAGGTCCAGCCGGCCGGCCAGAAACGCCCGCAAGGTGAACTCGCCCGGTTGGGCCAGGCGCGCCCCGTGCGTGCAGACGGTTCGCAAAGCGCCTTCCACCAGCGGCGGCGAACCGAGCGTGTGCAGCTCGGCGGCCGGTTGGCGCGTATAGCTGCGCCGGGAGGGCCAGACGTATGCGTCGCAGGGCAGCCGCAGAGGGCCTGTCAATTCGCCGGGCAATACGCGCGGCAACAACGAGCGCCCCTTCGGCCAACTATCCGAGGGCTTGAAGCACGCCCGCAGGCAATCGAGTGCGTTTGGCCCGCTTATCCGCACGATGGCCCTCGCCGCGCCGGCGCCCGGCGGCGTAGCGATGGCGGCGATGGTGTCGTTGAGTGCAAACATCGGCTATTTCCGGCCGCGATGCTTCTTCCGCGCGGCGGCGCTCTTGGCCGCGCCGTTGCCGGTCGCCGAAGCGGTCACCACAGGCGTCCGCACAGCGGTCGTCGCGGGCGACGTGCCGGGCGGCTTGCCGATCATCTTCGGCAGGAGCTTCCGTTCCGCAATGCCCCACAGGCTCGAAACGATGAAGTACAAGCACAGTCCGCTGGCCACCTTGTAGAACAGCACGCCCATGAAGACCATCATGTAGGTCATGACCTTCTGCTGCATGGCGGACTGCTCATCGGTGGGCGGAGGCATAAACATCTTCTGCTGCACCAAGAAGAGAGCCACGGTAAACAGAGGCAGCACGTTGAAGTACGGTCCCAGCCAACCGGTCATGCCGAACAGGAACTGCGGCCACATGTCGCCCCAGTAAAAGAGCATGTCGGGGGCACTGAGGTCCGAGCACCAGCGGATCGCTTCGCTGAACAGTGGGGCCCCGCGCAGCTCGACGTCGATCATCAGCGCCCGATAGAGCCCGATAAAAATCGGCAACTGCACGAAAGCCAGCAAACAGCCCCCCATGGGGTTATAGTTGTGCTTTTTCCAAAGCTCTTGCATGGCGCGGGCGCGCGCCTCGTTGTTCCCCTTGTGCTTTTCGTTGATGCGCTTCATTTCCGGCTGCAGCTCTTGCATCTTCTGCGCACTTAAGGCCTGTTTGCGGCTCAGCGGAAACATGCACAGCCGGACGACCACGGTGAGCATAATAATCGCGATCCCATAGTTCCCCACCAGACCGTAAAAGAAGTGCAGCACCTTGGTAAGAAAGGCCGCGACCACGCCCCAGATCGCCCAGCCGTAGTACACCAGATCATTGAGCTTCGTGGCGTCGGTGCCGTATTGCGCGAGCAGTGCGGGCTGCTTCGGCCCGACAAAAAGCTGGTACGTGTGCGATTGACTCTGGCCGGGCTCCAATTTTAAAGGTTGACTCACCAACCGGACGGAAACGTTGGTCAGCTTCGCGCGCGCGGCGTCGGTGGGCGGTTCGCCGACGAGTAAATGCTTGATCTCGGAAAGCCAAAGGGCCTCCTGGTCGCGCTGGGGAAGCAGCACCGCGGCAAAGTATTGCGAGTCCACGCCGGCGTATACCAGCGGGATCTCGAGGGTTTCCTTACGAAGCGGCGGGTCGACATCGGCGGCGGCGATATCAGGACTGCTGATCAACGTCGCCGGATTGCCCTCGAAACGCATGGCGACGTCGCGTGCGCCGACCGAACCCCATTCTGTGGAGATGCGATTGAGATACCACCAGCCTTCGATGGGCAAACCGTTGGGCCCGTCGAACCGGTAGGCCACGTCGCGCGCCCTTTCCCCGTCAAGGTTGTGCAGTTCGACGGTAAACGTAAGGTGATAAGCGGCTTGTGGGTCATCAAGCTCAGCATCCGCCTTTGCCAACTGGTATCGCTTCACCACTTTGAGGTTGTAACGCGACACGGTGCGCTCGAACTCGACGGTGTGGTCGTTCGGTTGGCTGCCTTTCCAAATGGAATTGTGAAGGCGCACGCCAGGCAACTCCGCCTCGTCTTCGGCAAGCTGCGCTTCGCCCACTGCGTCAAGTGTGAGCAAGAGCGAGAGCGGATCGTGATTGCCGGGCTTCACAACCCGGAGCGGCTCCGTGTCCTTTTCGGGGCGAATCACCTGGGCCGGCACGCGGGCGAGCGTGGCGGTGAGCGTCTGGGACTGATCGCCGCGGCGGACGGTGAGCTCGATCTGTTGGTCCGGCTTCGTGTCTTCCAGCGCGGCGATCAGGCCCAGGGCATCTGTGATCTGGACTTCGTCGATCTTGGTGATTACATCGCCCGCCTTTAAACCCGCAACCGCGGCCGGCGTTCCCGAGCCGACGACACGGACCAACGCGCCTCCTTTAATATCGAGTGGCGCGAGGTAGCCGAGATAGCCATGGCGCGCGTCCAGTGCGTTGTAGCGCGGCCCGTTCAGCTCGACACGTTCTAGCGCCGCGCCGCGGTTGGTCAGCGTTGCGACCATGCGATATGGGCTATCGGGATCGGCCGAGCCGAGCGAAAAGTACTGTTCGTCGACTGCCTCTTCGGCTGCCTTGGGCGGCTGCTTGTCGGCGTCCTTGTCATCGTCGGCGGCCGCGCGCTCGGTGTCCTTCTCGTCGGCGCCTTTCTTCTTTGCTTTCTCCTGACCGGCTCCCTTCTTTTGCGGCTGCCGCTGATCGGCATCTTGCTTGGCGACAGGTTCCGGCAGGGGCCCGCGCAGCCAGGCCTGCAAGAAGTAATTGCCGACAAGCACGGCAATCGAGAGTGCCAGAAACACTACAATGCGTCGTTCCACGTAACTCCAATCCTAAGTCGGTTGGCCAAATGAGTTGTCAGGGCGGATTGAGAATCCACCAGAGTGGACGGCTTGGCAATCCGTCCTCTAGGTGCGCGAGACCGGCCGCTGTGCCATTCTATTGGGCCATTCTATCGGCCGACCAGCAACCGGTCTCCCAGAAAGTTCTCCAACTCCGGGATGGCATAGATTTTGTCGCGCGTGACCTCGGCGGGATAATCGACGCGACGAAAGGTAACCACGTCGTCCTCCAAAACAACGTAGCACGCGCGGCGATCGCCGTCGCGCGGCTGACCCACCGAGCCAACGTTGATCATGGTCTTCTCGCCCGTGAGTTGGAAGCGGTGGCCGACCTCCTCAGGACTCAAGAAGTTCAACGTCTGCGTGAAAATCCCCGGCACATGCGTGTGCCCCTGAAAGCACGTCTTCTCGATCAGCGCGAAGATCTTTTCCATCTTCCGCGGGTTGTAGATATCTTCCGGGAAAACGTACTCGTTGAGCGGGTTGCGAGCGGAACCGTGTACAAACAGGATCCCGTCCTCGCGGCGATTGCGGGGCAACTCTCCCAGGAATTCCCAGCGGGCGGTGCTATCCCCGGTCCGCGAATTCTCCAACTGATCTCGCGTCCAAAAGATGGCGCGCTCGGCGCCGGCGTTGAAGCCTTCGGGGTCAAACAGCGCGCCCTGATCGTGATTGCCCAACAGGCACACGTCGCACTTCATCGCCAGGTCAATGCATTCGCAGGGGTTAGGGCCGTAACCGATGATATCGCCGAGGCAATAGATCTCCTTGATCCCTTGCTCACGGATGTCGGCCAGGACCGCCTCGAGACCCTCGAGGTTACTGTGGATATCGCTGATGAGGGCTCGCTTCACGCTGGCAGAACCTGTGGAATGTGTGCCGCCGCGCGGACGCGGCGCTTGCCCCGCCGGCCGCCCTTAATCATGGAGGCAAATGTAGCTAAACTGGCAGTCTAAGGCGGCTTGTGAAGAGGGTCAAGTCATTTTCGCGAGCGAGCGCCGCCTTGGCCGCGACCGCGGAACACCGCGCCTAGAAGGTACTTCGCTCTTCCGCCCAGACTCTTGCCGCTGCCATGCGCATTCTAGCTCTCGAAACCAGCGGCCAGGCGGGCGCCATCGCGGCGGCGGAAGGCCCGCGGTTGCTCGCGGAACACGTGCTGGATCGGCAGCAGCGGAGCGCCCGGTCGCTGGCGCCCGGCATCCGCCAGCTTCTCACGACGATCGGTTGGCGGATTACAGAGATCGAGCTGGTCGCGGTGACGGTCGGTCCGGGCTCGTTTACCGGCCTGCGCGTGGGCGTGGCTACGGCCAAAACGCTCGCCTATGCGCTCGGTGCGCGCTGTGTGGGGATCAGCACGTTAGAGGTGATTGCCGCGCAGTGCCGCGGCCATTTTTCGCGATTGTCTGTAGCGATGGATGCGCAACGTGGCCAGGTATTTGCGGCCCTGTTCGAGCGCGCCGAGAGCCGTTGGCAGATGATTGCCAGTCCCAGTGTGCTGGAGACCGACCAGTGGCTAAACAGCTTGGACTCGGAAGTCGCGGTGAGCGGACCCGCACTGCGAAAGCTGGCCCAGCAAGTACCAGCTGGCGTGACGATGGTCGAGTCGGACGAATGGGAACCGCGGGCAGCCACGGTGGCGGCGCTGGCGTGGAGTAGACATTTGGATGGCGCGTACGACGACCTGTGGAAGCTCGCGCCGATGTATCTGCGTAAGAGCGCGGCGGAGGAGAAGTGGGAACAGAAGCGTGGCTGACGTTGGAGTTCAAGCTTTAGCTTGCTGCGAAGATTTGAGCCCTTCGGTCGGAGGAGTGTCATGGTCAGGAGACCGTGCCACAACAGAGCAGCCTGAAGGCTGAACTCCAACCTACGGCGCACCTAGAAGCTGCTCGATATCCTCAAAGATCACGTCGCGGTGGCCGGCATTAAAGCTAAATCGCCGCTGGCCGGTCCCGGGACCATTCAGCGGTCCATTGGGCATACCCGTAAAGGCGGTGTGCAGAACCAGCGTGTCGCTCGAGGCATTGCCGTCGATCGTAAACGTCGTCCCCAGGCTGGGTGTGACGTCGATGCGGTTGGGGCCGTTGTTGGCGTTGAGCCGCAGGTTCTCGGACGTGCCGTCAAAGAAGATTGCGCCAAATCGCCGGCCCGTGCCGGGCGCCATGGCCAGGCTGTTGGGCATCAAAACGTAATTGCCGCCCGGACCCAGCAAGTCGTTGACGAAAATCCGGTCGTCGCCTGCGCCGCCGATGATGTTCCAGAAGCCGGCCACCGCATCGAGGCTTCCCGTGGCAACATTGAAGATGTCGTTGCCGCCGCCGCCGACCATGAAGCCGCCTCCGGCCCACTGGGCGATCGTAAACGTGTTGTCGCCGCCGCCGCCGGTGAGCTGGGCGATCTCAATGCCCGACAATGAGAAGAAGTTGCTGGCCGGACCGCTGACGGTCAGCGAGCTGTTGGTTAGCGTGACGTTGGCGTTGCGGCTGTGGATGAGGATATCTTGTCCGCCGCCGCCGCTGATCGCCGCAGGCGTAGTCCGCCCGCTCACATCGAATTGGTTCTGGCCGGCGCCGCCATTCAGGCTGGCGAGCTCGATACTCGTCAGCATGATCGTGTTGGCGAAGATCCTGTCGCCGGCGTTGTAGGTCGTATCGGTTAAGCGGAAGCTCGAATCCCGCACGCCGGCGATCATGTCGATGGCGCCCAGGCCGCCGTCGAGTGTCGCGGTCCCATTCCAGCCGTAATCAAAGAAGGTGTTGGAACCGGCTCCGCCGGTCAGCCGCAGGTTCTCGATCTCGTTCAGTAAGAAACCGCCGACGCCTAAGATGTTGACGAAGTTTTCGCCGAACGAGAAATTGGCGTCGCGGATGATTTCCACGGTGTCCGCGCCGCCCTGACCCACGATTCGCCCGACGCCGTTCCAGCCGCTGGTGCGGAAGATGTTGATGCCGGGGCCGCCGACGAGATTCGCAGTTTCGCCGAGAAGCTCCTGCAGCGCGATGCCGCCGGTGGCGCCAAGCCCGGTCGTCAGGGTGAGGTCCGAAAGCGTCCAGTCGACGTCACCGACGGCGTTGAGCGTGTCGCGCCCCTGGCCAAAGTTGAGGACCATGCCTCCGCCCGCCACCGGCAAGCGGATGGTTGGTGTGGTGACGTTGATGAAGTCGTCGCCGGCGCCGGTCAAGACGGTGAACAACGCCAGGCCCGGCGCGGTCACGGTGTTGATCGTCACGGCATCCGTGGCCGCCGCGGCGCCGGTGTTGATCACGACGCTGCGGACGTTGTTGTAGCGCATGTTGGGGAACGCGATGCCGCCCATCACGCCGTCAATTTCGTTGGCGCCCGCCGCAGCATTGTTGACCGTCAGGAAATCGCTGCCCGCCGAGCCGTTAAACGATGCGCTTGCGAAGTTGTTGAAGTGAATCGCGCCCGCATCGTCGAACTCTTCGTAACGGATACTCGTGAGTCCTGTGCTGATCGTACCGCTGTACGAGAAGAATTCGCGGCGGTTGTCGAGGAATACCCGTCCCAGGTAATTCTCGTTGCCCGGCACAATTCGATAGGCCTGATCGGGCACATAAGTCGCGTCGAGCGCGGGCACACCGTTGATGCGCAGGACGTCGAACCCTTGCCCCCCGCGCACCACGACGGGCACGCCTAAGAGGCCATCGACGATGATCTCATCGAGACTACGGCCTCCTTCCACAATAATCCCGAAGGGAGCAATGTCGTGGAGAACATAAGAGTACGAGCCGCCCGGACCGATGGTGATGCTCGAACCGGCGGCGAACGTGTCGTCGCGGAAGGGCTCGACGGTCACGCTCGCGGTGTCGGAATCCAGCCGCGTGATCGTGATCCGATCGAACGCCCCCGTCCCGGTTACGTACTTCGGCGCGTTGGCGCGCAGACCGATATCCGGATCATTTGCCAATTGCTCGAAGGAGTTCCGCGTTATGCTCTGATTGGGATTGCCATCACCCAGCATGAGGGGATAGCGCGTGAAGAAGGAGACGTTGAGCAAATCGTCGCCCGACCCGCCGCCTCCCGTCTCGATTTCTGACGAAGAAATCAAATCT
>JBBDYH010000016.1:0-48659 GCA_040901795.1 Pirellulales bacterium
ATGGGGAGTGTGGAGTGCGGAATGGGGAATGGGGAATGGGGAATGGCAGCGCGAGTTGGTGACGTTAGACAGCGGTGGAGATATTCGGGTTCGCGAATGGTCAAAAAAAGGTCAAGCGGCGCGATTGGGGGTTCTGGTCTGTGTGTCGTTGACTCGCAGCTAGGGGTTCAATTGCTCGTACTCATTCACTTGCCGCTCAATCACGCGCAGGCTGTCGCGCCAGAAGTTAGGCTTGGTGATGTCGATTCCAAACCGGCCGGCTAAGGGGGCGGCCCAGTATTGACCGGTATCGCGAAGCAATTCCGTGTATCGCGGCACGAACGATGCGCCTTCCCTCTGAAAAACAGCGTACAGGCCCAGCCCGAACAGGTGTCCGAAAGCATACGGGAAGTTGTAGAAATTGTAGTCGTGGCTGTAGTAGTGGGGCTTCCAAAGCCACATATAGGGGTGATACGTCGCTTCATCGACACCTTCCGCATAGGTCTGTCGCTGGGCGTCGGTCATCAGCTTATTGAACTCCTCCGGGCTCAATTCGCTGTCCGCCCGCTCGTCGAGGACGGCGGTTTCAAAGATATATCGGGAGCTAATGTCGAGGCAGACCTGTGTGGCCCCCGCCAACTGCGCTTCGAGGATCATCAGTTTTTCGGCCGGCTGCGCATCGCGAATCGCCGCCTCGGCTACCAGCGTCTCGCAGAAGATACTCGCCGTCTCAGCTAACGTCGAGGGCGACCCCCGCCGCAGCATCTCCAGCCCGCGCTGGCAATGGTTGTGAAAGCCGTGGCCCAGCTCGTGCGCGAGTGTGCTCACCTGCTCGAAGCTGCCGTCGAAGTTGGCCAGGATCCGGCTTTCTTCGCGGCCGGGGATGGGCATGCAATACGCGCCTCCGCGCTTGCCGTCGCGCGGCTCAGCGTCGATCCAGCGGCGGTCGAACGCCGTGGCGGCAAACTCGCCCATTTCGCTACTGAAGGTGGAAAACTTATCGATGATGAACTTCCGCGCCGCCGTCCACGTGAACCGCGTATCCGACTTGCCCAGGGGCGCAAAGATGTCCCACCAGGGGAGTGTTTGCTTGCCTAGTTTCTTCGCTTTCGAGGCGAGATAGCGGCGGAACATGGGGAAATATTCTCGAATGGCGCCGAGTAGAGCATCGAGCGTCGGCCGATCGATGCGGTTGTCTTCCAACGCGACGTCGAGCACACTTTTGCGGCCGCGCTGTTTCGCCAACGTCAAGGCCGTACCTTTGACGCCGTTCAAACAAGCAGCCACTGTGGTGCGAATCGACTCCCAGCCTTTGATCTCGGTGCGATAGGCCCGCTCGCGGACGGCCGAATCGGGGTCGTAGGATAGATTGCGGATGACCGTGATCGGCACATGCTCGGTCTTGCCGTCGCGCTCGAAGGGGACCTTGAGCTGGCTCGTGACGTTGCCCTGTAACCGGCCGAACGCCACGCCGGCATCGAGGCACAGCTCCGCGGCGAGCCGCTCCATCTCCTCGCTCATTAGAAAGCGGCTTTGCTGCGCGAGTAACCGCAGTAAGAACGCGTGGCTAGCCAGCGTCGGCTTCGCATGAATCAGCAACTCCAGGCGCTCGCCCAGCGAGCCCACCCAGCCTTTGAGCCTCACTTCGAGTTGTTGCCGACGTGTGCCGAGGATCTCAAGCCTGCTGGTTTCGCGGATTGCGTCGGCATCGTAGCTGTTGGTCGTGTGGATGCCATGCACGAACGCGCCAAGCGTCTCGCCGAGCATTGCCAGCTCGTTCAGGCGGTCGAGGGTTTCGGACAGCGTTCCCGCCAACTTATTGTTGTCACCCGCAATGGCTCCGCCGGTGCGCCCGATCGAATGAGCCGTGAAGTGCTGCTCCACCTTGTCGAGCAGCGACTCGTACCGGGAAAAGTCCTGGTGATAATCGTCGGACGTTAAGCCGGTGTAGAGGTTGGAGAGGTCCCAGTGCGGGAGGTGGTGGGGCGAAGTGGACATGGCGGCCTCCTCCTTCAATGTCGTCGCAACGCAAAAACGCTCAACGTAGCATGCGGTATGGGTGAAACGGAAGTGTGGCGAATCCGGAGGGAACGCCCCCGTGGCGATCCGGAAGCGCGAATCGGCCTGTCTATGTCAACTCGCCCAACGGAACGGCACAGAGGCCGTTCCCTACACAATCGCAAACCATTACAGTAGGACAGAACCACGACCCTTGCCGATCACATATAACTTTCGAGGACCATATGCCCAAGCTCACGGTCGAAGGCGCCGGAACGTTCGATGTACCCGAGGGGAAACGGCTCGTGCTGGCGCTGGAGGATGAAGCCAAGATCGATCAGCTTCATGCCTGCGGGGGAAATGCTCGCTGCACCACATGCCGAGTGGAGTTTGTCGAGGGCGAGCCGGATAAAATGACGCAGGCCGAAAAGGACGTTCTGGCGGCAAAGGGCCTTGCTGGGCAGCCGAATTTACGCCTGAGCTGCCAGATCGTTTGCGACCACGACATGACCGTCCGCGTGATCAGCCGGCTGTCCGGCAGCGGGCGAGTTGACGCCGGCAAGCGGCCGGTGGATGAGATCATGCCCGAGCCGGTGGTGTGGACGAGCAAGTGAAATACCCTCGTTGTCCTCGTTCCGAGGCTCTGCCTCGGAACGCGCTGTCAGGCAGGCTCTGCCAGCCGAGGCGCTCGCGCTCTGTGCCCGCGAGGCAGAGCCTCGCGAGCAGTGTGTTCCCAGGCGGAGCCTGGGAACAAGGGAATGCGGCTCTAAATGCCAAACTGCCTCAGCACCAGCTCAAACACGTCGGTGTCGCTCATCGGCGGCCCTTCCAGCGTGCCGGCCTGCGAGGTGAGAATCACGCCGCGTTGCCAGGCTTCGCGGGCCGGCGCGCCGTGTGATCCTTTCACCAACGTCGCGTCGAGCGGAATGCTCTTCGTCGCCATGTCGAAATGCATCTCGACCGGGTCATAGCCGGGCTTGCGGTGGATATCCACGGTACGGGCGTACGAGGGCGCGCGGGCGTCGTCGGTCCACCAGTAGTACGCCTGCCAACTGTTCGGCGTGGAGATCAAGATCACGTCGCCGGCGCGCTCATGGGCGAGCTGATACCGCTCGCGATCGGCTCCAGCAAGCACCTCGTCGATGCCTGTGCCGCGCTCGAACAAGTCTTGCACGGCTGTGATGGCGCCAGCGTCGCGATCTTTGACAAACACGTGGGCCAGTTGATGATCGACCAGCGCCCAGGCGCGGCTGCCGGCCAGGTCGAGCTCTTCGCCGCCATTTTCTTCGCGCACGGCGAGCAGGCCGGCCTCTCGCAGGACGCGATTGGGGTACGTCACGTGATCGACCGGCGTGATCACGTATTCGCTCGCAACTAGATAAAGGGGCGAGCGCTGCTCTTCGGCGGCGCCACCGTAAGCCTGGCCGAACCCCTCGACGAGCCGCCCCAGCGCATCGTCAACTTCGGCAAGTGACTGCAGTGCCTGCGGGCTGTCCGGACCGTGCTTTTGTGCCGCATAATCGAGGTGCGGCAGGTACATGTAAAAGAAAATCGGCCGATGTTCGCGGGCCGCCCAGACGGCCGAATCGATAATCCAAGCAGTCGATTTGATGTTCGCCATTGGCCCCCAGAAGTGTTGCAGCGGAAAATGCCCGAGCGCGTCGCGCAACGTGCCGTACATCTCGCCCGGCTGCGTATAGCACCAAAGTGACTCACTGCCGTCCGGGTTGTGGATCGGCGCCGGCGTGCAGATATAATCAGCCCCGCAGCCTTTGCTCAATAGCGGAAACCAGACGGCCGAGGTGATCTCGTTGTCGTGCTGGTGCAGGATGTCCCAAATCTGCGGCGCTTGGATGACTTCGTTCCAGGCGGTCCACATTTCGACCTGCTGCTTTTCGCGCCAATAGAAGCCGTTGGCGATCACGCCGTGGTCCCGCGGCAGCTTGCCGGTCGTCATGTTGACCTGTACCGGGCAGGTCACGCAAGGGAAGCTGGGGACGAGTGGCGCACGGTCGCCGCGAGCGGTCAGGCGCTCGAGATTCGGCATGTCGGCGAGATCTTTTTCGCGCAAGCCGGGGACGGAGAGGAGAACAACGAAGTCGGGCATGCGGGAGGGTTCAGGGTTCGGGGTTCAGGGTTCAGCCAGATGCGGCTTCACTTTATCAATGGTTCCAGGAAGTCGTAAGCCCGCCGAGCTGCCTCAGGCGCCATGTGGCTGTGACGGCTGAGCTCCACATGGACGCCGCCGGCGTAGTTACTGTCTCGCAATGCTTGCATTACCGGCAAAAAGTTGATCTCCCCTTCGCCAAACATCAGGTGCTCGTGGACGCCGCACTTCATATCTTCGATGTGGACATTCACCAGACGCGGCGCCCAGCGGCGAATGTGCTCAGCAATCGGCGTCTCGCCCCGGCAGTGTAAGTGACCGATGTCCAGGGTGAGCTTGAAGCACGGAGCGTCGACCCGCTGCAAAAGTTGCTCGTAACGCACCATCGTGTCGATGAACATGCCTGGCTCCGGCTCGAAGCCGAGTTGGACATTTCGCGACTGTGCGTATTCGATCACTTGGAGCAAGCCGGCGCACAGCCGGTCGAACGCCGCGGCCTCAGATACACCTGGCTCGTGCAGTACGCCGGACCAGAACGAGACGCAGTCGCTCTGCAACTCCGCCGCGATGTCGATTGTCTGCTGCAAGAACCGAACGCGCCGCGAGCGCTCCGCGGCGTCAGCGCTCACGAGCGTCGGTTCATGCTTCTGCCGCGGATCGAGCAGGAAGCGCGCCCCGGTTTCGATTACCGACCGCATCTCGTAACGGGTCAGGAGCTGCCGCATCCGCCTGAGCTGCGCGGATAACTCGCCGCCATACGGGTTGAGCATCGCATGGTCAATCGTCAGCGCGACACTGCGGTAGCCGATCTCGGCGAGGATTGCCAGCGCGTCTTCCACCGAGTGGTGCGCAAACCCGTTGGTGTTGTAGCCCAAAAGCATCGAGCGGATTACGTCGAATAAATGAACTGACCTAGAAACATCGTCGGCAGTAACAGCAGCATGATCAAGACGGTGGGTACAAAACCCGCCATGGCGAAAGTTACCACCGCGTCGAGCATGATCAGCGAAAAAATGCACTGCCGCACCGCCCGCTGGACCAATACTGGGCGCGGATCAACGATGGCCCACACACAGCGCCATACGATCAGCAGGCCCAGCAGACCCCACAGCATGTTCCACCTCCGCGGGTCGTCGCGAATCGCCGCGACGAGTCCTTCGGCCGGAGCGAAATTCGGGAACACGACCAGCAAGAGCACGCCCGCGGCCCCGACTACCGTCGCCGCCAGCAGCACGAGCCGACTACTCGGTCGCGCCTCGGTGCGGGCAAACCACGTGACGCCGACAATATATGTGCCGATTCCGGCCGCAATGATGTAGTGCCACACCTCCCACGGCGCGAGGGATAGGCTCATGCCCAGCAGCACATTCAGAAACCGGCACAGGCCCATGCCCAGCGGTCCTAACGGCGTGCGCTTGATGACCGCGTCGTAAGCGACAACGGCAACGGCCAGGCCGCCTGCCACCAACGCGGGCCGGTAATCCGACTCGGTGAGCGAAAGCAGAATGCCGAGGAACACGCCCGTCGCCAGCAGGCCGAATCCGAGTCCGCGCGCTCCCGACAAAGAAATGCGCCCCGATGGGATCGGCCGCTCGGGCCGCTGGACGCGATCAACCGCAGCGTCGAACACGTCGTTGAGCGCCATGCCGCCCAGGTACAACGACGCCGATGCCGCCATGAGCAATCCGAAAACTGTAAGCTGGCCCGCATCGAGCGATGAAATGTCGCTGACCGCGTGAGTCACAAAGAATCCCATGGCCACGTCGGCGATGGCCGTGAAGACATTCGGTAAGCGAACGAGCTGCAGGTAAGCGAGGGGCTTCGACATCATCATTCCACGGCGATCCCCAGCTTCTGCATCAGCGCCGTCAGGTAGCGCCGCGCTTCGCGCGCCGCATTGTCTGGATCTTCGATATATGGATACAGCTCAACGGTGATCCAGCCGCGGTAGCCGGTTTTATTGATTTCCAGCAGAGTCGCCCCGAAATCGATCGCCCCGTGGCCGGGAATCAGGTGCTTGTGAACCCGTGTCGCGGCAATGTCCTCGAAGTGGTAATGCACGGTGTGCGAGCGCATCTTGGCGATCCAGCCTTCGGGATCTTCTCCGACGCAGTAGGCGTGGCCGATGTCGAAGTTCAGGCCAACCCAAGGGGATTTGATCCGCTGCATGAACTGCAGGTACTGGCCGAAGGTCTCGATGAACAGTTCCGGCTCCGGCTCGATCAACAGCTTAACTTTGACCTGTTCGGCCACCTCGACGCACGGCATCAGCTCGTCGTAGAAGATTTTGGCGGCTTCCTCCCAAGTTTGCTCTTTGGTTAGCAACCCGCCCGGCTCGGTGGTGATGTTCGGCGCTCCAAGCTCGGCCGCCAGCCGGAGCGCCCGCTTGGTGTGCTCGCGGCGGATCGCCCGGTAATGCGGGTCCGGGTCGGTCCATCCCGGATGCCAATACGGCTGCCGCGGGTCGGCGATGGCGTTCATCATGAACGCGTTCACATTGGAAAGGGTGAGCTTGTGCTTCTCCAGCGCTTGGCGAATTGAGTCCTTCCGCTCTGCGAGCAGCCCCGCAGGCCAGGCATGCGGCACGTCGGCCAAGATCTCGATTCCGGTGTAGCCGAGGTCGGCGATCTTGGCGATCGTGTCCTCGATCGAGAAGTGCATGTAGGCATTGCTGGAGAAGGCGAGTTTCATGTGGGAGGGTTCGGGGTTCAGGGTTTAGCAGGCATCAGGCATCAGGGTCAGTTGTCAGTTGTCAGGAATTTTGAATCAGGCGGCAGTGAGGCAAACTGCATTTGCGCCAGTACTGAATCGATCCTGGCTGGCTCCTTGGCATAAACGTCGTTGAGCCGTTGCGTGATATCTTCGTCACGCTCTCTCCCGAGAAACTCCTTCAACGCCCGCGCATACAACTCATTGCGTGAAACACCCAGGCATCGTGCGGCTGATTCGGCTGCTCTGAACAATTTATGGGGGATGGTGATAGTGGTTTTCATTACGCGTTATGCAGTCCGACGATGTAATCGCCACGTTAGAGCGCCTAATTCAGTCTGCCTCAAAGTAATCGAGGTCGATTTTCGGCAGACGAATAATTCGATAGTGGGTTACTGCGACGCCATGCTCGATCATCAGTGACGTCAATCGCTCACCATCAATGAGCACAATACTCTCGGAAACCTGACTCGCAAACTGGCGCGCCTCACGAGTGAAGCTCGAAGTCGTAATGAAGACGCCCTTCCTCGCGCGTCGGCCCGCCAGGGCGCCATAGAAGCCTTGGACCTCTGGTCGCCCTACCGATCCTTGCCAACGTTTCGCCTGAACATACACGCGCTCGAACCCGAGCCGGTCGAGCGAGATTATGCCGTCGATGCCTCCGTCACCGGTTTGTCCGACACGTTCCAAATCTTCTTCGCCCGCGCCGTAGCCTAGTGCGTGTAGAAGATCGAGCACCAGCGCTTCGAAGAAAGAGGGTGGGCACTGACCGATTCTGTCGAGCAGTTCTTGTGCGACGGAGCGATTGATTTCCTCAAGCGCGCCGTCGATTTGTTCATCTGGTGTTTGCTGCGCTAAGGCCTCCTCGTTAGCAGAATTGATCTCAGCGACGCTCTCACTCTGTTCTTCAGTTTCCCTGCCCTCCTCTCGCATCAGACGTCGCGGGGTAGTCGCTTCGTCGAACCCATTTGGATGGCGCGATAGTAATTCGCGACCCCTATCCGTGATGCGCCAGATCCCCGGCTCGGGATTTTCCACATATCCGAACTTTTTTAGTAATCTCAGCGCAAAGCCGCTTCGATGTCGATATCGGAGCTGCCGAAGATTGGAGACTCTCTCCGTCCTTTGCCCCTCGCTAAGGGCAAGCAAATCCGGTATCGCTTCCTGAATACTCTGCCGATGGTCACCGTTTGGACGGTGAGCCAAATGCCGCAAAACCGCATGATAGAAATGCGCCTGCGGCGGCAGCGTCGAATTGATGCTTACCCTTGGCATTCGCGTTCCTGGAGCGCTTAGCGTCGTTACCGATATCTCTAACTGATCATCCACGCCGCTCACGGTTAAAGCCAAGAGTATACCTCAGGGACTCGCCGGATTATGCCGTGCCTTCGCAAGGGCAGCGGCCGTAAGATCGTGGACCACTTTCTTGATCGTCTCCCAGCTTTCGCGGTGGTACTGCTCCGGAATCTCTAGTTTTTCGCCTTCCCGGTATCGAGCGCGGCTCCCTGCCTTTGCAGGCCGAAGAAAAAATCCTCGAACAGCGACACAAAGTGCTGGAACGTGAACGATACGAGATAGTCGGTAATATAGAGCTGCGCTCGTCCGAAAAGCACTTGCTCGTCCACTCGCGTCCCGGTCGTCGGATTGCGAAAGCTGAACTTCCGTCCTTCCTTGACGAGTTGTTGCAGCAAGCGCCACACCCTCTTTGTGTACGTGTAATAGTCGTGACTTGCGTCCAGCGCAGATTGCGTACGGGCCGCGAGAGCTTGAATTTCATCCGCCAGTGCCATTTCCCGGGTCTCTGGGGATCAGGGGATGCTATCCAGAAGGTCTTGAACCTTCTCCGGATCGCTTCCATGCTCTAGGTTGATCACCGCAACCTCCGGTTTCCCGTCGAGCGAGATTACTTCTTCATCCGCCCAGTAGGGAATCTTGTTCGAATCAAGCAGGGCTGTTACTCCTTCCAGTTGCACCACGGGTACCATGATGTATGGCCCGGCGCCCCCGTCCGTCGATACGTAGAGCGGCTTGTCGGTTGTTGTGTCGATCATTTCAGCCTCTCACATACCATTGTCGCTGAATCCTTGTCCCTTCGGTCCACTTTTGTATTGTTGCCGCTTGCTCCCTGATAGCAAGGTCGAAATGAGCGTGGTGGCCGTCGGCCATGAAATGCATGGAGACGAGTATACGTCCACGGTCGCACCTCAGCTACTCGCACTCCGGTAACTTTGTAGCGCTCGCAGGAACATCCACCGCGAGACGAGCAGACTGCCGGCGGTGGCAGCCAAGGTAAAGAGGGCCAGCCACCAGTTGTCAGGATCAATGGGCAGCGCAAGGAGACGGGCGGGAACGTTGACCACTACGAGCACAGGGATCAAGAACGTGAATAGTCGCCGCAGTGGCGTGCCGAAGGGGCCGCTATAGATCTCCATCGGGTAGCGCGAAAAGTTGGTGATGTAGAACCAGAAGTCGTAGAGGTTTTGGTTTCGCCCCAGCCAGATGCTGGTCGAGGCCAGCGCAATCATCAGGCTGTACAGGATCGCCACGCCACAGAGTACGTACACCGGATACAGAAGCGCCTGCAGCATGCCCGGCAGGTAATCGAGCTGCGCCAGCGAATAGCTCAAAAGCAGAATGGCAAACACGAAATTCGACAGGCTGGACCAATCCACCTTGGTGAGCGAAATCAAGAACTGCGTATCGATTGGCTTGAGCAACGCGAAATCCAGGCCGCCCGTCCGCACCTGTTCGCTGAACTCTTCGACATTGGGCATGAAGAACGCCTGGACCAGGCTGTTGATGAACAGCGTGGTGGCGAGGAATACGAAAAACTCGTACTTCCCCCAGCCAGTGTCGGCACCGATCATGGGTGTGTACTGGAAGATGAGCAAATAGAAGCCCACGTTCATAAACATCCAAGACAGCGACGAGATCGACTCGATGATGAAGTTGGTGCGGAACGTCATGTCGCGCACCAGGCTGTTGCGTGCGAACGTGGCGAAGACGCGGGCGTAGGCAGGACGAGACATGGGGGAGTGCGGAGTTCGGAGTTCGGAATGGCTGTCAGCCG
Organism: Pirellulales bacterium; assembly: GCA_040901795.1. Lineage (GTDB taxonomy): Bacteria > Planctomycetota > Planctomycetia > Pirellulales > JALHPA01 > JBBDYH01. The sequence goes on from JBBDYH010000016.1 coordinate 9,864, forward strand.
TCAGCTATTAGCTGTCAGCTCACATGTCGATTAAATACGCTGATGGCTGATCGCTGACGGCTGACCGCTGACGGCCTCGTTAACCTCCAAAGGCTGAATACCGCCGCAGGCCGCGATGGAACGCCACGCGGCAGACGACGATGAAAAACACGATCCACGCCAGCTCGATCCACAAACCTGTTACGAGCTCCGCGCCCTGCACTTTGCCGAGAAACACGGCCGAGGGGAAATACGCCAGATAGTGCAGCGGCAGCAAGCGCACCACGTCGCCCCAGCTCACCTCACCCACGAGCTTCACGCCGTCAAGCATATCGATCGGGAACATGTGCCCCGACAGAAAAAAGATGAACAGCATATACACGAACAACAGCGAGCTGACTTCCAGAAACCAGAAGCCGATCATGCCGATCGCTGTTTCCATGAAGTAGCCCAGCGCAAAGGCCATCAACAGCGATGCAATGAATGCCAGCCAGCCGGTCGCGTCGGGCGTTGTCGGGAAAAATTCGCGGCAGAGGTAAAACACCAGCGCGAACGGCACGAGCGCTACGGCGTAATACACCAGCTTGTGCGCGATCCGGCTGAGCAGCAGAAAGCCGACCATATCCACGGGCTGCGTTAGATACTTCTTAACCGAGCCGTCGCGGATGCTGCGGGCGATGCCGGAGGCCAATCCCGGCATGCTGGAGAATGCGCGAGCAACCATCGTCAGCAGGTAGTAGGCGATAAAGTCGTCGCGCGTGTAGCCGGCGATGGTTTGTATGCCGCCCGACGCGCCGCTGGTAGTTTCCCGCACAGCGGCAAACACCGCCGTCCAGAGAAAGATCTGCGTGACGATCGGCAGAAACCGCATCAGCGTGCCGAGCGCAAAATCGCCGCGGTAGACGAGGCGCTCTTCAATGCAAATGCGGAGAATGACGCGCCACGTGCGCAGGCGCGCGAGCAAGGATGAACGATGAATGATGATTGATGAATCCATGTTGTAACCCGGTCCCGGTCGTCAATTCATCGTTCATCGTTCCGCGTTCATCGTTTGGGCTAAGCCGCCACTCGCTGTTCGCCGATCAGTTCCAGGCACAGCTCCCGGATTTTGGCGATTTCGCGCTGGAACTCCTGCAGCGCTTCCTCACGGGGCAAGGCCTCGATGAGGTCCGGCAATTGGACGCCCCGTGCCATGATCTCACGAGCGGTCTTGTGTTTGATCGACTTCTCAACAAACTCGCAGTTCTCCGCATTGAAGAACCCATGTATTGCCTCGGATGGCGTCAGTCGACCATTCTCGAGCGATTCGAGAATGCCCAAAACAAGGATCGGAAGGAGCGTCCTCCCCCCGTCTTCCTGCACCTCGGCCTGTCGAGCTAAGGATATCTTAAACCACATGACCAATCATCCCAGTCAGTGAGAGAAGTACTTCACCCCGGCAACTTGCCCGGACTCGTGCTCAAAGTAATGAATCTCGCCAGTCGTACCCGGTTTGATGACCTTTTGCCAACGGCCCTCGGCCAATTCGCGCAAATGTCTCAAGACAGCCGCGTTCTTGACCGGATACTTGATTGTACCCGACTTGCTTGGCGTCCAACCTGCCGGCACAGAGCCTGATTCATAGACATTCTGGTAAATGTGCAGCGGCATAGGTTCGGATGTTGCCCAGGGTGACCGTGCTCCACTCTAGGATTCCGTCACTACTTCGGCCGCTTGTTGAGCTTTATCGGCCCGGTCCCCAATTGGCGCGGTCGCCTGCGTGAACAATTCCGCAATCATCTCCTCCAACGGCGGGTCTTCGACACTCACGTCCTCAACCGTATGGTTCGCCAGAATGCTTGCCAATGCGTCGGGCACCGTGGCGCGGTCGATCTTCAGTCGCACCTTGGGAGCCTGCACGTCGATAAGCTCGCCGTATCGCGTCCAGTTGTTGGTCGGTTCAGCGTCGGCCAACGAAAGTGTGATGACCTTATAGCTGCTGAAGCGATCGACGATGCCCGACAGCGAGCCGTCATAGATGATCCGCCCTTCGGCAATCACCACTACGCGTCGGCACAGCGCCGCCACGTCTTTCATGTAGTGACTCGTCAACAGGATCGTGACGCGCCGCAGTTGTTGATAATGTCGAAGGAACGTCTGGATGTTGTGCTGGGCAATCACATCCAACCCAATCGTCGGCTCGTCGAGGAACAGCACTTCCGGCGAATGAAGGAGCGCCGCTGTCAGCTCCATTTTCATCCGCTCGCCCAGCGATAGCTCACGAACCGGCTGCCGCAGCAACTGCCGTACGCCAAGCAGATCGGTCAGCTCATCGCGCGTCCGCTCAAAGTCAGCCGGCGGAATGCGGTAGATCTCCTGGTGCAGCCGAAACGACTCTTGCGCGGGCAAGTCCCACCAGAGCTGGTTTTTCTGCCCCATCACGAGCGCGAAACGGCGGCGGTATGCATTCTCTCGACGCCAAGGAACGTGCCCCATCACGCGGGCGGTCCCGCCGCTCGGCGTGATCACGCCGGAAAGCAGCTTCAGTGTGGTCGTTTTGCCAGCGCCGTTCGGTCCGAGAAACGCAACAAATTCGCCTCGCTCGACCGTTAAATCAATCCCGCGGACTGCGTGAACATCCTTGTGTTCGCGGCGAAACAAGCCGCGGACGGCGGCCAGGAGGCCCTCTTGCTTCTGGTAGACGCGGTAGGACTTGGCGAGTCCGGAGAGTTCAATGACTGGCATGAAGCGATTATAGAAGCGGAAGGCACGAATGGGGAATGAGCGAATGGGGAATGGGGAATGGGGAATGGGGAATGGAGTGGGCCACCTGAGTTATTCCCCATTCCCCATTCCAGCATTCCGCATTTGCACTCGCATCAGCGCTGCCAATGGTCGTCACGTTGTTGCTTGCGCGGGAGTCCGATATAATCGCTGTCTTAAATCGGTAGCCGACTGGCGGTTACCGCGGTTGCCGCGAAACACGGAGGACGGGACCACGGCCAATTCTCGCATCGGCATCGGACACGACACCCACCGGCTAGAACCGGGCGGTCCACTGCGGTTGGGGGGCATCGACATCCCGCACGACCGCCGCGCGATCGGTCATAGCGACGCCGACGTGCTCTTGCACGCGATTACGGACGCCGTGCTGGGCGCCGCAGCGCTAGGCGACATCGGCGAGCTGTTTCCCGACACGGACGAGGAAAACCGCGGCCGTGACTCGGCCGAGATGCTGCGGCTGGCGTATGGCCGCGTGCGCCAGTCCGGCTACCAGATCGTCAATCTCGATTGCATCGTCTTTGCCCAACGACCAAAACTGTCAGCCCACAAAGAGGCGATCCAGCAGCGGATTGCGGAGATCCTCCAGATCACGTCCAACAGCATTGGAGTGAAAGCGAAGACCGGCGAACGCGTCGATGCCGTTGGACGCGAAGAAGCAATCATGGCCCAGTGCGTGGCACTCGTCGAGCGCGAAAGCCCGCCGGGCGAACCGCGAATCGGAATTCGAGTTGAGTAGGTGTTGACGATAATGAGTTGTTGAGCGGGTTGGTCGTCGAATTCCATTCCGCATTCCCCATTCCGCACTCCGAACTCTCCACCGATGCCCCCCGCCACTTCCCTCCGCGTCTACAGCACGCTCACGCGCACCAAAGAGCCCTTCGAGCCGGTCCAGCCCGGCCAGGTGGGGATGTACCTCTGCGGCCCCACGGTCTACAAGCCCAGCCATATCGGCCACATGGTTGGCCCGGTGATTTTCGATGCCATCAAGCGCTACCTGGTCTATTCCGGTTACAAAGTCACCTGGGTGGTCAACATCACCGACGTCGATGACAAGCTGATCAACGAGTCGAACGCCCGCGGTATGACGATGGCCGAGTTGGCCCAGGAGATGACGGCCGACTACCGGCGGAATCTCGCGACCCTCGGCGTCGATACGATCGACCACTTCCCCAAGGCCACCGAGAACATCGACGAGATCATCCGGCTCACACAGCGACTCATCGACACGGGTTTTGCCTACGCTAGCGATGGCGACGTGTATTTTGAGGTCGGTAAGGATCCGCAATACGGCAAGCTCAGCCGGCGTTCGTTGGAGAGCATGCAAGGCGAGGGGGGCGAAATGGCCGAACGCAAGCGGTCCCCAGCCGACTTCGCGCTTTGGAAATCGGCGAAGTCAGGCGAGCCGTCGTGGGACAGTCCGTGGGGCAAAGGACGGCCAGGGTGGCACATCGAGTGCTCGGCGATGAGCGGGCGGATACTCGGCGAGACGTTCGACATTCACGGCGGCGGACTGGACTTGATCTTCCCGCACCATGAAAACGAAATCGCGCAGAGCGAGTGCGCCCATGGCAAGCCGCAAGCGAAATACTGGCTGCACAACGGGCTGATGCAGGCGGCCAGTGAAGCCGGTAAAGTCGGCGGACGGGCAACGCGAGTGGCCAGTGGAAGTAGTAATGCATCGCCGGTCGGCATGGTTGGCCAACCAGCGACCAAGATCAGCAAGTCCACCGGCGCAAGCCCCTTCAGTGAGCTCCTTGAACGACACTCGCCCGAAGTCATCCGCTTCTTTCTTCTGAGCACGCATTACCGCAGCCCGATCCAATACAGCGAGGAGCTGCTGGAAGAGACGGCACGCAGCATGGAGGCTTTTTATCGTTTCTTCAAGCGCTATCAGCGGGTCACTGGTGAAAGCTTCTACGATCTTGATTTTCCATCGAGCCGCGATACAGAGCATGCGCTGTTACAAGCCGCCCCTTTGCGATCGGCTGCACTTCATCACTTCATTTATCCGTTGCGAGAGAAGTTCGTAAACGCAATGGATGATGACTTTAACACTGGCGGCGCTATTGCAGAGTTGTTTGAGTTTGTCCGGAAGCTAAACGCTTTCATCGATTCGGAAGGACTGGAGACGATAAAACCCGCAGACCAGCCATTGAGAAGCAAAGTCCTCCGGCAAGGCACGCAAGTTTTCCGCAACTTGGCTGCGACGCTTGGACTGTTCCTGAAGCCGATCGAGACTAAAACCAGTGACGACGAGGGACTGGTCGGCCAACTTATGCAACTCTTGATCGAAGCCCGGGCCAACGCGCGAAAGAACAAAGACTTCGCCACCGCCGACACCATCCGCAAGCGGCTGGGCGAGATCGGCATAGCGCTCGAGGACCGCCCCGGCGGAACGGAATGGTCGCGAGGCTAATGGGGAGTGTTGGAATGGGGAATGGGGAATGTCGCAAAGCGCCAGATAACGCCGCCAAAGCGCAGGAAGCCAAGGTGCAGCCACCGTTTCAAATTGAATACGCTTCGGTCCCCATTCCCCATTCCCCATTCCCCATTCCGCATTCGCCGTCCCGCATCCTCGGCATCGACCCCGGCCTCAACATCACCGGCTATGCGGTGCTCGAAGCCCAGTCTGGTTCACCGAAAGTGATTGAAGCCGGTGTGGTCCGTGGCAAAAACAAGGACTCGCTAGTCGCACGGTTGGCGGAGATCCACGACGGCGTAGCCGACGTGATTGCCACGCTCCGCCCTGCGGCGATGGCTCTGGAGCAACTCTATTCGCACTATGACCACCCGCGGACGAGTATCTTGATGGGTCATGCTCGCGGCGTGATCTGTCTGGCGGCCGCCAAGGCCGGCATCGAGGTAACCAGCTACAGCGCCACGCAGATTAAAAAGGTCCTTACCGGCAACGGTCGGGCGCCCAAGAGCCAAATGCAAATGGCGATTCAGCGAGAATTGCGGCTGGCGAAGCTACCCGAACCGGCCGACGTGGCCGATGCCCTGGCGATCGCGCTTTGTCATTATTATCTTGGCACCAAACGGCAAGAGATCATTTCGCGAAGCGAAAAGGTGAGGGACAAGGGGATCAGGGGATAAAGAGTGGGATAGGGAGATGCGCGGAATCGCGATAACGAAGTCCCATCCCCCCATCTCCCTCCGCATCTCCCCATCTCCCGCTAAAAAATCGGACAACTCCAACAACGTGATCACGAAAATCACCGGCGAGCTTCTCCGCGTGGCTGACGACGCACTCACGCTGCGCGTGGGGGCGTTCGAGTACGAGGTGCTGATCCCCGAGTTCGTCCGCCGCCGGCTGCAGTTGGAACTGGGCAAGGAAGTTAGCTTGCACACGATCGACTATCTGGAAGGCAACCCGATGCAGGGCCGGCTCACGCCCCGATTGATCGGTTTTATGAGCGAGGTCGAGCAGGAGTTCTTTGAGCTGATTTGCTCGGTCGACGGCGTGGGCGTGCGCAAAGCGCTGCGGGCGATGGTCCGGCCGGTGCGCGAGGTCGCCGCGGCGATCGAAGATCAGGACGCCAAGTCGCTGTCCGGACTGCCGGGCATCGGGCCGGCGATGGCCGAGCGAATGATCGCCAAGCTGCGTCGCAAGATGCCGAAGTTCGCCCTGTTGGTCGCGCGCGAGGAGCCGCTGGAAACTAAGCAGGAGACCGACGTGGTCCGCGAAGGGTTTGAAGCGCTGCGGACGGTTGGACATAGCGAGGCCGACGCGCGCCGGCTCGTCGACAAGGCGCTCGAAGGGAAGAAGAAGTTCAAGGATGTGGGTGAGCTATTGGCCGCGATTTACGATAAGACGCACGCGAAATAAGGCATGCCTCTAACGATTAACGATCCCGCTGCCGTCGCAGACGTAATCGTCGCTCAGGGGCACGCCTGCGCAGCTTGTGGCGCGCCAGTGGACGATGACGACGGCTTCTGCAATGCCTGCGGCACGTCTCAACCAACACGACGGCGTCACGCGGCAGCCGCCGCGATGGGACAAGCGACGGCGGTAGGGCCACTGCCGCGAGTCTTTCGCTGCGAGAACTGCGGCGCTGAAGTACAGGTTGATCCGAACCAGAGGAGTTACATCTGCGCTTTCTGCGAATCGACCTACGTCGTCGAGCTTCCCGCCGGACGGGTGCAGCGGCAACCGCCCGAGTTCGTCATCGGCTTCGCCATCACCGCCGAGCGAGCCGCCAACGAATTCGACGCCTGGATCAAGAAAGGGGGCTGGTTCCGGCCCGGCGATCTGCGGCACGCCAAGGTCGAAGAGCGGCTGCGGGGTGTCTACCTCCCGTTTTGGTCGTTCAGCATGCTCGCCCGTTCCCGCTGGAACGCCGAAATCGGCGAATACTGGTACCGCACCGAAACCTATACCACGACGCAAAATGGCAAGACCGTCACCCGCACGCGCCGCGTCCGCGAAACCGAATGGTGGCCGCTGGCCGGCAACCATCATCGCTACTACAGCGGTTACCTGGTGTCAGGGAGCAAGGGGTTGCCCCAGCGGTACGCTGACTCAATCAAGCCTTTTCAGACCGTCGCGCTCAAGCGCTATCAGCCGTATTTTCTCGCCGGCTGGCTCGCTGAGGAATACTCAATCGAACGCGACGCGGCCGAGCAAGCCTGCCGCGGCGAGTTTGAGCGCTGGGTACACAAGCATGTCGAGGCGTTCCTGCCGGGCGACACGTCTAGCGGGCTGGACTGCCAGACTGAGTTCAGCGATATCAACTCCGACTTGATCCTGCTGCCGATTTACTTGTTAACCTACCGCTATCAGGACAAATTGTATCGGTTCCTCATTAACGGCCAGACGGGCCGGCTGTATGGTGAAAAACCGCTGTCGTGGCAGCGCATTGCGCTGGCAGTTGGGATTGTGGGTTTGATTATCGCAGTGATTGTGTTGTTGGCGAACTTCCTCTGAGCCGACCGCGCGCCCAAAAACCCCGGCCTTCCGGCCGGGGCTGCCTTCTGATCACTGACCACTGCTCCATGTCGGACCTCCTCATCAAATGCACAGTCTGTGGCGCCGTGCTCGACGAGGAGGATCTCTTCTGTTCCGAATGCGGCACCGAGGCCCCGACCGGCTCGCGGTCGGAAGCCTCCCGCGCGAGAACCGGAACCACGCGGCTCTCTACTCACAATTTCCAGTGCGAAGGCTGCGGCGCCTCGATGAGCTACGATGCCTCAGTGCGAGCGCTGCGTTGCCCCTTCTGCGGCTCCGAGCACCTCAAAGAGCAAGCCGACGCCAAGGAGATCGCCCCCTCGGCCGTCGTGCCCTTTCAGGTGCCGCGTGACCAAGCCGAGGCGCTCTTGCGCGAGTGGCTGGGAAAGGGTTTTTGGCGGCCCGGTGATCTTGCAAAGCAAGCGGAAGTTTTGAAGATGCAGCCGGTGTACGTGCCGTATTGGGTCTTTGAGGCCACGACGCATACCTACTGGACCGCCGACACCAACAAGACGCCGCTGGCGGCGCGCGGTGATTGGTACCCGCTCTTCGGCGAGCACCGGGGCTCGTACGCCGACGTGTTGGTCGGCGGGAGCGGGGCGCTCACGCCGGCCGAGACCCACGCCCTCTGCCACTTCGACTGTTCGGCCGGCATGCCGCCCGACCAAGTGGATTTGGACAATATCACGCTGGAGCGCTTCGGAGTGCCGCGAAAATATGCCCGGCCGTTGGCTCGCGCGGGTTTGGAGTCGTTGGAGATGCAGGCGATCGCGCCTTCGATCGTCGGGACGCATCGCAATCTGAAGGTCAACACGCGGATCACCGACCTCGTCAGCCGGCCGATGCTGCTGCCGGTGTGGATCATGGCCTACCGCTACGAGGACGAGGTCTTTCGCTTCCTGATCAACGGTCAGACCGGCCGCGCGACGGGCAAGGCGCCTGTGTCCTGGCTGAAAATCGCCGCCGCTATTGGCATTACGGCGCTCGTGGTCATTACTGTTCTGCTGGTCATCGCCGCCTCGCAATGAAAAAGGAGCTTCATCATGCACGAGAGCGCATATGGGTCCGACAAAATACAAGCCGATGTGCCGCCAAAGAGAGATACGCCGTTTCCATTTTGGACAGCCAGCTTTCGTTTCAGCGTGCGGTCGATGCTGGTCGCGATGCTTGTAATCGCGGCCTTCTTCGCGGGGCGGCACTCTCGCGAGCTTTACCCTTCGCTCTGGTTCCTTGGCCGAACAGAACCGGCGGTACTACGGCAATCCGCTTATATAGAAGCTGGCTCGACGTTGTACTTGAAAACGAACCTGCCAGTTCACCGCTTGGCGGTTCGCGACCAGACAGTTTGCGAGGCGGCGGCAGATTCGCCGTCGCAGCTTCGGCTATTGGCCAAGAAGCCCGGATCGACATCGGTCCTCTATTGGCAGCAAGGGCGCGAAGAGCCGGCGGAATTGTCGATTGTGGTTGCGGCTAATCCGTAGCACACCACATGCGTCCTTAAAACTAATCAAGCCGCCGAATGTCTTTTGCGCGAGGAAGGGCCGGCGGAACGACGTGCAGCCTTCTTTCGTTTCGGCCGCTTATTCTTTGTTTTTTCCGCTTCCTCCTTTTTGAGGACCGAATGAAGCTCGACGACCTTCGTAACGAGCCGGTGCAAGCTACTAACAAGCGGACGCAAGGCTGGGTCATTGGCTGGCGCACGCGTTCCCAGAATTGTAAGGCAACCGGCTGGCACTTCGAGAACCCGCGCCAACGCATTCAAAGATTCAATGGATACGCCGCGCTCTCCGCGTTCAATTAGCGCCACGGAATTACCGCCCTCTGCTAATCCTGCCGCTCGGGCAAGCTCCGCTTGTGTCATCCCCCGCAGCTTACGAACCTTCCGGATCCCCTGACCGAGCAACTTTTGATCAATGGCCATGGTCTAACTCCGACTGTGCAAGGACTTCGGCGAGCGCCTCGTTTGCCTCCTGCAAAAACTCTAGCACCTTTCCCGCCTCATCCAGCCCGCGTTCGGCGAACCGACGTGGCAATTCGTGTTTCTGATTCATGCATCCAAAGCAAAACTTGGCCAGGCGGCGAATTCGGCCAATATCCATGTCGCGAGTCACAATTGCTCGCAGGCATTCTCGAGCCGTCTTGTCGAGCTCGTCTTGAATTGCTTGGACGATTTCGCCGTGCATAGGCTCGATCCCAGCACACTATATCTGTAAGTGATAGCATAGTCAACTTGGCATAAAGAGCTATTCGCGCCATGATAGTGTATTGCTTATACTCGTTTAATCAACGCCTGTTCATGCCATAAGCTGCGAACATTAGCTGCGTGCGCGAACCCGTCCTCCAGTCCGCTCTGCCTCCCGACGACGCCGACCGCGATCTGCGGCCGCAATACATGCGCGACATGGTCGGCCAGCGCGAAGTGGCCGCGCGCATCGAGATCGCCGTCGATGCGGCGCGCAAGCGCAACGAGACGCTCGGCCATATTCTTTTCGATGGACCGCCGGGGCTCGGCAAAACGACGTTTGCCACTTGCATCCCCCGCGATTTGGGCGTGAACTTCCAGATTGCCAGCGGCGCGGCCCTCGCCGCCCCCAAGGACGTCATCCCCTACCTCACGAACGCCGAGGAAGGTTCGGTCCTGTTCATCGACGAGATACACCGCCTCCCCAAGGCGGTCGAAGAGTTCCTCTACCCGGCGATGGAGGATTTTCGGATCGATATCACGCTCGGCGAAGGTGTGAACGCGCGGACCATCAATATGCCGCTCCGTCCGTTCACACTGATCGGCGCGACGACGCGCACCGGCTTGATCTCCGCCCCTTTGCGCGACCGCTTTCAGATGCGCGAGCACCTCGACTTTTACACCGTCGAAGAGCTGGCCGAGATCGTCCGCCGCAGCGCCAAAAAGCTCCGCGTGCCGATCGACGAACAGAGCACCGTGGAGATCGCCCGCCGCAGCCGCGGCACGCCGCGCCTGGCCAACAACCGCCTCCGCTGGGTGCGTGACTATGCGACGAGCCTGCACGACGGTCAGGTTACCATCGAGATCGCCCGCGCTGCGCTTTTGATGCAAGGCATTGACGAGATGGGACTCGACGGCCAGGACCGAAAATACCTGGAGACGATCATCCGCGTGTTTCACGGCGGGCCGGCGGGCGTGGAGGCGGTCGCACATACAATGAACACCGCCCCCGACACGCTGGCCGACGAGGTCGAGCCGTTTTTGCTTCGCAGCGAGCTCGTCGTCCGCACTCCTCGCGGCCGGAAGGCCACGCCGCGGACTTACGAGCACCTGGGCCTTGCGCCTCCCGAAAACGCCTCCGACGACAGTCAGCGGCGGTTATTTTGATCGCACGTTGCGGCTTTAGGTACAATTGCATTCATGAACGATACCGCCCGACGATTATTAACCAATGCGCTACAACTGCCGGAGGCTGATCGGGCCGAATTGGCGGCCTCATTGATCGACAGTCTGGACGATCCGGCGGACAATGACGCCGACTCGGCTTGGGACGAAGAGATTCAGCAGCGTTTGTCGCAGATTCATCGCGGCGAAGTGTCGCTTCTGTCATTTGACGAGGCGCGCGAGCGCCTTTTCGGAAAAGTCGATGGCCAGCCTGGCACTTAGATTTCACCCAGAGGCGGTCGTCGAAGCCCAGGCCGCGCGCGAATGGTACGAGGCGCGTAGCGATACCGAAGGTGAAAAGTTCGCCATCGAGCTCCGCGCTGCTCTGGAACGCGTGCAGACGTCGCCCGAGCGTTGGCCAAAATTCCTGCACTGTATGCGTCGTTGTCTGCTTCACCGGTTTCCCTACCTGGTGGTCTACGAGGTAGCCGCTGATGCTTTGCACGTGGTTGCAATCGCACATGGGCGGCGACGGCCAGGGCTACTGGAAGAGCCGCCGAGGCAGAAGATGGTAGTTCTCAGGAACCCCGGGCAGTACAATAGAGCCGGCTCAGTTTCTCGCTCTTTTTTGCGGAGTGTGATCATGTCACATCCTTCCGGCTTTCGTCCCCAATGGCTTCCCTTCGGCCGCTCGCAGGTTATCGGGGCCTTGCTCATCGCCTCGATTGTCTGCACCGTGTGGTCCCCTGTACTTGCACAGCGTCGGGCGACGCGCGGCGATCGTGGCGCCGCGAGCGATCGTGGCGGCTATGGGGCCGCGGGCTATGGCGGCGTAGGCGCCAGCCGCGATTCCACTGGCAGCGGGGATACAGCGCCTAAGGGCCCGGCGACGTACCCCGAACGAGCCGCTGACGCCTCCGCGGGTCCGCTCGGCGAATATCAAAAGCCCACCTACGACCATTACCGCTTCGTCGTCTCGCCGGACGGCGCCAAGCTCGCGCTTTCCGGCCGCCATCTCACCAAAGAGCCGGCCGCAGCGAAGGGCCCGTCGCCAAAGTCCAAGAGTGCGTCCGGCAAGCCGGTCGTCGCGGCTCATGTCATGGAAGTGATCGATATTCCTACGGGGCGGCCGCTCGTCTCGTTCAAGCCCCCCGCGCTATTTGAGAATCTTGCCCTCTCGCCCGATAACAATTTTCTCGCGGCCGAATCGACCGATCGTCCAGGTGTGATCAACGTACTCCATCTACCGACGCGAAAGTCGAAGGAGTTTAAAACCAACCTGCGACGGATCCTACCGGGTGGCATCGTGTTCGCGAGGGACGGCCGCTCGATCAACGTCCTCGGCGCCGATCGATTGTTGACGATTGCCTTGGGCGACGGCGCCACCAAGGAGCTCAAGTACGAGGTCACCACTCCGGCCGCGAGCTACAGCGCGGCCACAAACATTTTGGCCACCGGAGTCAGCCGCTCCAGCCGAGGCAAACCAGAAGTGCAGATCTTCGACGTAGCCGCCGGCAAGGAGATCGAACAGCTCGCCGTGCCGACCGCGCCCGTCCGTTTGCAATTCTCGACCGATGGCAGCCGGCTGGTGGCCGTTGTGGCGGGTGGCGTGCTGCGCGCTTGGCAGACCGGCGATTGGATGGAAGTCGAATTAACCACCACTAAGATCGGCATCGACCCCGGGCAGTTGGCCGTATCACCGGACGGGAGCCGGGTGGCGGTGTTGCCTCGCATTCCGGCGCGCACGGACTCGAAGGTCATTGACATCAGCACGGGCGACGTCGTGCAAACCGTGCGCGCACTGGACGCGTACTTTCTCCCATCGGGCGCGCTGGCTGTCGCCTCGACCAAGGGTCCATTCTACCTGGATCTGACGAGCGGCAATTTGGCGGAGCTGCCGCCCGGAGCGGGTGACGCGGCGCTGGCCCAGTCGGGCGTCGGTGCATCGTCGTATGGCGATACCTCGGCTCAATCGCCCCCCGCGGGGCAGGCCGGTTATGGCGCCGTACCACCTGAGCCGTCAAACAATCAGCCCGGATACGGTGTCGTCACGCCGCCGCCAACAAACGATCAGCCTGGCTACGGTGTCGTCACACCCCCGTCGCCTCCATCGCCCGATCAGTCCGGCCGACGTTAAACGGCCATAGGCGGAGCGGTTCGCGGGGGCAATCGATGTCCTATGCTTGAAAAGGCCGTCAAGCAGAAGGACAGTATATGTTCTCGTTTTTCCGACAAAAGAAGCAAAACGAGCTCCGAGACTGCGTCCAGCGGATTCTCAATCGCTCCGCGCCTCGCATGCGGACGTCGGAAGAGCTTCGTCTGGAACCACGCTACAGTCGGTCTGTAGCGATTGTGCTGATTCCGTGGGACGAAGAGCCGCTCGTTGACCATGCCTCGTACGCGCTGGTGCAGGACCTGTCCGACCGCGGGGCGCGGATCATCGCTCAAAAGCCGATTCTGGTGCCCGAGCTCCTCTGCTGCTTCGCCGTGGACAACATTCGGCTGCTCCGCGGCGCCGTGCGACAGGCTCGACCGTTGGGAGGTGGATTCTGGCAGTGCGGCATCAAATTTCACGAAACGATCTTGGCCACCGATCACTGTCGGTTAGAGGAGTTAAAACCGCTGTTCGACGGTTTGAATGCGTCGGACGATGCCGTGCCTTCGTTGGAGTTCAAGCTTTAGCTTGTTTCACAGCTCGCCGCAGCGAGTCGCCGTGGCGACCTGAAGGCTGAACTCCAAGACAGCCTGAAGGCTGAGCTCCAACGCTGACGGCTACTCCGCCCCCACGCGCCGCATCTTCTGCCGCGCGCGAGACAGCGTCGGGCCAATCGAGTTCTCGGGCATGCCGACTTTGCTGGAGATCTCCTGGTAGCTCTTCCCCTCAAGATGGTAGAGCCTCACAATCTCGGCCTCGGTCCCTTCCAACTCCGCCAAGAGACGTTCAACCTCGTCTCGGTTCTGAACCGGCTCTCCGGGAGTGGCGTTGCCGTTGCCCTGGTGGGCAGCGACATTTTCCGCCGACTCGGTGAGCGTTGTCAGGTTTTTGCGTTTGAGCAGCTCGTGAACCACCACGCGGCGCGCGACCACGGTCAGATACGTGGCCAGACTGCTCTCGCCGCGGAAGTGCCGCAAGAGCGCAAAGTCGTTGCGGACGATCTCGAAAAACACTTCGGAGGCCAGATCTTCGCGATCTTCCGGCGTCAACCGCAGCGAGCGGCATTGGGCGGAGTGATGTATAACGTGGAGCACCAGGCCTGTGAAGCGATCGACAAAATCCTTCCAGGCGTCGGGCTTCTTGGCCAGGCACCGGGCCAAGAGATTACGGTCAATTTCCGAAAGTGCCACGGCAGTTGTCCTCGGTGAGCAGCCGTTAGACCGTTGATACGCGGGTTGCGGCCGTTCGTCCGCAATATCCTGCGAGACTCGCGGCGGCACGCCATCGTATTAAACCGCCAGACCCGGCTGCCGGGCTTCTTTTCGCCCCTCAACTCTTCACCGGGCTGTTCCGTGCCCCGACGTTGGTCCGCGACTGCCTTGAATGTAGTGGGCGCCGTGTGCCGTACGCACACGCCTTGTGCCCAACATCGAGCCAGTCCTAGCGCACAGCAAGAATGGCCGCTCGTGCCACCAGATGACCCACAGGGACCGATTCCGTCAAAGGTTGTCTTCGATTCTACGACCGATCCGAAAACGAAGCAAGTCCGGCCCCAGCCTGGGCCGGCATTAAGTCAGACGACTTTAATGACAATCGCGGTAAGATCGTCCTCGAGAAGGGATTGCTGCCGGAAGTCCATGACGGCTAGATGCAATTCTTCGACAAGCTCGCCGGCAGTGCGGGAAGAATTATCGCGGAGCACGTCGAGCGCGCGGTCGGTTCCGAAGGCTGTCCCGTCCGGACCAACGGCTTCGACGACTCCATCCGTTAGGAGCAAGACCAGATCGCCCGATTGAAGCTCAATTTCTGGACCGGCGGGGAATTCGCCGTCCATCATGATTCCAAGCGGCATGGCGGTGCTGTCTAGTGTCGCCTTTACGTTGCCGTCGGCATCAATCACGTAACCCGGCTGATGACCGGCGCTGGTATACAAGACAACCAGGCGGCCCGGAGTAAACCGAGCATACAACAGGGTCACAAAACGGCTATCCTCCTCCATGTCCGCCACCAATGCACGGTTCGCCAGCGTGAGTACATCCTCGATCTCCATACCGGCCAGTGCGAGTGACCGCAAGTAGGCGCGAGTTGAAGACATCAACAGGGCGGCCGCCAATCCATGTCCGCTTACGTCGCCGATGACAACGTCGAGGAAACCCTTCGCGGTTGAGATGTAATCAAAATAGTCGCCGCCCGTCGCGTCGGCGGGGTAGGAGGCGCCGGCGATGTCAAAACCCGGACATGACGGAGGGCAGTGGGGAAACAGCGATTGCTGGACCTTCCGCGCGGCGCGCACGTCTTGCAGGAGCTTCTCCCCTTCCAGTTGTCGTTGCACGTCATCAAGTGCTGCTTGATGCCGCTGCCGTTCGAATTCTCGAAGCAGTTCTGCCTGCTCGGCCACCATCGCGGTCTTGAGGAACATGTCGACGAAGGCAGCAACCTTGGCCTTCAAGATTTCGGGAACAATTGGCTTGAAGAGGTAATCGACGCCCCCCACGGAGTACCCTCGCTCGACATACGTATCGCTTTTGCCCATGGCAGTCAGAAAAACAATCGGCGTAGAGCGGGAGCGCTCGCGCTGCCGAATGATCTCAGCGGTTTCGAACCCATCCATGCCCGGCATAAAAACGTCTAGCAAGATGACGGCGAAGTCATCATGCAACAGACATTTCAGAGCGTCTTCTCCCGACCGCGCCCTCACCAGTGTGTGTCCCAAGCTGTCAAGAACGGCCTCCAGCGCGAGCAGATTCGCCGGCTGGTCGTCAACCATCAAGATTTTGACCTCAGGTGTACGTTCCGCAAGTTCAGCGCTGTACCGATAAGCGGGACGCGGGTGTTCGGCCACATTGAGAGTAGGAATTGAAATCATGCCCGTTTTTGGTAAATACGTTGCTCGGCCTGGAACGTTTGATAACACGACTCGTGCGGCGTGAATTGAACCGACTCGCTGGCTCCCAAGCACAGGAAACTGGCGGGCAACAAACTGGCAAAGAGCAAATCATGGACCCGATTCGCGAGCGATTGATTAAAATAAATCATGACGTTTCTGCACAGTATTACGTCAAACTCGTTGAACGGCCCGTCGGCAACTAGATTATGCTGCGAAAAAACGATGTTCCCTGCGAGCGTGCGGTTAAACAGCACGTGTTCGTACCGTGCCGTGTAATACATCGAGAACGCCTGGCTTCCACCTGCGGCGATGTAGTTCCTCGTGTATTCGCGCAGCGCGTGAAGGGGGAAGACGCCCCGTTTGGCTTTGGCCAACACGTCGGCATTGACGTCGGTCGCATAAATTCGGCATCGCTCGGCTAAGCCTTCCTCGCGGAGCAAGATTGCCAAAGAGAATGCCTCTTCTCCGGTCGAGCAGCCTGCGTGCCAGATTCTTAAAAACGGCCGCGGTCTGAGCTGCGGAATAACCTCGGCACGAAAGGCACGATAAAACGCTGGATCGCGGAACATCGAAGTGACGTTGACCGTGGCAGCGATAAGAAAACGCTCCATGCATTCGCTGTCGACCAGAAGCCTTCGTTCAAGCTGCGGGATGCTGGCGAGCTTCTCAGCGCGTATGGTCCCCTGAATTCGACGGGTGATCGACGCCCGTGCGTAATCACGTAAATCGACGCCGTAGCGCTCATGGATTGCACTCAGCAGGGAACGGACCTGCTCGGACTCAGTTCGGTTTTCGCACGACGGATCCGGCATTGTGCTGTACGGGGCGAGTGATTAGTGGTAGAGCCAGACGCGCAATAACGACATCAATTGGTCCGTATCGACGGGTTTGGAAACGTAATCGGACGCGCCGGCCTGGATACACTCTTCGCGGTCGCCTTTGAGTGCCTTGGCCGTAATGGCGATGATCGGCAATGATCGGAAGCGGTCCATGCCCCGAATAGTGCGGATCGCGTCATATCCGCTCATTTCGGGCATCATCATGTCCATCAGCACCACTTCGATATCGGGCGTGTTCTCGAGCTCCTCGATCGCCCGCTTACCGTTGTCCGCGTAGACCACTGACATTCCATGGCGTTCCAGCAGGTTGGCAAGTGCGTATGTACCGCGAACGTCGTCATCGACAAGCAGTACCTTGCGGCCGGAAAGCACGGTGTCCGATTCGCGGAGTTGGCGAAGCATGCGCCGTTTCTGCTCCGGCAGATTCGCTTCCACACGGTGCAGGAAAAGCGCCGTCTCGTCCAAGAGATGCTCCGGCGATCGAACGTCTTTTACGATTACGATTTCGGCCAGCCGGTCGAGCTTCGCTCGTTCCTCCGCTGTGAGCTCCTTGCCGGTGTAGACGACGATGGGCAACTCCCGCAACTTCTCCTCTCGCCGGATGGTTTGGATCAGTTCCAATCCACTTGTGTCAGGAAGCCTCAGGTCGAGCACCACGCAGTCAAAGCGCTCACTGTGCAGAGCATCCAGAGCTTCCTGAGCCGAACCGACTGCCGTTGTGCGTACGTCGCCGTCGCCGATTAACTCCTGAATGCTGTTGCGTTCCGCCGGGTTATCCTCGACTAACAGCAGGCGCTTTACTTCACGGTCCAAGAAATCCGTCGTCCGCGCGAATGCGTCGGCGAGCGCTTGTGCAGAGACCGGCTTTTGCAGGCAGGCGAAGGCACCTTGCTTAAGCCCGCGAGGCGAACATTCTCCATTGCTGATGATGTGCACAGGAATATGGCGGAGCTGCGGGGAGTGCTTCAGACGGTCAAGCACTGCCCAGCCTTCCATGTCGGGCAAGTCGATGTCGAGCATGATGGCATCCGGCGTGAAGCGGCGAGCCAGGTCTAATCCCGTCTCGCCACGCGCAGCGATAACACCCTTGAAATCGCGCTCGCGGGCCATCTGAAGCAGAACGCGTGCAAATCGGGCGTCGTCTTCAATGATCAATAACACCCGGTCGCCGGCCTGAATGCTGCGGCGGTCGTCGCCTCCATCGACCCCGATTGCACGCGTCGATGGCGCGAACGATCGAACCAGCGGTTTGGCTTCGGCGGGTAGACGTAGCTCCGAGTTGGTCCACGACTTTATCGCCGGCACCCCCGAGGCTATCTCGATCAGTGAGGGAGACGTCGTAGTGCCCTGAGTTTGCCCAACTGCTCCGGCCCCTTCCGGCAGCATGGGCTGGTAGTCCGCGGGCAGGTAAAGAGTAAATGTGCTGCCTTTCCCCAAGGTGCTGACAACGCGAATCTCGCCTCCTAACAGTCGGGCGATCGACCGGCTGACCGACAAGCCCAGCCCCGTTCCGCCGTACTTTCGCGTGCTGGTCATATCGACCTGCTGGAACGGTTCAAAGATGACCTGCAATTGGTCCTCGGGGATGCCCACTCCCGTATCGCGGACGGTGAATGCGATCACTTGGGAGGCACGATCGAGCTCGGGATGCTCTTTGCTCCATCCACGCATGGCCGGCAGCATCGTCAAGACTACCTCACCTTGGTCGGTGAACTTAAAGGCATTGGAGAGCAAGTTCTTCAGGATTTGTTGGAGCCGCTTGCCATCCGTCGTGATCGTCGCGGGCAATGAGCCGGCCATTTCGATTCGGAATTCCAGACCCTTCTCTTGCGCAACCTGGCGGAACGTGCGTTCCACATGCTCGGTAATTTCCGGGAACGACAGCTCCTCGGCCTCGACGCCGACGGTCCCTGATTCGATCTTCGACATATCGAGAATATCGGTGATCAAGGACAACAGGTCTTCGCCCGAAGCGTGAATGCTGTGGGCAAATTCAACTTGCTTTTCTGTCAGATTGGCGTCCGAGTTGTCGCCCAACATCTGGCTAAGAATCAACAAGCTGTTGAGGGGCGTGCGCAGTTCGTGCGACATGTTGGCCAGAAACTGCGACTTGTAGGTGGACGTGAGCGCGAGTTGGTCGGCCTTTTCCTGCAGGTCGCGGCGGGCCAGTTCGATCTCGCGGTTTTTGCGCTCCACCTCCTCGTTTTGTCGGACCAGCAGGTCGGCTTTTTCCTCCAGCTCTTCGTTCGTCTGCTGCAACTCTTCGCGCTGATTTTTCAGCAGTTCCTCCGATTCACGGAGCGATTTGGCTTGTTTCTCCAGCCGGTCGTTCGTCTGGCGGAGCTCTTCCTGCTGACTCTGCAACTCCTCTGTGAGTGATTGCGACTGCTTGAGCAATTCCTCAGTCCGCGTGCTGGCGGTGATGGTGTTTAGAACGATGCCGATGCTCTCGGCCAATTGCTCGAGCAGCGCCAGCTGATTCGCAGTAAACTCGTGAAATGAGGCCAATTCAAATACCGCACGAACATCCTCCTCGAACAACACGGGAACTACCACGACATTGCGTGGAGTGGACTCGCCAAGCCCGGAATTAATCCGCACATAGTCGTCAGGCACTTCGCTGACAAGGATGCGCTCCTTTTCCAATACGCTTTGGCCAATCAGGCCCTCTCCGGGGCGGAACCGATTCGAGAGGCCCTTGCGCTCTTTGAAACCGTAAGAACTCACGAGCTGCAGGTCCGCTTGGCCATCGCGCGATTCCAGCAGATAGAACACGCCGTGCCTGGCGGACACAGTTTTCGCGAGTTCCGACAGCGTCAGTCGGGCCACGTCCATAATGTCCTTTTGGCCCTGCAACAGGCGCGTGAAACGGGCCAGGTTGGTTTTGAGCCAGTCTTGCTCCGTGTTTTTTTGAGTAGTCTCGCGCAGGTTGCGAATCATCTCGTTGATGTTGTCCTTGAGCGCAGCGACTTCTCCCTGGGCCTCGACTTTGATCGAGCGCGTCAAATCACCCTGTGTCACTGCGGTCGCGACTGCCGCGATAGCTCGCACCTGTGTCGTGAGGTTTGCAGCCAACTGATTGACGTTATCCGTGAGGTCGCGCCAAGTACCGGAGGCGCCAGGAACACTTGCCTGACCTCCGAGTTTGCCTTCGACTCCTACTTCCCGGGCTACTGTCGTAACCTGATCGGCAAATGTCGCCAGTGTGTCGATCATCTCGTTAATCGTATCTGACAGATCAGCGATTTCTCCTTTCGCTTCGACCATGAGCTTGCGCTTCAGGTCTCCGTTGGCTACTGCGGTCACGACTTTGGCGATGCCGCGCACCTGAGCGGTAAGGTTCGCGGCCATCATGTTCACGCTTTCCGTGAGATCTTCCCAAATGCCGGCTACACCCTTGACTTGAGCTTGACCTCCCAATTTCCCTTCCGTCCCTACTTCGCGAGCCATGCGTGTCACTTCTGACGCAAAGGAATTTAAGCGGTCAACCATCGTGTTGATGGTGTTCTTCAGTTCGAGGATTTCTCCCTTCACATCCACCGTGATCTTTCGCGACAGGTCGCCGCGCGCGACGGCTGTCGTAACTTCGGCGATGTTGCGGACTTGGGTCGTCAGATTATTAGCCATGGAGTTGACGTTGTCGGTCAGATCTTTCCATGTGCCCGCCACGCCCTGGACTTCGGCCCTTCCGCCCAAGCGTCCTTCACTACCCACTTCGCGGGCGACTCGCGTCACTTCGGAAGCGAACGAACTGAGCTGGTCAACCATCGTGTTGATGGTGTCCTTCAGCTCCAGAATCTCGCCGCGGGCATCGACAGTGATTTTCTTCGTCAAATCGCCCTTGGCGACGGCCGTGGTGACCTCGGCGATATTGCGCACTTGCGCAGTCAGATTGTTGGCCATCGAGTTGACGTTATCCGTCAGGTCCTTCCAGGTTCCGGCGACGCCCTTCACGTCGGCCTGCCCACCGAGCTTCCCTTCGGTGCCGACTTCTCGGGCCACCCGCGTGACCTCCGAAGCAAAGGAGTTTAAGCGGTCGACCATCGTGTTGATCGTATTCTTTAGTTCGAGGATTTCGCCCTTCACATCGACCGTAATTTTTCGCGACAGGTCGCCGCGAGCGACGGCCGTGGTGACCTCAGCGATATTGCGAACCTGCGTTGTCAGGTTGTTGGCCATCGAATTGACATTATCCGTCAAGTCCTTCCAGGTTCCGGCCACTCCCTTCACATCCGCTTGGCCGCCGAGCTTGCCTTCGGTGCCGACTTCACGCGCCACACGAGTCACCTCGGAAGCGAAGGAACTGAGCTGATCGACCATCGTGTTGATGGTGTTTTTAAGCTCAAGAATTTCTCCGCGCGCATGGACCGTGATTTTCTTGGTGAGATCTCCGCGAGCCACGGCGGTGGTCACGTCAGCGATGTTACGAACCTGGCTCGTCAGGTTATTGGCCATCGAGTTGACGTTGTCGGTCAGATCCTTCCAGGTCCCTGCAACGCCTTGCACTTCCGCCTGTCCGCCTAGTTTGCCTTCGGTGCCTACTTCGCGGGCGACGCGCGTTACTTCGGACGCGAAGGAGCTGAGCTGATCGACCATCGTGTTGATGGTGTCCTTAAGCTGTAAGATCTCACCTCTGACCATAACGGTGATCTTCTTCGTGAGGTCACCGCGCGCGACAGCGGTGGTGACCTCTGCGATGTTGCGAACCTGGTTGGTCAGGTTGTTCGCCATCGAGTTGACGTTGTCAGTCAGGTCTTTCCAGGTCCCGGCGACGCCTTCGACTTCCGCTTGGCCACCAAGCTTGCCTTCGGTGCCGACTTCACGCGCCACACGAGTCACCTCGGAAGCGAAGGAGCTGAGCTGGTCGACCATCGTATTGATGGTATTCTTTAGCTGGAGGATTTCCCCCTGCACGGTGACTGTAATCTTCTTCGTCAGGTCGCCGCGTGCGACGGCGGTCGTGACCTCCGCGATGTTGCGAACTTGGTTGGTCAGGTTGTTGGCCATGGAGTTGACGTTGTCGGTGAGGTCCTTCCAGGTGCCGGCGACTCCCTTCACGTCTGCCTGCCCGCCGAGCCTCCCTTCGGTTCCCACTTCACGCGCTACTCGCGTTACTTCCGAGGCGAACGAGCCGAGTTGGTCCACCATCGTGTTGATCGTGTTCTTCAACTCGAGAATCTCGCCGCGGGCATCGACCGTAATCTTCTTCGTCAGGTCGCCGCGTGCGACGGCGGTCGTAACCTCTGCGATGTTGCGAACCTGGTTGGTCAGGTTGTTCGCCATCGAATTCACGTTGTCGGTCAGGTCCTTCCAGGTACCGGCGACACCTTCCACTTCGGCCTGGCCGCCTAACTTGCCTTCCGTCCCCACTTCACGAGCGACCCGCGTTACCTCCGAGGCGAACGAACTAAGTTGTTCGACCATGGTGTTAACGGTAGTACTAATCCGCAAGAACGCGCCCTTAAGAGGACGCCCATCGATCTCGGTGTGCATAACCCGCGAGAGGTCTCCGCGAGCAACAGCGCCGATCACGCGGTCCACTTCGACCGTGGGTTCAACCAAATCCGTGATCAGGATATTGATGGCTCGAAACCGGACACCCCACGAACCAGCTACGTTATTTGCCGGAAGACGCAGCGTGATATCGCCTTCCTTGCCTACGGCAGTGCACACATGTTGCAGTTCCTCGGTGGACTCCGACAGCAAATCAGCCAAGTCGTTGAATGCGAGCGCAGTCTCTCCGACAATCCCGGCTTGGTTCATCGGTAGCCGAACGCTGAAGTCGCCGCGCTTCAAGGCGCGTAGGGCGCCTAATAAGTTTCCGGCGTCGAGATAAGCGATACCCGGCGAATAGGCCGGCTCTAGAGACTGCTGCGCAGGGACGGGTGGATCGGTTTCATTGATCATGGCACACACGCTCGCAAGTCGGAGAAGCGCATAGACGCGCCGGTAGGAACGGAATGAATGAGAAGGGGGGAGGGGAAGGTCCGTTATTATAGTTGGCAGCGTTCGCTTGAAACTGCGCTCAGCGCAAGGAATCTGAGCCGAAAAGAAGGCTCCTGCGGGAGAGGTCGGATGGCCTCAAATGATCGGATATGCTTTTGGACCCCCCTCGAACCGGCAAGTAAACGATTCCATAGCGAACGGTCATGAGTGTTCGTACGAGGAGGGGAGAATACTGGCCTGTCCGAATCCCTCTAGCGGCGGCATTCGAGCAAGGGAGATAGAGAACCAGCTCCTGTCCGCGATCGCGGAAACCAGGGTCGTTGTGCCGCCGTTGTGTTGCAGGCCCTTCCAGATTATGCTGACCACTACTGTGGAAACTACCAATTCAACACCCCCTCCCCACAAAATGAGCAATGCGAATTCTGGTCATCGACGACAACGTCGACTGTGCATTTATGCTGCGGCAACTAATTCGTAAGTGCGGTCACGAGACAGACATCGCGCTCACAGCGGAAGCCGGTCTGACGAAGGCCAAAGAATGGCAGCCCGACGTGGTTTTTCTCGATCTGGCCATCCCGGGCGTGGATGGTTACAAGCTTGCTCCTCGACTCCGCCAGGAAACTCTACAAGCCGCGAAAATCGTGGCCATCAGCGGATATAGAGATGATCCTGCTCGCCGCGCGGCCGCGGGCATCGATGCCCATTTGATGAAACCGGCGTCACTTCAGCAGCTGACTGACTTCTTTGAGTGTGAGCCGCTGAAGGCGGCCTCTTGACGGCATTCGCATCGCGCCAGACCTGCGGCATCGCTAACCCGGAGGATTCGCGTAATCCGGGTTAGCAAATCGCGAGCGTGTCAGGACGCTAATCCCACCACCACTGGCCTGCGGCCAGATTCTTGAGGTCAACGGTCTCGCGAGTTTTGGCGACTGTCCCTTCCAGATCAACCTGCGCCTTGTCGAGCGCTTTCCGCGGTTGAACGCGCACGCCGCCGCCGATCGGCGTCATCAGCCGGTTGCCGCGCCACACGCTGGCCACGGCCGAGTCGACCTGCTTGGGGACGTTGAGCGTCTCGACGGCGTAGGCGCCTTCGTCGAGGAACGTCTCCATCTTCCACTCCGCCTTGCCCGGCAGCTTATGATGAGCCAGAAACGCCGCCGCAATCGAAAGATCGATAATGTTACGCAACTCCGTAAACACGGGCGAGCGGCGGGCGATCGCCGCGTAATTGCGCGTGAAGTCGTCGGTGAAGGCTTTGCTTGCCCGGTCGACGGTGGCCGCCTCTTGCCGCGAGCCATCGACGCTGACCAGCTCGTCGGCGCTGATCAACTTGACGCCGTTGCCGACCAGCTCGGCCGCCAGTTCGTCTTCGCTCACGCGCAGGCACTCGTAGTCGGGCACAAAGTACCAGCGTTGCAACGCGTTTCGGCTGCCGCCCGAGCGCGCGGATCGATCGGTCCAACTCGCCATTTTCACGCCCGGCTTCTCCAAGCCGATGCCGATCAGCTTCATGCGATAATCGGCTTCGACCAACACCTGCGCGAAGTGCGACGTCGGCGGCACCCCGGTCAACTGGATGGTCTGCAGGCCCAGACTTTGCCGCAACCCGTTCACAATAAACCGCGTTTGGCCGGGATTCACGCGCGAGCCGACTTGCTGCAGAAACCGCTGCATGTTGGCCAGGCCCTCTTGCGTCGGATCGATCGAGACGCTGATCAAGGGAGCGTTGCGCGCCTGATCGCCGAAGAACGCTCGCAGCGCGACGATCAGATCGTCGAGCTGCAGCACAGGATGGCCCGAATCGATGCCGCGAATTCGACCCGCCATGTCGGCGGCGAAGCCCTCGGCCGGTCCGGCCAGAACGATGTCGCCCGTCTCCGGGTAGAAGAAGATGTATTGAATCCGCGTCAGACCGGCGAGATAGCGCATCTCATCGGTTGGCTGTCCGCCGGCAGCGAGTTTCTGTTTCAGGGCAGTTTCCAAACGCGTGAGCGAGATCTTGCGCTGCGGCGAGCGCGTGGCGAGCTTCGGATCGAGCGAGGCGCGAGCGGCTGCTGCCCGCTGCCGGTGCACTTGCCCGGTCGGGTCCGCGAAGCTCCGCATCTGCACTACGCCGTCGGCATCGACCAGCACGCCGCCGACGCTAGCTGCCAGGTTATTGGGATTGTTGGGATCGTTGGGGTCAACGGGAGCATTCGGGTCGTTGGGATCGGCGACTTGCGCAGCGGCCGGAACAGCCGCGATAGCGCCCAGCCAAAGAAGGATCAGGCCGAACAGCGGCACGAAACGGCGAAGCGAGACGAGCGACGGCATAAAACGGCTCCTCAACGGGTCCCTCTCGGTCCCAAAAACGGCGAACGGCTACAGGGTCCGCGCGGAATGGCGGACAAGACGGCAGAACCGACCCTAATCATCCTAGTTTGTCAACCTACGGAACGCAAGAAATGGGGCTATCCCCCCCGTGCTCCGCAGGAGCCAAAGGTAAATGGCCTTCCGTCGCTTACGTCACGGATACCGTAAACGGTTCGCTGTCGACGCCCCCCCGGCCGTCGCTGACAGTGGCCGTAACATATAACTTGCCACGATACGCGTCGTTGGGGTTGATGACCAGTGTGCTGCCATTGACGGTCAGCAAGGCCGCAGCGCTGTCGGCCTGAGCGTTGTAGAGCAGCGCCGTGTTCGCATAGGCGGCGGTGCTCACCTGTTCGACCAGCGGGTCATTGGCCAGACTGCCGCCCAGCCAGCGATAGAGCTTGCCGTCCGGCGTGATGTAATACCAGGCGTTGCCGCGATCAGTAAGCCACTTCTCATTGCGACCGCCCCAGTTCAAATACTCGTTGCCGCCGGTGGAGTTCAGTCCCAGCGTCTGATCGAGATGGTACTCGACGCTTTGAGCCGAAGCGGTAAAGGTCAACGGGTCGTTGTTTGCATCGCTGGCCACGAGGTTAAGCTCAAGCTTATCCTGAGAAGTTGACATCGTTTGATCGCCGATGGGCGACAGGACGGGAGGCGCCTGAGCCACCGAGATATTGACGGTGAAGCTCCAACTTGTGACGGCCAGATCATTGCCCGCGGCGTCCTCGATATCGTTGGCATCGGGCGCCAGCGAGACATTTACTGGGCCATTCTGGAGATTCGTCACTGCAAACCGCCAGGTGTTGCCGCCAATGTTCGTTGGCGCGCTCTTAACGGCATTCACAGCGCCGCTGCCGCTGAGGACTACGTCAGTCACCTCGACGCCGGTCACCGGTTCCGAGAACGTCACATCGATGTTCGTCGAGGTCGCGCTGATCGTGGCGCCATTGGCCGGCGTACGGCTGGTCACGGTCGGCGGCGTCGAGTCGGTACTGGACGGTTGCACGACAACCCAGAAACCTTCCGAGTCTGTCAGCGAACCATCACTGACCGTGGCGGTGACATAGAACTTGCCGCTGAATCCCTCGTTGGGATTGATCACGAGCGTGCTGCCGTTGACGCTCAGCGTGGCCGGCGCGCTGTTGAGTTGAGCATTGTGGAGCAGAGCCGTGTTCGTATAGGCGGCGGTGCTCACTTGCTCGACCAGTGGATCGCTCGCCAGACTGCCGCCGAGCCAGCGATAGAGCTTGCCGTCCGGTGTAATGTAGTGCCAGACGTTGGTGCGGTCGGTCAGCCACTTCTCATTGCGGCCACCCCAATTTAAGTACTCGTTTCCGCCGATGGAATTCAATCCCAGTGTCTGGTCAACTTGATATTCAACGCTTTGCGCGACTGCCGTAAACGTTAGCGGATCATTGTTCGCGTCGCTGGCCACCAGGCCAAGCTGCACCAGGTCCTGCGACGATTGCATAGTTTGATTGCCGATTGGCGACAAAACCGGCGGATGCGCGGGCCGGCGGTTGCCAAAGTTGATGGCGGTGACCTGCTGGCTCTGGGCCAAGGTCACGGTGTGCGTGCGCGCCTGAGGGGATGTTTGCTCCCAGCCAGCCGCGAGAACCTCGGCCACCGTATAGGTCCCCGCCGCCAGTGTCGTAAACGTATAGGCCCCGGTGGAGCTGGTGACCGTCGAAGTCTCACCGCTGTCGCGGGTCCCATTGGTGTTGGAATCGAGGAAGACGGTCCAGCCTGCTAGTCCCGCCTCGCCACTATCGCGAACACCGTCGCCGTCCGAGTCGGTCCAAACGATGCCGTCGATCGTACCGGCGGCGATCGCGTCCGCATCCAGCGTCAGCGTGTAGAGCTGAGCGGCGTCCTGAGCGCCGGCGACCCGCACATAGTACTGCCCTGCGGTGAGGTTTAGATCGACGATCGTTTCGCTGCCCCCCAGCCCCTTGCTGTTCGCGCTGCGAACAACGGTCACGCCGTTGGCGGCCAGGACCGTCAGGCTCAAATCGCTCTGTGCGCGAGAGTCGAACGACGCGTTCGAGCCCCCCTCCAGTCCGACCGTGTACACCGATCCAAACGGCGCAAGCGTGAAATCCAGCACCGCGCCGACGTCGACGCTGAAGCTGTAATAATCGAAATCCGAGTTATCGTCGATGCTGACGTCGGAGACGATAACCGGCGGGTCCGCGACAACGCCCAGCCCAAAGGCGGTCGCCACTGTGTCATTGCCTTCGAGGCGGTCGCCGTAACCGCGGTTCATGCGCAGAATGTCGTCGTGTTGCGGCCCATCGAACGACAAATTGATAAAGGGCTCCATCAGCTTGGCCCCGACAACGGGCAGCGAATGCGGCAGGCCCAGACCATGGCCCAACTCGTGAGAGACGACGTTGCGGAGGCGTAGCGAGTTGCTGGCCAGGCCGTTGAAGAAGCCATCTGCCGTGTCCAGGACCATATCCCCCATGTTCGGAAAGAAGTTATACGCCAGCACGTTGCTGTCGCCGTCGATGAAGTGGCCCCCGACGCGAATGTCGCCGCGACGACCGAGTACGCCGCTGTTGGTGTTACTAAAGCTAGCCCCGTCGTCCTTGGACTCGTAAACGAAGTCGATTCCCGAGACCGCTTCCCAGCGATCAAACACCTGTTGGAGCACCGGCAGCCAGGAACCCATCGACCCGTAAAGCCGATCAAGCCGTGACCGCAGGTCGCTCGGCGCCGCCGGTTCGCCGGAAAAGCCACCGATCGATGTCCCATCGGGCACAACGCTCCACGTCAAAGCTGACGGGTGGCCTTGGCCCAGCCCACTGCCATTGGTCGCGGTGCGAGTCCAGCGGTTGCCGTCGATATCGTCGATCTCGGCGCCGGCGGCGGCGAACTGACTCTCCCAATCATCGACAACGCTCTGCGGAGTGTCCGGCGCCCACAACACATGCGGCTGCTCGTCCACTGAGACCGGCGCCAGCGGAGTGACCGAGAATAGCGACCGCTCCTCTAGCTTTTCGAACATCGTTGTTTTCCGAGCCCTGAAATGCTGGAACGGCCGACGAATCCGGCGCATTAAACGATTCTGGCGAGCCATAAGATCCTGTTCCTCAAAAATGAGCACGAATGCTCTGGTCGTTTGTCAACGGGCATGTTGGAAGTGGCGATCGCCTGTGCCCGTCGGAGTCTGCCCTGGGGAGCCGATGTGGTCGAACCGTTACATTCCTGTAGAGGCTGCAAGCTCTGCGACGCGCTCTGGCGACGAGCAGCGACTCAATCCCACAAGGCGAGGAGTCGTTCTACGCGGAAGCCATGGTCAATGTTCTCCTAAGGTGCGCCGAATTATTCCTTGAACGGCGATTCCACTCCCGTCGTTCCAGAACGGGATTCCCTCGACAAGTGCCATCGTAAAGCTCAAGTGCTGTCCAGCCCAAGGGCCACAGGCTTCCGCCGTTCCGAAAACCACTGGGTTGCGGAATACCGCATTCGATAGCCCCTTGCCATACGCTCGTTGCGGCGTCCGTTTCGCGATGTGTGGTGGTCATTGCCCATAATTACCCCAAAGGCGATTTCCAAAAACGGTTGATGCCGACGTTTCTGTCAGGCTCTAATAGGTGTTCGGAACGCCTGGGAATGCTCACCGCATTCGATTCACATTGCCACGGCATCGAGGAGAGGTCTCATGGCATCGCTATCCACTCGCCCCGCGGCAACCAACCTTTGTGACAACGACGTCCAGGCAATCGACCAATTGCGGGACCTCTATGCCCGGATGCGCAAAGAGCTGGGCCGCGTGATCATCGGACAGCACGAGGTGATCGAAAGGTTGTCGATCTGCCTCTTCGCCCGCGGGCACGCGCTGTTGATGGGCGTGCCGGGGCTGGCCAAGACGCTGTTGGTCAGCAAGCTCGCCGAGATGATGTCGCTGCGGTTCAGCCGCATCCAATTTACGCCCGACCTGATGCCGATGGACATCACCGGCACCGACATCCTGCAGGACGCCGCCGATGGTCGCCGCGAGTTCCAGTTCATCCGCGGGCCGGTTTTTGCCAACATCGTGTTGGCCGACGAAGTCAACCGCGCGCCACCGAAGACCCAGGCTGCCATGCTGGAAGCGATGCAGGAACAGAAGGTGACGGTGGTCGGCAAGACTTCTAAGCTGGAACCGCCGTTCTTTGTGCTGGCCACACAGAATCCTGTCGAACAGGAAGGGACCTATCCGCTTCCCGAAGCTCAGCTCGACCGCTTTATGTTCTTAATCGAGCTCGATTACCCTTCGGAAGAAGAGGAGGTGCTGATCGCGCGCACGACCACGGCCGATGAGCTGCCCGCACTGAACCACTTGTTGACCGCTGAGGAGATCATCGACCATCAACACCTGGTCCGCCGTGTGCCGGTGCCCGACCATATCTATCAATACGCGGTGCGGCTGGTCCGCAAAACGCGGCCCCACGGCTCGGCGGCGCCCGCCTGGATTAAGCCACTGGTGGCCTGGGGCGCTGGGCCACGCGCCGTGCAGTACCTCATCCTGGGAGCAAAAGCCCGTGCCGCGCTGCACGGCAGCTATATGGTTCGGCTTGACGACATTCACGAAGTGGCGGTGCCGGTGCTGACCCATCGGCTGGTGACTACGTTCGCCGCTCAGGCCGAAGGCCTCGACGCCAAACAAATCGTCCGCCGCCTGATCGCCGAAACGATCGAGGAGCAGTAGCAGTAGGGTGGGACAAGCTCGCGGAAATTATGGTGGGCCGTCGCAAGCCGATCAAACTGTGATTAGAGGCAAGCCGTTGAATGAGCATTAACTCGCGAGCGAAGGCCCACCGACACACCGGCTTGCTCGTCCCACCCTACCGTCGTCAAGGAATTTGAACGCATGTTCTCCGACCGCCAATCGCGCAGTTTTCTCGACGCCCAGGTGCTTTCGCGGCTGGGCGCGGTGCCGCTGTTTGCGCGGCGGCCGATGCAAGGGACCGTGTCGGGTCGCCATGCCAGCCCGCATCGCGGCTCGAGCGTGGAGTTCGCCGAGTATCGCAAATACGTCCCTGGTGACGACCTGCGGCGGTTGGATTGGCGCGCTTACGGACGTTCTGATCGCTTCTACGTTAAAGAGTTCGAGGCCGATACGAACCTGCGGTGCTGCTTTGTCGTCGATACGAGCGGGTCGATGGGCTTCGGCTCGCGCGGCGTTACGAAGATTGAGTTCGCCCGGCGGCTGGCCGGAACGCTCGGCTACCTGGCATGTCAGCAGGGAGACGCCGTGGGGATGGCGTGCGTGGCTAAGGGGATTGTGCAAAGCCTGCCGCCGCGGCGCAACGCCGCGCACCTGCGGCTGGTCCTAGACCTGCTCGAACAGGCGCAGCCGCGCGGTGAGACGCAATTGGCCCTCGTGCTCCACGAGCTAGCCGAAACGATCCGCCAGCGGGCGCTGATCGTCATCCTTTCCGACCTGTTCATCGAGCCGCCGCTGTTGGCGAATTGCTTTCAGCACCTACGATTTCGCAAGCACGATGTGGCGGTCTTTCACCTGCTCGACCCGCAAGAGCTGGAGTTCAACTTTCGCCGCCCGATGCGGTTTCTCGATATGGAAGGCGGTCCATCGATTTTTGCGGAACCGACCGACATCGCCGATCGCTATGACAAGGCATTGCAACAGTACCTGCGGGACCTGAAGCAAGCGGTGCTAGAATCGGCGGTGGACTACCAACGAGTTTCACTGGACGACGACTACGAACAAGTGCTGGTCCGGTTTCTGCTGGGCCGCGCTCAGACGAAGGGGCTGCGATGAGTTTTTTGCAACCGTGGCTATTGGCCGGTCTGCCGCTCATTGCGCTGCCGATCATCATCCATCTGATCAATCAGCGGCGGTTCCAGACGGTGCACTGGGGCGCCATGATGTTTCTGTTCACCGCCCGCCGGATGTCGCGCGGCTATTCGCGCATCCGACAGTGGTTAATCCTCTTGTTTCGCACGCTCGCGGTGGCGGGATTGGTGTTCGCCATTAGCCGGCCGTTGGCCAGCGGTTGGCTGGGCCTGGCCGCCGGGGGCAAGGCCGATACCACGATCATCCTCCTCGACCGCTCTCCGAGCATGCAGCAGCGCGGCATCGAATCCAGCGACTCGAAGCTCGACACCGGCCGCAAGCAGCTCGTGCAAACGCTCTCGACAATCGGCTCCAACCGCTGGGTGTTGATCGAAAGCGCCACGCGCGAGCCGCGCGAGATCGAGTCGCCCGACGCCATCTTGAATTTGCCCAGCACCGGTCCGGCCAGTGCGCCCGCCGATCTGCCGCTGATGTTGCAGGCTGCTCATGACTATATTCGCAACAATCGCGCGGGACAGACCGAGATCTGGATCTGCTCCGACCTGCGCGAAAACGATTGGTCTCCCGACAGCGGCCGCTGGGCGACGCTGCGCGATGCGTTTCTCGAGCTTCCGCAAGGCGTGCGCTTTCAACTGCTCGCCTATCCCCAAACGACAGCCGAGAATGTCTCGATTCGCATTACCGACGTGCGCCGGCAAACGACGGGCGAGAGCGCGGACCTGCTCGTCTCGTTTCGAATCACACGTGAAGGGGGCGGCGAAGAGAAGGTCAACATTCCGGTGCAGTTCGAAATCGGAGGCACGCGCTCGGTGCTCAATGTGGAATTGGCCGGCGCGCAAACCGATTACAAGGACCATCGGATTTCATTGGGACGCGACCACGAGCGGGGCTGGGGGCGCATCTCGATCCCGGCCGATGCGCAGCCCGCCGACGACGATTATTACTTCGTCTTCGATGACCCGCCGCCGCGACGATCGATCATTGTCGCAGACGATACGGACGTCGAGCGGCCGCTGAAGCTGGCGGCGGAAATTAGCCCTGACGCCGCGATCGAGTCCTCTGCCGAAACAGTCTCGATTGATAGCCTCTCCACGGTCGCCTGGGACGAAATTGCCCTGGTCTTGTGGCAAGCGCCCCTTCCGACCGGTGAGATTGCCGGTTTGCTCAATTCATTTGTCCAGCGTGGCGGCCAGGCAGTGTTTCTGCCGCCGGCGAATCCTAACGGCGACGAGTTCCTGGGGCTGAAGTGGAAATCGTGGCTGGACTCGACAAAGCCTGTCGCCGTGGAGACGTGGCGCGGCGATGAAGATGTGTTGGCCCGCACGCTGAGCGGCGCCGCGCTGCCGGTCGGGCAGCTCGATATCCGTCGCTACTGCGGGCTGATCGGTGAGGTCACCGCGCTGGCAACACTGACCGGCGGCGCCCCGCTGTTGGCACGCGTCCCCAGCAAGCGCGGCGGTGTTTACTTTTGGAGCACCACGCCGGCGACGCGCGATTCGTCGTTGGCCACCAGCGGCGTCGTGCTGTATGCGTTCGTCCAGCGAGCGCTCGCGGCGGGCGCCGAAGTGCTCGGCAAGGCGCGACAATTGGACGCAGGCGAACCGAGCGGCGAAGACCCGCCCGCCTGGACGCGTCTCAACGACGGCGACGAGGGCATTTCGACCGAATACGCCGTCCATCGAGGCGCTTACTCGGCGGCGGATCGACTGTTGGCCGTCAACCGCCCCCTGGCAGAAGACAACGCACGCGTGTTAACCGACGCACGCGTCCATGAGCTGTTCCGCGGATTGAATTTCGTGCGCGTCGATGATCAGGCAGGCAACGTCAACTCGTTGGTGCAAGAGATTTGGCGGCTGTTCTTGATCACCATGTTGGCGGCATTGGTGCTGGAAGCGGCGTTATGCCTGCCAAAGCTGGCTCGTGGTAGGGGGGCAACGCGATGAACACGGTGCGCTCGCTGACATTCCTCTGGGCCCCTTGGTCGGCCGCCGTGTCGTTGGCCGTGGTCGCGCTCACCGGATGGCTCTGCTTCGTCGCCTGGCGGCGCAGCGGCTACCGTACGGACTATGGGCTGCTCGAGCTGTTGCGGTTGGTTTTGGTGGTCTTTGTCGCCGTGCTTTTCAACCAGCCGGAGTGGGTGGAAGAGTTCCGCCCCGAGGAAAAGCCGTCGATCGCCGTCTTGTGGGACAGCTCGGCCAGCATGGACACGGTGGACGTTCCTAGCCCACTGTCCCCCTCCGTGCCTTCCGTGCCAGTGCTCGCCGCGAGGTCGCCGCGGCGACCCACAAGCAGTGGCGCCAGCGGCCAATCCGCCTCGGCGCTCCTAATCTCTCGCCGCGAAGCGATCGCGCGCCTGACGGAGAGCCCGTTCTGGGACTCGCTCAAGGACCAATGGTCGCTCGTGATCCAACCTTTCTCGCCGTCAAAAACAGAGCAAGGCACCAACCTGCACGGCCCGCTGGCCGCCGCGCCCGCCCGCTTCGATAATCTGCGCGCGGTCGTATTGGCGTCCGATGGAGACTGGAACACCGGCCAACCGCCGGTCCAGGCAGCGTCGGCGCTGCGGCTGAAAGAGATTCCCGTGTTTGTCGTTCCGGTCGGCAGCTCCTCACGGTTGCCCGACGTGGAACTCTTAAGTCTCGACTCGCCGACGTTCGGCATCGTAGGCAAGTCCGTGCGGATCTCGTTTACGATCGAGAGCACGCTCCCGCGCGAAACGCTGGCGACCGTCAAGCTCAATACCAGCGACGGCGAGGAGATTACCAAGGAGGTCCGAATCGCCGCGATGGGTCGGACGAGCGATTGGCTCGTCTGGAAGCCCAAGACGGTCGGCGATTACACGCTCACGCTCGATGTCCCCAGGCAGAGTGAGGAGCTGCTAGCCGACAACAATCAGCGCTCCGCCCCGATCTCCATCCGCGAAGAAAAGCTTCGCGTGCTGGTGGTCGAGTCGCTGCCGCGCTGGGAATATCGCTATCTGCGCAACGCCCTTTCGCGCGATCCGGGCGTCGAGGTTTCGTGCTTGATGTTTCATCCCGGCCTCAACAAACCGGGCGGCGGCAGCAAGGACTACATCAAACAATTCCCGCAAGGCCTGGAGGAGCTTTCAAAATTCGACGTCGTCTTCCTGGGCGACGTCGGAGTTTCCGAGGGTCAACTTACCGTCGAGGACTGCCGGCTGCTCAAGGGACTCGTCGAACATCAGGCCAGCGGATTGGTGTTTCTCCCCGGCTGGCAGGGGAATCAGATGTCGTTGTTTGACACCGAGCTCGCCGAGCTTTGCCCCGTCGTGCTCGACACCGCCCAGCCGGAAGGTTGGGGCTCGCGTACGCCCTGCCACTTCGAGCTCACCGAGACCGGCCGCCGCAGCCTGCTGACAAAGCTCGCCGAAACCGAGGACGACAACCTCGAGGTCTGGGAGAGTTTGCCCGGCTTCCAGTGGTACGCTCCGGTCCTTCGCGCCAAGGCGGGCAGTGAAGTTCTGTGCGTCCACAAGGAAGTCTCGAACGAGTTCGGCCGTTTGCCGCTTTTGGCGACGCGCACGTTTGGCGCCGGCAAGGTGCTCTACATGGCCACTGACGGGGCCTGGCGCTGGCGCAAGGGAGTGGAGGACAAGTACCACTACCTCTTCTGGGGGCAAGTCGTCCGCTGGATGGCCTATCGCCGCAACATGGCCAAGGGCGAGACGATGCGCCTCTACTACTCTCCCGACCAGCCCGAAGTGCGGCAAACCATCGCCCTGGCCGCAAACGTCATGGAGCAAAGCGGTGAGCCGTTGCAGAAGGGGGACGTTTCGGCGCGGATCGTCGCCCCTTCGGGCAAGTCGGAGACGGTGCGGTTTACCTCGGCTGGGGACGAATGGGGTGCATTTGCCGCTCGTTTTACGGCCGAAGAGCCGGGGCGGCATCAGGTCACGCTCGCGTGCAAGCAAACCGGCGCTACCTTAGAAACGTCTATCTTTGTGCAAGGCGCCGCCGTCGAACGCATCGGCAAGGCGGCGCGGCCGGAAGTGTTGGAAGAAATCGCCCGCGTGACGCGCGGTCAGACGATCCAGCCTGAAAAACTGGAGCAAGTATTGGAGTCGCTGGCCGCGTTGCCTGAGCCGCCGGCATCGATCCGCCGTGTGCAGCTTTGGTGCCATCCCGCGGTCGCAGGCACGTTAGTGGTTTTACTCGGCGTTTTTTGGATCGGACGAAAGGTCGTGGGGTTGATTTAGCGTCATCCTGAGCGAAGTGAAGGATCTACTTTGAAGCGTCATCCTGAGCGAAGCGAAGGATCTACTTTGGAATTCGGTAGATGCTTCGCTCCGCTCAGCATGACAGCAGCACGCTGGAGCGACTTTCGGAATTGTAAAACGGTTAGGCGTTGCTTTTTTCCACCCGCCAGATGGTATATTACCGGCTTAGCTCTTTCGCCGTGCGGAATTCTTCAAGGAGGCGACTGACATGAGCGTTGCTCAATCGTCCACGGGGCTGCAACTTCCCTCCGCACTCCAAACCCAGTTACACGACTTTCGTCGCCGCGTCTGGACGATCAAGTCGATCGAAGCCTGCTGCGGCGCCCTGTTCGGTGTTCTCGTTTCGTATCTCGTTCTCTTCGGCCTCGACCGGGTGATCGACACGCCGACCTGGGCGCGTGTGACGATTTTCCTGGTGGCCGTGCTCGGCTGTGCGTTCGTGCCGCTGTACCTGCATCGCTGGATTTGGCGCCACCGCCGGCTCGAGCAACTCGCACGGCTCCTCAGCCGCCGATTTCCAAGCCTCGGCGATCAAATGCTCGGCATCATCGAGCTGGTTCGCAGCGAGAGCGAACAGGCCCGCTCGCGCGCCCTGTGCGAAGCCGCCATTCACCAGGTTGCGCAAACAGCCGCCACGCGCGACTTTCGCGATGCCGTCCCCCGTCCGCGCCACCGCCTGTGGGCGTGGCTCGTCGCCGTGCCGGCCGTGGTCGCCCTGGTCATCCTGGCCTTGTTCCCCGCCGCAGCCGCCAATGCCTGGGCCAGGTTCCTGGCCCCCTGGCAACCGATCCCGCGGTACACGTTCACGTCCCTGGAAACACTTCCTGAGCGCCTGGTCATCCCGCATGGCGAGCCCTTCACACTCCCCGTGCGTCTGTTGGAGGATTCGCGCCGGCAGCCGGCACAGGGAACCGGGCGTCTCGGCAGCCAGACTGCTCTGACTGCCGAGCTGAAAGACGGCCGCTATGAATTTGCCCTGCCTCCGCAAATCGACGAGAGCTGGCTCGCCTTACACATCGGTGATGCTCGTCAAACCTCGCGGATCGTACCGATGTTGCGACCGGAGCTATCGGCGGTGAACGCAGAGATTCGCTTGCCCGAGTACTTGGAGCGTAAAGAACTGCTGTCCAAAGACGTCCGCGGCGGAGCGCTGTCGGTCGTCAACGGCAGCCAGGCAACCTTCGAGGCGACCGCCAACCGCAAACTGGCAAGTGCGCAGATTGACGGACGTCCGACCAAGGTGGCGGCTGCCAACCTCGCCAGCCGACCAACACGAATTGACGCTTCGCGAAAGCTCGTGCTGGAGTGGCAAGACGAGTTCGGTTTGAAAGGGCTGGAACCGTTCACGGTTTCGATCACCGCGCGCGAGGACGAAGCTCCGACGCTGGCTTGCGATGGCCTTCCAAGGCAAAAGGTCGTGCTTGATTCCGAAACGCTCAACTTCACCGTCCGCGCACAGGACGATTTCGGCGTCAAGCGCGTCGGCATCGAGTGGCAAGGCGCCGATAGCGCCGCCTTAGATAGCGCCGCCGTCGAAAAACCGGCCAAAGGAGAGCAACTGCTCGCCGCCGGCGGTAGCGACAAAGAAGCGCTCGAGCTGGCGGCGACGTTCTGCGCGCAAACGCTCAAGATCGAGCCGCAGCCTCTTCAAGTCCGCATTTTCGCCGAAGATTATTTACCGGGCCGCGAGCGCGTTTACTCGGCGCCGTACCTGCTTTACGTACTCACCGCCGAACAGCACTCGATCTGGCTGACCGAGCAGCTTAGCAAGTGGCATCGGCAATCGCTCGAGGTCCGCGACCGCGAGCTGCAGCTTCACCACACAAACTTGCAAATGCGTCTCCTCTCCGGCGAGGAGCTCGATCAACCCGACGTCCGCCGCCGTATCGAGGCTCAATCGGCCAGCGAGCGGGCCAACGGCCGGCGTCTCTCGAGCCTCGTGCTCGGCGGCGAAGAGCTCGTCCGGCAAGCGATGCGTAATCCCGAGTTCGGCGTGGGCCATCTCGAGAAATGGGCCGAGATGCTGCAAATCCTCAAGGACATTTCCGGCAACCGAATGCCCAACGTCGCTGACCTTCTCAAGCAATCGTCCCAAGCGCCGACCGCCGTCGCCGGTGCGCCGACCAAGTCCGGGCCGATCGCTGGGCAGGTACGAAACAATGCCGCGGCGAAAAGCGCCAAGCCGGCCGACAGCGAGCCCAAGCCCCCGGTCCCCCAAGTGGTCGATTCCGAGTCGTCGCAGCAGCCTCCGCCGAAAGACGGTGGCGAGCCGCAGGAACCCAAGAAGAGCAACTCCAGTTCGCGCCTGACGCTGCCGGTGACGACCATTGCCGACTCCAGCGCCAAGCCATCGCCGCCTTGCCCCGCCGGAGAAAAGCTCGATCAAGCCATCGTGGCGCAACAGGATCTGCTCGCCGAGTTCGAAAAAGTCGCCGACGAGCTCAACAAAGTCCTCGCTAATTTGGAGGGGAGCACGCTGGTCAAACGGCTCAAGGCGGCCTCGCGCAAGCAATACGTCATCGCCGGTAAGATCGCCGACCAGCTCACGGCGGCCTTCGGTCAGCCCGGCAATGTGACGAGCAAGGAGCATCTTGCTTTCCGCGAACTGGCCGAGGCGGAAACGAAGAGCAGCCAGGATCTGTCGATGATCATGGACGACATGCAAGGCTACTTTGAGCGCCGCCG
Source organism: Pirellulales bacterium (assembly GCA_040901795.1). Taxonomy (GTDB): domain Bacteria; phylum Planctomycetota; class Planctomycetia; order Pirellulales; family JALHPA01; genus JBBDYH01. The sequence continues at coordinate 47,810 of JBBDYH010000016.1, forward strand.
CTTCGAGCGGTTCAAAACTGTGCTCGACGAGATGCGCCAAGAGGACGTGGTCGGCAGCTTGCGGCAGCTCAGCGACGATGTCCGCGTCGAGACGGGCCTGTCGATGGCCCAGGCCGAGTTCTGGTCCGATACGTTCGACCGCTGGGCCGACAATCTCGTTGACCCGGCCTGCTCCGGCCAGTGCCCCGGAGGGAAATCCAAAAGTAGCCTGCCGCCATCGGTCGTGCTCGAAGCCATGCAAATCCTCGAAGCCGAAGTCAATCTCCGTGAGGAGACGCGCGTGGCCGAACAGGCGCGCCCCGCCTTGGCAAACGAAGAGTACGGCCAGCGCGCGGGCGACCTCCGCTCAACGCAGGAGACGATTTCCGAGCGCGTAGCCAAGTTGATCGTGCGCATCCGCGATCTGCCCGATGGCGAGGCCGAGTTCGGCAAGGAGATCGCTTTGTTGTCGCAGGTAGAACTGGTCATGGACGAAGCGGCCGACATTCTGGGCCGCCCCGAAACGGGCCGCGAAGCCATCGCCGCCGAGACCGAAGCGATCGAGCTGTTGCTGAAATCCAAGAAAATTAATCCTAAAGGCGGCGGGGGCGGCGGCTCGACGCCGGGTGGAGGCAGTCGCGGAGAGACGAGCGACACGGCCCTGGCGCTCGTCGGCTCCGGCCTGAACGAGAAGGAAGTCCGCGAAGATCAAGGCGTCACGCAAACCACCGGCGAATCGGGGAGCTCCCTCCCTGAGGAGTTCCGCGCCGGCCTCGATGAATACTTCAACCGCCTGGAGCGCGGCCCCGCATCCCCGTAGGGTGGGCTGTGCCCAATGGCACTAAGTTTGTTTTACGCTGCTTTCTTTAAC